>JAYVRX010000096.1:0-71820 GCA_043775825.1 Deinococcales bacterium
CTGAAGCATCAACATGTCATGCAATTCTGCAAACAGATTCGCCACCACCACATCAAACGGCGCTCGAGGCAAAACCGTCTCGAGGATGCCATCAACAAATTCGGCATCAACATTGTTTTTCGCAGCGTTTTCTCGAGCCACAGGTACGGTGCTCGAATCGTTGTCCACGCCCAAAACCTGTGCTCCAAGTTTTGCCGCCACCAGCGCCAAAATCCCACTGCCGGAACCGACATCGAGCACTCGAGCACCGTTAAGGTTGTGATTTTGCAACGCCAAGATTGCCATGCGCGTGGTCTCATGCTGACCCGTGCCAAAAGCAAAACCAGGCTCGAGATCAATCACGATTTTGTCTGTATTCCGCGCTAGACTCAAATCCCAACCAGGGTTAATAATGACTTTCCCAATGGTCACAGGCTTCAAACTTGCACGGTACTGCGCAATCCAATCCGTATCATCCGCCTCGAGCCAGACCCCGCCAAAAGGCAACTCGAGCCTAGCTTCAAAGTATACCAGCACTTGTCCGTCACGTTCCTCGAGTCCCTGCGCCCCAGCTTCCCACAAGGCAGGTGTGAAATGGTCAAGGGTTTCTAACGTTCCTGGGATTTGGTAAATCAACACGGTTGTATTCTGACATGGTTATTTAAAAATGAAATCCAAGAATTAAGGCTCAAAAACGCGAACAATCCCTCGAGCCGCCTCGTTTAATTGAATGTCAAAAGCTAAGAATTGCACTCCATGACGTTCTCGGGTTAGCCAACTTGCGCTTGCTAGTTGCACTGCATCCGCGCCACGTAAACCTCTAGACCGAGCCAACACCGCAGCTTGTTTTGCCAACCAATCGCTCAGATCAATCCGATCAAACGTTTCCCAATCCTTGAGTAAAACTTGAAATGCACGTTGTTCATCCGTTTGACTAAAACCACCCTCCAACTGATGTCGTTTTAGAGCGCTTGTTACTTCGGCAAGGCTCAGACTTGAAACGGCAACGTCTCTGGCTTTGGCAATTGCTGAAAATACCAATTCTCGATTTTCTTCTGCTGAATACAATTTGACCAAAGCGCTGGAATCAAGAAACAAGATCACAAATGATTTTCGCGTTCTTCACGCATCAAGCGAATTGAATCACTGATCGAAGCACCACTGCTCGAAATAATTCCGTCAGGTAGACCTCGTGCTTTTTTGCCATTTGAGGGTGTTAACCGTAATGCAGGAATTAGCGTTTCCAACTCAAGTTCATCGAGTTTCTCGCGCAGCAGTGCGATTTCCTCGGGACTGAGTTGTAAAATTTGTTGTTCAAGTAACTCGAGTTTACTCATGCCAGCAGTTTACTCGATTTTGTTTTCTAAGAGAGTGTTTATGAAGTCTGTTATCTCGGAAATTGTTGGGGTTTTGCAATGTCTTGAGCAATGAGCAGCTAGCGATTAGCAGTCAGTTGTTCGCTATTTGCTATTCGCTTTTTTAAACTGCAAAAGCATCCTTCATAAACAGGCTCTAAGAAAATTATATTCGTGGTGCAATTGGAAATACGGGTTTCACAATCTCAAAATCCGCTTTTGGTTTTCCCGTGTACCGAATCTGGAAACGATCACCGTTAGGCTTTTCTAAAACATAAACTTTGAGATACGCATCGAAGTAAAAAATATCAATACCCTTGCTTTGTAATCTGGCAATTGCCTGCAACGACGCGTCTTGAGCCGCAAAATCATCATCACCAAACAATTCTGGTAAATCTTCGACCTCGCCCGATTCTGGTTTAACGATCATCTCAAACCTCCAAACAGATTATAGCGCCTCGAGAATCACCCTGGCGGGAGCACCGTCTGCGCCAATCAAATTGAGTGGCAAGCAAATCAAACGGTACTTTCCAGGCTGCACATGCTCGAGTGCCAGACTCTCGAGAATACAAACCCCAGATTGTGCCAGTGCTTTGTGCCCAGGCAAGTCTTTGCTCTCGAGAGCATCGGCACTCGGTGCGTCCGTGCCGATCAGGGTCACGCCTAGCGCCGCAAGAAACGGTGGCAAACTCGGGTCGGTGATCGTCCAAACCCTTGGAAACTCCTGCCAGGCATTCGGTTGCCCAGTTTTGAAAATCACTTTGGTCACGCCCGTCAAATCTAAACCGTTTAGCAAATCTGGTGTCAAACAAGGGACCCCAAACGCATTGACCACAATGCACGTTCCAACCCAAGTCTCGAGCGCAACTTCATGGAGTTTGATTCCCGCGTCATCGTAATGCCAGGGCGCGTCTACATGTGTTCCCGTGTGCGTGCTCATGCTGATGCTGCCGACGTTGGCACTCGCGCCATCTGAGATTTTCACTGGCGTTTGGTAATCCACTGGTGTATCACCAATCCAATTTGGCGCGGCATTATGAATCGCTCGAGTGATGTCAATCATGTTTCGCAGTCTATCCCGAGGTAAGCTTTCGTCAATATGAGACTGACTTTGAGTTTGATTTTTTGTGGTGTGCTGCTTGCCTGTGACGGACTTTCAGCGCCGCAAAATTTCGTGCTGGTTGGTGCTGGCGACATTGCGGGCTGTAATAATTCTGGTGACGAAACCACCGCAAAATTGGTGGTTGGTGTGCTGACCCAGAACCCAGGCGCAAGCGTTTTTACTTTGGGTGATAATGTCTACCCGAATGGCACAAGCGCAGAATTTTCGGATTGCTACAACCCAAGCTGGGGCAGCTTTAAAGCCAGAACCCGCCCAGTCCCAGGCAATCACGATTACAACACGCCCAATGCCATAGGCTATTATGGTTATTTTGGTGCTAAGGCTGGCAACCCGAGCAAAGGCTATTATTCGTACAACCTTGGCACGTGGCACATTGTGGTGGTCAATAGCAATTGCGCGGCGATTGGCGGCTGCGAGACAGGATCAGTTCAAGAAAAATGGTTGCGAAACGACCTGAAAGCCAGCAACAACACCTGCCAAATCGTGATGTGGCATCACCCCAGATTCTCGAGCGGTGCGGAACATGGCAACGCCGATTTTATGCAAGACATTTGGAAGGCTGCTGCTGAAAACCGTGTCGAACTGGTCTTAAACGGTCATGAGCACACTTACGAGCGCTTTGCGCCGATGAACGCGGCAGGCGAGGCAGACCCAGGTGGCATAACCCAAATTCTGGTTGGTTCTGGCGGCATCAGCCATTATCATTTGGGCATCAAAAAACCAAACAGTCAAACGTTCAATGCCGATACTTACGGCGTTTTAAAGCTCGAGCTTGCAAGCTCGAGTTACAAGTTTGAATTCTTACCTGAACCTGGGAAAACGTTTACAGACGCGGGTTCTGGAACGTGCCGATAAAGGCTCGAGATTTGAATTTAATTGGTTAGAATTTTGACAATGACTGCCATATCCAAAGATCGACCTGTCACTTTCGCGGTGGCGCGAAATGTCAAACCAGGACTCGAGGTGGCATTCGAGGCTTGGGTACATGACATCAGTGAAGCCGCTATCAGTTTTCCAGGACATTTGGGCGTTGGCGTGGTGCGTCCTGCTCGAGCGGAGCGAGGCACTGGATCAAACGCTGTGGCTGGGGGTAACAATCAATACCTGGTGGTTTTTCGTTTCGCTTCGGAAACCGATTACCGCGCTTGGCACAAATCCGCCGAACGTAAGCACTGGCTCGAGCGTGTCAAACCCTTAACCCTCGGCAAACCCATCGAGCAATTTACCCCCGGACTCGAGTTTTGGTTTACGCCTGCTGGTTCTGTGACCTTGCGCAACCCGCCACGTTGGAAAATGGTTTTGTTGACCCTGCTTGGATTGCTTCCGCTCAGCATCAGTATCAATTATTTTGTCGCACCAATTTTGCGCCCTTACCTGCCGCAACTCGAGCTGCTGATTTTGAACGCTGTGATTGTGGTATTCACCATGACTTACGGAATCATGCCCGTGCTAACAAGGGTTTTTGCAGGGTGGCTCGAGGAATAAATTATTTTGGTGCTGGCTCGAGTTTGGTGAAAGTGCAAGTGCCGATTGGGTCTGTGGGATTTCCGAATTTCCCTTCGGAGTACCTAACAGAATCTCCTTGAAATCGGTTGAGGTTTTGAAAGTCTATGAATTCGCAGGAGTCTTGGTCAGATTTCGACTTGTTACTATCGGGGAAAATCTGAATGATTCTTCTCAGCCGTTGATCTCGAGACGCAAAGTATGAAATAACACCAGTATGTGTATTAGAACGGATGCTAGCAAATTGAGTAGCTCCAACTGGATTGATAAAAAAGAAGAGCAAACCAGTTTCGTAGGTTTCTGTGACCTTAACTTCTGTCAAGGTATTGCCATTTGATGTGGGTAAATCTTGAGTTTGTGAATATGTACGAGAATTGCCTGAAAGTTTGAAATTTTCGTCGAGCAAAACCGCACCAGTTTTATTCTGAATTTTGAGATTCCAAGTTTCGTTCGCCCCCATTGGAATCCCGTTTGCGGGATCAAAAACAGCAGGAGCGCAGGCGGTCAAGGCAATACCCAAAATCAAGATTGAATTTTTTTTCATAACCCGATCATAACTTTTTTACTTCAGTGCACCAATCTCGAGATTCCTGGCGGCTCAATTTGCTGTTTTTACTACCGACAACAAAAACCAAATTTTGTACCATAAACCCATGACCACAAATGATTTGATAACCGATTTTTTAAGCTCGAGCCTCGCCGAATTTAAGAAGTACAAAAAGTACGGCGACGCGGCAATGGCGCAAGTCTCAGACGAGCAACTGAACATGCTTCCAGAACCAAACTCGAACAGCATTGCTGTGATCGTAAAACATTTGCACGGAAATATGATCTCGAGGTGGCAGCATCTTTTTGATGCGGACGGCGAAAGCCAAAACCGCAACCGTGACGCGGAATTTGAAACTGAAGAATTGTCTCGAGTTGCGCTGCTCGAGTTGTGGGAATCTGGTTGGGCGTGTTTGTTTTTGGCGCTCGAGCATTTAGAGCCTTCAGATTTCTCGAGGTCGGTTTTTATCCGTGGAGAACCGCATTCGCTGATCGCCGTGATTCAACGCCAACTGGCGCATTACCCTGGGCATGTCGGGCAGATCGTGTACCTTGCCAAAATGTTTCAAGGCGAAAAATTTGTCAGTCTCAGCATAGCAAAGGGTCAATCGGCAGCTTTTAACGCCGCGATGCTCGAGAAACATCGGCATCTGAAGTTATGAACTTACGCACGAAATGGTTGGTGTTCTCGCCGCTTGGTTTAACTCTGGTGGGTTTTGGCTTGTCATTGACGCTCGAGGCGGCACGCTTAAAAAGTGCGGGAGAGCCGTGGTTTTGGCTTGGCACGATTGGATTGTGCGTGGTCAATTCTGGACTGGCGTTCTTTGGTGATGGTATCAAATCTCGGGTATTGCTCGAATTGCGACAGGGCAATCATCCATAAACTCACGTTAGAATGCGGCTGCAAATTAGGTTTGGAAAAGGAAACGCATGTTTAAAATAATCTTCGCAGTTTTTACCGCCGTCGTTTTGATGGCTTGCAACAAAGCCGAAAATCTCGAGCCTCTGCTTCAAGGCGCTTGGAACAATTCGGGTTCTGTTGGTTGGACTCAAATCCGTTTCTCGAGCGGTGTGATTATTGTTTCTCAAAGTCAAAAATCGCCGTTGCAAGGCAAGTACGCTTTGCAGGATAAAACTTTAAAACTCGAGTTGTACGCGAGTGTCAGTGGTAAGCAAGTCAAGCAAACCCTCCAGAGTGCGTTGATTGAAAAACTTGATGGCAGCACACTCGAGTTGAAACTGAACGGTCAAACCATGAGTTTCGCTCGAGATATTCCCTGAAATTTTGAGGCATAAAAACTGGGGCTGAAAATCAAAAATTTCAGCCCCAGCCTCATTGTGAAATAAATTTTTAAGCCCAGCGAATAAGTCCAAGCTCGAGCGGATTTGTTAAGTCTTCGCGGTACGGGAGGGCGCGAACGCCAACTTTAAAATTCCCAGCTTCGGGTGTGAGTACACTGCCAGCGTATTCGAGCCAGCCGTCTTCGTTTTGACGGGTTAACTTGAGGTTGCTATGGGTTGAAATGACCGTGCCATTCTCGAGGATCGCTTCAATGCGCAGGCTTTGCGGATCGAGGTTGCCGGCGAACACCCGAGCGCTGACATTGACCGTAGAACCTGGGGTCAACATGCCCTTTGGTTGCTCGAGGCTTGCCTCTAAACGCACGTTGTTCCAACTTTGACGCGTGCTGGCTTTCCAGGTTGCCAGTTCTTTGGCGGTTTTGAAATCATGGCTTGAAACTCGAGCGCCGTTGATTTGAGCTTTGGCGTACAGGTCGTTGGTGTAATCCTGGACTTGACGCTGCATACTGAATTTTGGTCCGACAGTACGGATGGCGTTTCTGACCACTTTAAGCCAGCCTGGGTTGCCAATTTTCTCGCCGTAATAAAGCGGCGCAATTTCAAACTCGAGGATGTCGTATAGGCTTTGCGAATCGGCATCATCTTGGGCGCGGAGGCTGGCTTCGTCTTCGCCAAATTCGCGTTCCGAACCGATGTTCCAACCGTTTGTGCCGTCGCTCGCCTCGCGCCACCAACCGTCGAGAATACTAAAGTTGATGCAACCGTTCAAACTGGCTTTTTCGCCGCTCGTACCCGAAGCCTCGAGTGGACGGCGTGGGTTGTTGAGCCAGATGTCGCTGCCCTGCACCAAGTGCCGTGCGACGTTCATGTCGTAATCCTCTAAGAACACGACTTTGCCGAGCAAGTCTGGGTCTTGCGAGAATTGCCAGAGTGCCTGAATAAATTCTTTACCTGGGTTGTCGGCAGGGTGGGCTTTGCCAGCAAAAATAAATTGCACGGGGCGGTCTGGGTTGTTAACGATGCGCTTTAAACGGTTCAGGTCGCGGAAAAGAAGCGTGGCGCGTTTGTAGGTGGCAAAGCGACGGGCAAAACCGATGGTCAAGGATTGCTCGTTTAAAACCACCGAACTCGAGCCGACGTTGTTGCGTTCGTTTTGGCGTTGCAGGCGGCTGCGGGTAAAACGAATCAATTTCTTTTTGAGCGCCAATCTTGCGTCCCACAGTTTAGCATCTGGAATTTTGTCCACCAACCAGCTATCGGGTTTCTCGAGGGTGTCGTCCCAGTTTTTCTTGAAGTGCGCGTCGTACAGCTCCGCCAGTTCACTTGCCAAGAAAGTGCGGGTGTGAATGCCATTGGTGACGTGGGTGATTGGCACTTCTTGAACTTGGGCGCCAGCCCACAAGAAATTCCACATGCCGCGCGAAACTTCGCCGTGCAGTTCCGACACACCGTTGGCGTACCTCGAGCAGCGCAATGCCAGCACGGTCATGCTGAAAGACGCGCCCCAGGGTTGTTGGTGCATGGCAAGCGCCATCAGTTCGTCGCGGCTGATTTGCAAGGCGTTGAGCCAGAACTTGCCGAGCTTCTTGTCAATCATCTCGAGCGCAAATGCGTCGTTGCCGGCTGGGACTGGCGTGTGGGTGGTAAAAATCCCGCTGGCGGCAACCACCTCGAGCGCCTCATCGCGGCTTAAACCCTTCAGCATGAATTCACGGATACGCTCGAGTCCGAGGAACGCGGCGTGCCCTTCGTTCATGTGAAAGACGCTTGGGGCAATGTTCAGGGCACGCAGTGCGCGAACGCCGCCAACGCCAAGTAAAAGCTCTTGAGCCACACGGAATTCGCCGCCAGCGCCGTACAGACGTGCGGTTAGTTTTTGGTCGGTTGCACTGTTTTCTGGAATGGCGGCGTCCAGTAAATACAGTGGAATCCGTCCGATTTGCAAGCGCCAGATTTGCACGAACACTTGACGCTCACTGATTTCGACGCCAATTTTAATGGCTGCGCCGCCGCTGTCCGTCTCGAGGACTGCGCCAATTCGTTCGGGAACAATGGTTTCGTACCATTCTTCTTGCCAGCCGTCTTTGTTGAGGTTTTGGTGGAAGCTGCCCTCGCGGTACATCAAGCCCATTGCGGCAAATGGCAAGTCCAAATCGGAGGCGCTTTTGCAGTGATCGCCCGCCAGCACGCCCAGACCGCCAGAGTAAATTTGCAAGCTTTCGTGCAAGCCAAATTCCATTGAAAAGTAGGCGATGCTGCCCTGAAATTTGGGGTATTGCGCTTTAAACCAGGTGTCTTTGCGTTTCAGATACGCATCGAAATCGGTCATGACGGCTTTATAGTGCTCGAGGTAATTTTTGTCTGCGGCGACGCGCTCTAAATCTGCCTGGTGGCACTCGAGCAATACCCGCATTGTCGAATGATGGCTGAGGGTGAAGACATCAAAGTTAATCTCGCGGAACAAATCCCTGGCGCTTGGATTCCAAGACCAGTAAAGGTTTTGGGCGAGTTGCTCGAGCCTGGCAATGGCTGTTGGGAGTTTGGGTGTGACGGTAATCGTACCGATGGATTGCATGTCTAACCTCCAGAGCTGTTGTTGCGCAACGGTATGGAAGCGCTTCCGTTTTAGCGGGGCTTCTTGGTTACGAACGTAAGACACTAACACTATAACATGTCTCGTAAACGTTTACGGAAATATTATACTGAGGTCAAGCAGTTGCTTTGGAATTTAAAAACGCTTACCCAAAAGCCAAAACTATTTTTCGGATATCAATTCCAGCCTGTTTCCGAAAGGGTCACGGGTCTCAAACCGATCAAAACCAGGAATTGGAATACCTTTGAGCAGCTCAAAACCCTCAGCTTGCAATTTGGATCGCCAAACCTCGAGATCGCTGACTTCATACGCGATGTGTGCTTTGGTTGCCAAGCGATTGACACCATCCTCGAGGGACACATGAACCTCCGTTCCCGCCAAAGACAGCCAAAACCCACCTCTGGCTTTTAACGAATCTGGTTTTGGAATTTCAATCAAGCCGAGTAATCCAAGATAGAATGCTCGAGCCACCGCTTCACCGTTCGTCGGAATCGTAATTTGTACGTGATGCAGCCTCGAGATCATGAATTCCTTCCTGGCGCTTGAGTCAATTGTTTTGCTCAAAATACCCCTTCTCAAGAAAACTCGAGGGAAGGGGATGTTTTAAAACTGTTTTGCTCGGTTCAACTTAATAAGAATCTTTCCAGGTCAATGTACCAAACACGTCGCTGCGCCCGTCACCGTTAAAATCACCCAGTCTGATGCCAGAAAGTGTTGTGTAAGGCGCTAACTTCATGTTTGCATTGATGCTCGTCCAGAAACCTGTGCCGCCGTAAGAAACAAACCACTGGTCGTCGGTGTTGCGAAACACATCGGTTTTGCCGTCGTTGTTAAAATCGCCAAACAGGTAATCCGAGAGTGGATAAACCGAAGAATTGATGGTCGTCCAAGGGCTGACACCACTGTAAGAAACTTGCCATTCACTGTTCGGGGCACGTCGGAAGACATCGGTTTTGTGATTACCGTCAAAGTCACCAAACCGTAAATCACTCAAACCAAAACTCGAGGTGTTTAATTCTTGCCAAAAGCCTGTACCATCATAAGATACAAACCATTTGCTGCCATCTGGGCGGAAGACATCGGTTTTGCCGTTGCCGTCAAAATCACCAAAACCATAGCTCGAGAGTGCAAAACCCGAACTGTTGATGGTCGTCCAAGCGCCAGTGCCACCATATGAAACTTGCCATTCGCTGTTTGGCGCACGACGAAAAACATCGGTTTTCTTGTCACCATCAAAATCATAAAAACGCAAATCGGACACTGTGAAGCTCGAGGTGTTGATCGGTGTCCAAGCGCTTCTGCCCTTATAAGACACAAACCAAGTTGTGCCGTCGCCGTAAAACGTATCGGTGATTTTATCACCGTCAAAGTCTCCAAAGCCCATATCGCTGGCTTTGATGTTCGAGATGTTAATTGGATACCATCCCTGCTTGCCATCGGCGGAAAGTACCCAATCTTTGAGGTACAACCAACTTACTGCCGCCAAATCGCCCGCACTCAAGCCGTTGCGTTGACCTATGGCAATGCCTGGTGGAATGGTTTCGATGGTTGGCTTGCCATTTTTACTAAAGTATTTCGCTCCGTAGTGCATGATCGAGGCGTAATCGTAAGCTCCAATGTCCAAGGCATCATCGATCTGACGGTCGTACTCGGGTACGCCGTTAGATTCCATGTTCTCGAACAGAACCTTGATGTACTTGTCGCGATCAGAACGACCTTGTTCGTGATACAAACCAACCGCATGACCAATTTCGTGAATCAACGACCCTCTGTCGCAATCGCCGGAGGAAAGTAAACTGATGTTCTGCGCTCCGCCCTGACGACCAACGTTCGAGCGGCAGACACCTGCCTCATCGCCTTTTTTAAAGACCACGTAATCGCTTTGGGTGGTGCGTGGTACAAGCTTGATTCGTGTTTTGGTGCGCCATTCGGTAATGGCTTCCTGAACATGGGTGTTGCCTGCGGTTGTCACGCTCGAGTCGATCAGGTACGGAATCTCACCGTTTTTCCAGCGGTAATCATGATCCGAGCAGAACAAAAAATTACAATCCTGATCGTGAAAAAGGCTGCGCGGATTTCGTTTTAAATTCTCGAGTTGAGTGGTTGTGCCAAGCACAATATCGCCCTGATAGATGGCAAGACCATTTTCGATCTTGTAACGAATCACTTGTTTGCCAACCGTAATTGATTGCACTCCTAATGCCGGCTCAACAATTGATGGCGTTTGCGAACACGCCGCGAAACTTAAAGCTGTGACTCCAATAAAGGCTGCCTTCCAATTTTTTAGGTTCATGACACACTCCAATTCGCTCGAGAGGATTCGTCAATCCCCTTTGATCGAGTCTTTCACCAAGTCTGGTGAAGCAAGATTGACCTGCCGACTCAAGTCCGAAGTTTCATTCGTTTCTGGTCTGCGTTGTGCTCTTCGGGCAAATCCGCGAAGACCTACAAAGTATTGCGAGCACGTGGTCACAAAACGGTCACAAAAACAAAAGTTTTATGTGTGGAACAGCAAAAATCAATTCTAAATCTCGAGATCATGCAGATTTCCGAGCCACAAAAAACAATCGGTTAAAAGAAAATAAAGTACCAAAAGCGCTTTTTGGATATACCTCGAGATACCGCGCCCCAAGTTCCTCGAGAAATTTGGTATGAAGTTCAGGTTCAAGCGCTTTTAAAATGGGGCGCAAAGCTGTTCCCTTGACCCATTCGAGCACCGCGTTTTCGCCCTGCAAAATATGGTGATAAGTTGTTTCCCAAGCGTCTACCTTAAAGCCTAAATTATGGAACGTTTGAATGTACCAAGCGGCTGGTTTTGGTGCTCGAAGTTTGCTCGAGAATGCTGTTAAATGCGGTTTCCAGGTGGCGCCGCCCGTTAAATCCCTCAAAATCGTGTGGCTTGGTTGCTCAAAATTAATCGGCATTTGCACTGCCAAAACCCCGCCAGATTTGAGCAAATTCGTAAGCTTTGGAATCAATGTTTCGTGATCCTCGAGCCATTGAAGTGCGGCATTGGAAATGATGACATCGAGCGGATTTTCGGGCTGCCAAGTGCTTAAATCCGCCAGAACAAACTCGAGATTTTTATGTTGCGACTGGGCAGATTTTTTGAGCATTTGAGCGCTCGAATCTACACCAACAATGCTGGCATTCGGGAATTTCTCGAGCAATTTTGCGGTTAAGTTCCCCGTGCCGCAGCCGAGATCGGCAACGAATTGTGCGTCAGGCTTTTCAACTCTTGCCAGCAAGTCAAAAAAAGGTCGGTCACGTTCGTCAGCGAATTTTTGGTATTGGTTGGGATTCCACATGCAAACAGTTTAGATCAGAAGCTCAAGTTTATGTTGTTACTAGAGTAGTAACTTTTAAACTTGCTGTAGTAAACGCTCCCGTTGATACAAACCCCGCAACCCAGATCGCTCAGCGATGTTCAAATTCCGACCAAACATGACCGCCTTCACCGATTCGACCAAGGCAAAACTGGTCAATTCTAATTCAATATTTTGCACTTTTGCCCGACGTGCATCCTCGAGTTTGGTTAAGACACCATTGGTGACTTGAATCAATGCGCTGGTGCGGCTCGAGTTTAAACCCTCAAAGGTCATCAGATTTAAAGTCTCATTCATCGCCGCTTCCAGTTCAACCCGTGAAACTCGAGGTTCTGGCGCGTCACCCGCGCCCATGACAAACCTTGCCGCAATCACGCACCAATCTCTTGCCTCGAACCAAATCTTGGCGACATTGTGAAGCGCTTGAACGTCGGAGCGCCGAGCGTGAGACTCGAGCGCCGCCATTGAAACCAGGGTTTCCAACTCGAGCAAAGCTTGGGACATGAATATAGTTTAAGCACTTTGCGCCATAATCTCGAGTAAAAAGTTACAGTAAAACACATGAGCAAAACTCGTTTTCAAGATTCGGTGGTGATCGTCACGGGTGCTGGCACAGGCATTGGACGCGCAACTGCCCTGGCATTCGCGCTCGAGGGTGCAAAAGTCGTGCTGGCAGAATTAAACCCAAACTTATGTGCCAGTGTCGCCAAAGAGATTCGTGCAGAAAACGGTGTTGCGCTCGAGATTCCAACCGATGTCAGCAACCCAGACAGTGTGACCGCCATGATCGAAAGTGTGAAACTCGAGTTTGGACGGGTGGACGTGCTGGTGAATAACGCTGGAGTGTTTCCAAGAATTGCCTGGGATGACCTGACAATCAGTGATTGGGATAGAACCCACAACACCAATTTGCGTGGCATGTTCTTGTGCGCTAAAGCCGTCACACCGTTCATGAAATCCCAAAAATCTGGAGCGATTATCAACCTTGCCAGCATCGTGTTTTTGCTTGGGGCGCACACCGAAATGGCGCATTACATTTCTTCTAAGGGCGGTGTGATCGGCTTCACCCGTTCACTCGCCCGAGAACTCGGTATTCACAACATCCGCGTCAACGCCATCTCTCCAGGGGCTGTGCAAACCGAATCCGAAGCCGCAAGCGTCACCCCTCGAGACGAAGCGCTGGTCATGGCAAACCAATGCCTGCAAACAAGGGTGCAACCGAGTGACGTGGCAAACGCCATTTTGTTCTTTGCCTCGAACGAGGCTCGAGCCATCACAGGGCAAAATTTGGTGGTGGACAACGGCTGGGCAATGAACTAATTTTGGAGGCAATATGAAAAAATTCGAGGGTAAAATTGTTTTGGTCGCAGGCGCAACCAGGGGCGCAGGTCGAGGCATTGCGATAGAATTCGGTGCGGCGGGTGCAACCGTGTACTGTTCGGGTCGAAGCTCGAGAGGCAATCCATCAGACCTCAACCGACCCGAGACGATAGAGGAGACGGCAGAACTCGTCAGCAGTCTTGGCGGTGTGGGCATTGCCGTTCGTACCGATCACAGCGTTGAAAGCGAAGTTCAAGCCTTATGTGAACGTATCAAACTCGAGCAAGGACGGCTTGATATTCTGGTCAATGATATTTGGGGCGGCGAAAAACTGGTTGAATGGGGACAGAAATTTTGGGAACTCGAGTTGGAAAAAGCTTTTAAATTAATTGAACGCAGTATCTTCACGCACCTGATAACCTCCAGATATGCTGTGCCAATCATGCTCGAGACGGCTAATGGCTTACTGCTCGAGATTACCGACGGTGATTATGGGTATTACCGTGGAAACCTGATTTACGACTTCATCAAAAACGCCATCAACCGCCTTGCCAAAGCTCAAGCTCAAGAATTGCATGACTCGAGCATCACGGTTTGCGCGATCACACCAGGGTTTTTACGATCAGAAGAAATGCTTGATCACATGAAAGTGACAAGCGAAAATTGGTTTGAAGCCGAAGATAAAACCTTTGCCACGCAATCTGAAAGTCCAAGGTTTATTGGACGCGGCATTGCAGCACTGGCTAGTGATGAAACTCGAGCCAGATTTCACGGGCGGATACTCTCGAGTTGGGCGTTGATGCGCGAGTACGGGTTTGAAGATGTTGACGGGCGCAAACCCGATTGGGGTATGTTCTGGGACGCGACGCACCGCAAGGATTACCCAGAGTTGTGACGCGCTAAACTAAACCCATGTCCACCCTCGAGAAACTGCTGCAAACCACGCCTGAAATGCTGAAGGTCAAAACCAAAGCGCCAGGAATGCAGGGCAAACTCCCGCTGACCCACGAGATGCTGCTCGAGTCGCCGAGTGGGGATTTGTTTGGGCTAAGTCAAAACGCTGGCATGGGTTGGAAACCAGAAAATATGCTCGGGGCGCAAGTCTTGCTGCTGTCAACCCAAGGCGGAATGCGTGCCGAGGATGGTAGCCCAATTGCGCTGGGTTATCACACGGGACATTGGGAAGTTGGTTTGTTGATGAAAGCCGCAGCCGAAACCTTGCGCTCGAGCGGGGCTGTGCCGTTTGCGGGTTACGTGTCCGATCCGTGTGATGGTCGGACGCAAGGCACAACGGGCATGATGGACAGTTTGCCGTACCGCAACGACGCGGCAGTGGTGTTCAGGCGACTTATCCGCAGCCTTCCAACCCGCCAAGCGGTGATCGGCATTGCGACTTGCGACAAGGGCTTGCCCGCCATGCTGATGGCGCTGGCAGGGTCGCTCGAGTTGCCAACGGTCATCGTTCCTGGTGGTGTGACCTTGCCGCCCGAAAATGGTGAGGACGCTGGAAAAATTCAAACCATTGGGGTGCGTTACGCCAACAATCAGATCACGCTCGAGGAAGCCAGCGAGTTGGGGTGCAGGGCGTGCGCGACGGCGGGTGGCGGCTGCCAGTTTTTGGGGACTGCTGCCAGTTCGCAGGTGGTGGCGGAGGCGCTGGGCTTGACCGTGCCTCATGCGGCGCTTGCGCCGAGCGGTCAAGAAATTTGGCTCGAGTTGGCGCGTGCCAGTGCCAGGGCATCACTTGGGTTGCTTGAGAAAGGTTTGAGGACCCGCGATATTTTGACGTCAGATGCAATTCACAATGCGATGGTGGTTCACGCGGCGTTTGGTGGTTCGACGAATATGCTCTTGCACATTCCAGCGATAGCGCACGCCGCGAAACTGACGCGCCCGACAGTACAAGATTGGGTTGAAGTGAATGCCAAAGTGCCAAGAATTGTTGATGCGCTGCCGAACGGTCCAAAAAACCATACGACGGTGCAAGTTTTTATAGCGGGTGGCGTTCCCGAAGTGATGCTGCACTTGCGCGAATTGGGTTTACTGAAACTCGAGGCGCTGACGGTCACGGGCGAACCCTTGGGTGCAAATCTCGAGTGGTGGGAGAAGTCCGAACGTCGCAAGACCTTGCGCGAAACGCTGCAAGCCCAAGACGGTGTTGATCCCAACAATGTGATTATGTCGCCAATCAGTGCCAAAGCCAGGGGGATCACCAGCACTGTGACCTTTCCAACAGGCAATATTGCGCCGCTTGGCAGCGTGGTGAAAAGCACTGCCATTGACCCAAGCGTGATTGATGCCGACGGCGTGTACCGCAAACTTGGCACAGCTCGGGTCTTTACCCGCGAACGAGACGCGATCAATGCCATCAAAGGACGCAAGCTCGAGCCTGTCAAACCAGGCGATGTGATTGTTTTGATTTGCGGCGGTCCGATGGGCACGGGCATGGAAGAAACCTATCAAGTCACCAGCGCCTTAAAGCACCTTGACTGGGGCAAAGAGGTCGCGGTGATTACCGATGCCAGATTTTCTGGGGTTAGCACCGGTGCGTGCATCGGGCATGTCAGCCCAGAGGCGCTGGCAGGCGGCACGATTGGCAAAATCCGTGATGGTGACTTGCTCGAGATTGTGATTGATACCCGTAACCTGAAAGGCACGATCAATTTTGTTGGCACGCAGACCGCTAGAGTTGATGCGCTTGAGGGTGCAAAGATTTTGGAGGCTCGAGCAGCCCGAGATGATCTGTCGCCGCACCCCTTGCTGCCAGATGATACCAAGCTGTGGGCGGCACTGCAAAACGTCAGTGGCGGAGTTTGGGGCGGTTGTGTTTACGATGCTGAACTGGTTGCGGTAGCGCTCGCTCGAGGTTTTGACGACCATCTCAAAAGCTAAACCCGAGCATGGATTTGAATCTAAGCGTCAGATTTTCATTTGTAAATCTTTGTAAGGAACGCTAAACTCGAGATTCAGACGATGTTTTTCGTGATCTTTGTCTGCCCCCAATGGGGGGTAGAAAGCAATGTTCTTTCATGTATAACTTAACCAATGTTCAGATATTCAAGATGCTAAAATGCGGTTGGAATCGATATTTTTACAATTGACTTAAGTGAGGTTTCGCGTATCGTGTGGAGAAATTTCAAAACATATTGCCATTTAAAAACCAAGCCAATGCGCAGATGAAAAGACAGACCTTGGAAATACACAACTACCCTTCAAATTGATTCGGAGTCTTTCATGCGAAAACACCACATTGGCTGGATTGGATCGGTACTTACAATCGTTTTGTCGTTCTCGAGCGCCGATGCTGCGTACCTTTTGAGAAAATCGGTCATCACCAACGGTGCGATGACCTTTACGGGAAACACCTTGGGATTAAGCAAATTGACGAGTGCAAACGCACAAGGCAATTTGGGTTCAATTGGTACGTTTATTACCACCAACACAGCCTCACAAGATATTTTGCCTGCACCAGGGGCAGGCAATACGGCATTTGGGTTTGGCACAACCAACGATTGGACTCAAAATTCATCTGCCGCACAGTTGGTCATCCCAACAGGTGCAACAGTGGTCTATGCCGAACTGATCTGGGGTGGCAGTTACAATTACGGTACACAAAATGTGAGCGCCAGTCTGGGAAATTCGGTTAAGTTTACAACTCCGGACAACGTGGTTCGTTCGGTAGCGCCTGCAGCAGCTTCGGCATTTAGCTTAACCAATCCAAATTTTTATGTGCGTAGCGCAGATGTTACCAGTTTTGTCACGGCAGGCGGCAAGTACATTACGGGCGCTGTTCCAGCCACCGAAATCGCCAGTGAAAACAATGCAAACAATGCGGGTTGGACGCTGGCGGTGATTTACTCAAAATCTGGTTTACCCTCGAGGAACATGAACATTTTCGTTGGTGCAGAAATTGGTGGCGGTGCAGTCGCCACCATCAATGGTTTTTGCACTCCAACTTCAGCCACCCAGTCTGGGCGGTTGATGGTTTCGGCGATGGAGGGCGATTCTGGCTTGGGCGGCGACCAAATGAAATTTGGCAGCACCAACCCACCAACCAACAATCTGTTCGGAGCAAATAATCCGGTGAATAATTTTTTCCTAGCTCAAATCAATTCTGACTCTGGAGCGCTCGACACTACAGGAACGTTTGGTGGCATCAACCATACCAACGCCGCAAACGTGGTCGGTGCACGACAAGGTTGGGACATTACCAACGTGGACATCTCGAGTGCATTGGTTTCTGGACAAACCACCGCTTATGCCCAAGGTACAACTTCGGGCGATCAATACGTGATCTCGAGTTTGGGATTGCAGATTGACGTTGGAGCGCCCAAATTTCCGACCACCGTCAAAACCGTGGACAAAACCAATGCCGCCCCTGGTGATGTCTTAACCTATACAGTCAAGCTTGACAACACCACTGGGACTGCCAACGCTTCAAATGTGGTTTTTAAAGATGTCGTGCCAGTCGGAACAAGTTTTGTGGCGGGAAGTTTTACAGTCAATGGCATAACCCAAGCCGCTGCCGATCCCACCTCGGCGGGCGGCGTGAACATTGGTACGGTCAACGCGGGTGCATTGACCATCGTGACCTTCAAAGTGAATGTTAACAGCGTCCCAGCTTCACCTGCCTCCGCGAAATACGCGAACAGTGCCAGTTGGACTTATGACTTTATCAGTTGCGCAGGACAACCCACGACCTTTGGCAGCATTGCCACCGATCCCACAACCACCAATGCGCCGCGTCTCGAGCCTGTCAAAACGGTTTCACCAACAGGGGCGGTGCTCTCCAACAGCACGCTTACCTATACCATCGACGTGCCGAACACTGGACTGACCGCCACCAGCGCCGCCACTTTCCTCGAGGGTATCCCATCGGGAACAAGCTATGTTGCGGGCAGCACCACCTTAAACGGCACAGCCATTCCCGATGTCGCTGGGGCGATGCCGTATTTGAGTGCCAAAACCATCAACTCGAGCGGACAGGCGGTGGGTGTGATTTCGGCGGGCGCAAGTGCGGTGATCGTTTTTAAAGTGAGCGTCAATCAGTTCAGTTCTGGCACGATCACCAACATCGCCACCGTCGATCAGGACGGCGCGGCGGGTATTGTAGCGCCAGTTAACGTAACCGCCAGCAACACCGTGCAGCTCTCGAGCGATCTCGAAATTGTCAAAACCGCCAGTCCCAACCCAGTGGTGATTCGCGGCAATCTGTCGTACACCCTGAGTGTCAAGAACAATGGTTTAAGTAACGTCACGGGCGCAACCGTGACCGATAACCTGCCAGCAGGTTTGACGGGTGCAACTTGGACTTGCGTTGCTTCTGGAAGCTCGAGTTGCCCAGCCTCGGGGTCGGGCAGCATCAATGCCAGCATAAATATGGGTGTTGGCGCAGCCAATCAGGTGGTCTTTACGATCACGGGAACAGTCGCGGCAAACGCACCAAATCCGATGGCGAACACCGCCACCGTTGCCGTGCCTGCCGCTTGGATTGACAGCGTTTCGGCAAACAACAGTTCCGCCGCCAGCGTGGTCGTGAACGCTCCAGACTTAACAATTACCAAATCGCACACGCCAGACCCGGTGGCTCGAGGCAGTTCGAGTGGCGTGTATTCAATTGTGGTTTCCAACGTTGGCACGGCGGCAGGTTTAACTGACCCAGCCTTCAACACGGTCACGGTGACAGACACTTTGCCGACTGGTTTAACACCGACGGCGGCAAGTGGCACGGGCTGGACGTGCAATGTTGGCGGTCAAACCGTGACCTGTACCCGAACCGATTCGCTCAGTGCTGGCTCGAGTTATCCGCTCGTTCAAGTGCCCTTCACGGTGGCGCAGAATGCACCTGCCAGCCTGACCAACACCGCCAATGTGGCTGGTGGTGGCGAGGCGAACTTGGGCAACGACAGTGCCAGCGATCCAACCAACATCATCTCGAGCAGCGATCTGAGTATTCTCAAAGTTGTGAATGATGCCACGCCTGCCATTGGCAGCACGATAGCGTATACCTTAACCTTAACCAACGCAGGACCAACCAACACCACGGGCGTTACCGTCAACGATTCCTTGCCAAGTGGTCTGACTTTTGTTTCAGCCTCTCCAAGCCAAGGCACTTACGACTCGAGTGCAGGCATTTGGACCGTGGGCAATCTGGGCGTGACCAGCGTTAGCCTGACCATTAACGCGCAAGTCAATGCCGCAGGCACAATCCTTAACAAAGCCGAAGTCAGTGCCTCGAGCGTCACAGACCCAGATTCAACCCCAGGCGACGGCATTGGTGATGATGCCGCCAGTGTCAGCATCACGACCCGAGTCCCTGATTTAACGATTGCTAAATCCCACACGGGCAATTTCATTCGAGGCTCGAGCGCGGCTTACACGATCAAAGTCAGCAATTCCAATGTTGCCCCGACTTTCGGGCTTGTTACAGTCTCGGACACGCTACCAGCAGGCTTAACACCGACCACGGCAACTGGTACAGGCTGGACGTGTACTGTTTCAAGTCAAACCGTAACTTGTACCCGCAACGATGCGCTTGGTTTGAGCGCGAGTTACCCAGATATTATTGTGAATCTCGACGTTTTGCAGAGCGCGGCTGCCAGCCTGACCAACACTGCCAATGTGGCTGGCGGCAGTGAAACCAACACCGCCAACGATGCTGCCAGCGACCCGACCACCATCGTCTCGAGCAGCGACCTGGCGATTGATAAAATTGCGCCAGTCAACATTGTTCCAGGACAAAACGCGGTTTTTACCATCAACGTGGTCAATAACGGTCCAAGCGATGCCACGGGTGTTTCGGTGACCGACCCATTGCCGAGCGGCTTGACTTTTGTTTCAAATGCAGGCGATTGCAGCGGCGCTTTTCCGTGCAACCTCGGCAACATGACCGTCGGACAGACTCGCAGCATTACCGTGACCTACTCTGTGCCAGCCAGCTACACCAGCCCAGACCCAGTTTCCAACACCGCCAGCGTCTCGAGCACCACCACCGACAACGTGGCAGCCAACAACCAAAAAACGACCACCGCGCCGCTTGCGCCCAAAGCCGACCTCAGTTTGGTCAAAACCATTTCGGGCGCGACCCCAAACATTACGGGTAACGTCAAATACATCCTGACCCTGACCAATGCGGGTCCAAGTGCGTCACAAAATGTGACGGTCAACGATTTGCTGCCAGCGGGCTTGGCTTTCGTCTCGAGCAACCCAAGCCTTGGCACGTACAACTCGAGCACTGGCGATTGGGTGGTTGGGACTGTGGCAGTTGGCACGCAAACCCTCGAGATTGTCGCCGCCGTCAACTCGAGCAGTGTTATCACCAACAGCGCCCAAGTGACCGCCAGTGGTACGCCAGACCCTGACAGCATCCCCAATGACGGCGCGGGCGATGAATTCTCGAGCGTGACCTTTACGCCACTCGTGCCAGATTTAACCGTATCCAAAACCCATACCCCAGACCCGATGATTCGCGGTGCTGGCGGCACGTTCTCGATCAATGTCAGCAATGTTGGAACTGGATTTAGCACCGCCGCAGTCAACATGACCGATAGTCTGCCGACAGGTTTAACCCCAGGCGTTGCCACAGGCACGGGTTGGACGTGTACAACAACAGGTCAAACCGTCAGTTGCAACCGCAGCAACGTTTTGATTGCGGGCGCAAGTTACCCGACCATCACCGTTCCAGTCACGGTTGACCAAACCGCCGCAGGTGGCACTGGAGTCTCGAGCTTGACCAACACCGCCAATGTCATCGGTGGAGGTGAAGTCAACACGGCAAACAACGCTGCCTCTGACCCGACCAGCATCAGCTCGAGTGCCGACATGAGCATCAATAAGACTGGCAGTGTGACGGCAACCCCAGGCACGAATGTCAGCTACAACCTCGTCGTGTCCAATGCCGGTCCAAGTGATGCGGTCAACGTGGTGATTTCTGACCCGACGCCAGTCGGCTTAACCCTGGTGTCAACAACGGGCGATTGCTCGAGCCTCCCATGCAATTTTGCCAGAATCGCGCCCGGTGTAACCAAGAACATTGCCCTCACGTACAGCGTTCCTGGCGCGTACACTGCTCCAGACCCAATCGTCAACACTGCCAGCGTCAGCTCAGCCACGCCCGACCCGAGCGCGATCAACAACACCGCCAAAGCCAATACCTCACTGAGCGCACCCATTGCCGACCTGGGCTTGACCAAAACCGACTTCCCAGCCTCGAGCACCGCCATTCCTGGAACGCCAATCACCTACAAAATTGTGGTCACCAATGCGGGTCCAAGCGCCGCCACGGGCGCAAACGTGGTCGATAATTTCCCAGCCACGATTACGGGCGTGACTTGGACTTGTGCTGCAAGTTCTGGCTCGAGTTGCCCCGCCAGTGGAATTGGGAACATCAACGCGATTGTCAACGTTTCAAACGGTGGCACGTTGACCTTCACGGCAACGGGCACGATTCTTGCCAGCGCCACCGGAAATCTGGTCAACAGCGCCACGGTTACGCCGCCAGCAGGCACAAGCGACCCAAGCTCGAACAACAATGCCGACAGCAATACCCTGACCCCACAAGCCGACCTCGAGATTATCAAAACTGGACCCGCCAACATTGTTCCTGGCTTAACGGCAGTTTATACCATCACACTCAAAAACCTTGGACCGAGCAATGCCGAAACGGTGGTGGTGAACGACCCGACGCCAGCAGGTCTGAACTTTGTCTCGAACACAGGTGATTGCACCACTGCCTATCCATGCAGCTTTGGCACACTTGCGCCAACCGCCACCAAAGTCATCACGACCACCTACAGCGTGCCAGCCAATTTCAACCCAGCCACCAGCGTCACCAACACCGCCACCGTAACCAGCCCCACCACCGATCCAGTTGCGGGCAACAACGCCTCGAGCATCACCTTGAGCAACGCGCCCAAAGCCGATTTAAGTTTGACCAAAACCGTTGACAACACCAGTCCAGCCGTCGGCGAAAACGTCATTTATACCATTACATTAACCAACGCTGGACCCAGCACAGCGACAGGCGTTACGGTAGACGAGCAACTGCCAGCAGGTTTAAGCCTGATCTCGAGCAGCCCCGCCACTGGAACATTCAGCGCGGGAACTTGGGCGGTTGGCACACTGCCGATTGGCAGCACCACCCTGTCATTGACCGCCAGGGTTGATGTTCCAGGCGCTTTAACCAACACCGCCGAAGTGAGCGCCAGCCAAACGCCAGACCCCGATAGCACCCCAAATGACGGCATTGGGGACGATGCCGCCAGTGTCATCATCACCGCTCGAGTGCCAGACCTGACGATTGCCAAAACCCACACGGGCAGTTTCACTCGAGGCTCGAGTAGTGTTTATACGTTGAGCGCCACCAATTCTGGTACGGCAAGCACCAGCGGTTTGGTGACAGTGACCGACACGCTGCCAACAGGTTTAATCCCCTCAAGCGTCGTAGGCACGGGCTGGACATGCTCGATTGCAGGGCAGGTCGTCAGTTGCTCGAGGTCTGATGCGTTAACGGCAAGTGCAAGTTATCCAGATATTTCGCTGACGGTGGCTGTCGCCCAAGATGCGGCTGCCAGCTTGACGAATACCGCCAGCGTCGCAGGTGGGGGCGAGCAAAACACCAGCAACAACAGCGCCAGCGACCCAACCAGCATTGTCTCGAGCGCGAACTTGGGCATTGTCAAAACCCCACCCGCCAGCATCGTGCCAGGCACAAATGCGGTGTTTACCATTGTCGTCACGAATGCAGGCTTAAGTGATGCGAAAAACGTTTTGGTATCCGATGTTACGCCCGCAGGATTGACTTTCGTTTCCAACGCCCTCGACTGCATCACCGCCTTCGACTGCGACTTGGGCATTGTCCCAGCAGGCACAAGCCGCACGATTAACGCCACCTACAGCGTTCCAGCCAATTTCGTTGGCGCTGGCGTCTCCAACACCGCCACCGTGACCTCGAGCACCCCAGACCCAACGCCAGCCAACAACTCGAGCACGGCGACGGTCAACGCTGCGCCCTCGAGTGATTTGAGGGTTTTGAAAACTGGACCTGCCACGATCACCCCAGGTTTGACGGCGGTTTACACGATCACCGTGACCAACAACGGCACAAGCGATGCCCAAAGTGTGGTCTTGACTGATCCAACGCCAGCAGGTTTGACCTTCGCCTCGAATGCTGGAGGTTGCACCACCGCTTACCCCTGCAATTTTGCAACGCTGGCGGCGGGATCAACCCAAGTTATCACCAGCACCTACAATGTGCCAGCAGGCTACACGACCACCAGCACCACCAACACCGCAACAATCAGCTCGAGCACCCCAGACCCAACCCTAGGTAACAATGCCAGCAGTGTGACTTCTACTTTGGTGGCAAGCGCCGATCTGAGTTTGAGCAAAGTTTTGACCAACCCAACGCCGAACTTGGCTGGGAGTGCAAATTACACGATCACCCTGACCAATGCGGGTCCAAGTGCGGCGCAAAACGTCAGGGTCAACGACAAACTCCCAATAGGCTTAAGCTTCATCTCGAGCAACCCAAGTGCTGGAACGTACACCTCGAGCACGGGTGACTGGGTGATTGGGACTGTGCCCGTCGGTACGCAAACCCTCGAGCTTGTCGCTACGGTTATCGCCAACACTGCCATCGTTAACTCTGCGCAAGTCAGTGCCAGTGACACGCCCGACCCCGACAGCACACCAAATGATGGAAGCGGCGACGAATTCTCGAGCGCTACCTTCACGCCAACTTCGCCCGATTTGACCATTGCCAAATCACACGCGCCCGAACCGATGACCCGAGGCTCGAGCGGCATATACACGCTGACCGCGACAAACGCTGGAACTGGCTTCACGACTGCGCCAGTCACAGTTGCCGACACCTTGCCAGCAGGTTTGACCCCAGGCACGGCAACAGGCACAGGCTGGACGTGTACCACCGTTGGTCAAACGGTTTCTTGCGCTCGAGCTGATGTTTTAAGCGCTGGCTCGAGTTACCCCGCCATATCAATTCCGGTGACCGTCACCCAAGTGGCTGCGGCTAGCCTGAACAACACTGCCACCGTGTCTGGCGGCGGTGAAACCAACACGACCAACTCGAGTGACACCGACCCAACAACCATTGTCTCGAGCGCGGATGTCAGCATTATCAAAACGCCGCCTGCCAGTATCGTTCCAGGACAGAGCGCGGTCTTTACGATAGCGATTACCAATGCTGGCTTGAGTGACGCGGTGAATGTGGTTGTGACCGACCCGACGCCGGCAGGTTTGGGATTCGTCTCGAATACGCTGGATTGCATCAGCGCCTTCCCGTGCAATTTTGCGACGATTCCGGCAGGAGCAACCCGCACGATCACGGCAACTTACAGCGTGCCGACCAATTACGCCGCCACCACCTTAAGCAACACCGCAACCGTCTCCTCGAGCACGCCAGACCCAGTAAACACCAATAACTCGAGTACCGTGAATGTGCCCGTCAAACCCTCGGGTGACCTTGGAATCCTCAAAACTGCGCCCGTCAATATTGTGCCAGGATTGACGGCGGTTTACACCGTCACCGTCACCAACTCTGGCTCGAGCGATGCGCAAGCCGTGGTGGTCTCTGACCCAACGCCAGCAGGCTTAAGCTTCGTCGCAAATACGGGCGCGTGCGCAACGGCTTACCCCTGCAATTTTGCAACCATTGCTGCGGGTTCAAGTCGGGTTATCACCAGCACCTACAGCGTGCCGTCGGGTTACACCACCGCCAGCACCATCAACACCGCTTCGGTGGTCTCGAGTACCCCAGACCCAGACGGCACGAATAACTCGAGCAGCACCAGCACAGCGCTTGCGCCGAGTAGCGATCTGAGTTTGACCAAAGTCTTGACCAACTTAGCGCCAAACATCACGACCAACGCCAACTACACGATTACCCTAACCAACGCGGGTCCAAGCGCGGCGCAAAACGTGACGGTGACTGATAAACTGCCAGCAGGATTAAGTTTTGTCTCGAGTAACCCAAGCCTTGGCACGTATACCTCGAGCACTGGCGATTGGGTTATTCCGACCATGCCCGTTGGAACTGAAACCCTCGAGCTTGTGGCAACTGTGACCTCAAGCACGGCAATCATCAATAGCGCTCAAGTGACCGCCAGCAGCACGCCAGACCCCGACAGCACGCCAAATGACGCCACGGGTGATGAATTCTCGAGTGTGGTTTTCACGCCACTTGTACCAGATTTGAGCATTGCCAAAACCCACACCCCAGACCCCGTGATTCGAGGCTCGAGCGCTACCTACAGCTTGGTTGTCAGCAACACTGGAACTGGCTTTACCACTGCGCCAGTGACAGTAACCGACACGATTCCAGCAGGCTTGACCCCAGGAACGGTCACGGGGACGGGCTGGGCTTGCAGCACCGCCGCACAAACCGTGACGTGCAGCAGATCAGATGTGCTGGCGGCAGGAGCGGTCTATCCAACGATTTTGATTCCAGTCACCGTCCAGCAAACAGCCGCCGGTGGCACTGGCGCAGCCGTTTTGAACAACACCGCTACCGTGTCTGGCGGCGGCGAAGCCAATACCGCCAACTCGAGCGACACCGACCCGACCAACACTGCCTCGAGTGCGGATGTCAGCATCAACAAAACTGGAACGGTCAAAGTCGTGGCGGGAACGAACGTCACGTACACGATCAACTTTGGCAACGACGGACCGAGCGATGCGGTCAATGTCGTGGTGAGCGACCCAACGCCAGTAGGCTTGACTTTGGTTTCGGTGACTGGTGATTGCTCGAGCTTCCCATGCAGCTTTACCAGACTTGCGCCAGCCGCCAGCAAATCTGTAACGGTCAATTACAGCGTTCCGAGCAATTACAGCGCACCAGACCCGATTCGAAACATTGCGAGCATCACCAGCGATACGCCAGACCCGAACAGCGCCAACAACTCCGCCGAAGCCGACACCAGCTTGAATGCCCCGGTTGCCGATCTCAGCCTCACCAAAACCGATGATCCAGCCTCGAGCACTGCCGTCCCAGGAACGCCAATTGTTTATAAGATTGTCGTGACCAACGCGGGTCCAAGCGCCGCCAACGGCGCGAACGTGAGTGACAACTTCCCAGCCAACATTGCCAACCCAACCTGGACTTGCGTGGCGAGCGCCGGCTCGAGTTGTCCCGCCAGTGGAACAGGCAACATCAACGCCATTGTCAATGTCCAAAACGGTGGCACGCTGACCTTCACCACGGCTGGCACGATTCTTGCCAGCGCCACCGGAAATCTGGTCAATGTTGCCACGGTCACACCGCCCGCAGGCACAAGCGACCCAAGCTCGAACAACAACGACGACAGCAACACGTTGATTCCCAACGCCGACCTCAGCGTGACCAAAACTGGACCCGCCAGCCTCGTGCCTGGTGGCTCGAGCATCGTGTACACGATTACCCTCAAGAACGCTGGTCCGAGCAATGCCGCCGATGTCGAAGTGACCGACCCGACGCCAGCAGGTCTGAATTTTGTCTCTAACACTGGCGATTGCACGACTGGCTTCCCGTGTACCTACCCGATCCTTGCCCCTAATGAAACCAAAACGATTACCGCCACCTACAATTTGCCCGCAGGTTTCACCTCGAGTACCCCAGTGGTGAACACCGTCAACGTGACCAGCCCAACCCTAGACCCCGACAAGACCAACAACAGTGCCTCGAGCAGCGCAGGAGTCAACCCGAATGCGGATTTGTCACTGACCAAAACCGTCAGTGACGCCAGCCCAGCCGTGGGCGACACGATCAGCTACACACTGACCTTGACCAACGCTGGTCCGAGCGTGGCGACTGGCGTGAAATTGATTGACCAACTGTCGAGCGGTTTGGTATTTGTCGGCGCGAGTCCATCGCAGGGCGTGTACGACCAAATTACGGGCGAATGGGATGTTGGCACACTGCCAGCAGGCAGTGCCACACTTGCCATTCAAGCCACTGTGGCACAACCAGGCGTTATCAGCAACAAAGCCCAAGTTAGCGTCTCCGACATACCAGACCCAGACAGCACGCCAAACGATGGAGTGGGCGATGATGCCGCCAGCGCCGACATCACGGCTCGAGTGCCAGACTTAACAATCCTCAAAACCCACACGGGCAATTTCACCCGAGGCTCGAGTGGTGTTTACAGCATTGCCGTGACCAACTCTGGCACTGCACCAACCAACAACGCCGTTCAGGTTGCCGACACCCTGCCAACGGGCTTAACCCCCACCCGTGTGTCAGGGGCTGGCTGGGCGTGTACGGTATCGGGTCAGGCGGTCAGTTGCACCAGACTCGATGTTCTGGCAGCCGCAGCAAGCTTCCCAGACATTTTGGTGAACGTCGATGTCTCGCAAAACATTGGCAACAGCGTGACCAATACCGCCACTGTTTCGGGTGGAGGAGAGCTAAACACGTCCAACTCGAGCGACACCGACCCAACCGCGATTGGCTCGAGCGCGAACTTGAGCATCATTAAAACTGCGCCCGCCAGCATTGTCCCAGGCACAAATGCAATCTTTACGATAGTGGTTTCCAACGCTGGCGCGAGCGACGCCAAGAATGTGGTTGTCTCCGACATCACGCCAGCAGGATTGACGTTCGTTTCAAATACCGTTGACTGCACCACCGCCTTTGATTGCAACCTTGGGACTGTGCCAAACGGTACGAGCCGTACCATCAAAGCCACCTACAGCGTGCCAGCCAACTTTGCCGCCAGCAGCGTGTCCAACACCGCCAGCCTCAGTTCGAGCACCCCAGACCCTGACCCCAGCAACAACGCCAGCACCGTCAGTGTGCCTGTTGCCCCCTCAAGTGACCTGAGTGTCTTGAAAACTGCGCCCGCCAGCCTGACCCCAGGTTTAAATGCGGTTTATACGGTTTCAGTCACCAACAATGGATCATCGGACGCGCAAAATGTGGTGGTCAGCGACCCAGCCACAACTGGACTCACCTTCATTGCAAATACTGGTGCATGTACAACGGCTTACCCCTGCAACTTTGTCACGATTCCAGTCGGCGCAACCCGCACCATCACCAGCACCTACAGCGTGCCAGCCAACCTCAGCAACTCGAGCATCACCAACACCGCTTCGGTCAGTTCCAGCACCCCAGACACCAACATCACCAACGACTCGAGCAGCACGATTACGCCAGTGTCGCCAAGTGGCGACCTGAGCTTGACCAAAGTCTTGACCAACCCAACACCGAATTTGTCTGAGAACGCCAAGTACCTGATTACCTTGAACAACACAGGTCCAAGTGCCGCGCAAAACGTGGTGGTCAAAGACCAACTGCCAGCAGGATTAACATTTGTCTCGAGCAACCCAAGCCTTGGGACGTACAACCCAAGCAACGGCGAGTGGAGCTTTTCAAGTGTTCCAGTCGGCACGCAAACTTTAGAGCTTGTGGCAACCATCACCACCACCGGCGCGATTACCAATGCCGCTCAAGTCTCCGCCTCGAGCACTCCAGACCCTGACAGCACGCCAAATGACGGAACCGGCGACGATGCCGCGACCACGAGCTTCACCCCAGAATCGCCAGACCTGACGATTCAAAAAACCCACACTCCAGCGCCTTTGATTCGCGGCTCGAGCGGCAATTACACCCTGAGTGTGGCGAATGCTGGAAATGGCTTTACGACTGCGCCAGTCACCGTTTCGGATACCCTGCCGCCAGGTTTAACCCCAGGCGCTGCCACGGGCACAGGCTGGACATGTACCACCACAGGACAAGTTGTTTCGTGCTCGAGGTCTGACATTCTAAATGCTGGCTCGAGTTACCCAATCATTTCAATTCCCGTCACCGTAGAACAAAGCGTTGCTGGCGGCACGGGCGCAGCCACACTCAACAACACCGCCAGCGTTGCTGGCGGCGGCGAAAGCAACGCTGCAAACTCGAGCGACACCGACCCGACGGGCATCGCCTCGAGTGCGGATGTCAGCATTCAAAAATCTGGAACGGTCAGCGCGACACCAGGAACAAATATCAGTTACACGATCACCCTGGCAAATGCGGGTCCAAGCGATGCGGTCAATGTCGTGCTCAGCGATCCAATTCCAGCAGGACTAACGCTTCTGACCGTGGCTGGCGACTGCTCGAGCTTCCCATGCAGCTTCGCCACCTTGCCGATTAACGCCAGCAAGTCAATCACCGTCAGTTACAACGTCCCAGGCGCGTACACCACCCCAGACCCTGTTTCCAACATTGCAACGGTCAGCTCAAGTACACCAGACCCGAGCCTGAGCAACAACACCGCCCAAGCCAATACCTCCTTGGGTTCGCCAGTCGCCGATTTGAGTTTGACCAAAACCGACTTCCCAGCCTCGAGCACCGCCATTCCAGGCACGGCAATTACTTACAAAATTACGGTGTCCAATGCGGGTCCAAGCGCCGCCATCGGCGCAACCGTGGTTGATAACTTCCCAACCACCATCACAGGCGTGACTTGGACTTGTGCTGCAAGTGCTGGCTCGAGTTGCCCCGCCAGTGGAACGGGAAACATCAATGCGATTGTTAACGTTTTAAACGGTGGCACACTGACCTTTAGCGCCACAGGATTTGTGGTTGCCAGCGCCACCGGAAACCTGATTAACACCGCCAATGTCACGCCGCCCGTTGGCACGTCCGACCCAAGCTCGAACAACAACGGCGACAGCAATACCCTCGTGCCGCAAGCCGACCTTAGCATCTTAAAAACAGGTCCCGCCAACATCGTCCCAGGCTCGAGCGTCACGTACACCATCAGCCTCAACAACGCGGGTCCAAGCAACGCCGCCAATGTCAGCGTCAGCGATGCCGCACCCGCAGGTTTGGTCTTTGTCGGCAATACAGGCGATTGCACCACTTCATTCCCCTGCGATTTGGGAGTCATGGCTCCAAACTCGAGCAAGCTGATTACGGCAACGTACACCGTCCCAGCCGACTTTGTGGCAGCGGGCGCGGTGGTCAACAGCGCGACGGTCAGCAGTCAGACGATTGACCCAGAACCAGGGAACAACACCGCCACCTCGAGCGCGAACGCCGCACCAACAAGCGATCTCAGTCTGGTCAAAACTGTTGACAATGCCAGCCCAGCGCTGGGCGACACCGTGAAATTCAGCCTTACGCTGACCAATGCGGGTCCGAGCAATGCCACGGGCGTCACGGTCAGCGACCCACTGCCAGCAGGTTTGGTGTTTGTCTCGAGCAACCAAAGCACCTACAACCAAAGCACTGGTGTTTGGACGGTTGGGACACTGCCGATTGGCGGCACGACGCTCGAGATCAATGCCAAAGTCACGATCCCTGGCGCGAACACCAACACAGCCGAAGTCAGCGCCGCCACCACGCCAGACCCTGATAGCACCCCAAACGATGCTAAAGGTGACGATTTCGCTACAGTCAATTTGAACACTCGAGCACCAGATTTGACGGTCAGCAAAACCCACACGGGAAATTTCACCAGGGGCTTGGGCAGCGTTTACAGCATTGTTGCCAACAACATTGGCACAGCGCCAACCAACGCGACGGTCAATCTGAACGATACCCTGCCCGTTGGTCTAACCCCAATCAGCGCGGTTGGTACGGGCTGGACATGTAGTACCTCCGGTCAAGCCGTGCAATGCAGCACCGACAACCCAATTGCCGCAAGCTCGAGCGCCCCAACCATTGCAGTCACGGTCAATGTCGAACAATCGGCTGCCGCCAGCCTGACCAACACCGCCAGCCTGAACGGTGGCGGAGAAACCATCACGACCAACAACACCGCCAGCGACCCGACCACAATAGTCTCGAGCACCAACCTTGAAATCACCAAAACCGCGCCGCTCGAGTTTGTACCAGGCGAAAGCGCGACGTTTACGATTGTCGTCAAAAACAAAGGACCTTCGCAAGCCAGCGACGTGGTTGTGACTGACCCATTGCCGAGCGGTTTAAGCTTTGTCGGCAACACTGGCGATTGCACCAGCAACTTCCCATGTTTACTCGGTAATATGGCAGTTGGTGACACCCGCACGATCAATGCGACCTACAGTATGAACGCCAATTACAGCACACCAAATCCAGTCTCGAACACTGCCAGCGTCTCGAGTGGCAACACCGACCCAGATACCAGCAACAACCAACAAACTGCTACCGTGCCAGTCGCGCCAAAAGCCGATTTGTCGCTGACCAAAGTCTTGCAGGGTGCAACGCCAAACCTGACAGGCAATGCGACCTTCTTGCTGACGCTGACCAACGCGGGACCAAGCGCCGCCCAAAACGTGGTGGTGACCGACAAGCTGCCAGCAGGATTAAGCTTCGTCTCGAGCAGCACGAGCGCGGGAACTTACGATTCAGCCACCGAGAATTGGAGCATTAATACCGTGCCAGTGGGTGTGCAAACCCTCAGTTTGGTCGCTACCGTGACCTCGAGCACCGCAATAACCAACAATGCCGAAGTCAGCGCCAGTGGCACTCCAGACCCTGACAGCACGCCAAATGATGCAACGGGTGACGATGCCGCCAGCGTTACCTTCACACCAAAAGCGCCTGATTTGACCGTTTCCAAATCTCACACGCCAGACCCAATGATTCGCGGCTCGAGTGGCACATACACCTTGGCGGTCACCAACGCTGGAACTGGCTTTACGACTGCGCCAGTCTCAATAACCGATATCATTCCCACAGGTTTGACCCCAGGCACGGCAACTGGCACAGGTTGGACGTGTACTACCACGGCTCAAACAGTGTCATGCTCGAGGTCTGATGTTTTGACTGCGGGCGCAAGTTACCCAGCCATTGCCATTCCTGTGACCATCGAACAAACGGTGGCAGGCGGCACTGGAGTCTCGAGTTTAAGCAACACTGCCAGCGTTTCAGGCGGCGGTGAAACCAACACTGCCAACTCGAGCGACAGCGACCCGACCAAGATTGACTCGAGCGCGGATGTCAGCATCAACAAAACGGGAACGGTGCAGACCACGCCAGGCAATAATGTTATTTATACCCTGACCGTCAGCAACGCCGGACCGAGCGATGCCGTCAACGTGGTTGTCAAAGACCCAACGCCCGTCGGCGTGACCCTGCTCTCGAGCACTGGCGATTGCACGGACATTGCGGCTTGCAGCTTTGCCCGACTTTCACCAAGCGCAAGCAAGACGATTACGTTGACCTACAACGTTCCAGGCATGTACACCGCGCCAGACCCAATGGTCAACATTGCCACCGTTTCCAGCGACACGCCAGACCCAAGTACCGTTAACAATAGCGCCCAAGCCAACACCTCATTGGGTTCGCCAATTGCCGATCTCAGCCTGACCAAAACCGATGATCCACCCTCGAGCACCGCGATCCCAGGCACGCAAATTACTTATAAAATTACTGTTGCCAACGCTGGACCGAGCGCCGCCATCGGTGCGAACGTGGTTGATAACTTCCCAGCCACGATCACAGGCGTGACTTGGACGTGCAGTGCCAGCGCTGGCTCGAGTTGTGCTGCCAGTGGCACGGGCAATATCAATACCAACGTCGATCTGATTAACGGCGCAACACTGACCTTTGTTGCCAAAGGCTTTGTGGTTGCCAGCGCCACCGGAAACTTGGTCAACAGCGCCACCGTCACGCCGCCCGCTGGCACATCCGACCCAAGCTCGAACAACAACGGCGATAGCAATACACTTGTGCCTCAAGCCGACCTGAGCGCTTTGAAAACAGGACCGAACACCATTATTCCAGGCTCGAGCGTCAGTTACACCATCACGCTCAAGAATGCGGGTCCGAGCAATGCCGCCAGCGTCGAATTGAATGACCCGACGCCAGCAGGTTTGACTTTTGTCTCAAACACTGGCGATTGCGCCAGTGCCTTCCCTTGCAGTTTTGGCGTCCTCGCGCCGAACTCAACCAAAGTCGTCACGGCAACCTACAGTGTGCCAGCCAATTTCGACCCCGCCACCAGCATCACCAACACCGCCACCATCACCAGCCCGACCAACGACCCGCAACCCGCCAACAACACCTCGAGTACCATTTCAAACAGCAACTCGAGCGCGGATTTAAGCCTAACCAAAACCGTGGACAATCCCGCGCCAGCCGTTGGGCAGAATGTGGTGTACACCATCAGGCTGACCAATTCAGGACCGAGCGATGCCACGGGCGTCGCCGTCGTAGAGCAATTGCCAGCAGGTTTAACGTTTGTCTCGAGCAACCCAGCCACTGGAGCATTCAACGCAGGAACTTGGACGGTTGGCACATTGCCAGTTGGCAGCACCACATTGTCATTGACTGCCAGGGTCGATGTTCCAGGTGCTTTGACCAATACCGCCGAAGTCAGCGCCTCGAGCACCCCAGACCCTGACAGTACCCCAGGAGATGGAACGGGCGATGATGCCGCCAGCGTCAGCCTGAACGCGCAAGTGCCAGACCTGAGCATCACCAAAACCCACAATGGCAATTTCACTCGAGGCTTGGGTGGCGTGTACACGCTGCAAGTCAAGAACATTGGCTCAAGCGGCACGTCTGACCGTGTGACCGTGACCGACGCGCTGCCCGTAGGGCTTACGCCGACCAGCGCGGCTGGAACGGGCTGGGCGTGTACCGTCAATGCCCAAAATATTGAATGCAGCCGCAGCGATGTGCTGGCTGCCAACGGCTTGTATCCAGACATTCAAATTGCCGTCAATGTGGCGCAAAATATTGGCAGCAGTGTGGTCAACACCGCCAGCGTTGCGGGTGGGGGAGAGCTGAATACCTCCAACTCGAGCGCCAGCGACCCAACAGGCATTGTCTCGAGCAGCGACCTGAGCATTGTCAAAACTGCACCCTCGAGCATCGTGCCTGGTCAGAATGCTGTCTTTACAATCAAAGTTTCTAACGCTGGCTCGAGTGATGCCAAGAACGTTCTGGTGTCCGACCCAACACCAACAGGCTTGAGCTTCATCTCCAACACTGGCGATTGCAGCACCGCATTTGATTGCGACTTGGGCATTGTTCCAGCAGGCACTAGCCGCACCATCACCGCAACCTACAGCGTTCCAGCCAATTACACTGGCTCGGGTTTGACGAATGTTGCCACCGTTTCCTCGAGCACCCCAGACCCAACATCAGGCAATAACTCGAGTTCGGTTGGTTCTCCTGTTGCTCCCTCGAGCGACCTTGGTATTCTCAAGACCGCGCCTGCCAGCATCACGCCAGGTTTGGACGCGGTTTATACAGTCACGATTACCAACAATGGCTCGAGTGACGCCCAAGCGGTGATCGTCGGCGATTCGACGCCAGCAGGTTTAAGCTTCGTCTCGAATGCTGGGGCTTGCGTCAGCGCCTACCCGTGCAACTTTACGACCATTGCCGCTGGGGCAATCAAAGTTATTACCAGCACCTACAGCGTGCCAGCCAATTACACCGCCGCTAGCACCAGCAACACAGTCACGGTAAGCTCGAGCACGCCAGACCCAACCCCAGGAAATAACTCGAGCACCACCACCACCACGCTTGCGGGAAGTGCCGACCTCAGTTTGAGCAAAGTTCTGGTGGGCGGCACACCAAACGTTGGTGACAACGTTAAGTATCAAATTACACTGACCAACGCTGGTCCAAGCGCCGCGCAAAATGTCACGGTCAACGACAAACTGCCAGCAGGATTAACATTCGTCTCGAGCAACCCAAGCGTTGGGTCATACACGGCAAGCCCAGGCGATTGGGTCATCCCAACCGTGCTTGTTGGAACGCACACCCTCGAACTTGTAGCCACTGTCACCTCGAGCACCGCAATAACCAACACCGCACAAGTCACCGCCAGTGGCACACCCGACTTGGACAGCACACCAAACGATGGCACGGGCGACGATGCCGACAGCGCCAGCTTCACGCCAAACTCGTCAGACCTCACCATTCAAAAGTCGCACGTTCCAGACCCAATGGTGCGCGGCTCGAGCGGTGTGTATAGTTTGGATGTGACCAATGCTGGAACTGGCTTTACCGCCGCACTGGTCACGGTTATCGACACCGTGCCAGCAGGTTTGACCCCAGGCGCGGCAACAGGCACAGGTTGGACGTGCAGCACCGCCGCGCAAACCGTCAGTTGCTCGAGAAGCGATGTTTTGAATGCAGGCTCGAGTTACCCCGCCATTGGCATTCCGGTGACCGTCACCCAAGCTGCGCCCTCGGGTGTCACCAATACCGCAACCGTGTCTGGCGGAGGAGAAACCAACACCAGCAATTCAAGCGCCAGCGACCCAACAGCAATCGTCTCGAGCGGTGATTTGCGAATTTCTAAAGTCGGTCCAAGCACGGTGATTACCCCAGGCTCGAGCTTTAATTACACGATCACGGTCAACAATGATGGTCTAAGCGACGCGGTGAATGTGGTGGTTAGCGATCCATTGGCTTCTAACCTGACCTTTGTTTCAAATGCTGGCGATTGCACGACTGCCTTCCCATGCAGCCTCGGCAACATACCAGCAGGCTCGAGCAAGACGATCACCGCCACCTACAACGTGCCAGCCACCGCGCCACCAACCAGCGTCACCAACGTGGCAAGCGTGACCAGCGACACGCCAGACCCGAACTCGAGCAACAACACGGCAACGGCAGTCACATCATTGGGGGCGCAAATCGCAAACCTTAGCATCGTCAAAACCGACGGTCTAAATAGTGTCACCCCTGGCACGCCAACAACCTACACGATCACGGTTTCCAACGCTGGACCATCACCGGCGCTGCTGGCTCGAGTTCAAGATGCAGTGCCAGCAGGACTTCTCAATTCAACCTGGACTTGCGTCGCCAATGGAAGCTCGAGTTGCGTGATTGCCAGTGGTACGGGCAGCATTGACACGACAGCCAACGTAGCAGTTGGTGCGGCAAATACCGTGGTTTACAGCCTGACGGGAACAGTTGCGCCCGATGCCGCAGGTTCACTGATTAACACCGCCACCGTGACGCCACCCACAGGAACGGTTGATCCAAGCTCGAACATCAGTTCAGACACCGATAACCTAACGCCAAGTGCTGACCTCTCAATCCTGAAAACGGGCGCGGCAACTTTCACCCCAGGCTCGAGCATGGTCTACACGATCAAGGTCACGAATTCTGGTTCAAGTACAGCCAGCGATGTCAGCGTGACCGATCCTGTGCCATCAGGTCTAACGTTTGTCTCGAGCACTGGCGATTGCCTGACCGCCTTCCCATGCGATTTGGGTGTTATGGCAACCAATACCAGCAAAACTATTACAGTCACCTACAACGTGCCAGCCAACTTCTCGAGCGCTAACTTGAGCAACATCGCCAGCGTCCAAAGCCCAACCAATGATCCAGATGTGAACAATAACTCGTCAACCCAAACTGCCACCCGCTCGAGTATCAGTGATCTGAACATCTTGAAAACCGTCAGTGACACCAAACCAGTTCTGGGCGAGAGCATTGTTTACACCCTCAAGCTCGCTAACGCGGGTATCAGCGACGCCAACAACGTCAAAGTAACTGACACTTTGCCAGCAGGTTTGGACTTTGTTTCAGTCAACCCAAGCGCAGGAAATTATGACCCTGTGACCGGAATCTGGAGCGTGTCAAGCGTTGCCGCAAGCGCATTTGAAACACTCAGCATTACCGCCAAAGTCATCGGTCTAGGCTCTATCACCAACACGGCAACCATCACGGCTTCAGACTCGAGCGACCCAAACCCCAGCAACAACACCTCCAGCGTGACCGTGGGCGGCGTTGCGCCAGACCTGAGCCTGACCAAAACCCACACGGGCAATTTCACCCGAGGCTCGAGTGGCACGTACAACATCTTGGTCAGTAATTCTGGCTCGAGCGCCACGACTGCGTCTGTTAGCGTTGCCGATGTGCTGCCAATCGGCTTGACGCCGGTCAGCGCCACGGGCAACGGTTGGACGTGCAGCGTCTCGGGTCAAACCGTGACTTGCAACCGCAGCGATGCGCTCGGCATCAACTCGAGTTACCCTGCGATTCAAGTTTTGGTCAACGTGGCATTGTCCGCGAATGCCAGCCTGACCAATACCGCCGAGGGTTCGGGTGGCGGCGATCAAACGCCTGCCAACAACAGCGCCAGCGACCCAACAACCATTACTTCAAGCAGCGATTTAGGTCTTGTTAAAACTGTTGACAAAGCCAACGCCAACCTTGGCGACACGGTCAACTTCACAATTAAACTCACCAACAACGGACCGAGCCGCGCCCAGAACATTTTGCTTTCCGAACAACTGCCAGCAGGTCTAAGCCTGATCTCGAGCGACACCGCCCAAGGCACGTACTCGGGCGGCGTTTGGAACATTGCCAACCTCGACCCAGGCATGGCAACACTGACGATTGCCGCGAAAGTCGTCTCCGAAGGTGTCATCACCAACAACGTCAGCATCACCGCCAGCGACACCCCAGACCCCAACCCTGGCAACAACAGCTCGAGCGCCATTGTCACAACCAGCGCCCCAGACCTCAGCATCACCAAGTCGCACGTGGGTAACCTCGAGCGCGGTGGGACGGGCGTGTACACGGTTACCGTGAAAAACATTGGTACGGGAGCAACTTTTGCGCCAGTTTCGATCAGCGATATTTTGCCGACGGGCTTGACGCCGACGGCAGCCAGCGGCAGCGGTTGGACTTGCAACGTCAATGCTCAAAACGTGACCTGTGCCCGATCAGATAACTTAAATCCAACCTCGAGTTACCCGAGTGTGCTGGTCAGCGTGAACGTCGAACAAAATGCGCCAGACAGCCTGACTAACAGCGCCAGCGTTTCGGGTGGCGGCGACCCAACCACGGGCAACAACACGGTTTCCGACCCAACCAGCATTGTCAGCTCGAGCGACCTGAGCGTGGTCAAGACCGCCCCCGCCAGCGCCACCCCAGGCTTGCCGATGACCTATTCGATTCGGGTGACCAACAACGGTCCAAGCGATGCCAAAGATGTGGTGATTACCGATACCACGCCAGCAGGATTGGTTTTTGTGGGTAACACTGACGATTGCGCCAGCGCCTTCCCGTGCAATTTTGTCAGCATTCCAGCAGGTCAAACCAAAGTGATTGCCGCCACTTACAACGTGCCAGCCGATTACGCGGGTACAAACCCAATCAGCAACACCGTCAGCGCCAGCTCGAGCACCCCAGACCCCAAGCCTGAGAACTCGAGCGCCACGGCATTCACGCCCCTTGCTGGCAGCGCGGATTTGCAAGTCACCAAACTTGCTCCCGCCAGCGTTGTCCCAGGCACAAATGCCACCTTTACGATCAAAGTCACCAACGCAGGTCCAAGTATCGCCCGAGGTGTCAAGCTTATCGATGCCACACCGACGGGCTTGAGGTTCGTATCAAACACTGGCGATTGCATCACGGCTTTCCCATGCGACCTTGGCGATCTGGCAGTCGGAACAACCCGCACGATCAGCGCCACTTACGCCGTGCCAGCCGCCTACCGCACGCCAGACCCAATCGTTAACACTGCCAGCGTAACCTCGAGCACCAGCGATCCAAACACCAACAACTCGAGCGCCAAAGCCTCCAGTTCGATTGCCGCACCGATAGCCGACCTTGGCGTGGTCAAAACCGACAGCGCAACCATCGCCGTCCCAGGCAAGCCAATTCAGTACACGATTACCGCCAGTAACGCCGGACCGAGTGCCGCTCTGGGCGCTCGAGTAGAGGATACTATGCCAGCCCAAATCCTGAGTCCAACCTGGACATGTACTGCAAACCCAGGCTCGAGCTGCGGCACTGTGACCAGCGGCACTGGCAATCTGGACGCGATTGTGGACATCAATTCGGGTTCTCAAGTGGTCTTCACGATCAAAGGCACGGTGTCCCCCGATGCCACGGGAACGCTGGTCAACTCCGCCAGCGTGTCGCCACCCGCAGGTACGTCCGACCCCTCGAGCGCCAACAACACCGACAGCGATCAACTTGTCCCAGAAAGCGATTTGAGCATCGAAAAAATTGCACCAGCCAGCATCACCCCAGGTCTGAACGCGGTCTACACGATCAAAGTCAGCAATGCTGGAGCGAGTACCGCCAGCGATGTGATCGTCAGTGACCCAACACCGACGGGCTTAACGTTCGTCTCGAGCGCTGGGGATTGCAATACCGCTTTCCCGTGCAGCCTGGGCAACCTCAAACCCAATCAAAGCAAAACCATGACCGTGACTTACGCTGTGCCAGCCGATTTCAGTGCCTCGAGCGTTAAAAATACGGCGACGGTTGGCAGTTCGACACCCGATCCAATTTTGAATAACAACAGCGCCAGTGTCACGACACCAGTTCTTGGCAGCGCCGACCTCAGCTTAACTAAGATTATTGATAACGCCAAAGCGCTGCCAGGTGAAGGCATCAAATTTACGATCACCCTGCAAAACGATGGTCCAAGCGCCGCAAACGGCGTGGTCGTGCGTGAAAAGATTCCTGCGGGCTTAAGTCTGGTCAGCGTCGATGCCTCGCTGGGCGCTTACGACCAACTGACGGGCTTGTGGCGCGTTGCCAGCATCAATTCAAACTCGAGCGCCACCCTGACCGTCAGGGCAATTGTCACCGCATCTGGTCCAATCAACAACACCGCCGAAGTCATCGCAAGCCAGACGCCAGACCCAGACAGCATCCCAGGCGATTTTGTCGGAGACGACACCTCGAGCATCAGTCTGGGCGCACCAGTCGCCAACCTCAGCATCTCAAAGACCAACAATTCGCTTGTCACGATTCCAGGTTCAAAAGTCAATTACAACATCGTCGTCAAAAACGCTGGACCTGACGCCGCCATTGGTGCTTTGCTAACTGACGTACTCTCAAATAACATCAGTAGCGCCACCTGGACTTGCAGCGCCAGTGCAGGCTCGAGTTGCAATGCTACAGGTACAGGCAACATTTCTGAGCGCGTCGATCTGGCATTGGGCGGAACAGCAAGCTTCACCATCACTGGCACAGTCTCGAGCGGCGCAACGGGCTTACTGACCAACACTGCCCGAGTGACACCACCAGCGGGTGTCAACGACCCAGACCCAAGCGACAACACCGCCAGCGATACCGATACTTTGGGCGCACAAGCCGATATCAGCATTGTTAAAACCGCTCCCGCGACAGCCAACCGCAATGAAAACATCACGTACAAACTTGAGGTCAAAAACAACGGAGTTTCAGATGCTCGAGATGTCATAGTTGTTGATACTTTGCCCACTGGCTTGAGCTTCTTCTCGAGCAGCACCCCGCAAGGTTCGTGCAATTATGCCGCTCCAAAACTGACTTGCAGTCTAGGAAACATGGTCAGCGGCTCGAGTGTTGTTGTGACCTTGGTTGCCAAAGCCACTGGCATCGGCGCTGTCACCAACACCGCCAGCGTCAACTCGAGCACACCAGACCCAGACCCAGCCAACAACAGCTCGAGCGTCACGACCACCATCGGCACGCTGTCCGATCTGGCAATCGGCAAAACCCACCAAGGCGTATTTATTGTGGACACCATCGGCACGTACAACCTGAACGTCAAAAACGTTGGAACAGCCGCCGACGAAGGACCAATCACGATCACCGACACCTTGCCCAATGGTCTGACCTATGACTCGAGCGAGGGTCAAGGCTGGACGTGTAAGGCGCTGCCAGTCAATACCCAAGTGATCGAATGTGTTCACGTTGGCGCACTGGCGGCAGGCTCGAGCTTGCCAGAATTAAAACTGAAAGTCAAAGTTACTCAAGCCGCCTTCCCAAGCGTCACCAACACCGCTACGGTCAGCAGCCCAATCGGTGACAGCAACCCAAGCAACAACACCGCCAGCGACCCAACAGGCGTGACCGCGCCCGTGCTCGCCATCGAAAAGACCGCCAGCAGCACTCAAGTCGAAATTGGTGATCCACTCAGATTCACCATTAAGGTGCGCAACAACGGCAGCGTGCCAGTCTTTGAATTGAGCGTGACCGACAACTTGCCGCTCGGCTTAACGTACAAACCAAACTCGAGCAAAGTCGATGGTGCAGCCCTTGAGCCAAGTATCACGAACAATCCCAACAATACCCAAACACTCAAGTACACGATTTCAGGCAACCTCGAGCCAGGAACAACCCGCACGATTCAACTGCTCACAATTGCCACCCCGCTCTTGCCAGAGGGACAAGTCGTCAACACCGCCAGCGCAGTCGCCAAAGCTGGACCGCTGTCGGTGGTTGTCGCCAGCAACACCGCCACCGCAGGTGTCAAAACCAGCAAAGGCGTGTTCGCCAATAAACCCGTGATTCTTGGACGGGTTTACATTGACAACAACGACAACAACAGCTTTGAAACTGGCATCGATACCCCACTGGCAGGCGCTCGAGTGTACCTGTCCGACGGACGATATGCGATCACCGACAGCCTTGGTCGCTACAACATTACCGACCTCGAATCGGATGGGGTTTATGCCCTGCGCCTCGACCCGATTACCGTACCGTACCAACCCAAGCCCGAACCCGACGATGAGGGACAACCAGGAAGCCGTAAAGTTCGCGTTCCTGGCGGCGGCATCAGCATCGAAGATTTCCCGCTCTACCCGAACCGTGCAGCCATTCTCAAAGCTCGAGCCACCACCGTCACCCGAGGGGCAGTGCAAATTGTGAAATCCTTGGTTCAGGGCGGCGCGGGTTACGCCATCACCATGACCATCACGTTATCTGCGCCTGTGCAAAACCTGGCGATCACCGACCCATTGCCGAGGGGCGCAACCAGGGGCAGCGCAATTCTGACCAACAGCCTAAATAACAGCGAACTCATCAGTCTGCTCGAGGATGACGTGTTTAAAATCCCAGGAATTCTCGAGGCTGGAAGTTACAAGCTCGTTTATCCGATATTTAGCGCCTTGCTGCCAGAAAATGTTGTGACCGACCCAAGTATCAGCTTTGAAGAGGTGATCCGATGAAGCCCTTTTACACCATCCTGAGCGCATTTATAGGGCGTTTCAAACATGATGTTACTCGAGTTGAAAATGCAATGTTCCATCGCTGCGATCATGAATCCTGTAAGGGTGAAGCTTGTCTTCACCCTGCCAAGAATTTGGTTCGTTCAGTCAAACCTTCAAAGCTGCTCGCTCGAGTTTCGGCAGTTCTTCTATTTTTGAGCGTTGCAATCGCGCAGGTTACGGGCGTCAATCCCGTCAACGTCGCCTCCAAATCCGATTTGGCATTGCCACTGGTCAGCATCGGCTCGAGCGTCGGTTGGAAAATTGGGGCTGAGGATTACCGCTTAAACGTTGCTCAAGACCTGAAAAATGCGTCGCTCGAGGTGTACAGCCCCGAAATAAATCTGGACGATTACGCCAACAAAACAGACCGCAAGAATTATTACGGCGATGAACTGTACGCCAAAAACGCCAAGCTCGAGACGACGTTTAAGCTGGCGGGCAGCGCGAATTTGCAATTGGTCAACAAAAAATTTGGCTTAAGCTTAAAGCATTCTTTTGTTCAACTCTTTTCTGGGTCGTTGAACGCAGGTTTTTACCCAATGGCGGTGCAAAGTGCCGGCAACGGTAAGAACTCCTATCAGATTCGTGCCAGTCAAGGTGTTCGGGTTGAAGCCAGTCAGTTTACTGTGAATGTCCGTGGGCAGTTCGGGCAAGATCAACTGGTCGCATACCTCGATATTGGCAAAGATGCCATCGGGCAGAAAGTCACGCTCGAGAATTACGATGCGGACGGCAAAAACGAGATGGTTTTGAGTTTGGTTGAACCGACGAATTCCGTGCCGTTGGCAATTTCTGAAAATCTGGCTTGGAAAGGCAATACCATTGTGGTCACGCCCGATCTGGTTGGGACATGGAAAATTCTAACCAGGGTTTTACTGACCACCAAGCAATTCTCCAACTCTGTGGCATTCAGGTTTAAGATCGGTGGCAAGCCATTGTTTGCCAGAATTCCTGGTTTTCCAACGCCAAAAACCGCGCTCGAGCCTGCCAAACCAGCCCCGACAGGAGTGTTGCAAGTTTCGGCTCGAGCCAGCATTTGTGGAACAGTCTTGCCGTTCAAGGCTGGTTTTAAGATCAAAGGCATTCAATACCAAGCTCCAACAAGCCTGAGACTGGCATCAGGAACGTACACGCTTGAACCAGATCAACTGGCGGGAGCAAAAACCTTAGCGGCGACGGTCAACATCAAAGCGAACGAAGTCTCGAGCCTGAATCTGAATTACGTGGTTGCACTGTCATTAAGCGCCCAACCCCAAGCGCTCGAGTTAAAGCCAGGTCTGAGTGCAAACCTTGATGTGCAAGTCATAACAGACTTTGCTTTGGCTGTGCCGATAAACCTGAAATTGATGCCGAGCGCAGGCATCAAAGTTGGAACGGTTTCGGCGGGACAAGCCTTGAACAGCAAAGCTTTTAAGACCAGCATTGCCATCAGTGCCAGTTCGAGCGGGAAAATAAACATTGGTCTTGGTGCGAGTTGTCCAACACTCGAGATTCCGATCAAAGTCACCGCGCCCACACCACCAGCAACAGCCGCCAAATTAACCCTCAAGAAAACCGTTGACCGCATTGAAGTGATTGCTGGCGAAACCGTAAATTATACGATCACTGCAAGCAATATCGGAGGCTCGAGCGCGAATGGGATTAAACTTGCCGATGTTTTGCCGCCAGGTTTGAACGGCAAGAATTTGCAAGAAACGTTTGCGTTAAAAGCTGGCGAAACTCGGGTTTTTAAGCTTGAAGCGCAGGTTGCCAGCGATGCCAAAGGCTCGATCCTGAATACCGCAACCTTGGATGGAAACCAACAAAAACTGAGTGCATCAGCTAGCGTTTGGGTTAAGGTCGCGCCAGCACCAATGCCAGAACCTCGAGCACCACCCGCCAGACTGAAACTGAGCAAAACCGTCGATCAGTTCGAGGTTAAGCGCGGCGATACCGTGCAGTTTAGGATTGTCGTCAGCAATACGGGTGGCACTATCGCTACAGGAATCCAATTGAAAGACGCCATGCCGGTAGGTTTGGTCGCTGCCAAGCTCGAGACTGTCTTTGATTTAAAACCAAATGAAACCCGCGAATTTCCGATCACGGCACTCGTCGCTGAGGATGCCAAAGGATTTATTCGCAACACCGCTACCCTCGAGGGGAACAATCAATCGTTGAAAGCTTCGGCGCGAATCCATGTCAACCCGCCGCCGACACAGACTGTTTTGCTTGCCAAATTAAAACTCGAGAAAACCGTGGATAAGGCAGTCGCGCAAAATGGCGAAACTGTGAATTTTAGGGTCAAGGTCAGCAACACTGGAAACGCCAACGCGACAGGAATCAAGCTGTCCGATGTGATGCCCGAAGGCATCCAAGCGCCAAACCTCGAGCAAACCTTTGACCTGCAAGCGGGCGAATCAAGGGCGTTTGAAATCCCAGCCAAAGTCGCGCAAACGGCTGGCACGATTCGCAACAGCGCCAATTTGTTCTGGAATGACCAACGCTTGCAAGCCTCGGCGTCGGTACGGATTCAAATTCTCAAACCGATTCCTGTATCAAGAGCCGAACCCGCTAAATTAAAACTCGAGAAATTTGCCGACACCCAAAGCGCCCTGCCAGGTCAAGCTATCAATTACAGCCTCAAAGTCTCGAACACGGGTGGCACGATTGCCAAAGGCATCAAACTCGAGGATGTGTTGCCAGAAGGTTTGGACGGGCAGGATTTTGTGCAGACCTTTGAACTCGAGCCAGCTCAAAGCAAAGAATTTACGGTCTCGGCAAAAGTCAAAAACGGCTTTTCGGGCAAGATTCTCAATACCGCTCGGGTCAACTGGAAGGCTGGTGGGCGCAGTGCCAATTTGACGGCTCGAGCAGTGGTGCTCGTGCCAGTTCAACCCGTCAGCCGCAGCGCCAGCATTCGGCTCGTCAAATTTGTAGACCGTGGGCGGGTTTTCATGAACCAGACTGCAAACTTTACAATCATCGTTTGGAACGAAGGTGACGCGCTGGCAAAAAATGTCAATTTGCGCGATCAACTGCCCGAGGGTTTAAGTGGCGATAACATCGACCAAACTTTTGACCTTCGTGCACACGAACACCGCTGGTTTTACGTGGCTGCCAAAGTGACGACGGATAAAGTTGGAACGATCACCAACACCGCTCGAGCTTCATTTGGAAACACTGTACTGGAAGAATCTGCCAACGTTTATATCCTCGAGCCAGTCGCGCCAAACCCCGCGCCCGAAGTGCTGCAACCCCAGATAAAACTCGAGAAAATCGTTAACAAACCAATTGCCAAAGCGCTCGAAGCGCTCGAGTACACCATCCGCGTGAGCAATACTGGCAATGGTGTCGCAAAATCTGTGACGCTCGAGGATGTGCTGCCAAAAGGCGTGACTGGCAAAAACTTGGAAGCCGTTTTTAAGCTTGAAGCGGGCGAATCTCGAATCTTTACGATCCCAGCCATCGTTGCCAAAGACGCGGCTGGAACAATCACCAATACGGCACTGACAACCTGGAACGGTGTTGAAACTCGAGCCAGCGCCGTGACCAGTATTTTGTCCGTGATTGATCTGCGTTTGAAAAAGACGGTCACGCCAACCCAAGCCAAAACGGGTGATCTGGTCACTTATGAACTCGAGGTCGAAAACCTCGGACCTTCGACGGCGACCAACATCAAATTGCACGATGCCCTTCCGGCAGGCTTAAACGTGTTCGGAGCGAAACCCGACCAGGGCATTTGCGCCACCAATGACAACACGCTCGATTGCAACCTTGGAACGTTGGCGGCGGGCGCGAAAACGCTGGTGGTTTTGAACGCCACCGTGAGGGCAACATCTGGCAAATTGGTCAATACCGCTTTCGTTGAAGCCAGCGAATCTGAGGTCACGCTCGAGAACAATACCGACAGTGTGCCGCTCGAGATTTTGTTGCCAGCGTTTGGGACATTAAACGTCAATGCCGTGGCAGTGGTTTGTGGTCAGCGAGTGCCGCTCGAGGTCGCAAATTACAGCCTGAACGGTGAAGCCCACAAAACAGGGGAGCGCTTAAAGTTCACACCAGGGAATTATGTTCTTCAACCCGCCGCGCTCGAGGGTGCGAGTACGCAAGAAGTTAAAGTTGTTGTTGTCGCAAATCAAGTTTCCAACGTCACGCTCGAGTACAATCCAAAACTCGAGTTGAATCTTGACCCTGTTAAGCTCGAGTTGAAACTTGGCGAACGTGCGAATCTTACGGCAACGGTTAGTACCTCATTTCTCTACTTCTTGCCGTTCAAACTCAATCTTGTTTTACCAAACGGATTGCAAACCCAAGATGCTCTCAACTTCGAGGGCAAAACTCGAGCATCAGAACCCGCCAAGTTCACCGTTTCGGTTCGTGCCACCAAGACCATCTCGAGCGGCGAAATTCGTGCAAATCTCGAGTCCAACTGCCTGACGGCAAACTCGAGCGTGATGGCGAGCGCCAAACCGCTGCCACCAGAAATCCGCGAATCCCAAATTCTGGTGCTGGCAAAACTCGAGACACTACCAAACACGGGCTTTGTGGTGCTTTCAGACCGCATTCCAGCAGACTCGAAGTACATCAAAGACTCGAGCCGACTGCTGCGAAGCTCCGATTTGGACATGAACCAACAACCCATCTCGAGCGCAAACCGTGATCTGCTGCCTGATCCGCTCGTGAACGGTGATCGTTTGTTCTGGGTGATTCCCGCCGAAAAATTACGCACCCTCATGCAGGCTCGAACCAAACAAAATGTCTTGCTGATGCGGGCAAACCAACAAACTCGAGAGGCGTTTGGTGTGACCTACCGCGTTTCGCACGAGGGCGCAATTACCGTTCCGAACGACCCAGCCATTATTTTGATCGTGCCAACCCGCACCAACACCGACACCCGACCTCGGGTTGCGCCGAATAGCATTCTTGGAAGTTTGGTTGGAACTGGTGAATTGGTGTTGGTCGAGGGAAATCCTGAAGTGATCCAGATGTTGCAAAGCGCCAATGCCAGCAACGGCATTTTGTTAAACGACCTGCGCCCCGAAACCAAAGGTGCTGCCGTCAAACTCGAGGTCAAACTCGAGCGTCCAACCAACGACCCAAGCGATCAACCCGTGCTGACCATTCGTGCCTTGGATGCGGCTGGCAATCCCGCAAACGACGAATTCGTCACCCTCGAGATCAATGTCGAACTCGAGACGCCCGATGCCGCCCCAGAAATTCCTGGTTATCAAGTGCTGTTGAACAACGGCGTGGCAAGGGTTCGCCTGCGTGACCTTGGCAGGGGAGAGGGCGAGGTCGCGCCAACCGTCAATGTCAACGTCGAAGCTCGAGTCAGCAACGAAAATGGGATTATCAGCTCAAGCCTCAGTTTCAACACTTCAGAACTGGCGCTGAACTCGAGCAACCCGCTCCTGCCAGACTCTACGCCTGTCGTCGCCTCAGAGCGTCCTCTGGTGGCTTCGGGGCTGGCGAGTGTGCAACTCAGTCTCAGCTTTGCAGACCCCACCGAATTCAGCGTTTCAGGCTCTCTGCGGGCTTTCGCTCGAGGTGACTTGGGCAACGATTGGGTGCTGACCGCCGCCGTCAACTGGCAAGCCGACCTCAACCAAAATCTGGTGCTCAGTGGCAGTTTGCTTCCACCTTCAAACCCGTTTGAGCGCTTTCCAATTTTGGGCGACGCCTCGAGTACGGGCAGCGACATCAGGTCAAACGAAGGTATTTACCTCAAGCTCGAGCGCGGTCCAAGTTACCTACTGTACGGACAGATCACGCCTGGTTTTAGAGGATTGTTGACCAACTACAGTCCCAATTTCAATGGTTTTCAAGCCTTGGCTCGAGGGTCAAATTATAAAGTCAATGGTTTTGCCGCCTTCGTGCCAAACGCCGACCAACGTTTCAAAACCCAAGGTGACGGCACAAGCTTTTACCGTTTGAATGTCAGTGTGCAAAGCTCATCTGAACGCGTGGTGATCGTGACTTACGACAGGAACAACCTCAAGATCAAACTTTCCGAAACCGTGCTCAAACGCCTTGCGGATTACACCATTGACAACCTTTCGGGCAACATTCAACTGAGCAAATCACTGTTCAGCACCGACGCCAACGGCAACCCGCAATTCCTCGAGGTTGAATACGCCGTGGCGGGTTCTGCCGTGCCGCGCGAATTGCGTTTCGGCGTCCAAGCGGCGTTGCTGGTGACACCAGAATTCAGTTTATCTGCCACCGCCTTGCAATTCAAACCAGGTTTAAACCCGCTCTACCTTTTGGGTGTCGCCGCGAATTATGCCAGCAACGGCTTGCAGCTTTCTCTCGAGACCAGCTTCTCTGGCGAGATCGGCAATGGCGGCGGTTTGGGCTTGGCGGCGCAAGCCTCGTACACCAGCGACCAATTTCAGATTCAAGCTCGTTATCAAGACACCCAACCAGGCTACTTTGACCCGAGCAACGCCACAAGTTTGCAATCTCGCAACCTCGAGGTCAAAGCCGTGATTGGCGACATCAACGATTTCAGTGTCAACCTGGCGCTCAACCACAACCAAGATTATGCAATCGGCACGAGCAGCACCAAACTTTCCGCTCGAGCCGCCAAAGAATTTGGTGCATTTAGTGCCAACATTGGTTTGCTGTTGCAATTCGCCCACACGCCCGCCAACGCCGACCCGTTCACCCAAGGTTTATTCCTGACTTTGGGCGCACAAGTACCGCTCGGCAACTGGAAATTTGGCTTCCTGCAACGCGTTCCAATCTTCCCAACCACTTACGGTGACACCACGTTATCCATCGAATACGCCCTTTCGGGCAACTTCAGTTTGCGCCTGTCCGACACTTTGACTTACGAGCCAGATTTTATCCGTCAAGCCCTCAGCCTCGGTGCGACTGGCAGGTTTAGCAACACCGAATTCTTGCGCCTGCTCGGTGCGGAAAACCTTGAGCAACACCCCGATACCTTCGGTACGACCAACATTGCCGCCAGCTATGAAACCACCAACATCTCGGGCGATGCCGGACGCGCTCGAGTTGGGGTGGACACCAATATTCCGCTCGGTAACAATTGGAGCACCCAAATCGGCGGCGAGGCATTGTTCTCGCCCACCGTTACGGGTGCGGTCAGCCTCGGCGCACGGTACGCTACCGACGACCTGCAAGGCGGCGCGAAACTGCAACTTGGCTTCTCGAGCGCAGGCATCAAACAGGTCTACACCATTTCGGGCGTTGTCAAAATTTCCCCAGAACTGACCATCAGCCCAAGCCTCGAGTACAACGTGCTACCAGAGTTTGTTAAACTTGCCAACGACACTTACGTGCAAGATGGCGGGCGTTACAGCATCGCCGCCGCCTGGCGGGCGGACGATTGGAACATCCTGACCAACCACACCGGGCGCTTCGGCGTCTACGCCCCGAACGGCGATACCATCCAAGGCGAGATTCAATTCGGTTACAACGGTTTCGAGCGTCTGTTTATCCGCGCAGGGGCAGCCTACAAACTCAACGCCAGCGCCTTCACCGCGCAAATTGGCGCTGGATTCACGTACTTTGTGACCGACACTTTGGGCGTCGGCGCGAATGCCGCGTACCAATTCCAACCCGCCACCAGCAGCGCCAAGCTTGCGTTTGGGGTGGAAGCCAGCTACCGAATCCTGAACGGTTTTGTGGTCACGGCAGGCTTTAATTTTACGGGCTTCCAAGGCATCTCGAGCTTTACCACCGCGCCAGGGTTTTACTTGCGGTTTGACTTTAAGTTTGACGAAAGATTGTTTTACGGGAAGTAGATTTTAGGATTCTCGAGGGGCGCATGAAGGTTGTGCGCTCCTTTTTTATGTCCAAACGACCTTCCACGGGTTTACACTTCGATCCAAGTAAACGTTTATGCCATATTTTAAATACGTGCTTAACGCGTTTCGATCATCGTTGTAGTGGTTGTATCTTTGCAAATCCCAATTTGAATTCTCGAGTTCTTCTTCTGATGTAAATACTTGACGTTGTGAAAGGCTACCATCTGCATTTTCTGTAAAAACCATTTTCCCGTCAGGTGGTGCGATCTGCTCGACAGGTCGCCAGCGTCCAAACGATCCACCATCCCACTCGTCATCAGAAATGGTCAGCAGATATTCGAGCGGTTGACCTTGTGCATTTGTAGGAACGTGAGGGTCTTGACCAGACCATTGTGGGTATCCACCAATCTTCGATCCTGGACACGTAGACAACCGATATTGATAAATGGGTTCGGAAGTTCGAGGTGGTTTTCGTGGCGCAATAGTTGCTTCCCAATTGGCAATTGCTTGTTTCTCATTGGCGTTGAGTTCAGCGACATATGGGTATTCAATAACCTGCTCGATATGAATTGAGCATTCTTCAACCCGATAGATGTCTTCGTCTTCATCATAATCTGGCTCGAGCAACACGTCATTTTCTAGATTCTCGAGCTTGCGCCAGAAAACTAAAAGATGCGGATCGTATTCGTTGCGATTGGAATTTTGGGGAATCCACAATAATTGCATCAAATTGGTTTCTGGCATAAACGGCATGTTTGGCACATCTTCTTTGAGCAACTGCAATATTGGTACGGCTTTCATCTCTGAATACGGGTCTTTGGGAAGAGGTTCATCGCTAGACCAAATAAAGTTCCCACCAAATTTGCTGATGTTGGTAGGTAAATTCTGTTGTCTTCGAGGATGTAAACGCAATGTGGGCAAACCGCGACCATGCAAGAACGGGAACAATTGTTCAACATCAAACTCAGGCTTGCGTGTGGTGAACTTCATGTGATTCAGTCTAACTGATTGAACAAAAAATCAGCTTGAGCCTCACCGCAACTTCGACAATGCCTTGCGAATCAAATTCTCCGCGCTCGAGTCTGGTTCTGCCTCAAGCAAATTCGAGATCAAGTTTTGGTTTTTGCTTGAAGCCTGCAAGAACAATTGTAAAACTCGAGCCGAGAAGAATATTTTTCTTCTCGGCTCGAGTTTGTTTTTGATCTAAATTTCAAAGTTTTACCAGCGGATTTCAGTACCTGACCACAAAACCTGATCGAATCGCACCTCGAGTTTCACGACGCGCACGGGTTGTGTCAAGCTGCACAGCTTCAAAACTTTCAGAAACTTTGAACACGGCTGGCAAAACAGGATCGGCTTTGACCGTGTCCAGCGTCGTTGCAAACACCAGCAAGTCATGGGCTTTGTTCGGATCTAAATCCATACTCTGCCCAGCCTCGGGAATGACCGCCTTTGACTCGAGGGTGTAGACTTCACTGCTGTCTTTCACACCGTCTGTAATGTTAACAATCCGAGTGTAATAACCTACCGTTCCTGGCACGTCAGTCCAGTCTGCACTTGCACCAGCTCGAGAGACGTTACTTAAAACGATTGGTGTGGCAAGAGTGCCTGGAGTAGTTGCGTCTTGAATTTCAAAACGGATGCTCGAGCTGATTGGAGCTTCAGCACTTGCGAGAGTCACAGCGACATCGTAAGTCCCTGTGACTGGAACAGCCATGATTTCAGGAGCGATCACCCAGTCGGCAGCGGCAGGATAAGTAAATCGGGCGGGTTGATTTTGATTCCAACCGTTCGGACCCGTTATTCGCACGGCAGCATCTTTAACAGTCCGACCCGATGGGATGCGAAGTTTAACGACGATTGCCGTACCAAGACGGGTGTCGCTCGAGTTTGGTTGGAGTTGTTGGGTGTACACCCCACCTGAAGCTTCGATGGTCAGGTTGGGATTGGGTTCGGGGTAAGAATTGCAAGCGCTTAACGTTAAGCCTATCAAGGCAAAGATTGTCATTTGAGAACGAATCATGGAAACCTCCGAATGCTGAATTAGCGGTTGATGGCGAACAATTTCTTGCTCGAGTTGAAGTAAATGACGTTTCCAAACTCGAGGATGTCTGATAAACCCAGACCGTCAGGGTCATCGAATTGCCATTTTGGAGTTCCGTTTGAATTGAGGGCAATCAGGCGTTTGCGGTCTTCGCGGACATAAATCGTGCCGTCAATACCAATTTTGAGTGGTTCTGCGGAATAGGTGTACGCAGGGTCTGCACCCAAAGCGTAAGTCCATTTCAACGTACCATCTGTTGCGATTGCTCTAACTTCATTTCTTGTGGTGATGACCAGAGTTCCGTCGGGGAGCAAACCCATCTGATAAACGGAGTAACCATTTGCATTTGTATTTGTCCAAAGTTGGTTGCCAGCAGGATTTAATGCAATTACTTCACTGCTGTTATTACCTCTGAGATAGGTTGTTCCATCGGGTGCAATGGCGTAAGAGTCTGCGCTTGATCGTGACCAGCGAACAGTCCCATCCGAATTTAAAACTGCAAATTCAGAACAGGAGCTATCACCACAGCCATACTGACGATACGCATAAATTGTGCCATCGGCTTCAACACGTTCAACTTTATCAAATCCACCCTCGAGTTGGATGCTGCGGCGTACAGTACCATCGGCATTGATTAAGACCAGCGATCCTTTTCTACCAGAGTTGTAATCATCTGAATCTGTGACAGCTACAACAGTTGCGTCAGCTAACTCCTTGATACCGCCGTTATCAAAGTTAGTTGTGTTCACTGTTGCCGACCAGAGACTCGAGCCAGTCGAACTGATTTTGTACAATTTAGAGCCAAACATCATGTACACCACACCGTTTGCGCCAGGGAATGGAAGGGATTTGATTGGGTCTCCAGCTTGAAACAGATATTTTCGAGTTCCGTTTGGATTGATGGCGTACAAGTTTATAGCACTCGAATCTTTTGAAGCCGCATAAATTGTGCCATCAGAACCCACTTGCAATCGAACGTTGCCAAAGTATTCAACAAAGTCGCTGTACGTCCAACGTTGAGTACCATCGGGAGCTACTGCTAGTAGTTGATACTTATTTAAAACGCTGCTGTACTGAGTTGTATAAATTGTACCGTCGGGTCCGATCACAGGTGTCTGGTATGAATCAAGACCACCATTTGGATTTGAATCTGTGTACGTCCATCTCAGCGTCCCAAAGTTCGTGGTGACAATCTCAAGATTGTTAGGTAGTTCAGTTAAAGCGTTCGCATTGGCAGTTAATGGCACAGTCAATGTTTTGGAGATAATATTCGTGCCATCTAAAGCCCGAAGGTCAGAATTAAATGTGGTTTGGGTATCTGGGAAATCGAGGAAGAAACTGTACTTCCCTTGAGCATCCGCTAAGAAGCTCGTTGTTCTCAAATTCGCTGTTGAACCGCCAATTAACTCGAGTTTCGCATTAGGTACAACAGCCCCACCTGTTTTGGTCACTGTTCCTGACAAATGCAAGGTGTTCGGACGTACCTCGAGATCACGTTGAATTGGTGTCTGCCCATTTACGGGTGCGACACTTGGATCGATGGTGACATTCTCGAGCAGTAACGAACCGTGTTCGGACACGACGTAAGTCACTTGGAAAGGATCAGGACTGGTGACATTGTAATTGCAAGTGTACCGACCAGGTGAATCGGTGAACTGATAACTAAAGGTGTTGCAGATATCAACGCCATTGCGTTGAATTTTAATTCTCGCACCAATAACGGCTTGTCTAGCAGCGAATCCATTTTTCACTAAGCCCGTGAATACCAAATTGCGTGTGACAAACTCGAGATCCTGGGTTCGTTCGTTCACCGCGCCCAAGTTAATCGTGCCCAGTGCTGCCAAATCGAGGGTTTTGCTGGTGTTACTCGTTCCAGCGGGTGTTGTGTAACTTGCAGTCAACTCGAGTTTGGCTGTCGTTGGGAAGTCGTCACGGATGTTGAACCGTACCGTGTAACGACCCGTCGCATCCGTTTTTGCATTGCCTTCGCCACCGTAAAATCTGGCAATCACGTTCGCTCCAGCGATCACATTGCTTTGACCACGGACAATACCAGTGACTTGCAGTATGGTTGCTTGCAATTGAATGTCCGCCACAGTCTTGGGTTTTAAGTTACCAGGCGCGGGTAAATCATTTGCATTGATGTTAACGGTGACTGGTGCGGCACTACCGCTACCACTAATCTGTATTACGGCACTAAACGCTTGAAAGGTGGTTAGCTCGAGACTACATTCATAATTACCCAAGTAATTCGTGCTGGTTGTACAAATATCAGTTTTGATTTTGCCAGGAGCACGGATTGTCACTGTAGCATTTCCTACACCCTTGGTCGGATCGGTGGCATCTAAGACACGACCCAAAATTTTTAAGTACGCGGGTGCTTTCACTTGAATATCCGCAACGGTTTTGTTGCTCGAGCCTCCAGGGGCTGGGAATTCGTCGGTTGCGACATTGATGGTGACTGATGTAGTGCCAAATCGATTCACTTGCACTTCGGGGCTGAATGCTTTGTCGCCTGTCAACTCGAAGACGCAGGCGTAATTGCCCAACAAATCTGTGCGGGTTGTGCAGGTATCACCTTTAACACTTCCAGGGGCAAGAATTTTTACCGTAGCATCTGGCACGCCTTTACTTGGGTCAATGTCACTGACCACACGACCTAAAATTGTTAAATACCTGATCTTGGAGGCGTCAACAGGAATCACGGGCGGCGGCGTATTGGACACCAATTGCAAATCTTGCGTTAAATCAATCACACCTGGTTGGGTTGCTTGGAAAGATAAGTCACGCCTCACGAAAGCTGTACGGGTAAGATCGGTTGCCTCGAGTCGTACCGAACCCGAAGTGATTCCATCTGGTACGGGTTCGTACACGTCGTAAGCACCGTTTGCATCAGCTCTGAACTCACGATAAGGCGATACGATTCGCATTCGTGCATTCGGAACAACAGCACCAGCAGGATCAAGCACTCGACCTCGTAAATGCAAAATATTCGTGACTTTTGCGGTGAAGTTCTGTTCAACCGAACCCACTGCATTGGCAGTAGGCATTGGAACGTTGACATCACGCTCTAAGGTTGCTCCGCGACCACGCACTCGGTAAATCAGTTGTAAGGTACTCGAGTTTGCTGGGCGTTCAAAATTATAACCGCAACGATAACGACCTTCCTTGTCGGTGGTGGTTTCGCACAGTTTCAAACCAACTGTTGGCGAGGTCACTACTACGGTTGCACCGCTTGCACCTGCGGTTAGACCCTCGAGCAACACCTGTCCTGTGAATTGTGCCGTCGTAAAGCTAGGTAGTGGCAAACCAGCTTTGTACACCCGACCATCGAAGCAAAATCCGTTTTCAATCATGTTCTTTGCGGTACGACCTACTGCCAACTCGAGTGCCTGCTGTTCAATGAAGGCTGGGTCTACTGAAGCAGGGTTTTCAAGGCAAGTGTCACGAATCAAGGCTGTAATTTCTGCGATGTAATTTCGACCACCGTTTGCACCTGTCAAATCGGCTTTTGTTGGTCGGACTTTATCCTGAATCAAGTTAAACGTTTCAGGTCCTTGACCAGCTTCATAAGTAAACAATGACTTGGTACGGTCAGCATTGCGCCAGGCTTCAACAAAACCTTTTAGGCTAGTGACCACAGTGCCATCTGGAATGGTCATTTCATCTTGGCGATTTCCGTTTGGTGTTCCCAGAAGACCCTGATAACGCCCAATCGGTAGTGTGGACATGGAAATATCGAGTGACACCACCGGTTCGGTTGTATCTGCTCTGACCAGATCGTTATCGGGTTTCTTACCAATCCGAACTCGAGTCCAGGCTTGTGGCGAACCAACAGATGCGGCAGGAAGGTCTTTCTCGAGAGAGTACACGACCAGACTGTTATCAGCTTCGATTTGAACGGTAGTTTCGCCAAAGGTGTAAAAACCTGCCGAAAGCGTTAGGGGTTTGCCGTTCAAGAGCAAAATCAGTTTTTCTGTTGCGGCGCGGGTCGGAGTTAAACGCACTTCAAAAGTGTTACCGCCTGCACGAACCGCTGCTGCAACATTAAACGATGCCCAGTCTGCAAAGCTTGGGAGTCGTGCGTGACGCGATTGCAATTCGACACCACCAGGGTTGACTGAACGGGCGTAGACGAATTCGCCCAAGGTCAATGTGGTGTAGGTGATACCGTCTATGGTGCTGATGTGAGGGTCGCCGTTGCTTGTACCAGTAGGCGTTCCACCACCACCGCTCCCACCACCGCTTCCGCCACTGCCAAACCCACCACTACCACCGCTAGCGCCACTACTGCCACCACCATCAAAATCATGGCTGCTGCCACCATCAGGTGTTGAACCACCTCCATTTGGTTGGCGTGGAGCGTAAGGTGATGTTGTTGGTGAATCGGGATTACCACAATTCAAATTTGGATCTCGAGGCTTCAATTTTACCGTGAATGGTTGCGTGAATTCTTCGTCACGGGTTTGGTCTCCTTTGACTGCGGTGTACGTCATCTTAAATGTGTGCACTGCGGGGGTAAGATTTCGTAACACATGCTCTTCTGGAGGTACTGGTAAAACGAATGGCGAATTACCCGATCCTTCTTTTAGCAATTCACCGTCTAAATAAAATTTAACATCTTTAACTGTCCATTCGCTTCTTGGTTTGGTGGTGACAAATGCTTTCAAACGGACATCACGTGCCGTATCAAAACAATCCACGGCAGAAACGTTACCAACAATGGCAATGTTTTTACCGCTTGGCGAGGGGAACGCAATTTCATCGGCAGTAAAGTACACTTCATCGCCACAACGTAAATTAAACCCTCCTACGTAACCTGGGGTATCCAGGATGCCTGCCATCTTGTTGAATCCAATGACCAGAAATGTTCCTGCACGTTTCTCGAGTTTGCCTTCAGTTTCGAGTAACTTGCACAAATCCTCGGTGACTTTCAAGTCGCCAGTCAGTGTGTTTGAACCACTGGCAGTCAATTCAAAATTTCTATCCTGGTCTTTTATTAACTTAAAACCTGTTTTGCCATCAAGGTACAGTAAACCTTTGACGGGTGGCGCATCATCTGCGATCATATTAAGCTTAACTAGCGGGCTGTCAGAGCCGTCCAGAAGAGCCTCTTCTGGGAATTTGGTATTGATGACAAGTTTTGCGGTGTCTCCGGCTCCAACTCCAATAATTCCAATGGTGGTGGCATCTCGGTCGTTCACCATGATTTTATCTTCAACCAATGGTCGATATTTTACGTTTCTCAAAAACTTTTTTTCAATAAATGGCTTGGGTTCGAGTTTTGGAAGATTAAATGCCGTAAAAATATTGTTGATTTGTTCAACTTCCCATTCACCTTTGAACAAAATGTCTGAAGCGATAATGGCTTGAGTTTTCTTTTCTTCAAGGACAATTCGTGCGTTCTCCCAGGTTATCTGTGCCTCTGGACCCACAGTGAATTTCACAACTCGAAAACCATCTGCTGCGGCAGCAACAAAATCTCGGAGTCCTTTTGCAATGCTTTCAAATTTGTCTATAACCTTTAGATATTCTGCTTCAAGATAATCTGTAGACAATTTAGCGATTATTGGTCCTAAATTAAATGGTAATGGTGTTCGTTTCACGATCTCAGCAAACAATTTATTTTTCACTTGACCAAGTAGGGTCTTGGTCGCTTCAACTGCTTTTAGTGCGGCATCGGCTGCGACCATGCCAGCCTTATAAGCAGGAGATTCTTTATTGAAACCTTTGATACCAATACCGCCAGTGATTGTGTTAAATAAATTGATTTTGACCTCTGCTTTTACTTTTGTCTCACTGAGAGCCGTCTCGAGAATTTTTTTCAAGTCAAAAGTATTGGTCACTACGGGTTGTTGAAAATCAAGTACTTTAGACGTATCAAATGCAGGCTGAGCAGGATAATTAAAACTGATCCTAGGATTTGCTTCGGCTTTGAAGTTTAATCCAACATCGAATTCAGTTTCTCCAGAAATTTTACCGGTGGCTTCTAGAACTAATTTATAATCAATTCTGACAACAATCAGCTTTAATAGTTGTTTAAAAACAGCCGCTACGATTGGTGCAATGCGTGGCTTACGCTGATTGGATTGTTCTTCGTCTGCCTTGTTGGTGACATTTCTAAGACCAAATTCAAATGGTTTTGGTTCTAACAGAGTACAAGTAGCTTTGATTTCTTGACTGCCTGAAAGTTTGACTTTGGGCGTGTAATCCAAACTGGCTTTCATGCCAAGCTCGATATACAAAGAATCAAGTTTTGGAAGTCGAGGAGGATTGGCTGCAAGATCACCATAATCAATTTGAGGATTGAAATCCAGGATTGGTGTTAACAACAAATCTTTGCCAATTTCTGGCTTTGGGATCTCAAAGCTTTTCTCTGTTGTACCCTCAAACTTACACTTTTTGTCATCAGTTGGCGCAGGTGTCTCCCGACCCAAAAGCAATCCCAAGGCTTTACCACTGGTGTCATTGGGGATCAAACCTGCATTGACTAAACGTTCATAACTGAAATTAAATTTAATTCGTCCATAAACGTCTTTTGGTTCCACTGGTTGAAGTTGTAGCAAGCTAAGATTTCCCCGAGTTTCAACAGCAATGACCCGATCAAATATGTCAGCCCCACCACTTGCTGCTAAAACCGTACCGACTGCTGGTGCTGAACCACGTATGAGAAGGGGTTTACGCAAATAGAAATCTTGATCTGCGCCAGGTTGCCCAATGAGCTTAAAAACATCATAAATTTCTGCAAGTGTAAAACCACCAATATCAATTGGATTTGCAGAATTGGTAAAGTTCATTTCTGAGGGAAGTTCCCAGGATTGTACATCGGCAGGAGGAAAAACAACATCGGTGTCGTCAATCAAACGCACGCTGCGTTTGACTTCAGCATTTGTTACGGGTACTGCATTAGATGTGAGTTTTGAATTGACCCTTGAGCGTGCTACCAAAACCGCGAAACCAAAATCAGATTTTGTAGTCAATGTGGTTGAATTATTTGTGGTATTCGTGGTCAATGGGAATTGAATTGCGTCGCTCGAGATCCATTCGATCCCCAAATTATCGGTGGATACTTCCTCACCAGCAGCGTTGTACGCCCGCACGGTCAAATTCCGAGTTTGGTTGATTCCCGAAACCAGCATTGAAGCTGGTGTGACTTGCAAGGTTAAGTCATCACCTGGATTGGCGACATTGGGTACTCCAAACCGTAGCTCTACAGTTTCTGAATCGGAAGTTGGAGTCACTGGAGTATAAGTTCCGTTGTTGGTACTCTGCAATGTCTGATTTAAGGCAACAACTCGAGCCGTCAAGTTTGTGGCGTACTTTGTGCGTTTAAGTAGCTGTACCGCTCCATCCCAGGTTGTGGCTGATTGCTTTGTTAACCGAATGGTGCGTTCAGGTTCGGTTGGACGCGCACCCGCCGTTGCTGCGATTGGACTGAGTTTCGCCTCGAGCGAATCCACATTCCACGGTACGTCCCGCACGACAAAATGCACCAAACTCAATGGACTTTCTGGGCGTGTTGTGTTTGGGTTGGAATCTGTAACATTTACGTCTCGAGTTTCTTGTGCTCGTAACCCAAAGTTGTTGATGGCTGTGACCGTAATGACTTGCGCGTTGACTTCAGTGAACGCGTGCTCGAGTTTGAGGGTTGCTGTCATGCCTGTAACGGTTGGGATTTCACTGATGCCATCGCCCCAGTTGACCAGCACGTCGGTTAACGTTGCGGTGCTCGGGTTCTGAGAGGCTTTGAGTTCCAACTCGAGTTGAAATTTTTCGCCTGGTGCGACTTGGTTTGGAACTCGGATGCTCGAGATGATTGGTGGAACGCGTTCTGCCGTGACTTGTTGTAACTCGAGGTTTTGGGTGACCAACGAGTCGGGCAAGTCAAATCTTTTACCACCTTGGTATAAGAGTGTTCCCGCTCGGTCTCGACCTTCGACCAGCAGCTCGAGATTGCGTCCTGTTGGCACGGCGTTGAAACGACCCAGGAGTTGGTTGTTCTCGAGTCGCAGGTTGATTTTGCTCGAGCCAAGTTGGGCGATGTAATTGAGGATTGTGCCATCGGTTGGTGCGGTGGCGTTCAAGTCAACCACGCCTGTTGCGCGTCCGAGTACGATGGTTTGAGGTGCGGTTTGTTTGGTGCTCGAGTTGCTTTTTGGTGTGGGTTGAGCTTGCACGGCTCGAGTTGTTTTGTACAGAACAATGCCGTCTGTGGCATCTTTGGCTTTGAGGGTGATTTGGTATGAGCCGGTTGTCAGGTCTGTTAACTCGAGTTTTGGGCTGGTGGTTGGGTCAATGTTGATTTGACCGACTCGGGTTGAATCACTGCCTTTGATGGTGGTGTTGCCGTTTGGTTCGAGGCGGTACTCGAGTAATTTGACTTCTTTGGCGAGGTAAGGGAAGGTCAGGTTGAGGCTGGCGCTTTGTGGTGCTGTTTCTGGTTCGCTGGTTGGTCCGGCGCAGGCGGCAAAGCTTGCGGTGAGTGCCAGAAGTCCCATTTGAATCCAGTGTTTGGACAATAGTTGTAGCGATGACAGTTTCTGACTGTTCATAGAAAATCCCCCCGAATTGTGTGCTCCTCATTACTTCACTAATAAACCTTTAATAAATTATAGTTTATTATCTTGTTTTTGGATTATAAGAATGTAGTCGTTCCTACAAACCCTGACGCAAGTCAATCATCGGACAAAGCTTAATAAAGCATCTGGACTTTATCAATGGATTACACCAGATCAACATTTGATCTCCTACCCATTAAGATAACGCGATGTCAGATTCTTGTCTGTCCCCTGAATACGGGATACGGAATTCTTGGTTATCCGGTCAATGCGGGATAACTCTTTAAACCCAACCCATTTCCGAGGCTCGACTGACTGCTTGGGCACGGGTTTTACACTCGAGCTTGATAAAAATTCGTTTCAGGTGGGTGTCTACCGTACTGGGGGAAAGCTCGAGTTGACTGGCAATCTTTTTGTTCGTTTGCCCCGTTGCCAAAAGGGACAGCACTTGGGTTTCGCGTAAGCTCAATCGGGTCAAGGACGAGCTTTTAACCAACTTTTGATCCTCGAGATTTACTTTTGGTTCGTAGAGAATATGTCCTTTGCGTCGGTTCAAAAACAGACCATAACGTTCAAGCAATTTCAAGTGACCTAAGCTCTGACCTTCTCCGTGTTTTTTTGCAAATGCTGGTTTAAGCATGGTTTCGAGGTTTTGTAAGACTGGTTTCCAATACGTCTGTTCGCGGAAATATCCAAGGGTCTCGTGATCCTGCATCAAAACATCCAATGCTCCCAAAAGCGTGGCTGCCTCGGGTAACTGACCCTGTTGCACTTCATAGTGACACAAGCCCAATAAAGCCAACCAGACAATATCCAGAATTTGCTCCGAGGCTGCGTCACGTAAGGCATTCAGAAAATCACCACGCGCTTGGGCATACGACTGTTCATGCAGGTACAACCAACCGCGCCACGCCAGATTAAGCGACGAAAACATCTGACGCCGTTCGGGATCGCAAGCCAGCGCAGCCTCGAGGTGTTTTTGCATTTCCTCGAACTTGCCTTCGTAAAATGCAAATTCGGTCAGCATACGGTGCGGCACAACCAACGACTGCGTTGACATTTTTAGGCGCAATTGTGTTTCTAAAACCTGTCGTAGGTAATTTCGAGCCAGTTCTGGCTCATTCAGTTGAAAACAGACTTTTGCCTGTTCCTCGAGAAGGGTATTAAACATAAAAACATCTTTTTCCGAACAGAATTTCATCGCGTTCTCAAGATGACCTCGAGCCTGTTCATTACGATGCAACCTGAAACAATGGCGGGCAACTTCAAGGTGCATCATGGCGATTTGTTGGGGATGTTCGCCCTGTTGCGCCGCCTTCAACCCCCGTTCGGTTGCCGCCAACGCCGCCGAAATCTGACCCAGGGCGCTGTGCATCTTTCCTCGGAGGCGTTCCAGTCGGGTTTGTTGTCTGAAGGACAATTGCATAGTCTCAACTCGAGCCTCTAAGGATTCCCACGCCCGTACCGCCGCGTCGTTGAAACCTAGATGATGAGCGCCTTGAATAAAATGCAAAAGCACATTGACATGCTCTTCTGGACTCAGTTCTGCACGCGGCAAGCCTTGTTCGACCATTTTAAGTATCTCTAGAGCGTTGACCCCGTTTATGCCCCAAATCCAAATAGCATCGAGCGTTTTTACAACCTCGGTAAAACGCCCCCGATCCAACGCTAAGCGAAGAGCCGTCCGCAGATGAAGCCACAACCGTTGCACTGTTCGTTCGATTTGGGACTCGAGCGGACCAATTGTGTTCTGTGCATGACCCAATACGTTCACAATCAACCAATCAAAGAGTGCCACACGTCCAGGCTCTTCAACATTTTCTTGGCGGGCACGTTTTAAAGCAAATACGCGCACCGTCTCGAGCAAGCGATATTGATCGTGGGTTCGACTGACCCAGGCACGTTCAATCAGATTGTTGAAAATCAGGTTTGCGTCTTCAAGTTTGAAAGCCTGAATGATTTCTCTCTCAAAGCTGCCCTCGAGCAATCCCAAACAAAGCAGCAAGCTTTTTTCGTTTGCTTCGAGCAATTCAAAACCCCACGCCAAGTTATCCTCGAGTGAACGCTGCCGACCTTTTCGCTCGTTAGAACGCGGCAAGTCCATGCCAGTCTTCAGGCGATCAAGCAAATTGCCCAGTGGAAAATACGCCAATTGTCCAGCCGCCAGTTCAATCGCCAACGGCAAACCGTCGAGTTGCCCAACCAGATCGGCAATCAACAACCAGTCCTGCGCCTGGAGTTCAAACCCAGGATTGACCTGACGGGTGCGGTGCAACAAGAGCTTGACCGCCTCGCTCGAGCGAATCGCCTCGATTGAGGTGTCTGTACCAATTGGAGGACATTCGAGTGGAGACAATGGGTAACGCCGTTCAAACGAAACCCTTAACGTGTGGCGGCTTGTGGCAACAACGGTTAAATCCCTGCAAGATTGTAGTAAACCCTCGAGCCATTTTCCCACGCCCTGAAGTTGCTCCAAGTTATCTAAAATCAGCATTACGTGCTTTTGGTACAACAGGCGCTCGAGTTGATGATCGGTTTTGGCAGTGGGTGTTTCACCCAGCGCCAGCAACACCTGTCTTGCCAAATCAGTCACCGCGTTCAGGGTGACACAGTCAACAAACAATGCTCCGTGCAAGTAACGCTCCTCGAGCCTTGTACCAAGTTCTAAGGCAAAACGGGTTTTTCCCACGCCTCCTGGTCCTGTAATCGTGAAAAGGCGTTCGTCCCCCTCGAGCATTTGGGCGTAAGCAGCCTCAAGGTCACTTTCTCGTCCGACCAGGGTATCTAGTGATCGTGGCAAGCAAACGCGGAATGCCTCTGACTTCATTTGAATAGTTTAGTTGAACAAATGTCTTACATACAATGGTTTCAAATTCAGTTTGAATTGCGGTTGTCACATCACCGCAATTTTGACAGTGCCTTGCGAATCAAATTCTCCGCGCTCGAATCTGGTTCTGCCTCGAGCAAATTCGAGACTGCACCGCGAACTTGGGCTTCACGGTAACCGAGCGCCACCAGTGCTTCCACCGCATCACGGTACGCGCCAGCGTCGGAAATGGCGGGCGTTTTCTGTCCTTTTTGCGTGACGCTCAAATGCGCTGGAACTCGGTTTTTCAATTCGAGCACAATCCGTTCGGCGGTTTTTTTGCCCACGCCCGAAATGCTCGAGAGTAACTTGTCATCTTCGCTTAAGATCGCACCAACCAGCACGCTCGAGGAGTACGTGCTTAAGGCGGCAAGCGCCAGTTTTGGTCCGACGCCCGAAACCAGCAAGAGCAGTTTAAAAACCTCGAGCGAGTCTGCATCGGCAAAACCAAATAAACTAAGCGCATCTTCGCGCACCAGCAAATAAGTCTCGAGCCGAATGGGTTTACCGACCGTGCAACGCTCTAAGGTGCTTCGTGGGCAGAACACCTCGAGTCCCACGCCACCAACGCCAATCACGGCACTGGTTTCTCGGGTTATGGACACCAAACCCTCGAGAAAGGCAATCATGATGCTGTCCTCAAATAGAATCTCGAGGTTATGTCAGTCAAAGATATTTGCATGGCTTATAGCTTACAGCGTCAATCAAAAGTTGGTTCAAAAATCAGGTCGTAACTGATTTCATCCAGCGTGTTACAGCCCGTGACGCGCATTGCCCTTGAGAGTTCCTCGAGCATCTGGTGCGGGTTTAACGCGCTTGGCAGCACGACGGCATCAACGCCAAGTGCCAGATACCGCAGTACGTCCGCGCCGTTGCGAACCGCACCTTTGGCAAAAAGCAGGGTGTCGCCAACCGCGTCACGCAAATCTGGCACGAGGGCGACCAAGCTTGGACCGCCAAGCCAGGCACTTAAGCCCGAGCTGGCAATAATCACGTCTGCGCCGGCTTCGGCGGAATGTTCGGCGTCTCGAGGGTCGAGCAGTCCGGCGACCACAAATGGCAGTCCGCAGGCGATTTTGAGTTCTGAGAGTTCGCTGGCGCTGCGTGGGCGCGTCTCGAGGTCGGCGGCGAGGGCGCTGAAATCCACGCCTGTGGCGATTGCGCCCAAGTCTCGGGCTTCGCGCATCATGGGTACAAGCAGTTTCATTTTGACGGGTGGGGCAAGCCAGATTGACCCCAGGGCGTCCTCGCGGCGGCTGGTGATGCGTCCAGACCAGTTGGCGGGGACTTCCGCCCAAAGTGGTCCTGGCAGCTCGAGGTCGAGTCCTGACCAGCTTGGATTGACCTCATCGGAGTCATGAATCACCCTTGGTAGCAACTCGAGGTTGTCTAAGGCGATGATGTCTTTGGCGTACATGACTTTAGCCTAGCACTAAGCTTCGTTGTTGTCGGCGCGGAAACTCGAGCTGTAATTGTGCTCCAAATGTGCCGAGTCGTTGTAACCCAGCATCGCGCCGCGAAGGTTTGTACCTTGGTCGCTCGAGATTCTAAATCTGGTGATGCTGGTGTTCTCGAGTCCGCCAAAATTGAGTTTTTGCTCGGTATCGCCGAGCAGGACGCTGGTCGCGGCGCGGATGCTACCGCCGTGAGAGAAAATAATCACGCGTCCGCCAGGGTGACGGCGAATGACTTCTTGCAAACCCATTTTGATGCGTTCCATCAGCTCGCTTCGAGATTCGGCGTCGGGATAACGCTCGGTGACCAATACAGGTCGGGTTGCGCCTCTGGCTTCGAGCATGGCGGCGACTTCGTTGGTGTTTAAGCCTTGCAACGCGCCAAGCATTTGTTCGCGCCAACGGGCGTCCGCCAGAACTTGGCTGCGTCCGCCAAGGTTGCTGTTGACGATTCTGGCAGTCTCGAGGGCGCGTGACAGGTCGGAACTGTAAATGGCATCAAAACTTGTACCACGCAAACGGTGCGCCAGCATGGTGGCTTGGTCACGCCCTAAACTCGAGAGTGGCACGTCGAGGTGTCCTTGGGCGCGTCGCTCCGAATTCCAGGTCGTTTCGCCGTGACGTACCAGCCATAGTTTGAGGGTCGAATCAATCATGGCTTGCCCGTTCTCGAGTTTGGATTGCTCGGATTGCATTTTTGGGTTTGAGAGGGCTAGCCATCACATCATCATGCTATAAAAACGGGTTGGCGTGCGTGCATATTGCCCATGTGATTCTTTTGGCAGGCGCTGGCGGTATCCTAAAGCAAGACTGTATTGTAGGGGTTTTAACCGAGGAGTAACTCCATGACGCAAAAACACAGAAATCCGCAGCGCTTAAAGCTCGACATGACCGCTGGACGCGAAGCCAGTTTGGAACGCAACGAGGGTTCACAGTTCACCACGCCAGGTTCAAACGGTGTGGAATTTGCCACGCCGAGGGCAAAATTGATCGAGGAGGCAGACCGAGCGATTCGCGCGGATTTGCTGCGTTTCCCCAAAGCCCTTGCGGCTTACGAGGCTTTGTCGCACGACAGTGAAGCCCTGGCAAATTGGGACATGGCAAATTACATAACCGTGCGCAAATTGGGTTACAACGATCATGGACGGGTTCACGCCTGGGTGACGGGCGCGGCAAGTTTGGCGATTCTCGAGCTTCTTCTGGAAACGGGGGTGCGCGGCGATGTGCTCGAGTCTGGCACGGGTGACATCGACGATACTTATCTTGTGGTGCTTATTGGCACGATGTTGCACGACATTGGCAATCAGGTGCATCGCAACGCTCACGAAGCTTTTGGTGTCATGCTTGCCATGCCGATCCTCGAGCGTCTGCTGACCCCAATTTATGCCGATGTCGCGTTGCGCACCAAAATTCGCGGTTTTATCTTGCACTCGATCAATTGCCATGATCTCAATCCTGCACCACTCACGCTCGAGGGTGGGATTACGGCGGTTGCCGATGGTACAGACATTACCAAAGGTCGTGGGCGTAAAGCCTTCGCGCTGGGCAAGGTAGACATTCACAGCGTTGGAGCGCTGGCAGTCGATCAGGTGGTGATCTCGAGGGGTACGGACAAACCCATTGAGATCAATGTCAGCATGAACAATAGCGCCGGTATTTTTCAGGTCGAAGAAACGCTGGCGAAAAAAGTCATCAATTCACCGATAGCCAAGTACGTTAACTTGACTGCCACCACCGAAAATGGCTCTGAGCAAGACCACCGAATCGTCCATCAGGTCAGGCTCGAGGGTAAGGGTTTCGTCAAGCTCGAGGGTTAGTCGGTCAATATCGGCTTTGGAACTTTTGTGATTCATTGCTCGGGTTAGAATTTGGTCATGATGCTGTTTTTTATTCTTGAAGGTTCACGTGGCTGAGTTTAATGCTGCCGCATTGCTTCAGATCATCGGGTCTGATTTGGTGCTTTCTGGTGATAACGCTGTTGTGATTGGCTTGGCAGTTCAGCACTTGCGTCAACCCTTGCGCCGTCGTGCGGTGTTGTTGGGTACGGTGGGCGCCATTGTCTTGCGTGTTTTGTTCACAATATTTGCCACGTTTTTGTTAACAATTCCGCTGCTTTCTGCGCTTGGTGGAATTACCTTGTTCTGGATTGGTTATAAGTTACTGGCTGACATTCCAGAGCAACATGATGACGCAAGCGAGGTTAAAGACGGTTTTTTCAATGCCATTCGGACTATTGTGATTGCCGATGCGGTCATGAGCTTGGACAACGCGCTGGCGGTGGCGGGCGCGGCAAAAGGTGATTTGTTGTTGTTGCTGATCGGTTTGGGATTGTCGATTCCACTTTTAATGATTGGTTCTAATTTTGTCTCGAGCCTTTTCAATCGCCTGCCGTGGTTGACCTTGGTTGGTGCGGCGCTCATTGCCTGGGTTGGTGCAGATTTGATTCACAGCGATCATTTGCTTGGGCAATGGTTGCCGTTTCTCGAGTCGAACTTGACCTTGTGGGTCATGAGGGTTGTAGCGGTGGCGGCGGTGCTGGGTTTGGGTTTGCAGGCGCAACGTGTGGCTCGCTTGCGCGAGGATATGAAAGACGCGGCTCGGGCGCAAATCACAGAAGGTTCAAATTGAAGCTGTTTCTCGAGTGAGCTTTTGACTGAGCTTCGAGCCATCAACTTGCCCTGCCACCAGCGGAGGAACACCTCAAAGTGGTGACTTCTGGGTGTAGAATCCCGAAGCGAAGTGTTTTGCTTGGCGCAACAAAGGTTGCTCGAGCGGTAAAGGAGTCTGGTTGTGTCCCAACCCGTTTTGGAAGGTTTAAGAGGCGTTGTTTTTACCGAATCCAAACTCGCTTTTATCGACGGCGAGAAAGGCATTCTCAAGTATGTTGGTATTCCGATTCAAGAACTTGCCGAAAACAGCACTTTCGAGGAAACCTCGTTTTTGCTCTTGAATGCAAGGTTGCCCAACAAATCCGAACTCGAGGAATTTGACTCGGCACTGCGTTCGCGCCGGGTTGCGCCTGCGGGTCTGATCGAGCTGATGCGGGCGTTCCCGAAAGATTTGCACCCAATGCACGCGTTGCGGACTGCCGTCTCGAGCCTTGCCATGTTTGACAAGGACGCCGACAACACCACGAGTGAGGGCAAACTCGAGAAAACCTACAACCTGATTGCGCAAATGAGCACGATTATTGCGGCGTTGCACCGTTTGCAACAAAACCTCGAGCCTGTCGCGCCGCGCACCGATTTGAACCATGCCGCAAATTTCTTGTATATGATTCACGGCGAAGCCCCAAGTCCAGAACAGGCGCGGTTGTTCGACATTGCCCTGGTTTTGCACGCCGATCACGGCATGAACGCCAGCACCTTCACGGGCATAGCCACCGCCAGCACGCTTTCGGACATGTATTCAAGCATTACCAGCGCAATTGGCAGCCTGAAAGGACCACTGCACGGTGGCGCGAACGAAGCGGTCATGGACATGCTCGAGGATATTGCTGAGGTCGAAAAAGCCGAAAGCTTTATCAGCGGCAAACTCGAGCGCAAAGAAAAAATCATGGGTGTGGGTCACGCGGTTTATAAATTCTTTGATCCCCGCTCAAGGGTGTTAAAAGAGTACGCGGCGGTTGTGGCTGCCAAGCACGGCGAGAGTAAGCAATACCAGATTCTCTCTAAAGTCGAAGAGGTTGTCGTTGCAAGATTGTCTGCCAAGGGTATTTACCCGAACGTAGACTTTTATTCTGGCGTGGTTTACAGCGATCTTGGCATTCCCAAAGCCTTTTTTACGCCCGTTTTCGCCCTGGCGCGGATTTCTGGTTGGATGGCGAGCATCATCGAATACACCCGTAAGAACAGCATTTTGCGCCCTACGGTCAATTACATTGGACCCGACGAAGCGCACTGGATTCCACTCGAGCAACGGTAAACTTTCTAATTTCACCAAGGACGAAAACCAAATTTGGTTTTCGTCTTTTTGTTGCGCTAACAGGATGATACCAAATTGCGGGGAACAGTCATGCTTTATCGACTGTTTCCCCGACCAAAGGGAGTGGCAAAAGCACGGAGTAAACGGGGTTAACGCAGTGATGGAACGAAGTGTTCCCGTTTACTCCGTATAAGTTAAACTCGAGCATGAAGGTTTTAAAGATCAAAGATGTGGCTGCGGCGGCTGGGGTTAGCTCTGGCACAGCCTCAAAAGTTTTAACGGGCAATGGCGTGGCGTATCAGGTCAGCGCCAGCACCATCGAGCGTGTGCAACGCGTGGCGAAAGAATTGGGTTATGTGCCAAACATTGCCGCCCGAAATTTGAGATTGCAGCGCACTGGACAAATCGGTGTGGTGCTCGAGGAAGTCATGGCAAATGAGGGTTCAGTTGACCTCGAGATCAATGATTTTAGGTTATCCGCCATGGCTTCGGTGCGGCGAACTTTTGACGGCGCGATCATGGCAGGGCTTTCCGATGCGGCGCGTCAGCATCAACTCGAGGCGTTTGTGGTTTACCCAAAACTCAATCCCGTTGCGCACCTCGAGCCGAACCGATTTCTCGATGGGCGGATTGATGGTTTGTTGATTGGGCGCAATCCGTTAAAGGCGAACGATTTGATTTATCGGATTGATCCCGCGCGTTTACCACTGGTCGCATTGTGGACACAGGTTGTCCCCGACGGTGTGGGTTTTGCCGATGCCGATCAATTTGGTGGCGGGGTCATGGCGGTGCGGCATCTTCTCGAGTTGGGACACAGGAATATTGCATTTTTTGGTTCGGGAATCCATTCTGGTGTTGAGCATTTTATCTTGCGCCATCAAGGTTATTTTGAGGGTTTAAAAGCCGTTGGGATTGACCCAAAACCAGAACGGCAGGTCTCAAACACCGCTAGGTTACTCGAGTTGTTGCGCGACGAAAACCCTGTGACTGCCGTGTTTGCTGAAACCGACACCGAAGCCGCTGCCGTGGCTCGAGACGTTCAACGGGCAGGGTTGCGGATTCCTGAAGACGTCTCAATCATTGGGTTTGACGATGTTTTTGGCGCAGATTTTATTGCTGGCGGCTTGACCACGATTTACCACCCCGCTCAAGAAATGGCAGCCGAGGGCGTGAAAAACTTGCTGGCGTTGTTGGCTGGCTCGAGTGTCGAAACGTGCCGTTCTATCGTACCAACAAGAGTTGTGAAACGTCACACAACTGCTCGAGCAACTTAGAGACTGTCAATTTTTTGTGCTACAAGGCATGTTCAACTGAGGCTACATTTCCTTATCAAAAAATGTTATACTCAGTTCAATAAAATCTCAGACGTTGGAAAGCCCAGGAGGAATCCATGATCGCAGAACGCCCCGAACCCGTGACGAGCAAAAAAGGTGGCATGTTTTTAATTGAACAAACCCCAGCCAGCCAAACCCACACGCCCGAAGATTTCTCGAGCGACGTTAAAGACATTTACAAAGCGGTAGACGAATTCGTTAAAGCCAGGGTCTTGCCAAACATGGAAACCCTCGAGGCGCACGACAATGCTTTGTTAAAGCAAATTTTGCACGAATGCGGCGACCAAGGTTTTTTCCAGGTCGAAGTCCCAGAGGCTTACGGCGGTCTGGACATGAGCAAAACCACCGCCACTTATGTGGGCGAAGCCCTAGCGCAGGCGGGCGGTTTTGCCGTGGCATTCGGCGCTCACGCCAGCATCGGTATGCTGCCACTGGTCTATTTTGGCTCAGATGTTTTAAAAGCCAAGTACCTCGAGCAAATGGCGGCAGGCAAATTGATTGGCGCGTACTGCCTGTCCGAACCAGGCTCGGGTTCGGACGCTCAAGCCGCCAAAACCCGTGCCGTGCCCAGCACTGACGGCTCGAGTTACACGATTTCTGGCACGAAAATGTGGATTTCCAACGGTGGTATTGCCGATATTTACACGGTGTTCTGTCAGGTCATGACGCCACAAGGTCCAAAATTTAGCGCGTTTCTAATCGAACGGAACTTTCGGGGCGTTTCCACTGGGAAAGAAGAACACAAACTTGGCATTAAACTTTCCAGCACCACGCAATTGATTCTCGAGGATGTGGTTGTGCCAGCCGAAAACCTTTTGGGCGAGGTTGGTTGGGGCGCAAAAATTGCGTTTAATATTTTAAACATTGGGCGTTACAAACTCGGCTCGGGCGGTGTGGGCGGCAGCAAAGCGGTCTTGAACGCCAGCACCAGATACGCCAAAGAACGCACCAGCTTTGGGCAACCGATTGCCAACTTTGGCGCAATTCAAGAAAAACTTGCCGAAATGTGTCTCGAGGTTTACGCCGCCGAAAGCGTCACCTACCGCGTGACGGGTTTGATCGACGAGATTGCCGATCAAGCCAAAAACAGCGCGGAAAAACTCAAAGCCATCGAAACCTACCGTGTCGAAGCCAGCATCGTGAAAGTTTACGGCACTGAAGTTCTGGCGTACTGCACCGACCAAGCCGTGCAAGTCTTTGGTGGATACGGTTTCAGCGAAGAATACCCAGTCGCTCGGGCGTACCGCGATGCCCGCATCAACCGAATTTTTGAAGGCACGAACGAAATCAACCGCATGATTATTCCAGGTGAGCTTTTGAAAATGGGCATGAAGGGCGAAATCCCGTTAATGCAAGCCGCCCAAAAGCTTCAAGCCGAAATGCTCGAGCCAAGTTTTTCTGAAGACAGCGACGACGCGCCACTTGCACATGAGACTCGAGTGGTCGAAGGACTGAAAAAAGCGGCATTGCAAGTCGCGGGTTTGGCAGCGCTCAAGTTCAATGCCAAACTGAACGAACAACAAGAGATTCTGATGCGTGTTGCCGACATTATCATCTCGAGTTTTGCCTGCGAGAGCGTGTTGTTGCGCACCCAGAAAATCATGGCAACGGGTAAAAATGCTGACCTTCAAATTGCCATGACCCAAGTGCTTGTTCATGACCTTGCCGAAAAATGTGCGGTTTGGGGACGCGAAGCCCTCTCGAGCTTTACTGAAGGTGACGATTTGCGTCTGAACCTGGCAGCCATGAAACGCCTGACCAAACACGATAGCGTGAATGTTGTTGCGTTGCGCCGTCAAATTGCGGCAGCCGTCATTGAAGCCGACGGCTACCTAAACTAAGCTTTAAAGCAATTCTACAGTGGTTTCTGTATTCATTGATAAAAAAGCTGCGCTTTTTGACCAATTCTTGACCATAAGCGTGCACCTTCTTGATTCCAAGACGCACCTGACGGGCGGAATCGCTGA
>JAYVRX010000097.1:0-20582 GCA_043775825.1 Deinococcales bacterium
CAAATGGTCGAAAAGTAAATTAGCAAAACTCTTTAATAGAAAGCCAAATTCAGATGGCGCGATTTTACTGGAATTCGATGATATGAAAATTTCATGTTATGAATATTATGTTGGGAAAGATAAATTCTTAGAGTTTCTCAATGAAATACCTCAACTAATTAAAGGTATTGATAGAGAAAAAAGTAAAACATGGTTAGCAAAATTTGATAAAGATAAGCAAATTTGGAAACTCGAAGCAGATTAAGCTTCCTTCGGGATTTTATTTCTTTTACAAATAATAAAACGCTACTAAGGAGTCTTGAGATGAATGAAGCCGTTATCGTATCCACCGTTCGCACACCCGTAGGTCGTGGGCAAAAAGGAACGCTCACCAACACTCGAGCCGATGATCTGGCGGCATTGGTGTTAAAAGAAAGTGTCCGTAGGGCTGGAATTGACGCGGCTCTGGTCGAAGATGTCTACTTGGGTTGCGCCATGCCCGAAGGTTCGCAAGGGCTTAACTTTGCGCGTCTCTCGAGCCTTCAAGCTGGTTTGCCCGATTCCGTGGCAGGTGTGACCATCAATCGTTTTTGCGCGTCGGGTTTGCAGACCATTGCCATGGCGGCGCAAGCGGTGCGTTCTGGCATGAATGATGTTTTAATCGCGGGTGGTGCGGAAAGCATGAGCATGGTCCCCATGTCGGGCTTCCATTTTTCTGCCAACGCCCAACTGGTGGATTCGCGTCCTGGGGCGTACATCGGCATGGGTCACACCGCCGAGAACGTTGCGGATAAGTACGGGGTATCTCGAGCCGATCAGGATGCGTTCGCGGTGGAATCTCACGCTCGAGCGGCGGCGGCGATAGATGCTGGTAAGTTTAAGGATGAAATCGTTAGTGTTCCTGTGCGCGTGGACAAACTCAAAGGCACGAAACTCATTTCTGAAACCGTGCAATTCGACACCGACGAACTCTTACGCCGTGAAACCTCACTCGAGGGTCTGGGCAAGTTGCGGGCTGCATTCCGTGAGGGTGGCAGTGTTACGGCGGGTAACTCGAGTCCGTACTCGGACGGTGCGGCTGCCAGCGTCATCATGAGCGCTAACAAAGCCAAGGAATTAGGACTCGAGCCTTTGGCTAGGTTTGTTTCGTTTGCGGCGGTGGGTGTTGACCCCGAAATCATGGGCATTGGACCGGTGGCAGCCATTCCTAAAGCCCTCAAACTTGCGGGACTCGAGCTTAAAGACATTGACTTGTTCGAGTTGAATGAAGCCTTTGCCGCTCAAGCCCTGGCTGTCGCTCGCACGGTTGGGATTCCGCTCGAGAAATTGAACGTCAACGGTGGCGCGATTGCGCTCGGGCATCCGCTCGGCGCGACTGGAGCGAAACTCACCGCAACCCTCTTGTACGAACTGCGCCGACGCGGTGGGCGTTACGGCATGGTGACAATGTGTGTCGGTGGTGGGCAAGGCGCAGCAGGAATTTTTGAACTTTTGAATTAAAACTCTCGAACCGCATAACGTAGAACACAGACTCCCTTTTCCTTGCGAGCTACTGTGCACACACATTTATTACACATCTCGATTCGTGCGAAAGGATGCAGCAAGCAGCATCCCTACAAAACCCCGTTTTTGACGTAGGGGCGCTGCTTCTTGATTCCAAGACGCACCTTCGGGCGGAATCGCTTGCCGCGTCTTGCCTTTGCACCCTCGAATTGCTAATAATAATGCACGAACAAAAATCCTGGTATTTTGACGAAGCAATAAAATGCGTCCAGCACAATGTTTCCTGAGATGTGTAACAGATGTGTAGACACGACAGCCTTGCGGAAGAAGGGTTGGGGATGAGGGGGTGGCATAAGTCTCGATCTTCCTAAAATCCAAAGCTCGAGTCTCGAGGTTCAATGCCAAATTGGTATTGAACTTTTTCTTATTTTGAAAGCAGTTAGACTTTTTTCAGAATCACATCTCGAGTTACGGCTTTGTTTTGAAAGGGGAATTATTTTGAAATCTCCAGTCTTGATGTTTTTGTGTTCCGTGTTGTTGATGGCTTGTCAGCAGCAAACTATTGTCAATCCTCCCGTTAGCACTGGTGCGCCGTACATCATGTACACCGACATCAATTCGGGTCCAAATATTGGCGGCGAGAACAACAAGGGCATTTACTTGTCGTTGTTCGGCAAGAATTTTGGAAATAATCTCAGCAACTTAAAAGTTTTAATCAACAACGTCGAGGTGGACAATTACCGTTCGCTTGGTATCTCGAGGGCGCGTCAGGACATTCAGCAGATCACAGTACAAATTGGGGCGTTGGGCAATCCAACCCAGGGTACTGCCTTGCCAATTAAAGTTGTGGTGAATGGTGTGGCTTCCAATACCAACCAGACGTTCACGGTTATTCCAGGAAATATTTATTTTGTGGATAACATCAAAGGCGTGGACACCACAGACACCTCGAGCGGCGGAACTTTTACAGCGCCGTTCAAAACCGTACAAAAACCTGGGTTTGGTTTGGCATTTTCAATTCAAGCTGCCAGTGTTTCTGGTGCGTATGGGCGTGTGCGTGCGGGTGATTTTATTGTCATGCGCGGCGGGAATTACACCGAGGTTGGTTTTGGTGGAACGGGTGGGTTAGGTTATTTTATGCAAACGCTGAACAAATCGGGTTGTGCAATTCCAGACAAATGTGCAGAAGGCGGAGGCTCGAGCACGGGTCCAATCACAATTATGGGCTTTCCTGGCGAAACAGCTTTTGTTGATCGCACCAATACCCTTGGTGATGACAAATTCGGTGGTGGGATCAGTTCGGCGGACAGTGCGCGTCAAGGTATCGGTTTCGGTGCGTATTGGAATGTTGTGAACTTAAAAATCGAATCGGGTTTTAACGATGGTGCAATCAACACGCAGCGCGGCGACTTAAACCCGAATGGAATGCACTGGCGTATTGTCAATAACGAATTAACGGGTATCAGTTGCAATATCAGTACCAAATGCAGGGCGGGAGCAATTGCGGGCAATGGCGCTGGCAATTACTGGGTTGGCAATCATGGGCATGACATTTATGACGTTTCCGATGCGAATACCAGTCTCGAGAATCACGGGATTTATATTGGTGGGGATGGCTCTTACGAGCTTGCGTATAATGTGCTCGAGAATATTTTTGGCGGCAGTGGAATTCAGTTAAATGGTTCAAACATCAACAATGTTAATGCCCATCATAATTTGATTCGCAACGTTGGCAAGCATGGTTTCAACCTTGCCAATGGCAGCCAGAATAACATTGTTATTTGGAGCAATGTTGTTGTTGATACAACCTTTGCTGGTATGCGAATGCAGGAAGATTCGATGCGAGGAATGAAACTTTATAACAACACGTTTTACAATACGAATATTTCCAAAAGTCAAGCTCAAGGTTCGTTGACCAACGATACGAACGCCGCAGCAAATCAAGTGGATATTCGCAACAATATTTTTTGGACAAACTCAGGCTCAGAATTTAGTTCGGGTTGTTGCAACGGTAATTTTACTGGTGGTGTTGGAACAATCAGCAATAATTTATGGTTTAGGCAACCGACGCTCGAGCTTCCAGCTTTTGACACGATTGCGATTTTTGGAAATCCTAGTTTTGTTGTTCCAGGGACGGACTTTCATTTAAATCTGGACAGCCCTGCGATTGACGCTGGCTCGAGTGCAGTCTCGAGCGTGGTCACGAGTGACTTCGATGGGTTGCCTGGAAGTCGTCCTAAAGGTTCTGGTTTTGACATTGGGGCGTTTGAGCATTGATTAAACTCGGGTTTCTGGGTTCGGTGCTTGATCGTACCGAACCTTTTTTATTGTGCTGAAAACCGAACCCAAAATTTGCCACTGAATACTCAGTGTTAGACTTTTGTGGCTGACCTCGGGTTCACTTTTCAAATGGATACGTTTACATCAGGCTCGAGAAAGAAGCTACCGTGTCACTGATTTTAAATCACGTTTTTCATTGGTCATTTTCCACGCCTTCTTTGGCTTTAGGGTGCTAAGTTCAGAGTTGGTAGGGCATTTTTCAAGACCACATGTGGCAATACGCCACGAATGAATAGGGAGATTGAATATGGCTAAAGTAATCGTTTGTGATGATTCGCTGGCAGAGTTAAAACTTGTGGAATCCGTACTCAATGCTGGTGGGCATCAGGCTATTTCATGCGTCAATGGTGATGGCGTCGAGGCTTTGGCAAGCAGTGAACAACCAGATTTGATTTTGCTGGATGTGGTCATGCCAACGCGCAACGGTTACGAAATTTTGCGCAAATTGCGGCGCGATGAGACCACCAAAAATATTCCAGTTTGCATTTTGTCATCCAAGCAAGAACCAACCGATATCGAATGGGGCAAACGTCAAGGCGCGAACGATTATTTGACCAAGCCTTACACCTCTGACGCTTTGTTGGGTGTGGTCAGGAATTTAACAACCAAATGAACAGCAATTTTAGCAAAACAAAGGCTTTGGCTCGAGCTTGTTTGTTCGAGCTTGAAGATGTTTTGTTTGCCGTGCCTGGTCAGTACACCCGTCAAATTCATACTTTGGAAAACATCACTCGGATTCCTCGAGCGCCGACAGATTTGCTGGGTTTGTTTGCGGTGCGTGGACAGATTTTCCCGCTGGTGCGGATCGAACGAACTTTGGGACTTAAAACCAATACCAGCGATGCAAAACTTGCCGTACAAATCGAATTTGAGGCTAAGCACATGGTTTTTGTGATTGACGAGGTGGTTGGTTTTAATCCTGTGCCAGCAGAACTCAAGCCTGTGCTCGATGCACGTTTTTCAGCTTTGACTTTGGGGCAGGCGCTGGTGGCGGGTCGGGTTGTGAACGTTTTAGATGTCGCCAAATTGGTGTACGGGTTGGCGGCACGGATTGATGGACGCGAGTTGGCTCAAGCCTAAGCGCTATAAAGGAGTTTCTGATGGATGCAATTAAACCTCGTCGCCCACGTGCTGAAAAATCTGCTGCGTTAAGTGACACTGATACTCGAGCCACGGTTGAACTTAGAGCGCCGAGAAGTGGTTTCAATGTTGCCAATTTAAGAGTTCCTGCAAAACTGGCGTTGCTGGTGACTTTGTTGGCTGCGCCCTTGCTTTTTTTCGTGTTTCAGTTTTTGCGTTCTCAAGCGGCTTTAGCCTCTGTGCTGGCTTTGGAATCTCGAGGCACGGCTTTTATCAAAGATTCAACCACGCTTTTTGATTTGATGCTGCAACATCGTGGCGAGTCTTTCCTGCTTTCGATTTCAGGCAAAAATGTTGCGACTCTTTTGGTCAAAACAAATCGTATTTCTGAGGAAATTGACCGATTGATCCAGCAAAACGAAAAGAATCAAAATGATTTGGCTATTCGTGACCTGCTCGGTAATTTGAAAACCGATTGGTCAAAATTCCGTACGGAATTGCCGCGATTGCAAAGATTGTCTTTGTTTGATAGACAGTCAACTTTGATTCAAGGTCGTTTGTTTTCGATTTTTAATCAGGTTGGTAAAGCTTCAGGTTTAATCCTCGACACGCAACTTGATTCTTATGAGATTCAAAATCTTGTGATCAATCAAATTCCAAAAGCACTCGAGGCTTTTAGTCAATTGCGTATCTATGGTACAGATTTCTTAACCTCTGCGGACAGAACACTTGCGGCGCGTGCCGCTGTGGCAGGTTATCTTGATCGCGCCAAAGTGACCCGTGCAGAGGTGGCTCGAGCCATTGATGATATTGCGCTGGCGAATCCAACGTTGAGTGCGGGGCTGCAAGACCGCATGAAATCGGTGGGTTTAACAACACAAGCTGCCTTGAAGCTGAGCCAATTTGATTTGGTTGAAAATCCGTCACTGGTCATCTCTGATCAGACTTTTTACAATTCGTTGCTCAAGGTCATTGTCCCTTACAGCGATTTGTATCGTTACAACATCAATACTTTGGAACAAATTTTGTCGCAGCGAAGCCGCGATTTGCAACGTGGCGGTTTGGTGAACGTGGTGATTTTAGTGACCCTTCTCTTCTTGGCATTGCTGTTTACGGCTATCGTGATCAATTCGATCATCACGCCGCTCAATGACATGGGTAAAGTGGTGCAAAAATTCGGTTCGGGTGATCTTTCAGAACTTATTCCGGTGCGCTCTCAAGATGAGTTGGGTAAGTTGGCAGGTTCATTTAACAACTCGATCTTGCAACTTCGGGATTTTTTGGGACGTCAAGAAGAGGAACGTCAAAAAAGCGTGCAGTTGCAGTCCAACATCGGTGAGTTTTTGAACGTGGCAATGGATATTTCTGGTGGCGATTTGACCAAAAAAGGTCGGGTTACTGAGGACGTCTTGGGTAACGTGGTTGACGCGATTAACCTGATGACCGAAGAAATTGGGTATTTGCTTAAAGACGTGCAAGACGCGACCACCAAAGTTAATCAGGGTGCAAACAGTGTGACCCAAGTTTCTCAGGGTATTGTGGCGGGCGCTCAGAATCAAACCGACATTGCCCGTCTCGCACAGCGGCAAACCGATCTCGTGACCACCTCGATGGTTCAAATGTCTGATGATGCACAAAAAGCTTCGATCTCGGCAAACCAGGCGCTCGAGGCTTCGCAGGCGGGTCAACAGGCGGTGTTGCAAACCCTTGACGGAATGCAGGGTATTCGCCGTGAGGTGCAGAACATTTCTAAGGGCATCAAATCGCTTTCGGATCGTTCGCTCGAGATTTCAGAGATTGTTGACACGATTTCGCAGATCACCAGGCAAACCAATTTGATTGCTTTGAACGCCGCCATCGAGGCTTCAGGTGCGGGCGAAGCGGGTGCACGTTTTGCGATTGTCGCCGATGAGGTTCGTAACCTTGCGGAAAACGCCGCCAAAGCCACATTAAGCATTACGGGTTTGATCAAAACCATCCAACTCGAGGTTCAGGCGGCGGTGGTCGGTGTCGAGAACGGCACTCGAGAGGTCGAAGAGGGTTACCGAATTGCGACTGGCGCAGGTGAGCGTCTGCAAGAAATTTCGATTCTGACCGCTCAATCGGCGGCGTTCGCCGAAAATATTGCTGCCAACACCCGTGTTCAAGTAAATCAAATTAACAACGTGGCGCAGGCTGTGCAAGAAATTGCGGGTACGGCAAATCAAACCGCGAGCGATTCGCAGCAGGGGCAGGTTTCGGCGCAGGGTTTGGTGAAGCTTTCAGAGCAACTGACGCAATCTTTGCAACGTTTCCAATTGCCCAACTGAGCGAGTAAGTTTTGGTTTCTCGAGGAGATAACATGCAGCAAACCCCCAAATTATATGAAAATAAAGTGCGTCAATTGATGGCACAACCCGTTGGTGCTCGAGTTGGTTTTTTAGATAACCTGCCGTTCTTGTACAAAATTGCGATTATTGTTGTGGTTTTGTTCGTTGGAACGGTTGTTATTGCACTCGTTAACTCCAATGGTCTGAAAACCATGCGTAATCAAGTGGATCGTATTTATAATTCTGTGCTTATTCCGATTGTTTCGCTGGCACAAGCGCGAGGAAATATTTTGGTGACCGAACGAAACTTGGAAACGCTCGAGAGTGCTCCCAATACTCAAGCTGCCAAAACCAAGATCATCAATGAGATCAATGCAGCACAAAAAATCGTGCAAGACACACTGGATCAGTACGGCAAAGAGTGGGTTACAACTGGTAATGCTCAGTTCACGGCAACCTTGGTGTCCGCTGGAGCAATGGAGAAACAAAATACCGAAACGGCAACACTCGAGACACTGGGTAAAATCAATCGTGATGTATTGGCAAAATTATCCACCTATTTTTCATCGGTCAATACGGGCATTCCAAATCGCAGTTTAAAGAATCAAATTTTTGCTCAATTGGATCAAATGACCGATCAGCTTTCTGTAATGATTAACTTAAACAAAGACTTTGCCAGTATTTCGGAACAAGATGCAGCCCGTAATTACAATTCGACAAGCTTGATTAACCTCTTGTTGACGGCATTGACGGTACTTTTGGGTCTGATGCTGGCGTTGATCGTGGCAACATCGACCAGGCAGCGATTGGCTAAGCTCGAGAATGCCGCTAATACATTACGCAGTGGTAATTTCGGTGTGCGGGTCAATGTTGTTGGTAACGATGAAATTGGTACGGTTGCCAGTGCCTTCAACGTCTCACTCGGTCAATTGCAAGAATTGCAAGTCCAGCGCGAACTCGAGCTTCAAAAGAGTGTGAAACTCCAAGAGAACGTATCTGACTTCTTGCAGGTGGCAATGGATATTTCTGGTGGCGATTTAACCAAAAAAGGTCGGGTCACCGAAGATGCGCTTGGTAACGTGGTTGATGCTATTAACTTGATGACCGAAGAAATTGGGTATTTGCTCAAAGATGTGCAAAGCGTCAGTTCAGAGGTCAACCTTGGAGCAGGCAACTTGTCTCGAGTGTCCATGAGTATCGCAACAGATGCCCAAGAACAATCTAAGATTTCAACTTCGGCGCAGGCGCAAACCTTAGAGGTGACTACCAACATGCGTCAAATGTCCGAAGCCGCAGAGGTCGCGGCGCAGACCGCACAAAAGGTATTGCAGGCAGGTCAGGCTGGTCAAAAAGCCGTGGCGGACACTTTGGCGGGTATTCAAAACATCAGGCGCGAGGTGCAAAACATTTCACGCGGTATGAAATCGCTGGCAAACCGTTCGCTCGAGATTTCAGAAATTATCGAAACCATTTCTGGTATCGCTGCGCAAACCAACCTTCTGGCATTGAACGCCACCGTTGAAGCCTCGAGTGCGGGTGAGGCTGGAGCACGATTTGCGACGGTTGCCGATGAGGTTCGTAAACTCTCTGAAGAGGCAGAACGTGCCACCAACCGTGTGACCAGTTTGGTGCGTGCGATTCAGACCGAAACCCAGGCGGCGGTGGTTGGTGTGGAAGCCGGAGCCAAAGAGGTGGAGTTGGGTTATGAAATCGCCACCGGTGCAGGTGTAAGGTTGCAAGAAATTTCGGTTTTGACCGCCCAGAGCGCAAATTTTGCCCAGACCATTGCCAGCAGCACCCGCAATCAACTCGATCAGATCAACGACGTGGCAAAGGCGGTGCAGTCAATGGCAGGCACGGCAAGCCAAACGGAACAAGAATCCAAGCAAGGGCAAGATTCTGCACAGGCACTGCTGCAACTTTCTGAGCGACTCTCTCAATCGCTTTCGCGTTTTCAGTTGCCATCTTGAGTTCAGTTGATTTCGTTTTGCGTTAAGGAGTGAACACGGTGATTTATTTTCAACACAATGATGATTGGAATCGCCGTAACGCGCTAGCCTTTGAAGTTTAAGGTTCAACTCGAGAATCTGGGCAAGCTGTAGTTGCACGCAAAATAGTGGTCAATATTAGCTCGTTTGATTTTGAGGCAGAATCTTGTTGAATTCGTGAAAAACGGTGCGCCAAATTTGAGAAAAGCAAAAGAGGTTTTGAATGCAGCGTATTAAAAATAAAAAAGCGGTGTCGGAAAAACAAAGGATTTCGTTAAGTCTTTCTCAGACTTCAACCTCGAGTCCCAAACAGGCGGCGAATTGGTTGGATAACCTGCGGGTACAATCCAAGCTGAGTTTGATTGTGGCCGCTTTGGGTTTGGGTGTTGTGGTTTCAGCAATTTCAGTGTTTTTGGGTTTTAACAACCTCAAAAACCAACTGAGCAACCTCTCTGAAATCACCTTGCCGAGCATCGATCAACTGAACCAAGCCAATACGGCATTTGCCGATACTCAACGTGTTTTGCTGGTGCTTAAAGATGCTACGCTCGAAACGGCAGAAAAAAATATTTTTATTGAACAAATCAACAACAATGATATCTTAATCAAAGACGCCCTCAAACAGTATCAGGACGTTTGGCAAATCAGCAAACGCCCCAATCTGATGTCTCGAGTTGGCGACGATACCCTTCAAACAGAGCAATCTGCTTTGGGGTCTTTGGCGGCAGTTTATGACAATGCCAATCTTGATATCAAAGCTTTCCTCGAGACGGTCAAGCAGGGCAAACCCATTTCTCGACTGGCAGATGGGGCGATCAGGCGTGCTGGCGAATCTCGCTCTGGGTTGCAAGCCCTTTTGGGAACGGCGTCCGAAGTGGCAGGGATTTCGACAGAAGTTTCGCAAGCTATTTATCAACGCACCCTGATTCAAATTGGTCTGAGCTTGCTGGTCAGCGTGATTCTGGGCTTAATCTTGGCTTTCCTGATTTCCCGTTCGATCACCTCGCGCCTAACTAGGCTCGAGACCCAGGCGCAGTCCTTGCGTGAAGGTAACCTCGAGGCGGTGGCTGATTTGCCAGGGCGTGATGAGATCAGTATAGTTTCGCGGGCGCTGGGAACTTCGGTCACGCAACTTCGTGAGTTCATTGGTCGCCAGGAAGACGAGCGTCAACGTGGTTTGGCACTCCAGCAAAATGTTTCAGAATTTTTGGATGTCGCCATGAACATTGCTGGCGGCGATTTGACCCAGCGCGGTAAAGTCTCCGAGGATGCGCTGGGTAACGTGGTCGATGCCATCAACTTGATGACCGACGAAATCGGTTATCTCTTGAAAGACGTGCAACGCGCCGCCGTTCAGGTCGGTTCGTCGGCAAATTCTATGACGAAGACCTCTTCGGGTATTGTCAGTAACGCTCAAACCCAGTCAAGCACAGCAGAAACCACCAACACTCAAGTGCTCGAGGTCACGAACGCAATTCGTGGTTTGGCAAATCGTGCTGGGGAAACCGCCTTGGTCGCGCAGCGAACACTGTTGGCATCGCAGTCGGGTCAAGCGGCAGTCAGTGCCACGCAAACTGAGCTTGGCAACATTCGAGATCAGGTACGCAGTTTGACCACCGGCATGAACACTTTGGCAATGCGCTCGAGTGAGATTAGCGAAATTGTGCGCACCATTTCACGTATCTCGAGTCAAACGAATTTGTTGGCATTGGGCGCTTCGCTCGAGGCGGCAGGTGCGGGCGAGGCGGGTTTGCGTTTTGCGGCGGTGGCGGACAGCGTCCGTAAGCTTGCCGACGACTCGGCACGTTCGGCGCAGGCGGTGGCAAACATCGTGAAAGCCGTACAATCTGATATTCAAAACATGGTGGAGCGCGTGCAGGGCAGTGCTGGGCAGGTGGAACAGGGTTACAACGTCGCCGCGCAGGCGGGTGAGCAACTCAGCCAAATTGCAAAACTGGCGACCCAATCGGCGCAGGAAGCCTCGAGTATCTCGAGTGAAGCTCAAAACCACGCCAGCAGCGTCGAAAAAGTACGGATCGCCGTTTCCAGTATTAGTTCCAGCGCCATGCAAACCCAAAGCGCCAGCTTGGAAGGTCAGAACACCGCAGAAACCTTGCGTGCTTTGGCAGAGCAATTGAATAAGAGCCTCTCGAGATTCCAATTGCCGGCATGAAGAAAGCCCGAACATGATGACCACACTGACAACAGAAATGCTCGAAATGTTCCTGACCGAAGCCTGGGAAACGGTTTCTACCTTGGAACGCACCAGCGAATTGCTGCTCGATCCTGGGCAGTCGCGCAAGTTGGTGGTTGCTGTCCACCGTTTGAAGGGTTCGGCGGGTATGTACCAATTTCCAGAAATCGCAAACTTGGCGGGATTACTCGAGCGTGTTTTTGAAAGTGCGCCAGAGTTCACGATCTCGCAGCAAGATTTGTGCAATCAATTTGCCCAAACCTGCGGCGCGATTTTTGCCGAATCTTTAGAACGCATTTCTGAGCGCGGCGACGAGGGTGAAATTGGACTGGAACTGGCGCGTTTGGGTGGTCCAGACTTGCTGGCACGGCTTTTAAAGGCGGGAACCAGCAATTTCACCCGCAAGTCGCCCGAAGAGATGGCAACGGCTCGAGACTTGGCGCTCGTCCCCGACTTTACCCGCGCCCAGCAAATGCCAGTTCGTAAAACCTTGCAACAAGAATTGCGCGAGTATTTTGCTCAAAACCCCGAAGTCTGGGAGTATTTTGCGCCCGAGGTGCTCGAGCATCTTGAGAGTGTGCCAGCCGCGATTGAACGCTTTGATCCAAGCGACCCGAACGATACGATCAACACCGTGTTTCGCGCCATGCACACCATCAAAGGTGCGGCATACAGCGTCGGTTGCCAGCCCGTCGGCAAGTTGGCTCACAGGCTAGAAGACATTTTGGTGAAAGTCCGCGACGGCGCAACCGCCTGGTCAGACCCGATTGCCCAAGCCATCGTGCAAGGCACGGACTCACTCAGCATGATGCTGCACACCGCCGAGGGAAGGGAGACCAAACTCGAGCAATCGATGCGCGACACCCAAGGGCAGCTCGACGAACTGTTGGGCGTGGAATCGATTATTGATGCCACCAATGATGATTTTATCGAATCAAATTTGCCGCCGATGTTGTCAGTCGCCAGTGAACCAGTCAAAGAACCCGTCGCGCCTATCGCCACGATTCGGGTCGGTATCAACCGCCTCGAAAGCGTCATGAATATTTCTGGTGAAGTTCTGCTGACCCGTGCACGACTTGAGCGCATGAGCAACGAATTTGTTGAGCTGGCGGAGCAGCTTGAAAGCTCGAGAATGCGCCTTTCGCAAGCCGCCACCGAATTTTCGTTGCGTTACGGCGACTCGAGGTTAGCCACCACCGACCCGAATGCAGTGGGCGTTTCAGCGCAAGCGCAAGCAACCACCGAATCAGCGCAGCCCGAACAACGTCAGGTTGAGGGTGATGTCACGTCAGACGTGCAAAGCGCCTTCAGTGAGCTCGAGTTTGACCGTTATGACGACCTTTCTTTGATGTCTCGAGGCATTTCGGAGTTGACGGCGGACTTGGGTGAGATTGGCGAGCAATTCCAAAAACTCTCGCTCAACTTTAAGCGCGAAACCACCAGTTTTGAACGCACCACTCGCAATTTGCGGCTCGAGGCTGGGCGTTTGCGCATGGTTTCGATGGGTCGTTTTTACCAACGCCTGCGCCGTCAGATCAGGCAAACCGCAAACGAACTTGGTAAGTCAATTAACCTCGAGTTGTTTGGCGAAAACGTCGAGGTGGACAACTTGGTGCTCGACGGTCTGGCGGATTCTTTGATTCACCTGATGAACAACGCCGCCGTTCACGGTATCGAATCCAGGGAAGATCGTTTGAAGCGCGGAAAGCCGATAGCGGGTTCGATTCGGGTTTCGGCGACGCGACGCGGCAATTATCTGGTGATCGACATTCAAGACGATGGCAACGGCATGGACGTTGGCGTAATTAAACAGACCGCCGTCGCCAGGGGCTTGCGACGTGCCGAGGATGTCATCAAGCTTTCCAACGAGGAGGCGCTCGAGCTGATTTTCTTACCAGGTCTTTCCACCGCCGGCACGATTTCAGACCGTGCGGGTCGCGGTGTGGGCATGGACATTGTCTACTCGAGCGTCCGTAAGCTCAAAGGTGAAGTTTCGATTCAAACCGAGCCAGGCTTTGGGACGCGCTTTAGCTTGCGGATTCCTGCCACCATGATTATCTCTGATGTTCTGATGCTCGAGACGTCGGGTGAGCGTTACGCCCTGCCAGGCGAGGCGGTTCGCGCTTTGCGTAGCGTTTTGGTTAGTGAATTGCGGTTTGAAGCCAGCAATCCCAAGCAAGCCAAGTACGACTTTCAGAACGAGCGTCTCGATCTGCTCGACCTCTCTGAATTGCTCGGTTTGCCAAAATCAGACGTGGTCGAAAAACGCATTTCAATCGTGGTTTTAGAGACCACCGACGGACGCATTGCGCTCAAAGCTGACCGTTTCCTCGGACTCGAGCAAGCCCTGGTTCGGGCGCTCGAGGAACCGTTTAGCGCCATCAAACACGTCTCGGGAGCGATGGTGGGTACGGACGGCGAAGCGGTGATTTTGCTCGACCCAACCGGTTTGGAACGTCTCGAGCGCAGTACGCTGATTAAGGATGTTGTGCCAATTGACCGTTCTTTGCCTCATGTCTTGTTGGTCGATGATTCCTTAAGTGTGCGCCGTGTGGTTTCGCAAATCATCCGCCGCCTGGGTTATGAAGTCACCACCGCCGCCGACGGTCAAGACGCGATCAACGTGCTCGCCAATCAAGACTTTATGGCGGTCATCACCGACCTTGAAATGCCGCGCGTCAACGGTTTTGAATTGCTCTCGGAGTTGCGTCGCCGCGTCAATTATGCGACAGTACCAGTCGCCATGCTGACCACCCGCACCAGTGACAAACACCGCGACTTTGCCATGCGCTTGGGCGTCAGCGAGTATTTCAACAAGCCACTGGATGAAAACCAATTGCGGCGCTTTCTCGAGGTTGCCCGTCAACACCATGAAGCCCACACCCCTAAAATGCTCGTCACTGTCGGAGCAATTGCATGAAAGCCATGATCGTCTCGAGCGACGTTGCTCGTGCCAAAGCCCTGATGCTTGACATGCAGTTTGAAGGTTTTCAAGCCGAAATTGCACCCAGCGCCATGTATGCCACCAGTATTCTCGAGCGTTCACAACCCGATGTGATGGTTGCCGACCTCGATTTGCCTGACTTAAGCGGTGCAGATTTGCACGAGATTGTTCGCGGCGACCCGGCTTTAAAAGCCACGGCTTTTATTCTGCTGGCGAATGCAACACCGGAGGGTCTGGAAACCAACAACAACGACATTGTGCTCTCACTCTCGAGTACGGTCAGCGAAATCAGTTTGATTGCCAAACGCCTGGTCGAAGAGGTCATGCGTCAAGTCAATTTTGAAGTCTCGATGAGCAGCATCCGCGAACCTTCAATTGGGGGATCGCTCGACGATGCCGATTTACTCAACCTTTTGCAGTGGCTGGCAAAATCGGGCAGCACCGGCAAGCTGCGCATTCAACTAGGCGAGCAAAACAGTTTTATTTATTTTGTCCAGGGACGCCCAATTCATTCCGAACATCAAGGAAGAATTGGCGAGGAAGCCGTGTTGCGCCTTTGCGCCCATGCCAACGACTCGAGCAATGGACGGTTTTATTTTGAAACCTTAGAACCCGTGAGCCTAGAATTGCAAACCAAAACCATTCGCAAGAGCCTGTTTCAGTTATTGCTCGAGTTATCGAGTTTTGAATCACATCCGACAAAATAGGCGCAGTGATCTGCGCCTTTTTTGTTGGCTATTTTATGCCCGAGTGCTTGGCGCTTGGGGTTTTGTTTTTCGTGGCGTCTTTGGTTTGATATCACTGATGACTGGTCGCTCGAGCGCCTTCAAACCACCCACCAGGGCAATCTCGAGCACTTGGTCTAGGTTTTCGACGGGGTGAAAACTCATGCTGCGCCGTAAGTGTGCAGGAATCTCGAGCAGGTCGGCTTCGTTGGCTTTGGGCAAAATTACGTGTTTGATTCCAGCGCGGCGTGCACCCAAGACTTTTTCTTTCAATCCACCAATTGGCAGCACGCGCCCCGTTAAGGTGATCTCGCCGGTCATGCTGACATCGTGGCGGGCTGGAACGTTCGTAAGCGCACTGATGAGGCTTGTGGTCAGCGCCACGCCCGCACTTGGACCTTCCTTGGGGATTGCGCCCGCAGGAATGTGGACATGAATCTCGGATTCGTCGATGCTAGAGGCTGGAATATTAAAGCGTGCCGCGTTTTTCTTGGCGTAACTTAAAGCGGCTCTGGCGCTTTCTTTCATCACATCGCCCAGTTGTCCGGTCAAAACCAAACCGCGACCCGGCATGACGCTGGTTTCGACGAACAAAATATCGCCACCGACTGGCGTATAAAACATGCCCGTGCTGACGCCGACCATGTCCTCTTTACCCTCAACCTCAATCTGGTGTCTTGAGGGTCCAATGAATTTCTCGAGGTCGTTCTCGCCAACTCGCACGCGTTTGATGTCGCCCGTGGCAACCTTCCGCGCGGCTTTGCGCAGCAACGTTCCAATCTCGCGTTCTAAATTTCGCACCCCAGCCTCGCGGGTGTAGTTCTGGATCAGTTTTTGCAGTGCGGCGTCGGTCACCAAAATTTGGTTGTCTTTCAAACCGTTCTCGAGCGTCTGACGCGGCATCAGGTACTTTTTGGCAATCTCGAGTTTTTCAGATTCGATGTAAGAGTTAAACTCGATAAACTCCATGCGGTCAAGCAGCGGCGCAGGAATTTGCTCTGGGTAATTGGCGGTGGCAATAAACATGACCTCACTCAGGTCAAATGGCACGCCGAGGTAATGGTCTACAAAACTCGAGTTCTGGGCGGGATCAAGCACCTCGAGCAAAGCGCTGCTGGGGTCGCCCTGATACGAGCTGCCGAGCTTGTCCACCTCGTCGAGCAAGAACACAGGGTTCTTTGTGCCAGCCGTTTTTAAACCCTGAATGATTCGACCGGGCAATGCGCCAATATAGGTACGGCGATGCCCACGAATGTCCGCCTCGTCTCGAGCGCCACCCAGTGAAATCCGCACATATTTGCGCCCCAAAGACTTGGCGATGCTTTGGGCGATACTGGTTTTACCGACGCCTGGTGGTCCAACGAACACCAGAATTGGACCCTTATTGACCTCAGTCGCCTCGAGTTCGCCCTTTGCGGCTCTGGCTTTGCGCAGTTGTCTGACCGCCAGAAACTCGAGGATGCGGTCTTTGACTTTTTCCAGTCCGAAGTGATCTTCGTCTAAAATTTTGGTCGCGTCGGTCAACCCGAGTTGATCGTCGCTTCTCGAGTTCCAGGGCAGTTCGGTGATCCAAGTCAGGTAGGTGCGAATTACGCTGGCTTCGGCGCTGTCGGGGTGCATTCTCGCCATACGGTTGATCTCACGGTCAACCTCGCGCTGCACCTCCTCGACCAAACCGAGCGCCGCAATTTTAGAACGGAACAACTCAACCTCGTCCTCGCCGTCCTCCTCGCCGCGCAATTCTTTTTGAATCGCTTTCATCTGCTCGCGCAAGAAATACTCGCGTTGATTCTTGTCGATTTCGTCTTTGACCTGCCCCTGAATACGTTTTTGCATTTCGCCCAACTCGAGTTCGCTGTCGAGCAAAACCAAAACGCGCTTAAGCCGATCACGCACGTCGAGCGCCTCGAGAATTCCCTGACGGTCATCGAGTTTTAAATCCAGATTAAAGGCAATGTTGTCGGCAAACTGCCCAGGATGCTCGAGTCCGACAATAAAACCAACCGTATCCACGGGCAGGTTCTTGCCGTTTTTTAAGACATCGTTGAATCGCCTGTCCAACTCGCGTTTTAACGCCTGAGTCTCAATCTCGTCAACGTGGGTATCTTTGAGTTCCTCGAGTTCGGCTTCGATGTACTCGACGCCAAAGTGATACCTGGTCACGCGCACCCGACTTTGGGCTTGCACCAGCGTCTCCACCGTGCCGTCAGGGTTTTTGCGCATTCTTAAAATATTGCAAAGCGTACCGATTACAAACAAATCGCCCGCACCAGGATTTTCGATGTCCTTGTCGCGTTGCGAAACAATCAAAATTGTTTTCGCACCGTCCACCGCCGCCTGAATTGCATTGACGCTGATTGGGCGTCCAGCCGCCACCGACTGCATGATGCCAGGATAAATCACACTGCCCAAGACTGGACAGACAGGCACTCGGAGCATATCAGAACTCGGGTTTTTAATTTTTGCTTTTTGGGTTTGAACGTTGAAGGTGGAATCGTCGGTTTTTTTCTTGCGCGGTGCTCGAGGCATGGTTGCTCCTTCTGAGGGCGAGTCGAACTTGAGTGTAGTTATATCAAGGTTTCTGGGTAAGTGTTTGTGAACTAGGTGAAGATTCGTTGAGGACGGGCAGTTAACTTAATAGCCTTCGCCTGCGATCAGAGCGCCCAAAATCGCAATCGGCGCGGTTTCGGCGCGTAAGATTCTGAGTCCCAATCCAACGCGAACAAAACCTCGAGTCTCTAGCCATTGTATTTCAGAACTCGAGAAACCACCCTCAGGACCTGTGGCAATGGTCATCGGCACATCCCAATTGTAGGCTTCACGCGGTTTTAAACTCGAGCCAGGATGCGCCACTAAACCGCAAGCCACAGCCTCCAGATTTTTAAGTTTGATAGGGGAGAGCACCAGTGGGGTCACGGCGCGGCGGCATTGCTTGCTGGCTTCGAGCGCCACCCGTTGCAAACGCTCGAGTTTTTGAGCGCCAATCTCTTTGACATCCGCGTGTTCGGTTATAAGCAAGTGAAATCTCGAGACACCCAATTCTGTCGCGGCACGCACGACCTCGGCGAGCTTGTCGCCTTTTAAAAGCGCAATGGCAAGTGTGACTTCTTGCGGTGGCTCGAGGTTTACGACTCGAGGTTCGCCAACTTGCAGTGTGATTGCAAAATCCTCAAGCAGCAAAATTTTTGCATCCGCCTCGAGTCCAGCGCCGTCAAACAGCGTGACCAGATCACCAACATTCGCCCGCAAAACCCGCAAATGCGAAGCCTCAGAACCTATTAATTTTACGACAGGCTCGAGCTTTGCTACAAATGCCCGATGTGACCTCATTTCAATATCTCGAGCGCCTTCAAAAGAATCAGATCACGACCTTGCGATAGCGCCGCCATGTCATCGGTCATGACAATATCTGGTGTGACAAGCTCTGGATGTGCAACACCCGCCAAATTGCTCGAGCGTCCACTGGTCACGGCAAGACTCGAGCCTCCAGGCAATGGAAAAATGGAGGTACTGGTATTCAACACTCCAGCCGTGGGTTCGCCAATCACTTTGGCACGACCAACCGCCTGTAAGAAAAACGTCATGTACTCGGCGGCGCTCCTCGAGATGTGATTGGTCAGCACCACCACAGGTTGAGTCCACTTTGCAGGATCGCCAATTTTAAAACCGCTATTGGCAATTTCACCATTTTGGTAGACAATTTTGCCTTTGCCTCGAACATTTTTAAACTCTGTCCCGATAGGCTCTTTGAACGCGCCAGCCGCAGCCACACTCTCATAACCACTGCCGCCACCAGAACCGCGCACGTCCAAAATAATGGCTTTGGCTTTGGCAGCTTGAGCCTGCTTAACAAATTCGTGAACACTCGAGGCGATCAAACCACCAGTCAAATACTGGTAAAACGTGATGATTGCCACGCCGTCAGACCGCAGTTCGTAACTCGGCAACCACGGTTTTAATTCGGCTGGCTCGAGCGTCACAGTCTTGTGCGCACCATTGCCTTTAGACACCTCGAGCGTGATGCTTTGCCTGTTAAACTCTTGGGTTGTGATGGCATTGACGGCTTTGCTGGCAGACTTGAACGTCTCGAGCGAGACGCCGTTGACCGCCCAAACCACGTCGCCGCGCTCTATTCCCGCTAGTTTCGCTGGGCTGTTTTCGAGCACCCGTGTCACCACCAAAGCGCTCGCATCGGGCAAGGGCGCGAATTTCAGACCAATCATTGGCAACGGCGCATTGTCAGCATTGGCAACAAATTGCGCCCAAGCGATGGGCGTCAAGCGAAACGTATGCCCGTCACCAACGCGGATGAGTAGATCATCAAGGGTTGTTTCACCTACTGTAAAAGGACACGGTGCAAGGTCTTTGCAGGCAAGCTCGAGCTTCGCATTGACATCAAGATCTAGAGCACTAAAGTCAATTTCTTTAAAACCAAAATAGCGTTCCTCAAACGTCGTCAGTGCCTCATCGATAAAATACTGCGCTGGACTTGGGGCTTGCGCGATTGAAAAGCTTGTCAACGCGACGAATGAGACCAAAACAGCCAGGAACTTACGCATGTTTAAAAGTCTACCGCCCAAACCTGAGATCAGACTGACTTTCGCGCCTCGAGCAAAACCCAATCGCCATCTTGGACGCGCCGCACGAATTTAAACCCCTCACGCTCGAGCGCCATCATCACCATCGTCTCGCGTCCGCTCGAGGTGTCCCAGGTCACTTGCTCGCCTGCATCGGCTTGACCCGTTCCCGCCATGATCCCAGTCAGCAGCAGCAAGCCACCAGGCTCGAGGGCGCTTTGGTACTGTGCCATCAACATGTCGTGCAATTCTGCAAACAAATTTGCCACCACCACATCAAACGGCGCTCGGGGCAAGACCGTTTCGAGAATCCCATCCGCAAATTCGGCATCAACCCGATTTTTCGCGGCGTTGTCTCGCGCCACAGGTACGGTGCTCGAGTCGTTGTCCACGCCTAAAACCGTTGCACCAAGTTTTGCTGCAACCAGCGCCAGAATGCCACTGCCCGAACCAACATCGAGCACTCGAGCATTTCTTAAATCGTGACCTTGCAATGCCAGAATCGCCATGCGGGTCGTCTCGTGCTGCCCAGTCCCAAAGGCAAAACCAGGCTCGAGATCAAGCACCACACTTTCGGGTGTTAACTCGAGTTTTGAAATTTCCCAACCAGGGTTAATCACAAAACGCCCAATGTAAACTGGTTGTAAACTTGCACGGTACTGTGCGATCCAATCCGTGTCATCTGCCTCGAGCCAGAAACCACCGAACGGCAATTCGAGACGCGCTTCAAAATAAACCAGAACATGGTTTTCACGTTCCTCTAAACCCTGCGCTCCAGCCTCCCAAAGCGCGGGTGTAATGTGGTCAAGGGTTTCTAAACTTCCAGGAATTTGATAAATCAACACAACTGCATTCTGACACGGTTAAGCTCGAGTCTCGAGAGATTTTAAATAAGGCTCGAGCGCAACTTCCCACCAGGTTTTGCCATTGGTTGAAGCATAAC
>JAYVRX010000098.1:0-20537 GCA_043775825.1 Deinococcales bacterium
GGTTCACACACTGAATTTACCAGCTTTGTGGAATTGAGTAGCAACTAAAGTCTTGCACTAAAGTGCATGGCTTCGACCAGCGTCCTGATACAGTGAAACAGCAGTTTTCATAACTCGAGTATACCAAGCGTTATACCTGATTTCAACGGTCTTCTCGAGCCACAAAAAAAGCGTGAAGGGTTTCCCCTTCACGCTGCATACTCGGGTGTTCTCGAGGTTTAGAAATCCATACCGCCCATGCCACCCATACCGCCGCCGCCACCAGCGCCACCTTCATGCGCGTGACCGTTCTTTGGTTCTGGCTTGTCGGCAATGACTGCCTCGGTGGTCAGAATAAGTGCACCGATGCTGGCTGCATTTTGAAGCGCGGTGCGGGTTACCTTGGCAGGATCAACGATACCGAATTTCATCATGTCGCCGTACTCGCCCGTTTCGGCGTTGAAACCGAAGTTCTTGCTTTTGTTCTCGAGCACGGCGTTAACCACAACGCTGCCTTCAAAGCCTGCGTTGATCGCAATTTGACGGGCTGGCTCTTCAAGCGCACGAACAATAATGCGTGCGCCTGTGGCTTCGTCACCCTCGAGTTTGGCGGCTGTCTTCTTGACGGCGGCAATCGCACGCAAGAGGGTTGTACCGCCGCCGGGAACCATGCCCTCTTCGACGGCGGCGCGTGCAGTCGAGAGTGCGTCCTCGTAACGGTGCTTTTTCTCTTTAAGTTCGGTTTCGGTGGCTGCACCGACGCGAATCACGGCAACGCCACCCGCGAGTTTGGCGAGGCGCTCTTGCAGTTTCTCTTTAGCGTAATCGGAATCCGTACCCTCGAGTTCGCGTTTGATCGCGTTGACCCGGGCATCAATTTCGTCTTTTTTGCCGCCACCATCAATGATGGTCGTGTCGTCTTTGGTGATGCGCACGCGTTTGGCATGTCCGAGCATACTCATGGTGGCATTCTCGAGTTTGTAACCCATCTCCTCGGAGATCACTTCGCCGCCGGTCACGGCTGCGATGTCTTTGAGCATTTCTTTACGGCGGTCACCAAAGCCTGGGGCTTTGACGGCAGCAACTTTGACCGTGCCACGGAGCTTGTTGACCACGAGGGTTGCGAGGGCTTCACCTTCGACATCTTCGGAGATAATCAAGAGTGGCTTACCGGTCTGTACGACTGGCTCGAGGACTGGCAAGAGTTCTTTGAGGTTGCTGATTTTCTTTTCAACAATCAATATGTATGGGTCTTCGAGTACGGCTTCCATCACGTCGGTTTCGGTGATGAAGTACGGGCTGGAGTAACCCTTGTCAAACTGCATACCCTCAACGACATCAACTTCGGTATCGAGCGTTTTGCTCTCTTCGATGGTGATGACGCCCTCTTTGCCAACGCGTTCCATGGCATCGGCGATTTGCTTACCGATGGCTGGTTCGTTTGCCGAAATGCTGGCAACTTCTTCAATAGATTTGCGGTCATTGACTGGAACTGAAATATCTTTGATGGCTTCGATTGCGGACTCGACAGCCTTGTCAATACCGCGCTTGAGTGCCAGTGGGTTTGCACCTGCAACAACGTTGCGCAAGCCTTCACGGACGATTGCTTGACCCAAAACGGTGGCAGTAGTTGTACCGTCGCCGGTGATGTCATTGGTTTTTGAAGCAATTTCGATCAACAATTTTGCACCGATGTTCTCGATACGATCCTCGAGTTCGACTTCTTTGGCGACGGTCACGCCGTCTTTGGTGATGGTGGGGCTACCAAATTTCTTCTCGAGCACCACGTTACGACCCTTTGGTCCAAGGGTGACTTTCACAGCGTTTGCTACAGCGTTGACACCGCGCTCGAGGGCGCGACGTGCATTTTCATCGAATGTCAGGGTTTTCGCCATGATGTATTGCCTCCAAATAGTGAGTGGGGTTAAAAGATTGAGGGTTAATGCCGCAAGCGTTAGGCTCGAGGTTTAACCAATAACAGCGAGGATGTCACGTTCAGAAAGAATGGTGTAATCCACGCCTTCAACGTTGACTTCGGTGCCACCGTATTTGGCAAAGTACACCACGTCGCCAACTTTAACTTCGACGGCAACTTTGCTGCCGCTGTCCAAAGTACGTCCCGATCCAACGGCAACGACTTTGCCGCGTTGGCTTTTTTCTTTGGCGGTGTCTGGAATGTACAGACCGCCTTTGGTTTTCTGTTCGCTCTCTTCGACGACTTCGATCACGATACGGTCACCCAGGGGCTTCAATGCGCTCTTCGCCATAATTCCTCCTAAAAGAATATTGGTATTGGTTTTGGCAGTCTCGAGTCTCGAGTGCCAATGGCTCAGAGTATACGGGGTCTGTCAGCTTTGAGTCAAGTTCATGCGCAGCAGATATGAGTGTAATGTGCTCAATTTGGAAAATGTATTGCCTTTGGACTTTAGCATTCAGACACTTTCCAAAATCTCAGGGCAGTACGCCAAATGTGCTATAAACGTAGTCTTTGGCGTAATATCTGGTATAGTCAAGTACCGTCAAGGTGGTGAATATCAGTATGCCTGACACAAAACAGATCACTTCAAAAGAGATATCCGTCCGAATGCCAACTGGACACCCTCCAGTGATGGTAAACGTCATGAATGTCTTAACGACAGATTCGCAGGTCATTATCGATTTTGGATTTGTTGATCCAGGACTTGCGATTCAACTTGCACAAACAGAGAACCCAATTATTGATGCCACATTGGTAAATCGCGTAGTCATGGGTGAAACCGACGCACAACAACTCCTTGAGAAATTGCAAAAAATATTAGACCTTAAGAAAAAGAAAAGAGGTGATTCATGAGTCAAGCTTCCTCAGATAGCTATATTGAAGCACGAATCTCTGCACGCACTCTTAATCCCCCAGCAATTACATTGTATGTACAACCACAACCCTATTCCAAAAGTGTGCTGATCTCACCTGAATTTGTAGATCAAAGTTTTAGATCTAAATCTGAGACTGAAATTCAATTATTGCAACAGCAAAATAACCATCTTGTTCTTAAATTAGAACAACTAAATGCAGAAAATGACGCATTAAAAAAAATTCTTTATGTTTTTGAGGGACATCATGAACCTGAGATCGACCTAGATGAAGTATTTACAAGGCTATCTAACACTGGTTTAGGTGCAAGTAGTCACATAAAATCCATTGGTGTAATCAGATCATCACCCTTCGAGATTGATTTCGAGGATTGATACATGCCCGAAGGGGAAAATTCATCTTGGTACACTATCGCAAAAAGAGAAAGTCCTCTTGAACAAGGGGACATTCTCTTTAACATATCTATCCCAGTTTTTGTTAAGGAAAATGGAGAGATTCATAGACGAGATTTATTGGCAACATTTGTAATCATGAATCAAAGCTGTGATCTTATTATCCAACCAGGAAAAAATAAACCTCGAGCAGAACATGTGTTATTGGCTGAAGCACAAGAATCTTCTTTCACTCTAAATGAGCATAAAAACATCCATATTGGACGACAAGCAGGATTTTATATATTACCTCGTCGCACAACAAGAAAACATCCAAAACAGCATTTGATAGTAAATTTTAACAAATTATACGCTGTTCATGTTGACTTACTTCCGAATTTGGCAAGCACTACACGAACTCGAATGTGTTCACCTTATCGAGAACACTTAATGCAAGCTTTCTCAAATACCTATTCACGCATTGCATTAGATGAAAACCCTATGCTTACTTAACAGGCTACTGACATTTCTACAAAAAAATCACCAAGCAGGGTTCAGTCTCCCCTTTTCGTCCCTGGAATACGGCGTCCAAGCCAGCGCAAAGAGTTGCAAACTGACATCGGTGGCTTTTGGTTTGACCGAAATTTGCTCGAGTTGCTCGTTGACATCCACACCGTTCACTGCGTCCAGTTCGGCTTGCAATTGGGCTTGAAGCTCTGTTAATTGCGCTTGTACTGCTTCGACGGTATCGGCGGCTCGAGAGACATCTTGCCCCTCACGGTAGGCTTTGCCTGCGGTTTTCATCGCGCCAGCGGCTTTAGAAACGACATTGGTTTTGCGTCCACCACCAAATAACGCGCCCAGAATACCCATGCCGACGTTGACCACCGTCTCGAGTTGGGCTTGCTTGGCTTGCGCGGCTTGCGCTTCTTGCGCAGCGTGAGCTTTGCGCAGGCGTTCCTCGAGCGTGTTGAACTTATTCTGATAGCTGGCTTTGATCTCTTCAGCTTGCCCATCACGCAATTCTCGAGCCGCCGTCTGAAGGCGAATACGGAAGTCTTGTTCAGTTTCGTCCAAGTTTGAAAGCGTTTTAAGCTTGCTCGAGTACAACAGCGTTAAAGCCTGATTGGTTTGCATCCATTTGCTGAAATCTTTGCCCCATTTGTCAAAGTTTTTCGCGTTGCCCGCCGAACTCGGTGCATCCGCAAATTCTGCACCATCCACAGGTTCATTCAGCAACGAATTCACATCAATCTCGAGCAACGTCGCTTCGTCCCAGGTGACAGGCACAGGGTTATCGGTGATTTCTGCCAGAAGTTGCACGGTTTTGCTCGAGTCAATTTTGTACTTGGTGCTGGCGTACCGAATGTCTGCCGCACCGAGCGCCATTGGGTAATAAATCACGCCAGATTCGGCGCTGGCGGGAATAAAAAATTGTTTAACCTGCGGGGGTAAAACTGGACGGCTCGAGGTGGCTGGTTTGGCGGCGGGGGTGGTTGCTGTAGGGGCGCTGCTTCTTGACCCTAAAGATGCACCTAACGGGCTGGGGTCGCTTGCTGCGCCTGCCCCTACATTTGATTTTTTGTCTGCCATAATGGTTTTGATTTGATCGTTGGTCATTGGACCCGCCAAATAACTCATCGTCCAACGGGTTTGAAAGGTGATTGGTCCAGATTCGTGAACATTGTGCATCAAGAACACGCGCTTTCCAAGGCTCGAGAGGGTGCGGTTTAAGTCTCCACTCGCGCCAGTGCCTTGCAGTGCCTCGAGCACGCGGGCTTTGTCGTTGTCGGTTTGCAGCCTGCCGACAAACCACGTGCCAGCGTTGGAGAGTCCTTTGTAATCCAGATCAACAGGGTTTTGGGTGCTTAAGACCAAGCCAAGCCCAAACGCTCGAGCTTGTTTTAAAAGCGTGAGCATTGGGGTTTTGCTCGGCGGATTGCCGTTCGGTGGGAAGAAACCGAAGATTTCGTCCATGTACAGCACGGCGCGGAGGCTCGAGGTTCCTGGTTGTGAGCGCATCCAGCCGAGCATTTGGTTTAAAAGTTGCGTAACAAAAAACATCCGTTCGGCATCGCCCAGGTGTGCGATACTAAAAACCGTGCAACGCGGTTTGCCTGTGGCGCTAAAGAGCATGTTCTTGATCTCGAACGGTTCACCCTCCATCCAACTCGAGAATCCTGGGCTGGCAAGAAGGTTATTGAGGCTCATGGCGAGTTCAAATCGGTCTTTGCTGGGGTAAAAACTTTCGATGTCCATAACGCCAATTTTTTGAAATGGCGGTTGCTGAATCGAGGCGATCATGCCGCCCAAGTCAAGGTTTTTGCCTGCATTCCAGGAACTCGAGATAATGTTGGAAACCAAAATGTGTTCGCGGGAGCGAATGGGGTCGACATCAATGCCAAGCAGCCCAAGCAAGCCCGTGACGGTGGTTTGAATCCGTTCACGGAGCGCGTCTGAATCACCCATCACGGCGGGTTCTGGCACGTCAAAAGACCGCAAGACCGAAACTTGAAGTCCGGCGCTCGAGCCTGGGGTGTAAATCGAGAAATCAATGTTGTCACGCATTTTTTTGATGCGACTGGCATCTTGTCCCCAGTCGGACAAACCTTTTTTCCAGAATTCGGCTTGTTGCGCCGCGAACGCGTCAGGGTCAAGGTTTTGACGGTTTGCTTCCTCAAGGTTAACCCATGGGCGGAATTCGTCTTTTGAAAGGTTTGGGAAACTTAAGAGCAAATTGGAAAGATCACCTTTTGGATCGATGGCAATCACAGGAATGTTATCGACCAGCGCCTCCTCGAGAAGCCCGATGCCCAAACCCGTTTTGCCTGAACCCGTCATACCGATAATCACGGCATGGGTCGTTAAGTCTTTAGAGTCGTACAACACTATCTCGTCGGAGAGTTTAGCGCCAACGGTGTCAAAGTTTTTTCCCAAGTAAAACGCGCCCAGTTTCTCAAAATCCTGCATGTTGCCTCCATAAATCTGTGTTAGACAATCATACCTTTTCGAGACTGGAACGGGTATGAAATCAAAAAGCCCGAGCGGTCAAACTCGAGCAATACCCAAAAGACGTATGTCCATGTGCCGCTACACCACTTTTAAATTTGCCCAATCCACAGTTTTATCACCCGCCGGATACTCGAGCTTCATGGCTTCGAGCGCCTCTACAATCACGCTCGAGATCACGTAATTGCGATACCAACGCTCGTCGCCTGGAACGACATGCCACGGGGATTCGTCGGTGCTGGTGGCTGTAATGGCTTGTTCGTACATGCGCATGTAATCGTCCCAGCGTTTGCGTTCCTCGAGATCGCCCGGGTTAAACTTCCAGCGTTTTGTCGGGTCGTCAATGCGTTCTTGCAGTTGTTTGGCTTGCTCTTCGGGACTGATGCGCAGGTGAAATTTCAATATGGTCGTACCGTTTTCGGATAGCATTTGTTCAAAGTCCCGAATTTGTTTAAAGCGTTTCTTGGCGGTTTTGTCGTCGCACCAACCATGAACGCGGGTAATCAGCACATCTTCGTAGTGTGAGCGGTTAAAAATGCCGATGATGCCCTTCGCGGGGCAGGCGCTATGAATGCGCCACAAATAATCGTGGCTTAACTCAAGGCTGGAGGGCGCTTTATAGTACGTGACTTGCATTCCGTTTGGGTTGAGGCTTTCAAAAACCTTGCCGATCACGCTGTCTTTGCCCGAACCGTCCATGGCTTGAAGTACCACCAAAAGCGCTTTGTTGCGCGAGGCGAACAATTTATTTTGTAGTTTCGCCATTTTCTCTTGCAACACCAGGGTTTTGGCTTCGCAGGCGGCTCGAGTTTGGTCGTTGAACTTTCCAGTGTCGTCTGGTTTGATACTCAGTAGTTTGAACTTCTTGCCAGGTTTGACCATGTACTTGTCCATGAATTGCTCCTGTGAAACCCGAGATTTAATTGAACTTGATGTAACCGTTGAAGTAAGCAAACGCCAAACCTGCTGCGATCAGTAACACGATGCGTCCAATCCAAGTACCGATCAGCCATTGCAAGAAAATATAGGCGGTTAATAAAACCGTGCCGTACAAGCCAGCCAAAATGGCGTACTGCGAAAAAGTTCCTAAAATTCTGAAATACCCAGCGATAAACAAAGCGCCCAAAATCGCGTATGGAATCCAAGCCCAGTCCCAGACGCTCGAGGTGCTGGCAGTTTGAACGGGAGTATTTGGATTGTAATTGGCTGGGGGTGTGCCCTGAAAAACGGGGGTGTTTGGCGTGTTGACCGCTGGCGCAGCATTGTTTGGCAACCACGTGCTGCCTTGATTGTTGGGCGGTATGGTTTTGGTGCGGTTGTTTGTGACCTGCTGGGTTTTTTGAAATGACGGGGCATTGCCAGATTTGCCACCGACTGCCTTTTCAAGTTCGGACAGGAATTGATCGGCACTTTGAGGGCGTTCGTCAATTTTCATTGCCAAGGCTCGAGCCAGCACGTCCGCCATGCCTTTGGAGACTTTGGGGTTGGATTCTTTGGCAGAGGGTTGTTTTGTGCCAGACACGCGATCTGTGGCGGGTACGGGTTCTAAGCCTGTGAGGGCGGTGTAGAGCGTCCCTGCCAGCGCGTAAATGTCGGTAAAAGGTCCGCGTTTGGCTTCACTGGCGTATTGCTCGAGTGGTGCGTAACCTGGGGTGACAATGATGCTTTGCTTGCCCGTTGCGGCAAACGCCCGCGCCGAACCAAAATCAATCAAGACCGCGCCCCTGGCGACCATCATGATGTTGTCCGGTTTGATATCGCGGTGCAACAAGCCTGCCTTGTGAACGTCATCGAGCGCCACCGTGACTTGCCGCGCGATTTCAATGACTTCAGATTCGGGCAACGTGCCGCGTTCCTCGACAATCTTCGCCAAGGACTTCCCCTCGAGAAACTCCATCGTGTAATACTCGGTTTCGTTCTCGGTGAAGACATCGTAAACCCGCACAATGTTTGGGTTGGGTTTACTCAAGGTTAGCTGCGCGACCAGTTTGGCTTCGTCGGCAAAACGTGCCCGAGTCTCGAGAAATTCGGCGCGTTGCATCGTGCCTGGTGGTCGCATGGTTGTGCCAGTACGACTTGCTCCCATCGGGTGACATTCTTTGACCACCACCGGAATGCCCAGGGCGGTGTTGAATGCCTTGTAGGTAATGCCAAAGCCGCCCTGTCCCAAAATTTTTTCGATTTTGTACTTGCCACCTTGCAGTAGTGTGCCTACAGGCAAAGCCGTTGGGTATTTCGCGTTTGACAAACTTGCACCACAAGTCTTGCAGTTTGCCGACGATTCATCATTTTCGGTGGCACAGTACGGACAAACAATCATTCGCTCACTCCTGAAATATGGCTAAACTCGAGTTTAACAAATTACAACGGGTTGCGCTCTTGGTACTCGAGCACCATTGCCGTGGCATTGTCGCTCGAGCCGTTGTCTAGGGCTTGACGCACCAGATGATCGGCAAGGTCTTGGGGGCTTTGGTCGGCTTGCACCGATTGTTCAAATTCGGCGGGCAGGTACGCACCCCAAACGCCGTCGGTCACCAGAATCAAGCGGTCATTTGGTTGCATGCTGATTTCATGCGCGTCAACGTACTCTGCGCCCATGTCGCGCGACGAACCGAGCGCCCGCATGACTTTATTCGAGTCGGGATGGTTGTGGGCGGCTTCTGGCGTAATGACGCCCATTTTGACCAGCATGGCAACCATCGAATGGTCGTCCGAAATTTGTTGCACGGGTTCGGCGCGGCTGGCACGAATTAAATAGGCTCGAGTGTCACCGACATGAGACAGCACCACCCGATCACCATCGGCAATCACGCCCGTAAAGGTACAACCGCCAGATTTGCCCTCGAGCGCCTCGAGCACCTTGCGGTTGGCTTCGATGGTCGCATTTTTGGCAATCGGAATGCTCGCCTCGAGCATGTCAAACTCGAGGAAGGCATGAACGGCGGCTTGCGATGCCGCCTCGCCTTTTGCCATGCCGCCCATGCCGTCCGAAACGCAGGCGAGCAGCAAACCAGCGCGTCCGGCATCGCCGAGCTGCAAGACGTTTCGGTAACCGGCGGCGTCTTCATTGACGCTGCGGTCTGGGTTTAAACCGACGCTCGAGGCAAGCCCGATTTGCCAGGAGGCTCGAGCTTCAAAATTTTGATTTAAGCGCGTCACCAAGTCGAGCGCCTCACCTGGTGCTGCTCGAGTGTCTGGGGCGCTAAGCATGTTGGTGAAGACTTGCGGCGCACCTGGGGTGCTTGGGAAGTCTTGCACCAGTTCGCCCTCACTCAGGGCGCGTCCCATCAGGGTGTGATAGAGCAACGCGCCAAGGCTGAACACGCCCTCTGTGCCGTTGACGCTTGACCCTGCGGCGCGTTCGGGAGCGCCGTAACGCGGGGCTTCGGCGGGCGGGGTATCGCCAATTCGTTGCACTTTTGGCAGGCGTAACAGGCGCGTTGGAGACAGCAAGATATCTCTTGGGTCAAGCCCTGTCAGACTAAAACCTCTTGCGAAAACGTAACGGTTAAAACGTGCCAGGTCCACTATCGCGCTGACCGCCGCACGTTTATCAGCCTCGAGAATTGCAGCTTCCAGGGTTCGACCTTCGGGTTTTGGATGGGCGATCAGCGTTGTACCGTCTTGTTGCACGGTGTCGATCAAACCTGGCAACATCGGGTGCGGGTATAGAGTACGGGTCAATTCCGCACCACTTTTGTAAGATACAATCATGACCTCAGTGCCGTCTGGCGCGGTAGCAAACGTGCGTCCAAAGGCATCGTGATCTAAGATTTTGTACTCGCCGCGCTCGAGATGAATGCTCGAGGCGTCGCTAAGGGTTTGGTTGCTCGAACCGTTTGTTACTTCATCTTCGGAAAGCAGCACCTCATCCTCGAGATAACCCGCTTCGGAGCTTGGCTCTGTGCTGATCAACCTTGGTGGCGGGGGACTGTCATCATCGGGAATGAAGACCCCATCCTCAGTTTCCAAAGGATGTGGCGTGTCCAGGGATTCAAAATCGCTTTTTGCCAGAGGGTCTGGAATGTCTTCAAAGTGAGGTTCGATCAATGCGCCAGTCATGATTTCAGGATTTAAATTTGGCATTGTTTCGGCGGTCTGGCTCGAGTTCGGTTCAGAATCGGGGGTTTCCTGTGCAGTATCGCCGGCTGAATCTGGTGTCAGCGCTTCAGGCTCAGGTGTCATGACAACTTGTGCCGAAGTTAAATCTTCGACGGGTGTCGGTTCTGTTTTTGCCTCACCGTTGTCCACGGCTGTTCCTTCTGGCGCAAGACTCGAGTTGATAGTCTCGAGGTTGTCTGTGGGCATGATTAGACCCGAGTCTTTTGGCAATTGCGGCTCGAGTTGTGAAACGCGTTGTTTCTTTTTTTGACGGTTGTTCACGCCTCGGCGGATTCGGTGTACAAGAATTTGGTGTTACCAAACGCAACCTCGTCACCGTCGTTCAAATTTTCTGGTTGCGCAATTCTTGGACCGTAAGCAGTTTGACCCACGCGCTTAAGATACACGCCGTTGGTTGATCCCAGGTCACGGATGACCCATTTGCCATTCTCGAGCGCAAATTCGGCATGGCGGCGTGAAATATGCGCCTCGCCTTTCATTCCAGAGAGGTCAATGTCCACGGGTCCAGTCGAACTGTCAAAACGTCCGACAGAAACCCGATCACCAACGAGTGGAAAAGTTTCGGTGGTGCTAGCACCGTAATCGCGTGGCACAAGGCGGGCGCTTTTGATTCCGCCCCCAACCACGGCTGGCACGCTAACTTGGGGCGTGTTGACCACTGGCACTGGAGACAGCGGCTCTTCAATCAAAGTATTGTGGGGATTGACCGCTTCAGCACTGACGTTCGGCATGGCTTCGGCAACCACCTCCACTGGTGCAGCTTCGGCAATTCGGGCAACGACTTCAGGGGTTGGTACAGCCGCCTCAATGATTGGTGCAACGGTTTCGGCAATAACTGTTTCGCCAACCGCCTCTTCGACCACCATTGGAGCAACATCAACTGGCGCAGCTTCGGCAATTGGGACAGCAGGCACAGCGGCGCTCGAGGCTGGAGCGCTCAGTTCAACGCCGCAACCTTCACAAAATTTCGTACCTTCAGGATTTTCGGTTCCGCAAACGTGGCAGACAGTCATTTTAACTCCTTAATTGGTTTGTCTCTGTGGAAAGAGACGGGGATTTTGGGTATTGTACGGGTTTATGCAACTTTTTTCAGGAATTTTAAGCGCCTGTCAGTTTGCGAATCTCTTCGTCGGACGGCAAACCAGCGCTGGCTGACCCGACATCGCTTGGACCACCGACCTTGATCGTCTGGGTTTTCGCACCCATTTTGATGGTTTTGGCTGTACCGCTCGAGATACCCTTGGTTTGCTCGAGTTCGGCTTTGGCTTGGTCGAGCGCCACCGTCATGGCGGAGTTGCCCAAACGCACCGTCATTTGACGCGCAATCTCGATGGTTTTGGCAGCCTGCCCAGGGTTTGACTGCGCCTCTTGTGCCGCCTGTTTGACCAGACCCTCGAGGTTGCGTTGTTGGACGTAACCCATAACTTCTGGGTTGACGGCAGCCGTTTGGTTCTCGTCAAAGGTAAATTCGACGACCACATCGGTGGGTGGAATCTCGCCGCGCGTACCCTCTCCAGGCACGTCAAAGGTCAAACCGATCTGGGCAATGCGAACTTTGGCTGGCGGACGCGGCGGCAAGGTCAACTCGAGCAAGAACGCGGTTTGGGTGCTCGCCTCGAGGTTGCCCGCTTTGGCTTTCGCGCCGCCCTCAAAACGTGCCAGGTCAATCTCGGCAAGAAACGGATAAACCCGCGTGACACGGTCTAAACTGACGCCCTTCACACCTCGAAGCGTAAACTCGAGGTTGGTGATGACTTCAGATGCGGCACGACGGAATTCGTCGCCCAAAACTGTCGGCAATTCGGATGCCAGAACGCTGGCGGGAGGATTGGCATTCTTTGCCACCACGTGAATCACCCGACCACCCGTGCGATCCGAGATTTCACCCATCAGGTCTTCGTTGAATTCGTCACCCACGCCCAGAGACGTGATCGTGATGCCCTGCGCCACATATGTTCCAGTTACAGCACGGCAGGCGTCCTCGTCAAAAGTTGCGCCGTCAGTCAAAAGCATCATGCGTTTGTTCTTCGAGCCGCTGGCAACATTGGTTAGCGCTTCGAGCATTCCCAAGCCCATCATTGTACCGCCCGAGTGCTTGCGCAACGCGTCAACCGCCTGCGCCAGACGTCCACGGTCAGAGGTCAGGTTGGTTAACGTGCTGGCGTCGTCATCAAATTGCACGATTGCCACTTGATCATTTGAGGTCAGATCAGAACTTTGCACCAAACTGGTTAAGGCTTGGGTCACAAGCTCGAGTTTGTTTTTTCCACCCTCAACTTTTTCACGCATCGACCCTGAAGTGTCCACCACGAAGGTTAACGCCAGCGGTGCTCGAGTGGTGATTTGCGGCGTGAGTTGCGCCAACAAAAACAGTTTCTGCGTTTCCGTACTACCCTCGGGCGAGGCACGCAAAAACCCGCGATGCGGGGTGAGATTGACTTGAATCATGAAGCCTCCTTAGAACTAAAACCCAGTCTACCAATCTTGGCACTGGAATGCTCGAAACTGAACACTCGAGACTTTTTGTAGTACGACTTTAACAGTCTACAAGTTCCCAAGAAATTTTTAAGATTTTGCGCACATCTCGAGTATTTTGCAATAAACTGTGAGGGCGTTGAACATTGAGTGGCTCTGGATTAATAAAGATCAATAAAGCAGCATTGCATCGCCCAAGCTGTAAAAACGGTAATCGTGCTCGAGTGCAACTCTATAGGCTTGTTTCATGGTGTCAAAACCTGCGAATGCCGCCACCAGCATTAACAACGTGCTTTTTGGCAGGTGAAAATTGGTAATCAGCGCATCGACCACTTTAAACTGATACGGCGGGCGAATAAAAATGCTCGTCTCCCCCGTCCCAGGCGCGAGCAGCCCGTCAGGTGCTGTTTTGTGAGCAAGAGGCGCGAGCAGCCCGCCAGGTGCTGTTTTGCGAGCTAGACGCTCGAGCATTCCACCATCTAAACCCTGCACCCAGGCGCTCTCTAGGGTACGAACCGAGGTTGTACCCACCGCAACCACCCGCCGACGCTCGAGTTTGGCACGGTTGACCGCCAACGCGGTTTCGCTCGGAATTTCAAAAATTTCGCTGTGCATGACATGATCTTCGATGCTCGAGTTGACAGGTTTGAACGTTCCAGCGCCGACATGCAAAGTCACTGGCATGATTTCCACACCCATGGTGTTTAGTTTCTCGAGCAAATCTTGGGTGAAATGCAAGCCTGCCGTCGGCGCAGCGACACTGCCTGGTTCGCTGCCGTAGACGGTTTGATAACGCTCACCGATGTTTGGGTTTTGAATGTAAGGCGGGATTGGCAGAGCGCCCAAAGTCTCGAGGTGAACCCGAATATCGCCATTAAATTTTAGAACCCGAGCGCCATCTTCAAGCACCTCGAGCACCTCTGCTCGAACTGGTCCAAAATCGACAATCCCACCGACTTGCACCCGCTTGGCTGGTTTCAAGTACGCACTCCAAACGCAGTACTCGAGTTCTCGCAGCAACAAGACCTCGAGCTTGCCGCCAGAAGGTCTTTTCGCCTCAAGCCGCGCCGAAATCACGCGGGTACGGTTTAAAATCAGCACGTCACCAGCCACCAAATAATCGGTAATGTCACTGAAAATCTTGTGCTCAAACTCGAGCTGGCGTTTTTTTCCAACCAGCAATTTGCTGGTATCACGCGGCTCTAACCCAAACTGCGCAATGCGCGATTCGGACAGGTGAAAATCGTAATCGGAAAGCTCAAAACCGTTCATCGCAGCAAAACTTTAACTGACCAAAGACTCGAGCGGCGTACCCTCAGCCACAGTCTCGAGCGATTCGCCGTTGTTGCGTTCACGCAGCGGCATGAATGCGCCTTCAATGTCGGGCAGGTGCGTGAACTTGTCCACGCCGTCAATCAATTTTTGGGCGGTGGTTTCTTTGAAACCGATCACTTCAACGCGTTTGCCACGTTCCATCATGACCTCGAGAATGTCCAGGAAGTCGCCGTCGCCACTGCCGAGCACGATCACGTCCAGATGATCGACCAAGCGCACGATATCGGCGCACATGCCCATGTCCCAGTTGCCCTCCCAAATCGTTTTGCCCGATTCGGTGGTGTGGTGCACGTGAAGCGTCATGCGTTTGACTTTGTAACCTAGGGTTGAAAGCTTATAGATAAATGGCCAAGCGCTGGTGTCGCCCTCGCGTTCGACGACGTAAGAGATGGCGCGAAGCAGCTCGCGGTTTTCACCGACGCCGTACCGCAGCAAGCTTTCAAAATTGACGGTGCGCTGATAGTAATCCCGTGCCGAGTGGTACAAATTTTGCGTGTCAATAAACACGCCCACGTTCGGGCGAATACGCATGAGTTGTGACATTGTTCCTCCAAATTTATAAATCTAAAAACGAGAATGCGAAAATTGAACAGCACCAGAAAACGATTTACAAAAAAACCGCGAGACAAAAAGGTAACAGACTCGAGTTGCCCCGAGTCTATCAGATTTTAACGCCAAAAAACTAAAACGCGTTTTTGGTACTGCGCAAGGCATAAGCTCCCAGTGCGGCAAAAACCAGTAACCAAATACCGTACTGAATGATCGGCGTGCTGGCTCGAGAGGCTTCCTGATCGAAGCGAAACTCGTAGGTGTTGGTTTGCAAATCTTCAATGTTGGCAACGTTGGCGTAATTCTTACCGTTTTTCGAGTACCGCACGGTCACATGAACCACGTCGCTGAAGGGTTTGATTTTCCCCTCGAGTTTAGGATCACCAATTTTGCCCAAATCCACCTGTTGCGCCTCGGCGTCTTGCGCACCATCAAAAATCACACTGACCACTGCACCTTCAAGCCCTTGGGCTTCACTGACGTTGGCAATGATAGTCGTTTCTTGCCCAGCCTTCAAAGGACCCGAGGTGGTCAAGGTGATTTTGGCAGCTAAAGCTGGAACAAGGTTCAGTACCAAGACGGTTAAAAGAATGTAAAAAGCCTTCATGCTTACATTCTAACAGGCTAATCCTTAAAAACTCGAGCGGTAAATCAGCCTCTCGAGAAAAACTCTGAAAACAGGTAGCCTAAAGAATGCTTTGTTCGTTTCAGGAAGCCATCAATATGCCCGTCCAATTGGTTGGGGCACAAGCCAAGAAACTCTCTGCCAGCAACACAGTTGGTTTTGTGTTTACAACTCGAGCCGAGGAACAATTTTACTTGACCAACAACCTTCCCGAACAACTCGGCGCTGTTTTTGCTGGCATCAACCCGCGCAGGCTGGACGAGGATTTACTCGAGCTGAATTGTAAACAAGCCGTCAAGTTGGTGCTCGATTCGTATTTGCTCGAGGATTTTATTTCACAGTCTTACCTTGCCATGAAAAACGCGAAACTCGAGGCTGGGCAGATGGTGTTGCGCCGACCCGAATCAAAGTTATTCGAGCCTGCCAACGACAAACGCGGCGCGTTGATTGCCTTAAAACGCGTTTGGTCGCACGATTGGGCTTTTGATGCGCTGGTCAAACGCCTTGACGCCAAGGGCAAAATCGGGATTGATGCCAGAGCGACCTATATTCTTGCCAAGATTTGACATCGGGTTCACCCGACGTTGCAATCTGATTTCAGGAGGAAATCATGAATTCAGATGGCAACCAAAAACTCGAGCAACTTCGTGCCGAAGCTACGATTGAGCGTTTACTGCGAAGTAGAAATCAAGACTTTCAAACTTTGAGCGAACTCGAGCAACTGACCAAAAGAATTTTGAAGCTCAAATTTGGGGGATTTCAACTCGAGGTCAGACGGTGGGTGGCGCAATGAACAGCAGCGTTCAAGTGGTCAGCAAAGCCGAATTCGATCAAATGCTGACCGAGTACCAAGCGGCGCTCGAGAATCCTGAAGTTGGCGAGGTTTTTATTGCCATATGCGGCTCGCGTGACATTGCCGCAGCATTCAAGAATCCAAAAGGCGTTGGCATTGCCAGCTTTGCCAGATTGGTCAACCTGCCAGTCACCACCGTTCGTCACTATGTCGAAATGGGTTTGGTCAGTCCGTTGCAGTTGTTTGGCAAGTTTAAATTCATGCCGTTTAACGTGCCGCAAATTGAAAGCATTCGCGGCTGGCGCGACCTTGGATTGTCGCTCGAGGAAATTGTGCTTCGGCAGCAGAATTTGGGCGAGGGTGTGTTGCTCAAAGATGTCATGGTGAATCCAATCGAATCGCTGGGTGACGCATCTGAGCAACCAATTATTCAAGTCATGCACGCCCAAAACCCAGAAGCCCGCGCCAAATCAAAGCAAGAATTTGAAGAACGTCGCAAACGCGGCGAACCTGGCATTGTGCTCGAACGCCATGAAAACGGCGCGAAAATTTTAGGCATTAAGACCGATTTCAAAGTCCTTCAAACCGAACTGCAACTCGAGTACAGCAGCGCCATTCAAAAACTCGAGGCGAAGAAAATCGAGCTTGAAAAACGAATTGCTCGAGCAAAGCTTATTGAAGAGAAATTGAAACACAAACCCGTAACCTGACTTGAAGCGGTTAAACTGCCTTGTGATTCGACTGATCTTGATTGACATTGACGGGACTTTAATTGGCGAAGATGCCACCATTCACCCCAGCACCTACCCCGCCCTCGAACGTGCCAGAAAGGCAGGAATCCATTTGGGCATTGCCACAGGACGCCCTGGATTTGGCGTGGCGCTCGAGTTTGCGCGGGTGGTGTCCGAAGACGATTTGCACATTTTTAATTCTGGCGCGACCATTTCCAAAGCTGGACACAAAGCCGTCTTCACCGCCGATTTACCCCGAGCCGCGTATCTCGAGCTTGTTGCTATTTCGCGCCGCGAAGCCGTGCCGCTCGAGGTTTACACCGAAGACGAATTTTACCTCGAGCGTGAAGATGCGCTGGTTAAACATCACGCCCAGCATTTGCATTGGCAACCTAAACACCAGGATTTGCTGGCACTCGAGGGGCATATTGTACGGGTTCAGTGGGTGGTGCATGAAAGCGTTTGGGATAAATTTCATGCGTTAACCAAAGTTTTACCCGACCTCGAGATCAGTCCCGCAACTGCGCCGTGGTCGCCAGGAACGGTCTTTGCCAGCATCACCAGAACAGGCTCGAGCAAGCTGGGTGCGGCAAAATGGTTGGCAAACTATTACGGTTGCAACCTCGAGAATGTGATGATGGTCGGTGATGCCGACAACGATGTCGAGTTGATTGCGAATGCAGGTTTTGGCGTGGCGATGGGCAATGGGTCGGTGAATGCCAAAGCGGCGGCGAAAAAAATTGTAGCGAACGTCGATGAAGGTGGATTGGCACAAGCAATTGATCTGGCATTACAAACCCTGAACGCTTAAACTCGGGTTATGAACAGGGCAACCGCAAAGTCCGAAATATCGCGCATTTTTGCAATGGCATTCGTATTCTCTAAGGCGCAGCATCTTGACCATAAAATGCACCTTACGGGCATGGTCGCTTGTGTTCACCCTTGCGGCGGGAAGACATCAAATCATGGTTTGTTCATTGAATTATGACTTTGCGGTTGCCCTGGGGTTATGAAACGCTTGTGCCTGATTTGCGCAATGCTCGTGTTAGCCTCGAGTTTTGCAACCTACTTCAGCAATTTCGGCACTTCTTTCATCCAGCGTTTCAGTCCGTCACCAACAGCCCATTGTGCCATAACCACAGCTTCATTGGGTTTTAAAGTGATGCTCGAGATTTTCCCAACGCTGGGTTTGCCGCCCCAGACTTTGTACAGCTCCAAGTTGCTTGTTTTCAAAACTGCCATCAGGTCTTTATTTGGCGAGAATACCCAATCTTTGGCGGTCACTTGGTATGGCAGTTCGGGTTCGGGTGCGCCAACCACGGCTTCTAAGGTTTCAATCGGAACGGCTACGGTAACATAGTTTGCGAGCGAAGAAGCCACACCCGCACGAATCATCCAACTCCCAGCCCGACGAACCACACCCCAATTGTCATCTTCGGGTTTTTTCTGATCGGCAATTTTGCTACTCTCAGACTCTAAAAGTGCGTTGATACCGTCAAGCCAAGCGCTGTTGTGAGCGTCGCTGGCTTCCTGCCCAAAACTCGAGAGTTTAATATTTTCGGGCGTGAACGTGACCATGAATGGTTTATGGTCGCCCGCGTTAAATTGCAATTGCGAAAATTCGTTGACCTCGAGCGCGTTATACGAACCATAATGGCTGCAAGGTTTTAAGGCTCGAGCGCGTTTTTCGTGGGAAATGTATTTTGATCCGACAAACAAAATGGTCTCAGCGTAATTAAAATTTCCGTCGTATTCCTCCTCGGAACAGTTCGCTGCGGGTACGTGCTTCAAGTCTTTCAAACCAGGTTTTGACGCCGGATGCGCAAAAACAACGTCAATGCCACCCGCACCAATGCTTTCTCGAGCCACGCCGACGCGCCACCAACCGTTGTCCGTTGCCACCAAAATACCTGGGGCTTGGGCTTGCAGTTTTGCACCCACGTCTTTGGCGTTGCTGGGCGCAATCCAAAACGTGCGGTAACTCGAGCGTCCCGTTTTGGGGTTGTCTTGGCGCAACCCGAGCAGCAAGCCAGACATGGTGGGTTGGGTGTTTTGGGCGATGGCGGCAAGCAGTGTGCTCGAGATGCTCAGGGCTGCCACGAGGTATCGTTTTTTCATGACTTTTAGTGTACCGAATCAAGATGATTTTGGCTCATCAAGAGAATTGATTCGTTCAGGATTGAAAATTGCTCACCCGAGTCAAAGTTGCAATTCTGCGACAACTTGGAAATCATATTTTTCGTAGACTGTTTGTATGAGCTTACCCAAACGCAGTGAAGTCAAAAAAGAGAAAACCTGGAGCGTCGAAACCGTTTTTGCGGGCGAAACCGAGTGGCGCAAAGCCCTCGAGACATTGCCTGCATCGGCGACTGAAATTGCCAAGTACGCGGGAAGATTAAACGAATCTGGCACGGTCTTATTTGAAGCTCTCGAGCTTCGTGACCGCATCATGATGGCGGCTTATAAAATCAGCATGTATGCAAGCCTGCTGGCGTCCATTGAAGGCACAAACACGACTTACTCGAGCATGAATGCTGAAATTGCATCGGCGGGTGCGCAACTCTCTGGGGCGGCAGCCTTTTTTGGTCCTGAGTTGATTGCGTTTGAAAATGCAAAGCTCGAGCAATTTATTCGTGACGAACCAAAACTTGAAATCTACCAACATTATTTTGACGACTTGCGCTCAGAGCGCGATCATGTGCGCAGTGGTGAGGTTGAAATGTTGCTGGCGCAAGCCAGCGATCCGCTCGGGGCGGTGCATAGCATCTCGAGTGCGGTGAATGATGCCGATATGAAATTTAAAAGCATTGTACGCGATGGACAAGAGGTTGAAGTCTCGCATTCGAGCGTTGGTGAATACCTTTCGGACATCAACAGCGACGTGCGCCGCGCGGCTTTTGAGGCTTATGCCGATGGGCATTTGGCATTTCAGAACACGCTGGCAGCGACTTTGCAGGGCAGCGTGAAAAGTAATGTTTTTAAGGCGCGTGCCAGAAATTACGGCTCGAGTTTGGAAATGAGCTTGGCACAAAACCATATTCCCAAACGCGTCTTTGAAAATTTGCTCGAGACGTTTAAAGAATACCTTCCAGTTTGGCACAAGTATTGGCGACTTCGCAAACAAGCTATGAACGGGCAGTTACGCACCAGCGACGCACCAGTTTACGAATCTCCCGCGCCGCTCGTCGCCAGCACCAAAGTTACGTTTTTGGAGGCTTCGCATTTGATTATCAAGGGCATGTCACCGCTCGGCACTGAGTACACCGAACCGATGCGCAAGGGTTTGCTCGAGCAACGTTGGGTCGATTGGGGTCAGAATCACGGCAAGGGCGCGGGCGCGTACTCGAGCGGCGCTCAGGGGACGCACCCATTTATTTTTATGAGCTGGACTGATGATCTCTATTCGCTGTCAACGCTGGCGCACGAGCTGGGACATTCGATGCACTCGTATTTTAGCAATCTGACTCAACCCGCCATTTACACTGATTACAGCATGTTTGTTGCCGAAGTTGCCAGCAATTTCAATCAGGCGATGGTTCGTCACGATCTCTTAAAAACCGCAACCGACAAAACCGCAAAACTGGCGCTGCTCGAGGAAGCGTTCTCGAATTTTCACCGCTATTTGTTTGTCATGCCAATCTTGGCACAACTCGAGCGCGAAATGTATGAACGCATTGAACGTGGTGGTTCGATCAAT
>JAYVRX010000099.1:0-5388 GCA_043775825.1 Deinococcales bacterium
AAACTCGAGGCAATACGAGGAGGGTCGTATGAAAAGGTTTCTTTCTTTCGCGCTCATCGCGGCGGTTATCGCCACAGCCTTCGTTAGCGCCGCACCAAAACGCGGCGGCAAAATGGTTTACGGACGCTACGCTGACTCGTTGTTTCTTGATCCGGTTTTAAACGATGCAAACGTTGACATCTGGATTCTTTTAAACATTTACGACACGCTCTTACAGCCCACCAATGACGGCAAAAAAACCAAACCTGGTTTGGCAACCAAGTACAAAGTCTCGAGCGATGGCAAGACCTTCACATTGTCCCTGCGACCTGGTGTCAAATTCTCCGATGGCTCAAGCTTGAGTGCCAACGACATAAAGTTTTCTTTAGATCGCGCCAGAAACCCTGACAACGGCGCGTGGAACGGTCTGATTGCCTCGATTGCTTCGGTGACTGTCACCAACCCAACCACGATCACGCTCGGTCTTGCGTACCCCGATCCAAGTTTGCCTGCGGCACTGGCAACCTTTAACACCGCGATCATGCCGCAAAAACAATTTATGGCAAGTGCTGGCGAAAAAGATGCCGATAAAGCCAAGGTCTTTGCCGAAAAACCAATTGGCACAGGACCGTTCATGCTGACCGATTGGAAAAAAGGCTCGAGCATGACCTTAAAGAAAAACCCAAATTACTGGGGCAAGGGTGAGGACAACGCGGCACTGCCCTACCTTGACGAGATTAATTTTCAGATTATTCCAGACGACAACACCCGCATTCTCAAATTGCAAAGCGGCGAACTTGATGGCGCAGAATTTATTCCACTCTCGAGGGTCGGGGAATTACAAAAAGACCCCAAACTCAACATGGCGCTGTTTCCTTCTACCGAGGTGGATTTTGTCATCATGAACAACCGCCCCAAACGCAAAGATGGCTCGGATAATCCGCTCTCGAACACCAAGGTTCGTCAGGCACTCAATTATGCCACCGACAAAGACGCAATTATTAAACTTGTGACCTTTGGTTTGGCAAAACCGATGAAAACATTTATGTCATCTGCCACACCACTCAGCGCGGCGCAACACGGTTATGTTTACAACCTCGAGAAAGCCAAAAAATTATTGAAAGAGGCAGGTTTCGAGAAGGGCTTTGAAACCTCGACCATGATCGTGGCAGGCAACGCCAACCAGACTGCCACCGCCAGTGCGCTTCAACAAATGTGGGCGCAGATCGGTGTCAAGCTCAACATTCTGTCGCTCGAGAGTGCCGCCAACCGTGCCAAGTACCGTGCCAACGATTTTGACATGCGAATCAGTGGTTGGACGGACGACATTTCTGATCCATCCGAGATCACAGGTTATTTTGCGATTTTCAAAAATGTCGAAAGTTTGCATACTGGCTTTCAGAATGACAAGATCGAAGAGCTTTTTGACCAATCTCAGCGTGAGCCAAGCAAACCCAAACGCGCCGCGCTGTATCGTTCGATTCAAAAAATCTACTTCGATGCTGCGCCCATTATTTTCCTTTACGAAGCGCCGTACCCAGTCGCGCTGCAAAAATATGTCAAAGGCTTTGTACAAATTCCGCTTGGCAACAATATTTTTGTCAACACCTCGCTCGAGAAATAAGTCCTGTGTCGCGTATCCCCAATTGTTTTCTCGAAGGTTTGAGAAGGCATTGGGGATAGCAATTAAAATTGATGGAGGCTCGAGATGCGAAACTGGTTTGGAACGTTGCTGGTTGCAGGGATTGTTGCGACAAGTGTTGGCGACGCGCAAGGTCCAACTCGAGGTGGCACTTTAAGTTATGGGCGTTATGCCGATTCGTTGTTTCTTGATCCGGTGTTTACCGATGCGAATTTGGACATCTGGATTTTACAAAACATGTATGAAACCCTGATTCAAACGGGTTCTGAAAAAAAGAGTTTGCTTCCAGGACTTGCTACCGCTTGGCGTTTTAGCAAAGATGGCAAGACGTTCACACTTACCTTGCGCTCTGGTGTGAAATTCTCCGACGGCTCGAGCATGACGGGCGATGACGTGAAATTTTCCTTAGACCGCGCCCGTAACGACCAGAATGGCGCTTGGAATTTCCTTTTGGGTTCGATCTCGAGCGTTGTGACTAAAGGCAATCAAATTATCATCAGCTTAAAAAATACCGACCCCAGTTTGCCTGCGGCACTTGCAACGTTTAACAGCGCAATCTTGCCGAAAAAATTATATAGCGCGGCGACTGGAGCAGACGAACTGGCTCGAGCCAAAGCCTTTGCCGAAAAGCCGATTGGCACTGGACCTTTTATGCTGACCGAGTGGAAACGCGGCTCGAGCATGACCTTAAAGAAGAACCCAAATTACTGGCGCAAAGGTACAGACGGCAAAGCGCTGCCTTACCTCGAGACGGTGCGCTTTGAAATCGTACCAGATGATAATGCGCGAATTTTGAAATTGCAAAGCGGTGAACTCGATGGCGCAGAATTTATTCCGTTCGCCCGAGTTGCAGAATTGCAAAGCGATCCTAGACTCGACATGAAACTCTTCCCGTCCACCCGCGTCAATTTCGTGGTCATGAACAACCGTCCAAAACTCAAAGACGGTAAGGACAATCCACTCTCGAACCTCAAACTGCGCCAAGCTTTAAACTACGCCACCGACAAGCAAGCGCTGATTAAACTTGTCACCTTTGGGCTGGGCAAACCGATGCGCTCATACCTTTCCTCGAGCACACCATTGTTCGCGCCACAAGCGATGTACCCGTTTAACCTCGAGAAAGCCAAAGCCTTGTTTACCGAATCGGGCGTGCCAAACGGTACAGAAATTTCGGTACAAATTGTCGCAGGCAGTGCCGACCAGATTGCGCTGACCACCGCGCTGCAACAAATGTGGCAACAGATTGGTATTAAATTAAAGATCGAACAGTTTGACAGCGCCACCACCAATTCGAGATACCAAGATAACGATTTTCAAATGCAGGTCAATTACTGGACAGACGACATTGCCGACCCGAACGAATTGACCGCTTATGCCGCCGTGTTCGAGAGTTCGGAATCGTTCAAGACTGGGTTTAAAAGCGCCGAGGTTGAAAAATTATTTACCCAAAGTCAAGCCGAAACCAACCCCGCCAAACGGGCTGCGATGTACGCCCAAATTCAAAAAATCCATACTGAAGCCGCCCCAATGATTTTCTTATACGAGCAACCCTTCGCGGTGGCACTCTCGAAGAAAGTTCAAGACTTTGTGCAAACACCACTTGGAGTGAACGTGTTTGGTGCAGCGTATAAAAACAAGTGAAGCTCGAGCGAACCTTGAATCCCCAGAAACAGCGTACCCTCGTCTTTGAAATTCTCAAAACTGCAAAGGCAGGGCGCTAAAGTGCGTTCTATTCAGAACAGTACAAGGATACCAAAATGAACCGTTGGTCGTACATTGTGGTGCGAATCTTGCAAGTGATCCCAACCTTTTTTGTGGTCATGGCGCTGGTGTTTTTTATGGTGCGTCTGCTGCCTGGCGACCCGACCAGCGCAATTCTTGGCGAACGTGCCACCGAAGAATTGATCGCTCGAGCCAACAAAGAACTCGGTTTGGATAAACCCTTGATTGTGCAATTTGGGGTTTTTGTCGAGCGTTTTTTTCAAGGCAACCTTGGTGATTCGATCAACCTGAAAATCCCGGTCTTTCGTTTGATTCTCGAGCGAATGCCAGTCACTTTGTTCCTAACTTTGTACGCCAGTTTTCTGGCGGTTTTATTGGCGGTGCCGCTTTCGTTTGTCGCGGCATTGCGGCGCGACACACCGATTGACAGCGCAATTCGTGGCGTGTTTCAAATTGGTCTTTCGATGCCCGTGTTTTATATCGGCTTGCAACTCTTGACCATCCTCGGTGCAAAACTGCGCCTGTTCCCGATTGGCGGGTATGGCGAAACCTTTCTCGAGCATCTGTGGTACTTGTTCTTGCCCGCCTTCACGCTTGGCTTTAACCTTGCCGCAATTCTGATGCGAAATTTACGCGCCGCAATTCTCGAGGTTCTGCAATCGGAATACGTGGATTTTGCCAGAGCAAAAGGTTTACGCTCGAGCTTGATTCTGGGCAGACACGTGCTGCGAAACGCTGTGATTTCGACGGTCACATTGTTTGGTTTAAACATCGGTGGCTTGATTGGCGGTGCGGTCATCACCGAGAGTGTCTTTTCGATTCCTGGTGTTGGGCGTTTGATGATTGATTCAATTTTCGGACGCGATTATCCCGTCATTCAGGGCTTAACCCTGACTTTTGCGGTACTGGTTTCATTGACTTTTATTTTGACCGACATCGTTCACGCCCAACTCGATCCAAGGGTGGATATCGCATGACCGCGCCTGCCGTTCCTGTGGCTCGAGCATCAAACCGTGTTCGAGTTCGTTTAAAGCCGACCATGATTGCTGGGGTTGTTATCATCGGAGCATTTGTGGTGATGGCAATTGTGCCAAATTTGATTGCGCCGTACAATCCAACGGCTTTCGATTATCAGGCGGTCTTGCAAGCGCCAAGCCTAAAGCACCCGTTTGGCACTGATAATTTCGGGCGCGACATGTTCTCGAGGGTGATTTGGGGTTCGCAGATTGACATGCAGATTGCCTTGTTTACGACATTGTTTCCATTTGTTTTTGGTACGTTGGTCGGGGCGTTTACGGGTTATTACGGACGCTGGTTGGATGCCATCTTTGGGCGCATTGTGGACATTGTTGTGACTTTTCCGTTTTTGGTGCTGGTGATTGCGATTGTGGCACTTTTGGGTCCGGGTTTGCAAAACATGTTTATTGCGGTCAGTGCGGTAGGTTGGATTACTTATGGGCGACTGGTGCGCGGCGAAATATTAACCCAGAAAAAAGCTGAGTACGCTCTGGCGGGGCGCGTGATGGGTTACACACCCTCGAGAATCATTTTTCGGCATTTGCTGCCCAACGCCATCACACCCGCGATTGTCTACTGGATGACCGACATGGCGCTCGGTATTCTGCTCGGCTCGAGCTTGGGTTATTTGGGTTTGGGCGCACAACCGCCCACAGCCGAATGGGGTGTCTTGATTGCCGATGGTAAAAATTTTCTGACCACCGCTTGGTGGATTTCAACTTTCCCAGGGCTTGCCATCACTGTCGCTGGCGTGGGTTTCAGTCTTCTTGGCGATGGTCTGGCAGACCTCTTGAGACCCAAGGGATGAAACTCGAGCCATCAACCTTACTAGAGTTGCGCGACCTTCGCACGGTTTTTCATACCGCTCGAGGCACACTGACTGCTGTGGACGGCGTGAATTTAAGTTTGCATGAGGGTGAGGTGCTGGGCTTGGTGGGCGAGTCTGGTTCTGGAAAAAGTGTTACCTTGCGCTCGATTTTGCGCCTTGTGCGTTCACCAGGAATTGTTTCTGGGCAAGTCTTGTGGCG
>JAYVRX010000100.1:0-20163 GCA_043775825.1 Deinococcales bacterium
CGCCAGAAAACCAAAGATCATTCGGTATTCAGCGTCATTAATCAGGCACAACTCGAGCGCAATCATAGCACTGGAGAAAGTGACCAAACCCATCATCAGAAGAATGCCGATGTGAAAGCTAATTCCGACTGCAAACAGCAATAATTTGTAACGACTGAAAACCACAAATGGAAACGCGAGTTGATAGAACATGGTGCTGAATGCTGCTAAAGGCGCAAAAAATTCGCTTTTAAAGAAATTACTGAAAAACGGTGTCGAAAACCATTCCACCTGAGAAATGTAATACATGGCTGTGCCGTTGGTCCACATGCTGCCCATGACTTTGCTTGTACCGGTCACGAAATACATGATAACGACTTGCAACGCAATGGCGGCAAATGCCATGTTGTGCAACCAAATACGCACGCCTGGTTTGGGTTGGCTTGTGTGTGGCAGTAAAAACATCATGTAGATCAAAACGATTTGCGTAATGTTATCGCCGCCGTCGCCCAATGTGGGTGTACGCAAACCGATCAAAGCAAAGCAAATCGTGGCAAGTATGGTGGCGACTCGAGTCCAGACGCCCATAATCAAACCCAATGCGCCAACCCCAACACCTGCCAGCACAATATACGCACCACTTGGAGTTTGAAACAACTGATCGAACAAACCACCTAATTCTGGACCAAACATCCGTATTGTGCTTCCGTCGCCAACACCTTGTGAACCAAACAAGTACGCGGCAAATGGAAGTTCGGTAAACAAACGGTAGAGTAAAATCAAACCAACCATGACCTGTAAAATCCGTGTTCCAGTTCGGTGCAATGGTATGCTGGTGACGTTATTGAAGGCTTTAAGGCTCGAGTTTTTTAAATCTTGAATCATCGTGTTCCCTCCGAATTGATTGGGTTACTCGAGGCAGTTAAGGTGTTCAAACCCATTTTTTGCATTGCCACTTCTGATGCGCGAAAAAGACCGACGGGTTGAACTGATATCGTCTTCTGAATACCCAATTCCATGTCAGAGGTCACCGTTTTTCCTGTATGACGTTGCGCCCAAGCAGGTGGGGTTGAGGTGCGAATTCGTATGGCAACGTTAGGGTAATTGCTACGACGTTGCGATTTTGCAACATCGGCACAATATGCCGACGCAGGACGCATGATGCTTTTTAATGCAATTTTGCGGCGTTTGTTGGCATTTTCTTTAAATCGCCCACAAGCTTTCTTATCCCCCGTTTGACACAAATCGATGTCAACTTTGGCTTCGTAAGGTCCTTGCAAATAATCGCGCATTGGGTTGGAAAAAGTACGACTGATACGGTCATACGCCGAGATACGGTGTTGTTCGTGCTGCAACCACAACGGGCGAATCACATCAACCCAGGCATTATCGCTGGGTTTCTGACCAGGCTCGAGACACTGTAAGAGCAATGACGAATTGCTTTGAATTGGATTGGGTGCAAACAAAGTCCAAACTTGCGGAAAAAAACTGCCCATGTAGTCGCTGTAAATAGGAAAAAAACGCGCCTGTAATGGGTTTGTTGGCATGTTGTACACTGCTGTTGAAAAGAAGTGAAACATAAACCAGGCAGACGTGAAAACCATGACGGTATAACGCAACCATTTCATATTCGATCACCTCGAGAATTTAGTTTGTGGGTGTTGGGAGACCCATGAAATCGGGTCATCCCAACAAAACCACTAAGTTAAATTAATTACTCTACTTCAGTAGCAGAATTACCGAAAACAGCATGGAAAGCTTGCTGTGCGATATTGCCCACAGCTCCACCAGCAGCACCAGCAGCAGCACCAACGCCAACTACTGCTGCTGTTACAGGAACGCCAAACGCTCCCACAACAGCACCACCAACAGCACCACCAACACCACCTGCAACAGCACTGCCAGCAGCTTGTTTAAACGTGAACCAAGCCGCCGTTACAGTGGTTGGGATAACCGCATTTTTTGAAGTCACATTTTGAGCCGCCAAGCTTGGCGTGCCTTGGGTTAAAACACCAGCAGCGACAACACCCATCAGACCGATAACCATAGCGCGATTCAATTTCTTCATTTAATCAACTCCTTTTTGGTTCGCTTTAGCGAACACGAGAAAGTCCAGGTTTGCTGGAAGGTTTAAAGCGACGTCGGATCAAATGAGAATCAGATCGAAAAGCATCACCCCCTTACTTTTGTGTTCAAGGCTTGAACCCTGGTGGAGGTTCGTTTGCGCTTGCCCCATCAGTTTGCAAAAGGGACGGGGAAACTGGGGGGAATCAGATTTTTAGACCGAGTAAACTCTTACTTTACCCATACGAAGTTTTTGATTTTCTAGGGCATAATGAATACACACGTATGGTAAACAGATCCCAAAATTTACAACCCAGTAACCTCGAGTTTTACCCGTCCACACCACAAGCTTTGCGTGGTGAACTCAGTCGTGTTCAAGCCCTCGAACGCCTTGATAACAACCCCGACGCAAGGTTGATCGTGATTGCCGCGCCAAGCGGGTACGGTAAAACCACCCTAGCGGCGCAATACGCTCGAGCCAATCCTTTGCCCGTGTTGTGGTGCGACCTACGGGAAGCACATCAAGACCCTGAAATGCTGGAGCGAACGTTACGAACGGCATTTGAACGACAATTTCCTGATTTGCGTTGGATTCGTTCTAACGGCGTGCTTGCCGATGGTATGCCCGTGATGGGACGAGCGAAAGCTTTTGCTCAGGACATCAGTACGTTGTCAGAACGTGTTTTGTTGGTTTTCGATGGTTGCGAATTTTTAAGCAAAGACAGTGAAAATTGGTTGAACGTACTGCTGGACAACTGTTACGCAGCGCATCGTTTTGTGTTGATTGGGCTTGAAACCCCAAGTTTGGGTGTTTCCAAATGGTTGGCTCGGGGGGAAGCTGTGTTTCTTGGTGAACGCGATCTAGCGTTCAGTTCGCTCGAGACTGAAGCTTTGTTCAGAAGCCGTGGAGTGCAAAAAAACGTCTACGAAATCCACCGGCAACTCGAGGGTTGGGCAATAGGGTTGTCATTGGTGGCTTCGAGCAATTCGTTCAATTTAGACCCCACGCAATTGATTCAGGAGGCTTTAAATCAGCTAGATTCGGAACTTTATGCTTGTGTTGCTGAATTGGCAGTCTTAAACATTTGGAGTGAACGCAGCGTGACCGAACTTGGGTTGACCATGCCTGAGGGTTGGCTCGAGCGTTTAAAGGCTGTGAGTTTACCTTTAATCGCTTTGGGCAATGACACGTTCCGTCCACATTCGTTGCTTTCTGAAGTGCTTGAAAAATTGTTAGAAAAGCAACCAAAACGCGCTAAAGAACTTTGGGGTCGCGGTGCGGGGCTGGCTGAACAGCAACGCGATTTGATTCACGCCATTCGTTTGTACCGTTTAAGTGGCGATCTCGAGCGTGCTTTGGTTTTGGCTGATCCGTTGGTGACACAGTACGAGGCAGAATCTCAGGATCATTTGGTTTTAAAAATCTTGGGGTTTTTTGCATTGCATGAATTAACCCCGAAGCTAAAAGCGATTTTAGGTATTTCGTTGTATGTCACAGGTGAACTCGAGCGAGGTGAAGTGCTGGTAAATGAGGTGCTCTCAGAGAATCCTGACGATCTTTACGGACAATTTTTTAAGGGAATTATTTTACATCGTCAAGGTTTTTTTGGAGAGGCTTTAGAGTCCTATAATTCTATCGAAATCAAAATTTCTGAGAATAGTTTAAAACCCAGATTTTTAAGATTAAAGGCACTATTAATGATGTCAATTAATAGCATAGAAGAGTCTTTACAATTCATCGATTTGGCAGTTAAAATTTCCTACAAAAATAATGATCTTTTAGAGGTCGCAAAATCTCTATCAGTGAGTGCAGACATATACTCAAATATTGGATTTTGGAATAAGGCAGAGTGTACGATTGAAAGCGCTTTAGAAATAATTGAAACTCTAAATTCTCCAGAAAGCATGGCAGTTATACTGAATAATATATCCTTTTACAAACTTCAATTAGGTAAATTGACTGAGGCGAGGAAATTTATTGAGTTTGCAAACTTAATTTCTATTAAAAATGAAACGTTTGAGTCATTGTCCTCGATTTCTCAAACAAAAAGTAGTATCTTTAGATTTCAGTTTCAGTTAGAAAAATCGAAAGCCTCTATAGAAGAAGCTATAAAAATTTCAAACAAACTAAAATTGTTTCAAATTTCAATAATTAATGATTTGCAATTATTAGAGATCAACCTAATTCAAGGGAAATTCGAGGAGTGTCACGTAAAACTCAAGGAGTTGGAATTTAAATCCAAACAAAATTTTTCACTAATTCCAAGGATTGATTTTCATAAAGCTCAACTGGCTTTTTTTGAGAGCGATTACGAACAGGCAGATCAACTCTTTGCTGCTGTCGAAAGCTCAAAAACACGCTATCTACAAATTGCGCGTGCTCGAGTTTACCGTTTAGAGTGCGCTAAAAAATTAAACAAAAACATCAAAGAACGCGAAATAGACCTCGAAGAAACACTGGCTCGATGTGGTCGTCAAGTTTTGCAATGGGATGCACCTATTTTTGAAATGCTGCAAGAAAACCCAAACCTTCAGGGAAAAACGCCTGAGTCGCAAGCTTCAAATCAAGTACTAAAACTAGAGATCAGCACATTGGGCAACCGAATTGTTCGGATCAATGAAGAAATGGTCAAAATACCACTGTCTAAATCGTTTGAATTGTTGGTCTGGCTAGCACTTCATGGTGCAAGTCGTCGTGAAACCATGATTGATGCGCTTTGGGATGGTACAAATGATCCTCGGTTTGGCGATTATTTTAAAGTTGCCATGAAACGTCTTCGTGCAGCTTTGGCAGAGCATTGCCCAGCAGGGTTTAACCCAATTAAGCTCGAGAGCAATCAATATCAAATCAATCCTGCTTTTGAGCTGCATTTTGACTTGGCTGACTTGCAAACTGCCATCTCGAGTTCTGATCTGGAAATGATGGAAGCGGGTTTAAATCAGTATCAGGGCAGTTTTATGCCTGGTTTGGACACAACCTGGATCGATACCGAACGCAATCATGCGCTAGAAGAGGCGCTCAATTTGGCTTTAACAATTGGCAGGACGCATCATGAACCTCAACGTGCCGCCTTGGCGTTCGAGGCTGCAATACGGTTTGATCCTTTATGCGAAGAAGCTTACGTCAAACTGATAGCGGCTTTAAAACGATCTGAACAACCTGAAGCCGCCGCTCGAGCGTACCGCATGTATGCCCGAATGATGCGTGAAGAACTTGGACTTGAACCAGAAGAAGTTGAGAGTTGACCTGATTCCCCAGCGTATTTCCCCGCATATTCCCCAGCCATAACTATTGTTACACCAGAGCCGAAGCTCGAGAGGAATGGTGTATCCAATGAAAACAAAAAAATGGTTATTGGTTATTACTTTAGGTTCGGTTGGTTGGTTCAGCTTGGGATATGCTGATGGAGCTAATCCCGTCAAATGTATTCCCGTACCAACCCCACGTAACGCATTCCCAAAACCACCCGTTCCAAGTCCACAAATTCCACACAACCTGCCATGACCATTCAACACAAAATCTGGTTGGATCGCATGGTTGCCCTCGAGCAAAACCTTGACGAGATTCAAAATCAAATTGAACAAATAGCCATTTCAAAAGCTTGGACGCTCGAGGATTCACAACAAGCCACTCAAGCGATACAAGCCATCAGGCGGCAATGGTTACGGGCAGGTGCAAATCGAGAGGCACTCCAAAAAATACGAACCCTTGTGCCTGGGCATTTGCTGGCAAAACCAACCGCATTCCGAGCGCACTTAAACACCATTGAACATTGGATGAACGAACTCGAGGAAGGAGAACAAAAATGACAAGTCAAGCATTGCTGGTTTTTGATGGTTACTGCGGTTTTTGCACTCGAGCAGTAGAAAACATTTCACGCCTAGACAAACACCAAAGGCTCGAGGTGCGAGCTTGGCAGCAACCAGGGACACTCGAGCAAGCCCGACTGACCCGCGAAGACGTTAAAACTGCGGCTTGGTTGGTTCACAATGGGCGACAGTATCGTGGGGCTGCTGCGATCAATGCCGCCATCAGTTTGGCGACAGGAAATCCAATCATTTTTGGTTTTTACAACATCCCAGGAATTCAACAATTGCAAGATTGGGCGTACTTTTGGATTGCCAACAACCGCTCGAGTTTACGTGGCGTGAAAGCCTTTTGTAAGCGTCCAGATTCGGACTGCGAGACAGGTTTAGCCTCTTGTCGGCTTGATTTCACAACATCAAAAAGTGTTGCCCAAGGAGGGAATTTATGAAAATTATACGCATTGTATTGATCGTGGTTATCGCAGCGTTGAGCATCTGGAGTCTTTGGTGGAATTCTACAGAACGTCTCATTTTATTGGCTGGAATCTTTGTTTTTGTGGGTATCTTTAAGCCGATTCTCAACCCTACCAAAAAAGAAACCTCTGAAGTTCAACACCAAGATTGAACATCTTAGCGTTTCAGGGTTGGAGTCCTGATTGCAAAGGAGCTAAATTTTATGAAATCAAATACTGTCTTTAAATTTGCGGCAACCCTGACCACTTTTGCCATTTTAGGACAAGCCACACAACCCGTCTCGGCAATCTCGGTGATCTCGAGCCACACATCAAAATTGGGTAAACAAACCGTGCAACAATTGCTGATAAACCCGTATCCCTGTTATTTCGGTGGTTGCCAAGTCTTGTACATCCAAGCCGTAGGCAGCGAACAACAAGCAATTACCATTGGGTCTATCGTGGCTTTTGGTAGTAAATAAGTTTTGCTGCTGTTGGACAAATTAAAACGACCTCGAGTTTTAAAACTCGAGGTCGTTTGGCTGTAAATATTTACTTTTGCACTAACACGTAACTCGAGAGCGCCTCGAGTTTCAAATTCCCTGATACCGTACCGAGCGCGGTCAATCCCGCTTTCGTACCGTCGGCATGAATTGCCCAATTTCCCGCTGGCAGTTGCATATTATCGCTTTGGGTGCTGCCGTGAAACACCACCAAAATCTTTTTTGCCCCCTCGAGCGTGAAGGCAATCGTGGCGACAGGCAGGCTCGAATCGGGCAGGAATTTTAGGGTTTTACGCACTGCATCGCCGCTCGAGAGTCTGAAGGCTGGGAAGGCTTTGCGAATGGCGATCAAGCCTTTCATGTAATTGTACGAGGCGTTAAACTTGGCAGCCCGTGTCCAATCGTACTTGTTGACCGCATCGCCAGCGTTGTAACTGTTACCGTTCCCGCCTTTGGTGCGCCCAATTTCGACGCCACCCTCGAGGAACGGCACACCTTGCGCCAGTAAGACCATCGCGGCGGCAAGGTTGGCAGATTTTACGCGCATAGCCGCGTCTGGCATGACTTTCTCGAGCTTGTCCCAAAGCGCTAAATTGTCGTGCGCCGAAACGTAATTGATGCTTTCAATCGGTTGATCGGTAAAGTCTGAGATGCTCGAATCGTAAGCGATAGATCCAACAATGCCTTTTTTCAGGCTGGCGGTGCTGGTGATTGCACCGTTGATAAAACCTGGTTTGCTGCCGTCCAAATCGCCGCGCAGGGCGTTACGGTAATTGTCGTTAAAAACCGCGAAATTTGTACCACGCTGACTTCCCTTACCAAAACGCAGTGGTCCACCACCCGTCCAAGGTTCGCCGTACAAGACCACATCGGCGCGTAATTTTCGCAACTCGAGCGTCAGGTTTTCGACGGTGGATTTACTGAACATGCCGATCAGATCGAATCTAAAACCATCCATGCCGTACTCGAGCAACCAAAATTTAAGGCTGTCTCGGATGTACTTGCGCACCATTGGGCGTTCGTCGTGAAGGGCGTTACCGACGCCTGATTCATTTAAAACTTGACCTTCATCATTGGTGCGGAAGTAATAATAGGGCACGGTTTGCCAGAAGGCGCTATCCTCTCCCCTGGCGGGAACGCTATGGTTATAAACCACGTCCAAAACCGCGCGTAAACCTGCCTTGTGAAGCGCAGCGATCATGGTTTTGACTTCAGTAATGGCGAGGGCGGGTTGGCTTGGGTTGGTGCTGTACTGCCCTTCGGGAACGTTAAACAAATTGGTTTCGTAACCCCAGTTGTAAACGCCGTTGTTGGCAGGGTTAATCTTCTGAAATGGCATCAAATGGATGTCGGTCACGCCAAGGTCGCGCAAGTAATCAAGCCCTGTCTTCTGGCTCGAGTTTGGCACGGTAGTCCCAGTTTGCGCCACGCCCAAGTATTTGCCGCGCCATGCAGGTTTGACGCCGCTCGAGGGGTCAACCGTGAAATCGCGGATGTGCATTTCGTAAAGGATTGATTCGGTCATTGGGCGGCTCGAGCTTTTTGGACGCGTGAAATTGGCGGGGTTGGTTTTGCTTAAATCCACAACCATGCTGCGTTTACCATCCAGGCTGGCGGCGTAAGAATTGATGTCGGCGGTGACTCTGGTCTCAAGGTAGGACTTAAACCGATATTGGTAAAAGTGTCCGTTTAAGTCGCCGTTCACGTTGGCACTCCAAACGCCGTGTTGATCGCGTTTCATGTCAATAATCTGGTCGGGTCCGCTGGTCGCATCGTCAAAAATAAACAGTTCGGCACTCGAGCTGACAGGACTCCAGACTTTAAAGCTGGTGGCGGTCTTGGAGTACCGACTGCCGAGGTCTTCGCCAGAATAATTGTATTGCTTGTCGTCGAGTGCTTCACGGACGTAAACCGTGCGGGCGAAATCATCGGCAATTTTCAGTTCAATAAATTTACCCAGATCATCAATGCCAAGTGGTTTCTCGAGTTTGATGGCGAGCACCTGCACAGGTCCTGTTGGTGCGGCGGCAACCGGTTTTTCTCGGGGCGCAACGGTGGCGGGCGCTTGAACTTCTTTGGGGTTGTTGATGCTGTCACGCATGGTCTTTTTGTTGAAATCAACGACAAATTTCACAATCGTGCCATCTTTGGGGATACTGAGCGCAATGTTGCTGCCACCAGGGGCGAAATCCGCGCCGTAATTTTCAGTCCACGTGCCGCCTTTGGCGACCTTGTACTCGAAATCGCCCTTTGGAAAGGCTGCAACAAACTCAAACACGCCGCTCGAGATTTCACTCATGCGGGTGATGTCGCCGTTTGGATTCCAGTCTGTACCACCAAGGGCGGCTTGAATCGTGCCTGGCAGCACGACCTTAGTTGGATCAACCGAATCGGTGTTGACCGCGATAGGTGCGCCGCCAGCCTCGAGTTTAGCAATTTTTAGAGGCTTACCGTTGATGGTTAAGTTGACCTTGCCCTCGAGCGATTTGAGGTCGCTGGCTTTGGGTAGCCATGCCCGAATGGTGTCGGCACTGTCCAAAAAGGCGGGTTCGCCACGTGGTGGGGCGGCTTTGGCTTGGTAGGCATCGGCGGCGGCTCGAGAGGTTTCAAATTCTTTGCGACCTTGAAAAACCCAAATCTCATTAACTCCAGAGGCGGGAATGGTCACAAAACGGTCTGAATCGCCGTCTTTGGCTTCCCAATTGCCTTTGCGCACAATAAAACCGATTTCGCTGTGCTTGCCAGGAATATCAATCGTGGCGGTTTTGCCAAAGTCGTCGCTGCCTGCAAAATTGTAGGCTTTACCGTCTGTGCCTTTTGGTTTAGAACCCCAAGCCCAGACGTTCCAACCGTCAAAATCGGCTCGAGGGCGTTTGTAATGCAGCACCAAGCGCGTGTTGCCCTCAGGTGCGGCTTGGGCGACGGCAACGGGGGCGGCTCGAGTGGGCACTGTTTCGGGGGCGGTTACAAGGTCTGGGTTATTCACACTGTCCACAATCGTCTTCTTGGTATATTCAAACACAAATTTCACAATTTGTTTGTCGGCTGTAACCATAAGTGAAATGTTCGCACCGCCTTTTTCACCTTTTTTGCCGTAATTTTCGTCCCATGTGCCGTTGATGGCAACTTTGTACTCGTAACTGCCTTTCGGGAACGCAGCGACAAATTCGTAACGCTCGGGCGTGGTCTCCTCCATTTTGGTAACATCGCCCGCCGGGTCCCAGGCTTTCGCGCCGAGGGCTTCTTGGATTGTGCCCGCCAAGCGCACCACACGGCTTGACTGTGCCTGAATTGGGTCAGACCGAACCGAGAGTAGGGCGATCAACACCAGGGTCAGTGCCAGCAAAAAACGCTTCATAAAACCTCCTCGAGAGAACATAACTGGAATCGCTTCCAATTAAATTGTGGTTGCACTCAAAAGTGTACCCGATTCTCGAGCTTGGTGTACTTATGTTACTAGACTTCGGGCATAAGTCCATCTCGCCGCAATTTTATCAAGGGTGATGACAAGCATTACCCCTACACCAAACGCTTTTTTTGTAGGGGTGAACCTTGTGTTCACCCAAATCATGGCTCGTTTCATGACTTTCGCCCGAAGTCTACTGAATCTCGAAACCCAATTGCCCAGTCGAAGAATTATTCTCGAGCCGCAATGTCCAGTTCCCAGGCTCGAGAATGATACCTCTGTTAATTCTGCCCAGCAACACAGCTTTTTCGACACCGTTGAGTTTCACGGTGGTGCGACCTTCACGGAGTTCGCCGTAAAAATGCAGTCTAGATTTGCGGGTCAAATTGATTTGACGCTCGAAAACCATGCGGGTGTCGTTCATGAACAGTGGTGTATACGGTGGGAAACCCAAGTAAAAACCGCCGTACACGTTAAAAGTCGCAAACGTAAAATAACAGCATAACGCCACGGCAACCAACGCCCACTGCCAGCGTTTGAGTTTGTAGGGCAAAAATGACACGCGCCAAGTGTAGCTCGAGATGGGCTGCCAAGTGTCCTCGGGTGGTGATGTCAAGCAGGGCAACCGCAAAGTCCGAAATATCGCGTATTTTTGCAATGGCATTCGTATTCTCTAAGGCGCAGCATCTTGACCATAAAATGCACCTTACGGGCATGGTCGCAAGTAGCGCCCCTACGAAAAACAATGTGATGTAGGGGGTGAACCTTCTTGACCATAAGATGCACCTTACGGGCATGGTCGCTTGTGTTCACCCTTGCGGCGGGAAGACATCAAATCATGGTTTGTTCATTGAATTATGACTTTGCGATTGCCCTGTGATGTCAAGTCAAAGATGAAAATTTCGTAAACACTTGCGATTTTTGAACTCGAGTCTGAACAGCCCGCCCCAGATGCTTAAAGTACACCCTAAACAAATTGTTTCCTTGATATGATGCGCAAAATGGTGAAGGTTATCGCAATCGGGGATGTACACGCAGACTGGCGACATTTGTGGTCTGCCTTAAAAGCATCTTATGCAGCCACGCACGATGGCAAACCATCTCAGGTTGTGCTGGACGGACGTTACCGCGTGATCTTGATTGGCGATTTGGTACATCCCAAAACCCAAGAAGCTTACGAAGAACTTACTGGGCGCGAAAATTACGATTGGCACGACGTTGAGCACTTACGCAGTGCTTCCAAAGCCCAAGCGAGGGAGTTGTACAAGATCAAAAATTTTGTGGACGAAGCCGAGGGCGGCGTCAGCATTATTTTAGGCAACCATGACGCTGCGGCGCTCGATCATAATTTCTTATTGGGTACGGCGGTGGGTTTAACCCATGCCGAATTTGACGAAACCAAAGGTGGTTTGGCACTGCCCCAAGACCTGCAAGATTGGATGCGCACCTGGCAATCGGAGGTTCGGATTCATGGGGTGCAATTTGCCCACGCCGGACCGACCCCAGGCATGGCATCTTACGACGACTTTTTTTACGGCGATCCAGACACCAAACGTTGGTGGCACGAAAAACCGTTCTTGGTGACTGCCAGCGGACACAAGTTTGGCGTTTACGGTCATACCGTCATGAAGGACGGCATTTTGATCGACGAAGAAAACCGTTTTGCCATGATCGACGCGCTCGAGAAACGCCAGTATTTGGACATGATGTTCCAAGACGACGGCGAGTTTGCGTACCGGATCGCAGAATTTTAATCATCCTGTGTTGGTAAACTGAACGGCATGACGCTCGAGACGGTACTGCCATTTATGGGTTTGGGTTTGTACCTGGCAAACCTGGCATTGGGCGTGACGGTTCAATTGCGTTATGTCAGTTTGCACAAAATGCGTTGGGTGCATCATGCCCTGTATTTTGTGGTTTTTGTTGGCGCGGTTTTGGCAGTTGTTGGTTTAATGATTGCGCGGTCTAAATGGTGGATGCTGACCCTAACGATTGGCGCATTGGCGGTCTTACCGCGTTACAAAGGCGGCACTAGACCACACATGGTCTTGGCACTGCTCGGTCTGGTGGGTTACGGACTTGCACTGCTCTGACGGGTTAGGCTCGAGGGAATTGAATTAAAGGACGTGTATGGATTTTTTTGAAGTCATCAACAACCGTAAAACCACCAACGGACCGTTTGATCCGCGTCCTGTCAGCAGAGAGCATCAACGCATTTTGATGGAGGCTGCGTCTCGAGCGCCGAGCCATTTTAATTCTCAACCGTGGCGTTTTATTTTGATCGAAGACGCCGCAAAACGTGCCGCGATAGCGGATTTGGCTGGTCGCAGCATGGAAAAACTGATTGCCGACGGACTGTTTTTCGAGCGTTACCGTCCGTATTTTCGCTTTAGCGAAAAGGAACTCGAGGAACGCGGCGATGGCATTCATTTTGACCAGTTGCCGGGACCACTTAAGCCTTTTGCAAAACAGATCATGAGTCCAACTGGTGTCGAAATCATGCGGCGCATGGGTGTACCCAAAATGCTCGGCAAAGACAACCGCGACCTTGTGGCAAGCAGTCCACTGATTATGGGCGTGATGCTCGACAAAGCCGAGTACATTCCAGGCAAGTTAAGCGGCTTCTACAGCATTTTTGGCATGGGCGCGGCGATGGAAAACATTTTGTTAACCACCCACGCGCTCGGCATGGGGATTCAATTTATCAGCACGCCAATGGAAATTCCCGAAAACTGGCAGCAGATGATTCACCTCTTAAACGTTCCTGACAACCTCGAATTGATGGCGGTCTACAGACTTGGTTACGTCAAAGAGGCGCAGCGCCGTCCGAGCATCGACTGGTCGAGCCGTCACCGCAAACGCCTCAGCCAGTACGTTTTCAGGGATTCGTGCGAGACACCCGAAAGTGATGACCTGTGAATCCTAAAATAATTTCTGTTGGCACTGCACTGCCGACGCACCGCATCGAACAACACAATATCCGCGAATTTGCCAGAACACTTTTCGCCTCGAGCTTCAGGGATATTGACAGGCTGGTCACAATCTTTGAGAATTCGCAAATCAAAACCAGAGCGTTGTGCACTGATTTAAAGTGGTTTGAAAGTCCTAAAAGTTTTAGTGAAAAAAATGCCCTGTACGTTCAACACGCCACCAGCTTAAGTGAGGCGGCGGCTCGAGAGGCGCTGAAAAATGCGAACCTCGAGCCAACCCAAATTGATGCGATCATTTTTGTTTCGACCACCGGGTTGTCCACGCCCAGCTTGGACGCCAGTCTGATTAAACTCTTAAGTTTATCCCCACACGTCGCCAGAATGCCCTTGTGGGGCTTGGGCTGTGCTGGCGGTGCAGCAGGGCTGGCGAGGGCGTCAGAGTACGCCAGAGCCTTTCCAGGAAAGCGGGTGCTGTTGGTGGCGGTTGAACTGTGCAGCCTGACCTTTCAACACAATGACCGCAGCAAATCGAACCTGGTTGCCACCAGCCTGTTTGCCGACGGCGCGGCAGCCGTGATCGTCAGCACGGACGGTAACTCGAGAAACCCTGAGCTTCTTGGCAGTTACAGTACCCTGATCCCAGATTCCGAAGATGTCATGGGTTGGGACGTGGTGGATGGCGGCTTGAAAGTACGTTTTGCCAAAAGCGTTCCCGATTTGGTGCGCAGCTTAATGCGCCAAAACCTTTGCGAAGCCGCCAAAGCAAACGGCATCAAACTCGAGCAAATCAAGCATTTTATCACCCATCCTGGCGGGTTAAAAGTTTTAGAGGCTTATCAAGAATCCCTGGCACTCGAGCCTGACGCCTTAAAGGATGCCAGAAGTGTACTCGAGACTTGCGGCAACATGAGCAGTGTCAGTGTTTTATTTGTACTCGAGAAATTTATGAACAGATTCGCTAGCGTGAACCCTGGGGAGTACGGCGCGATCAGCGCGATGGGACCCGGCTTCAGTGCCGAACACGTCATTTTCAAAACATAAACTGCTTAAGAAATTGTTGTAAACTAAAAACATGAAGCAAGAAGTTGCAAAAAAATAAACATTCGCGCGGAGGTTAGCACATCAAAGCTTCGCAAAATAGACCCAGATTTAGCGGCAGCTCGAGCCATCAAAGTGCCTCAACCCAAAGCAGAAGTGGTCAATCGCTTACTGCGAAAGACATTTTCTTAAAACAAAAACGCTTGCTTGTGGATGCGAACGTCATTGTAGCTGCCTATTTGCCGTCCATAGTGACCGATGTGGCAGACAAACATTTACGCTTGGATGCTGAGCGTTGCGCTTTATTTTTGAGGCGTTGTACCGAGCAAAAAATTCAACTGGTTGCTCCGCATTCGCTATTGCATGAAGTCTTTTCAGGATACTGGGATTATTATTCGGCAAAAGTTTTGTCCTTGCACGATATTTCTCAAATTCTGAACTTGATCGCTAAAAAACCATTTCAAATCAAAGCTCCAAACTTGAGCAGAGGACTTGAACTTGCGGTTCAACTCAAACGCACCAAAAAACCACACGATGCTTTGTACATTGCCCTTACGGAGTCGCTAAACTTAAAATTTGTAACCAACAACAAACGACTGGTCAATGGTGTCTATCAGCAAAAAATATGGGTTGATCTGGCAACACCAGAAGAATTGTTCCCTTAAACAAAATGCTCAACCTTGCCACGCAACTGCAAACCATCTTTGAGCAAGAACTGGCACGCCATCCCGACCCAACCACCGTTCAAGCTCGAGTGGCGGAGGGTATTTTTGGCTTTGCCGTGGACAATTCCAAAATTGAACAAGAATTGATTCTCGAGGCGCTGGCATTGCTAGCAGACCAGGGGCGTGAGGCTTTGCGCGATGCAGTGAACACCGCCAAACGAATCTTTCTCGAGAATGAAACGCTGGAAGTTTTAACCCGCGAACGGGTGCTCGAACGGCGCAAGCCTCAACGTGCCAGTGCCATCCAACTCGCTCGAGAAAACGATCTTGAGGGTTTGAGACGGATTGGTGCTCGAGCTTTACAGCTTGGTTTACAAGCCGCCAAGCCAGATGTTGCCAAAGTGATGATTGAAGCTTGGGAACTTTTGAGTTTGTACGAACGTAGTCACACTTGAAGCAAGTCTTGCTACAATAATAACAACTTTCAATCTCGAGAGGTGAAACCATGAGCGCACCCACCCCAAACCCAGTGCCAATTTCAGAAATGATCGACCAGAGCATCAAAGTCATCAGCAATCCGACTGTCGCAACCTTTGACAACTATGAAAACCGTGGCACGATGCGCGACGCCCTGATTTACGTTGGGCTGGGCGCACTGGTTTCAGGCGCACTCAGTTTCAGTGGCGGTCTTGGCGCGATCATTGGCGGTGCAATTTCGGCTTTGGCAACGTTTCTTGTTTTTGTTTACGTGGTTCATGCCTTTGGTAAATCCCAAGGGGGCACGGGAACGCTTGACCAAGTGGCGTACACGTTTTCGCTTTTCTGGATGCCACTCTCAATTCTTTTTGCGGTTCTGACATTCGTTTTAGCCATCACCATTGTTGGTATCTTGCTGATTCCGGCTCTGTTGTTCGCCTTTCTAGCCGCCAACGCTTACTTTGGTTATGTTGGCGTGCAATCCAGCATGAACCTAACCAAAGGTTCGCAAGCCATCGTGACCCTGGTGGTCGCCGTGATTGCCACGGGCATTACTTACGGCATCATTAACACGATTATCTGATGCCGTATTTAATCGGTTTTATTGCGGCGATCATCGTTCAGCGCCTACTCGAGCTTGGCGTGGCAAAACGAAACCTCGAGTTTGCCCTGGAGAGCGGTGGCAAAGAATACTCGCCTGAGCATTACAAATTCATTGTGCTGCTTCACGTGTCTTGGATTGTCTTCATGCTGCTCGAGGGCATTTTGCGCGGCTCGAGTTTGAGCGGTTTATGGTGGTTGTGGCTTGGCTTTTTTGTGCTGGCGCAATTCGGGCGTTACTGGGCGATTAGCAGCCTGGGCAAATACTGGAACACCAGAATCATTATTATTCCTGGCGGCAATCGCGTCGCCAAAGGACCTTACAAGTATGTGAAGCACCCAAATTATATTGTTGTGGCGCTCGAGCTTTTTGTTGCGCCCCTGATTTTTGGCTGCTGGGTCACGGCTGTCATCTCGAGCATTGTGAATGCAGTGTTGCTGCTGGGCGTGCGAATTCCGGCTGAAGAACGGGCGCTCGAGGAGTACCAGAAATCAATCCAAGCCGTGTGACAAAAGTTTTTTGATTGATGTTAACTTTTTTCAATAATAATTTGAGGATGACCACAATCTCAAGTCTCACCAACCCGAAACGCTTTTTGTCTCGAGGTATAACATCAATTTTAAAACAGGTTTCTCGAGCATGACGGGTTTTGGAAGATTGCAAGCACAAAAAAATCAGGTCGCTGAACAAAGCGACCTGATTTTGAATTGATCAGAATTTAACGACGCTTGCGAAGGCGTTCAATCGCGGTTTTGAGCGAAACGCGCATCCGTTCGACAGCGCCGGCAAGATCACCAAGTTCGTTGTTTTGGTTGCTGGTGATTGGAGTCTCGAGTTCACCGAGGCTGATCCTGTCGGCGGCTTGGGTCAGGGCAACGATTGGTTTTGCAGTTTGATTTGCGAACCAAGTGGCGGCTGCAATTGCCAGCAACAGACCCGCTGCAATAATGCCGATGGTCAAGAATACACTTTGAATAGCGGCATTATGAGAACTTGCTTGAAGCCAGCCAAGGTTGTACCTGAAGAGTTTTTTGCTTGGTGCAGTATCACTCGGGTCTGGATTGTATTCAGTACCGTCGTCGAATTTTACGATACGGTGTCCGTCTGCTTGCTCAAAGACATCTGCCCAAAGAAGGGTGATGTTTTGTTTGCCTGCTCCAAATCCAGCAGAAGTAAAGCTGGCATCAGACTCTCTACCTGCTGGCGTTTCACGAAAAGCATCAAAATCTTTTTCGAGTGTACTAGCGGTTGCAGGTTCTGCCGAAACGAAGATGTCTTTATAAGCTTTATTGTCTGCGGCAGGTTCGATATCAATCATTGCCAACGAAAACTCTTTTTGATTGATCACGTTTTGCAAACTGAGTTTAAACACATCAGAATTGCCAATTTCTGGGTGAATGGCTGTCGCTTGCCCAAGCACAAAACGGTCAAGACCAATGTCCACCAAATCAAAAGATGTTTGTGGCAAGCTGGTGTACAAGTAACCCGCGATTGCCGCACCTAAGACGACCAGCGGAGCAACCGTCAGCAAGATCAAGTTATTTCTCAAGCTTCCGCGTCTGGTTTTCTTGGCGATACTGCCGTCCATGTTTAAAGCTGGGCTTGGGGCTTCCATACTCAAAGGGACTGCTGCACTGATGGGTGCAGATTGCATCACAGGCATTGTGTTCACAGCGCCTGCACTAGACTGATACGGGTTGGGTTGGCTATCAAATGAACTTGCTGGACTTGCACTGACTGGGCTTGGTGTAACGGGTGTTTGTTCATAGACTACTGGTTTGGGCGCAATTGACCCAACTTCGACTGGAACACCAACGCTGATAAAATGATGTGCCACGCGTTCGGCATTTTCAAAAGTCGTGGGTTTGGTCAGTGGTCCTGGTGGGCGTGACAGCATTTTTAAAACCGTTTCATGGGTCAGGTTTAAAGCTGGCACGAGTTTGTTGGCGGCTTCTTGACGAACGGTTTCGTCATTTAAGGGGTACAGCAGGTTAACAGTATAGTTTGCAACGCTTTGATCGGCTTTCATTGTGGTCTCCTTTTGGGTGGGGCTTGGTTTTTAACAATCACTTGGAATCTTTCAATTCAGGTTGCTTTGCCTTAACAGCGTCATCATGCCTTGACGAAACCCGACAACACGATCTGCTGGGATTTCAGCCTCGAGAAATTTTGCCAGCGTTACTGCCTGGCTGGCTTGCAAACTGCCAAGGTCAATCCCTGCGGCATAAGCGGCATCCTCGAGCAAAATGTCACCCATCGGTCCTGTTAATTGCACCAAAAATTTGGTGACATTCGGTAAGAAATCACTTGGTGCTGGAATCAATCGAATCTCGAGTTTAACCAAACCTGATTGCTCGAGCATCCGCAAGCGGCGACCCGTTTCATTCATATCCAAACCCAGCTCTTGGGCGATTTGACCGACTGTTTTGACGTTATCAATTTTGGGAATTAAAACCCATGAGTTGGCATCGAGTTGGACGTTCGCCGCCGAGTTGGTGGCGATTAAGCTAGGAATAGCGTCTGGGCGCACTGGTTCTTGAATCATTGAAGAATCTTGTCTCATTGAGGAATCCATCGAATCGCGGGTGGCGCTGGCACTTAAAAGCAGTGCCATGATTGATTTGTCGATTCGTCCTTTGCTGGTATTGATTGCGTCTGGGTCAGGAATTAGGGCAAATTCTCCAAAGCGCCAGGATAAAAATTCGACCACCGCCTCTTCGCCCAGCAATTCACGTTGATTTGAAAAGCATTCGGCAGCGATCACATTGCCATTGTTTAACATTAAGCTCGCGCGACGTAAGCCGCTGCTAATCTCGAAGCGACTTGGCTGGTCTGAAGTCGCCGCAAACTGAACTGTACTGACCAGGGTGTCATGGCTAAACGAACCGCGTACCCCTCGAGCCTCGCTGGTCATACGCGGCTTCCAAAGACTTGTTCAATTCCGCAAGTTTGATAACGAGCGAGTAGTGCCTCTGCGCCAAGAGGGTTAAACAGCACTTCGGGGCTAAAATTTGCGCCCTTTAAAGTGAGTGTATAACCATCGACCAAAGCTGGGATCAGGTTTTCAGTTTCATCGCCTTTCCACTCGAGCGTTGATCCATTCCAGACCAGGTCGTTCATGAATGGATCAAGGGCTGGGTATTGATCGGCAAATTGCAAACCTGCTTGCCGCCACAAACGGTTAAATTGCCCTGGTGCGTTGCGGTCTAATAGATTTTGGGTACGTTGCAACAATAAACTCCAGGCTTCCAAAACCGTGGCGATAGAGGCAATGCGCGGCGCTAAATCGAGGGGTTGCGCCAAAGGATGACTGAGCACCAAACTGGCTTTGACCGGTTGGTTTGGTCCTAAAGTGTTCACAAAGCCTGATACAACCGAATTTGAATCCATAACGCTCGAGTAAGCAAACAAAACCTTGCCAAACCCGAGCACCAAATCGGCTGTAGCGCCATCTGGTTTTTGCAAGCGCATGACCCCGTTGGCTTTGGCTTCAAGGCAGCGCGTCAACACGTCACGCATTCCAAGACTGAAAGCCGCATCCAAAACAACCGCATTGCCATGTTCCAATGCCGCCAGAACATACGCCAGTCCGTATTCCATCTCGAACAAACCAAACGAACCGACATGATCGCCAAGTTGAAAATTTGATGGTTGAAAATCACTGTCCAACCAAGTCACTGACACCCGCCGTGAATTCAGGAAAAACAAGCGCCAAGCCCGTTGTACGCCTCCTTGTGTTTCACTAAACTCGAGATACCCATGAAATGCGTTTCGGGCATGAATGTCCGCTTCGAGTTTTACCATGTCCACAATGCTGCTCGAGACATTTTGATAAATCGCTTGATTTTTCGGCAACAGCAATACCGAACCACCTGAGATCATTTGACCCGCTGCGACGATGTGCATAGCACCTCCATAAAATCTCCAATCTTTGAAGCCAACCTCGTCCGAATAATGGATCAAAGTAAATTACTTTGTGTATTCGTTGTTCAGTCGCAATTCTGCAAACAACCTTGCTATTGACAATACTACGAAAAAAATACTCAAAACTTTCTTACACGAAAGATTTGCAATTTTAAGTGTATTTTCTAAACTCGAGCCTCACGTACCATAATGACGAGTACAGCCAAAATTTTAGTTGTTAGACTAAACGACCATGCACTAAAAGTGCATGGGTTTGATAATGGACTGAAAGTCCTCTCAGTCTTCTAAAATAAACTTCTCCTCGTTCTGATTCGGCA
>JAYVRX010000101.1:0-5332 GCA_043775825.1 Deinococcales bacterium
TCTCGAGAATGCCTGGGCACAATGGACGGCGGCGGGTCATGCCAAACACGCCCTGCCTTACACCTGGGCGGTGCGGCAAATGAATCAAACTCGAGCACCCGTGGCGATTGAAGCCAAACTGGGTTTTTACAGTTTGGATGCCGCAGCGCCGATCACACCGACCACCTGGCAGGCGATCACCAGCAGCGTCAATGTGGCATTAATGGGCGCGGAACTGGTCAAGAACGGCTCGAGCAGCGTTTTTAGCCTGTGCCGCCCACCTGGGCATCATGCGGCAGCCGATTACATGGGCGGTTACTGTTTTTTCAATAACGTGGCGATTGCGGCGCAATATTTTCTGGACAATGGCGCAACTCGAGTCGCCATTTTAGATATCGATTACCACCATGGCAACGGCACGCAAGCCATTTTTTATGACCGTGCCGATGTGCTTTTAATCAACTTGCACGGCGACCCGAGTGTCGAGTACCCCTACTTTCTGGGTTATGCCGACGAGACTGGCAACGGCGCTGGTGAGGGCTTTAATATCAATTACCCGATGCCTCACGGCACAACCTTTGAAACCTGGAATGCCAACCTCGAGCTTGCTTGCCAGAACCTCGAGCGTTACGCGCCAGATGTGCTGCTGGTTTCGCTGGGGGTGGACACGTTCAAACATGATCCGATTTCACAATTTTTGCTCGAGACTGCTGATTATCTAAAAATTGGTGCTCGAATCGCTAAACTCGGTAAACCCACGTTGTTCGTGATGGAAGGCGGGTATGCCGTTGAGGAGATTGGCGTGAACGCGGTGAACGTGCTTTTGGGATTTGAAGATCGTTAGTTGGATTTTTCTTGTGGTATCTCGAGAAATCAACGCAGTTTCAAGTTTGCATTTTGCTGACAATCTCAATCTTGTAGACAAATCCTGAACCAAAAACAATTCCGTTATACTCGAGCGTGCTTTCTCGTAACGCAACCATCGGTGGTTTTGTCGCCTTCACCTGCATTGGTGCAATCCAAGCCATGTACGGACCCGCGTATTTGATGTTCACCAAACGCTTTGACCTCTCGAGCGGCATGGGTTTTCTGGGCAATCCTGGGACGGTGGTCAGTGCGCATTTTGCGGGTTCGGTGCTGGGTATTACCCTCCAAACCCAACTCGAGAAATGGCTTGGGACACGGCTGCGGCTCAGCCTCTCGAGTTTGTTTCTGGTGCTGGGTTGCCTCGGTGTGGCATTCGCGCCGTCTTGGATTCTGGTGTTGCTGGCGGCATTTGTCCTGGGCTTGGGCTTTGGTGGCATTGATGTCAGCATCAACAACCTTTTCTCGAGCGGTTTCGGTGAACGCGGCGCTGCCATGAGCAATATTGTCAACGCTTTGTTTGGGGTCGGGGCAATTCTGGGACCGTTGTTGATTGGTTTTATTCCTGGCAATTACGGCATTCCGTTTTTGATCGCCGCGTGTTTTAGCGCGTTGGTGCTGTTTTTGTTCTTCTCGAGCCATGAACTTGATGCGCACATGGTCAAAAGTGAAACCTCGAGTGCTAAAAATGTTGCGCCAGTTAATGTTTCGATCCTCAGTGGTTTTTTACTGCTCTTTTGGACGTATGTGCTGGTCGAAGTCGGGGCTGCCTCGTCTGAAACCACGCATTTGGTGAAAGTGTTCTCATGGACTGAACAAAACGCGGCTTTTGTTAACTCGTTGTTCTGGGGGGGAATCGCCCTCGGGCGCTTGCTGATTGCGCCGTTTGCCATGCGTTTTTCTCGCTCGAGCATCGTGCTGGGCAGTACGGTTTTGGTTGCCGCGAGCTTGTCACTCACGGGCATTGGCGTGATTGCCCCGATTGCCTACACGCTGGCTGGTATCGCCTGCGGTCCTATTTTCCCAACGGGTTTTGTTTGGATGAGCAAAGCCTTGGGCGGCAGCCTCGCCAATGCCAGCATTGTGATTGCGGGCGCTAATTTTGGTGGTGTCGCCACGCCTTACGTCATGGAACTTTTGTCGGGCAAAAACATTCAGCGTATAGCGGTGGCGTATGTGATCGTCTCGGTGCTGATGGTCTTTTCGGTTTTCTTGATTATGCGCCTCTCGAGCGCCAAAAAATTGGTGAATTCATGATTGCTTTTAAAGCGGTTTTGTTCGACATGGACGGCACACTTGTCCAGAACGCACAGTTGCACCACCTGGCTTGGGAGGTTTGTCTACTTGAGCGCTACGGTTACGCGCTGTCCAAAACCGAGACCAAAGTGCACGGTGGTAAAACCAAAGCCATCGTCGAAAGTTTGCTCGGGAATGTGTTCCCAGACGATACCAGCGCCAACGAATTTCACGAGTACAAAGAAGAAACCTACCGCCAAATCGCCAGCGGAAAAATCGTTCCAGTCGCGGGGTTGCTCGAGTTTCTGGATTATCTCGAGGGTCTTGGTGTCAAAATCGCGCTGGTCACCAGTGCCGACGTCAAAAACACCAAATTTGTGCTGGCTGCTTTACACCTCGAGGCTCGGTTTGTGGTGCGGGTCATGGGTGAGGATGTGAAACGCGGCAAGCCCGATCCCGAACCGTTCGCGCTTGGGGCGAGTAAATTGGGCGTGCCAGCCGAGGATTGCTTGGTCTTTGAAGATTCCTTGATTGGGGTGAAGTCAGGTATTGCTGCGGGCGCTCGAGTGGTGGGTGTTGCCACCATGCAATCCAAAGCCGCGCTGCTCGAGGCTGGGGCGACTTGGGCGGTCAAAGATTACCTTGAATGTTTGGAGCTTTTCAAGAATTCTTAGACTCGAGCTTTCTTGCAACGTTCAGAACAGTAAATCACGTTTTCCCAGTCTCTTGCCCATTTTTTGCGCCAGGTGAACGGTTTTTGACAGATGGGACAGATTTTGCTGGCGCGTTCAGATGGTTTTTTGCCGCCGCCAAAAGTTTTGGTTTTCATGGTTTCCAGACTTCACGCTCGACTCGCTTCCAAAACGCGCTAAAGCGTTTCACCTGCCCCGAATAACTGGTCAGCCGCTCGAGATGATGCAACACCACTTTCAAGCCAGCCTGCTCGAGCGCATCGATGGTGCGCTCTAATTCTGGGCTGGTAACAAAAGTCACATGAATTTCCGTGCAGTTGCTCGAGGTGGCAAACTGAATGATTTCCTCGCCCTGAACGCCAACACAAACTCGGTGCTCACGACCTTCAAGACATTCGAGCACGCTTTCAAAGATAAATTGCAGTCGCCCAAAACTGATGCGGGTTTGCTCGAGGAACGGTTTGTCAAAGATAAAAATTGTGGGCGCGTTCGGGTTTGCCATGAGCGCTGGGTCGGTGGACGAGAGGCTGCCACCGTGTAACCACACGAGCGCACTCATGACGACCAACCGTAATCTTGCCCGAACAATGACCGCTCAAGGTCTGGGTAAGACTTTTTGAATGGGCAAACCGCACGGCAACTCGAGCAGTACGCGTCTGAAGAGAAGGTTTGAATGTTTTGCTGGTTCATGAAGTACGGTTTGGAACTGAAGGTGCTCGCTACCCATTGCCATGACAGGGCGTTGCTGGCAATGTCACCGTCGAGCAGGTGCTCCCGAAAAAAGTCATATCCCGCCTTCCAATGCGTTTTGCGCCAATGCGTGACGTAAGCCGCGAACCACAATCGTTCGTGATTGTGCAAGTACCCCGTGTCAATCAATTTTTCAACCCAAGTATCAACGCAGGGCAATCCCGTTCGCGCCTCGAGAATGTCTTCGGGCATTTCGGCTTGCCAGCGTGTGGCGTACTTTGGCGCTTCAAGATTCTCGAGCACACCGATACCCTCTTGTTCCAAAACAAGAAAGAAAAATTCGTGCCACGCAAGCTGCTTTAAGAACTCTAGTTTCTCGCGCCCTTGCCCGTGCCGTCGAACGTGTGCGGCTACCTCTGTGATGGACAGCACGCCGTGACGTAAATAAGCCGAGAGTTTCGAGGTGTTGGATTGCACAAAATTGCGTTTGCCGTAACCTTGCGCCTTGAATTGCTCGAGTTGCTCGAGTGCGGTACGCCTTCCACCACGAATTTTGTTTGGGATTGCTTCGCTCGAGTACAGACCCTCGAGTTGCGCTGCTAGGTATGCCGTCATTTCCTCACGGTTCGAGAATTGGCTTTTCAGTTCCATGCTGGTATTTTCGCTCGAAATTCAAATTTGAATATGATGCCCGTTCACTGTTTCTTAAATCATTCGTTTCTCATTGCTTTTGCCCGTGCAAGCTCAGGTTTTCTGGCGTAAACTTTTAAAGATGAAACGATTTCTGATCTTTCTAACTTTATTGACTGCGTTTGGCGCGAACGCTCGAGCCACCGAACTCGAAGCCACGGCTGGAGGCGTTTTTTCTGGTTCGTCCGGTCAGTTCACGGTTCAAATCGCGCTCTCCAACTTGACCATCCTAGAGAATCCAGACCTAAGCCTTGGCTTTGCGCTCAGCACCGAACGGGCGGGCATTGCCATCGGCGCGGGTTTTGATTTTGGACCTTTGGGTCGCGCTTCGACGGACACAAGCTTTGATTTTGTGTTTGCTGGCGGCGTGCGATTTCGCACCAATGTTCGCGGTACGCTCGGACCAATCGCACTCGAGCTGGATGGCGGGTTTTGGACTGCCTCGAGTTTTGCTGCAAACCGTTTTAGCATCTTCGGGCGCAACCCTGAACCTGCCAGCAACAACAGTTTCTTGGTGGGCGCGAATGCCCAGTATCGTCTCTCGAGAAACCTGACCCTCAAATTTGGTGGGCGTTACGTGCCTGAAAGCTCGAGGTTGAATCTCGGACTCGAGACTCGAACTGGAGAGTTCACGTTGTCTGGCGGCGCTTTGCTCGCACCGCAAACCAGCGGTTTGACCTTTGGTGCGACGCTTGGGCTTAAATTTGTTCCCGAAGATGCGCCGTACCGTCTGGGCGCAGAGATTTTGCTCGGCGGCAACCCAAGTGGTTTTATCTACGGTCTTGGTTTGGATGCCAGTTACGATTTTTTAAACGTTGATGAAGAAAAAATAGGCAACCTGACTGTATTTGTTGCCTTTGAACCCTGGCGCGAAGACGTTGCCCTGCCACTTCGTTTTGGCACAAACCTCGAGTTCAACCTTGGACCTGGCGTGTTGCTAGGACGAGGTTTTGGCGGTGCGATCACTGCTGGAATCTTTTATTACGGCTTTCAACTGGGTTACCGTTTGAACATCGAAAGCCTGCTGCAACCTTAAATTTTGTTTAGCTCGAGGCTTGCGGGTTCTCACACCCGACACCGATACTCGAGTCAGTTGGATTGTCCATAAAAAAATTGCGGAGGAAATCATGAAATTCAAACCTGTTCTGACCAGTTTTATCATCATCTCGAGCATCGCCACC
>JAYVRX010000102.1:0-20063 GCA_043775825.1 Deinococcales bacterium
GCGTTGGCTGCGGCTGAAGAGTTTGGGTTGGTGAAGAAGTTTTGGGCTAATTCGGCAATCGCGGGAAATGGTTAAGTCGAAAATGCAGGTATCAGTATCTCGAGATTCTTGGAGGTCAATACATGATTGCTTTAAATGTTCGTTTACCCGAATCTATCCACCGCCGCTTACGTGTTCTCGCTGAGCAAGAAGGTATTAGCTTAAACAGCTTAATTGCTTCGGCAGTCACCGAAAAAATTGCGATTTTAGACGCAGAAACAGTTCTGCTCGAGCGAGCAAAGCATGGGTCAATACCAAAATTTAAAAAATTGCTGGCTCGAGTCCCAAAAATTGAGCCTCTCAAGGGGGACGAACTCGAAACTGAGTGATCCTCATAGTGTTGGTTCATCTTGCAAAGGGAACGAAAAGAACCCAATGCCCTTACTTAAACCTCGAGATTGCCGCCATTTTCTCGAGTCACATTTTGACTCTCATCCGAAGCGGTTTATACTTAAGCGACATGCACCCAGAACTCTTTAAAATTGGTACTTTCGCCGTCGCCTGGTACGGCGTGCTCATCACCCTAGGCGTTTTGATCGGCGCTGTTGTCGGTTCGCGCCTTGCCGAACGGCGCGGTTTGAACGCCAACCTGATGAGCGACATGATCTTTTGGGCGGTTCTTTGGGGGGTTGTTGGCGCTCGAGTGGTCTATGTTCTGACCAGTGCCTCGCAATTTACGCAAAACGCCGACGAACCATTTTTTACCTGGCTGATTCGTTTGATCAACATTCGTGAGGGTGGTCTGGCGATTCATGGTGGTCTGATCTTTGGTATTGGGGCGCTCTATTATTATCAGCGTCGTTACAAAATTAATTTTTACCAATACGCTGACCTGTTCGTTCCTGGCGTAGCATTGGGTATTATTGGTGGACGCTTGGGCAATTTCTTTAACGGCAACGACACGATTGGGCGCTTAACCGCCTCACCTTTAGGTTGGACGTGGCCCAACACTGGCTCGAGCATTCTGGGCATATTTAACGGCGAACGCAACTGGCAGGGACTCTCGAGCTTATGTTATGTCAACGGTGAAACCAAGAACGGTGTGGATTGTTTATTAAATCAAGCTGCTGTTCGTGGTCCGGTGCATTTGACCCAAATTTATGGTGTCTTTATCGGTGTTGCCCTAACAATTATGGCATTTTATTGGTTGCGCTCCAAACGCCCTGGTTGGGTGTTCTGGCAATTTATTTTCTGGTACAGCCTGCTGCGCTCAATCGTTGAAGAAACTTTCAGGCTCAATCCGTTGTTCCTTAAAATCTGGATCGACGATGGTCCTAAAGGCTTGGGCGTTGGTTTACTGACCCTGACCCAAATTTATTCGATTCCGCTGTGCCTGCTGGCGCTTTTCATGTTATACCGAATTGGCAAGCAACCAGAACAACCCTGGGGTGAAGGTGTGCCAGTTTCAAAACCGAACAATCCCAATAATCTTGTCTCGAGCGCAAACCCAGGGAAGTAACCATGAGCAGTCCCAACAGTACCCAAGCCAAGCTTGCGGTGGTGATTCTTGCGGCAGGGCAAGGAACACGCATGAAAAGCCAATTGCCCAAAATGTTGCACGAGGTTGCCGGACGCCCGCTGCTCGAGCACGTCATCAATGCCGCCAAAGCACTGTCCCCCGAACAGATTGTGGTCGTGACCGGTCACGGCGCGGATCAAATCGAACATCATTTTGCCAAAGCAGGTGTGGTGTTTGCTCGGCAACACGAACAACTTGGCACGGCTCACGCCTTTAGGATGGCACAACCTGCCCTTGAAGGATTTGACGGCGAAATTGTTGTGCTATACGGCGACACCCCGCTGATGCGTTCCCAGACCTTGCGCGGGGCGCTCGAGTTTCACCGCCTGAATCAAGCGGGCATGACTGTAATCACTTCAGAGCTTGAGAATCCCAAAGGTTACGGACGGATTTTGCGCGACTCGGGCGGTGAGGTTTTTAGAATTGTCGAACACAAATCGGCAAGTGCGGCGCAAAAACTGATTAAAGAATGGAATTCGGGCATGTACGTTTTCTCGAGCAAAGCCTTCGCGCTAGCCTCGAGCATCGGCAATGACAACACTGCCAAAGAATTTTATTTAACAGACATCCTCGAAAAGTATCGTCAAATTGGCGATAAAGCCCTGGCATTTAAAATTGCTGACGCCGCCGAACTCGAGGGGGCAAATGACCGCGTGCAATTGGCGCAAGCCGATACGGTTTTGCGCAACCGCATTCGAGAACACTGGATGACGGAGGGCGTGACACTGCGCGACCCAAGCAGCATTTACATTGATGATACCGTGACCCTTGAGGCTGACGTGATTATCGAACCTGGTGTGATCCTAAAAGGTCAAACCAGCATTGCCAGAGATTCGATTGTCGGAGCGTACAGCGTGATTTCTGATTCGATGCTGGCAAACAATGTGACCATCAAACCCCATACCGTACTCGAGAATGTCACCATGCACCCGGGCAGCGATGCCGGACCATTCGCCAGACTTCGTGGCGGCGCAATCTTGGAGCGTGACGTGCATGTTGGCAATTTTGTCGAAATTAAAAACAGCCGGCTCGAGCAGGGCGCAAAGGCGGGTCACTTGGCTTATCTTGGTGACGCCCGAATTGGCGCGGAGTCCAATATTGGCGCGGGAACGATTACCGCCAATTACGACGGCATCAACAAGCATCACACTGACATTGGCAAAGGCGTGTTTATTGGCAGCAACAGCACCATTATTGCCCCCAGGATGATCGGTGACGGCGCTTTTGTGGCGGGTGGCAGCACCATCAGCGATGATATTCCCGAGGGCGCGATTGCCATTGCCAGGGGTAAACAACGGAACATTGAAGGTTGGGCAGAAAAATACTGGCGCAAAGCACTCGAGGTTGTTAAACCAGGAAAAATGAATGTCATTCGGCTTTGGCTCGAGGGTAAAGATCGTTAAATTGCACTCGAGTGAATCCAAACAATAATTTGTGCTTCAAACTCAAGACCTTCATTCGGATGCGGCTTTTGCTCGAGTCCAAGCAGGTTTAAGTTCCAGAATTTGGACATAGGTTGAACAATCTTCATGGTGCGCCCCAAGCAAAAATCCTGTGCTGACCAAAAACTCGCGCACGATCTCGCCGCCCGTAAAAATAAAAGTCTTTTTAAACAACCGCCGCCAGCCATCCAACTCAAGAGGATGATAAGCCTCAAGCCAAGCCAAAAACGAACCGTGTTCGTGCTTGATCTCGAGAATGCGTTTGGCATTTTCAATGGCTGCCCGAATTTTCAAGCGATTGCGAATAATGCTCGGGTCAGACATTAACCGATCAAAGTCATCCTCGTTAAACACAGCGACTTGCTCGAGGTTAAAATTTGCGTAAGCTTGTTTAAACCCAATACGCTTTTTCAAAATGGTTTCCCACGATAAACCCGCCTGATTGATCTCGAGGATCAAACGCTCAAATAATTCATCGTCAGTCAAAATCGGAAAACCATACTCGAGGTCGTGATAATCCGTATGAACCTGGTGTAAGCGACCCGATCTGACGGCGGCACAATACGAATCGGACATGCTCGAGTCTACTGGAAAGTCCCGCATTTCAAAAACCCGAGACTTGCCAAAATACGGTCTTGCCCTTAAACTCCGTACAGCTTTTAAACCAGTCCCGAGAGGCTGAAAAGGAGGAAATATGAACAGTACCCGTTTCGTCCCACGCCCTCGCGTTGGGATCGTTTTTTTGACCCTCGAGAAGCCAGGTGTTTATGCCTGAACTCGAGTTCAAGGCACGACTTTTAGAACCTGACGATATCCGCCGTGCCGTCAGCCGAATTGCGCACGAGATTGTCGAACGCAACAAAGGCGCTCACGATTTGGCGGTGGTTGGCGTTCACACCCGAGGCATTCCATTGGCAGACCGCATCGCGGCACGAATTTCTGAACTCGAGGGCATTGTTGTTCCAAGCGGTAAATTAGACATCACCTTATACCGTGATGACCTTTCAGAAGTCGGCTTGCAACCCCTGGTGCGCCGCACCGAAGTCCCATTCGATGTTGCCTCTAGGCGCATTGTGATGGTGGATGACGTGTTCTACACTGGACGCACCGCTCGAGCGGGCTTGGATGCCCTGATTGACCTCGGGCGACCCGCCAACATTCAACTGGCGGTCTTGGTAGACCGAGGACACCGCGAACTGCCAATCCGCGCCGATTACGTCGGCAAGAACATTCCAACCTCCAAGTCCGAAGTGATTAAAGTCAAATTGCTCGAGACTGATGGTGAGGACGCGGTTGAACTTTGGGAGGTTCGAGCATGAATCACAAAATGCTATCAAAACTCGAGCCTTCCGTGTTTTGCGGAAGGCATTTTTTTGGGGGACTGCGATGAAACACCTGCTCGATTTTCAGGACTGGGACAGAACCAGTCTCGAGGGAATGCTCGAAACGACGCAGATCATGGCGGAAGTCCTCGAGCGACCCGTCAAAAAAGTTCCTGCACTGCAAGGTTTTACGGTTTGCACCGCCTTTTTCGAGAACAGTACCCGCACCCGCCTCAGTTTTGAACTCGCGGCACGACGCATGAGTGCCGACGTATTGACTTTTACCGCGTCAACCTCGAGCACGACCAAAGGCGAAAGCTTGAAAGACACGCTCGAGACGCTCGAGCAAATGAAAATAGATTTGTTCGTGATTCGCCATCAAGCATCCGGCGCGGCACATTTGGCGAGCCGTTGGACGGATGCCAGAATCATCAACGCCGGCGACGGACGACGCGCCCATCCAACCCAGGCGCTCTTGGATGCCTACACGCTCAAGCAGCACTTTGGGAAACTCGAGGGGTTGGAAGTTGCGATAGTCGGCGATGTCAAACACTCGAGGGTCGCAAGATCAAACGCGGATTTGCTGGTGAAACTTGGCGCAAAAGTTCGGTTGTGCGGACCCGCGACGCTGCTGCCCAAAGAACTCGAACAACCGGGCGTGACCATCACCACCAACCTCTCTGAAGCCTTAGACGGCGCAAACGCGGTCATGACACTGCGTCTTCAACTCGAGCGCATGAGCACAGGCTACATTCCGAGCTTGCCCGAATATCAACAAACCTATCAGATCAACTTTAAAAACCTTAAACACGCCTCACCAGACGCGATCATCATGCACCCGGGACCAATGAACCGCGATGTCGAACTCGAGGGTAACCTGGCAGACTCGAGCCGCAGCGTAATTTTGAAACAAGTTGAGAATGGTCTGCCAGTCAGGATGGCGGTTTTGTATCACTTGTTGGTTGGGAAGAAATAAACCACAACCAGGGCGCAGAGCGGTGCGCCCCTACACAAACATCGAGGGCAACATGCGAATAAAAATCAAAAATGCTCGAGTATCACCAGATTCAGAAGCTCGAGACTTGTTCATCAATAATGGTTTAATCGAAGGTTTTAATCTTTCTGGCAACATCGACCTCGAGATTGACGCCAGCAATTCTATTCTCGCGCCAGCCTTGATTGACCCTCATGCGCACTTGCGCGAACCAGGGCAGGAGGTCAAAGAAGACCTGAAAAGCGGTTTGAGCGCGGCGGTGGCGGGTGGTTTTGGCACGGTGGTCTGTATGCCCAACACCAAACCAGTGATAGACGACCCTGAAATTGTATCAAGTCTGATTGCCAAAGCCGAAAAACTTGGATTGGCAAGACTGTTGCCGGCTGCCGCACTGACTCGAGGGCAGGAAGGGAAGTTACTGGCAGATATGGCAGCCTTGAAAGCCGCAGGTGCTGTCATGTTGACCGACGATGGTCGCACCAACGAAGACGCAGGCGTATTGCGTCGCGGACTCGAGTACGCCCACGCACTGGGCTTGGTGGTCAGTGTTCACGCCGAAGATGCCAGCCTGCGCGGTGACGGTGTCATGAACGAGGGCGAAGTTTCAGAACGCCTTGGACTTCCAGGCAATCCCGCCGCCGCCGAAGCCGCCAGAATTGCTCGAGATTTGGAGATTTGCGCGGTCACTGGATCGCGGTTGCACATTCAACACCTTTCCACCGCTCGAGGTTTACAACTCGTTCGTGACGCTAAAACTCGGGGTGTCAACGTCACCTGCGAGGTTGGACCGCACCACTTGACGCTGACCGATTCAAAACTCGAGACGTTTGACGCCCTGTATAAAGTCGCGCCACCACTGCGCTTGCAATCTGATTGTGATGCGCTGCTCAAAGGGTTGGTTGATGGCACGGTGGATTGCATCGGCACGGATCACGCGCCGCACACGAAAGCCGAAAAGGAACAAGATTTGCTCGAGGCACCGTTTGGGATTGCCAACATCGAACTGGTATTTCCTATCCTCTACACGCATTTTGTTGCAACTGGGAAACTCAAACTCGAGAGACTGATCGAACTGATGACCACAGGTGCAGCCAAGGTTTTGGGTATTACAGAACCCAAACTCGAGGTTGGAATGCCAGCCGATCTGGTTTTACTTGATTTAAAAACCAAAAAAGTCGTTGAGCCAGCAAGTTTTAAGACCAAAGCGAACTTTGGCAGTCCTTGGGCTGGGCAAGAATTGACAGGTTGGGCAGCATTGACCATCGTGCGCGGACAAGTCGTTTTTGACGCCTCGAGTTCATAATGTATGAACTTCTCAAACCACTGCTGTTTCAACTCGATCCCGAACAAGTCCATGATCTGGTCATGAAAACCCTGCAAGTCTCGAGCAAGAGTAAAACCATGCTCGGGTTAATCGGACAGATTTGCAAACCTAACGATGAACGTTTGAAAGTCAACCTCTGGAATCTCGAGTTTCCAAATCCTGTGGGTTTGGCGGCTGGTTTTGACAAGAACGCACTGGCATTGCCAGTCTGGGCGGCGCTCGGTTTTGGTTTCGCCGAGATTGGCAGCGTGACCGCACTTGGGCAAGCTGGCAATCCAAAACCCAGGTTGTTTCGACTGCCAGAAGACAGTGCAATCATCAACCGCATGGGCTTTAACAATGACGGCGCTGGCGTTGTTGCGGCGAGGCTGGCGTTGTGGCGGCATAGCCACGGAAAACCCAAAATTCCACTCGGCATTAACCTGGGAAAGTCGAAAATCACACCGCTCGAGGATGCGCCACAAGATTACCTGACCAGCCTGAAAAAACTCTGGGAGTATGGAGATTACTTCGTACTGAACGTCAGCAGCCCAAACACACCGAACTTGCGAGAACTGCAAGATAAAGACAAACTCGAGGTTTTGCTGGAAACCGTGATGGAGTTTGCGAATGCGCAAGAAATTAAAAAACCAATCTTACTGAAAGTCGCCCCAGATTTAAGTTTTGAACAACTCGACGAAATTTTACTGCTGCTCGAGAAACACAAACTTTCAGGCATCATTGCCACCAACACCACCCTGGCTCGAGAAGGCTTAAAAACCACGATTGACGAGGCTGGCGGGTTGTCTGGCACACCTTTGAAGCAAAAGAGTCTTGAGATTCTGAAACACCTGAATTCCCAACTAAATGGCAAACTCCCCATCATCTCAGTTGGTGGTATCTCGAGCGGCGATGACGTGCAACAACGCTTGGATGCTGGCGCGAGTTTGGTGCAAGTCTATTCGGGTTGGATTTTTGAAGGTCCTTTGATGCTCAAAAACATTGCTCGAGAATTATTAAATCGCAAATCTTAGTTTTTAGTTTAAGAATACGAAGGTTTGCAAAATTCTAAGATTTGCCAAACCACAGATTACATTGTGTCAGACATAAATTTATGAAATTTCGAGCGATTAAATTCTTAGGCGTTTTTTCAAACTCCCTAAGCCAAGAATTGATTGCTCGAGACGAAACTGTACCCATCAAGGCGAGCCAGCAGTTCGCACGTTGCGAACCTCGCTTTTTGGAGTACAACCATGAATATTCGTTCCTTTCTTGCCGCCGTAACCATCGTCCTTGGCATCTCGAGCCTTTCCCTAGCATCGGATACCATCATCAATCCTGGCAGTGTCAACCTTGCCGAAGTCAGTAGTTTTGTACAGTTGAAAGTGGGTGGCAGCAGCAAAATCGTGGCAAAAGTGCCTCGAGCCGTCTTGAGTTACGCTGGTGAACAACGCTTGATTCAAAATGGCACAGACAAGTACAAAATCGTATCTTCAGAGGGTACACCAGGACTCAGTGTTACTTACAACAGTGTCGGCATTGGCAAACAAGAAGGTGTTGCAACGATCAACTTTACGCTGACCGTTCATTATGACAAAGGTGTCAATTACGGCGCTCACGTCTTAAAAGTGACGCTCGAGAATGCCGTCACAGGCGAGCGAGTAGTGGCGTTATTGCTGGTGACAGTCATTTAACCCCCGCAGAATTCCACAATTCAGGCTCGAGAAACCAAATATTCTCGAGCCTGAATTGTATTTTTAACCAGAAATTCAAGTTCCAAAACGATTTTCAATGTATTCGCTGACCATTTGCATAAACTCTTGGGCGATGTGCGCACCCTTCAGCGTGGTCACAAGCTGCCCGTCGCGGTAGACGGGTGCTCGAGGTTCTTCGCCCGTTCCTGGCAAGGAGATTCCAATATCGGCGTGTTTGGATTCGCCTGGACCGTTGACCACACAGCCCATCACGGCGACTTTTAAGACTTCGACGCCAGGGTATTTGGATTTCCAGACGGGCATGTTGGCGTCCAGATCGGTTTGAATGTCTTGCGCCAGGACTTGAAACAGGCTGCTGGTGGTACGTCCGCAACCTGGGCAAGCGGTGACTTGTGGGCTAAACGTGCGAATGCCCACGGCTTGCAGGATCTGCTTTGCGACTTCGACCTCGAGTTTGCGGGTCGCGCCTGGTTCTGGGGTCAGTGAAACCCGAATGGTGTCGCCGATACCCTCGCTTAGAAGCGGCGATAAGGCGACGCTCGAGGCGGTAATGCCCTTCATGCCCATGCCAGCCTCGGTCAAGCCCAGGTGAAGCGCGTAGTCGCAACTGGCGGCAAGTTTGCGGTAGACATCCCAGAGCATTGGCGCGTTGGAGATTTTGGCGGAAATAATAATCTGATCTCGAGCCAAGCCGTAACCCTCAGCCATTTCGGCACTTTCAAGTCCACTCTCGAGCATCGCGGCGATCATTAACTCATCGCTCGAGATCGGGTTTTCGGCGCGGGTGTTTTCGTCCATCATGCGCACGACTTTGCTCTGATCCAAACTGCCCCAGTTCACACCGATGCGCACGGGTTTATTGAATTCCTTGGCAACTTCGATCATGGTTTTAAAGTTGGCATCGTGCTTTTCGCCGACGCCGACATTGCCAGGATTGATGCGGTACTTGGCGAGTAGCCGCGCCGTTTCAGGAAATTCGCGCAGCAGAATATGTCCATTGTAATGAAAATCACCAATCACAGGCACGGGATAACCCGCCTCTTCGATACGCGCAATCACTTCTGGCACGGCTCGAGCGGCATCATGGTTGTTGACCGTGATGCGCACCAGTTCACTGCCCGCGTGGGCAAGTTCGATGATTTGATTGGCTGTGCCTTTGGCGTCACTGGTGTCGGTGTTGGTCATGCTTTGCACGACCACAGGATTTGTCCCACCGACCCAAACCCCACCGACATTGACGGCAACACTTTTGCGGCGTTTGATCTCAAACATGGCTTTAATCTACTGCTATTGTGGCGGTAGAAGTGTCACCCAGTCGGCGTACTTTTCAGAATGACCCGCGATTGAAAGAATTTTTCTTGAAACTCAAGGTGTTTTAAAATATCTTCTTGGGTGTACAAAACACCATCGGCACTGCCAACCAGTTTGTCTTCCTGGTCGTCGTCGCGGATAATTAAAGCAATGATGTCCACCTCGAGTTCGGTAAAGGGCTTCAGGGTTTCAGAGACGCCAAGCACGTAAACATCAACTTCGCGCCCGTCCCCAGAGATGGTTTTGGGAATAAAACCGCAATTGACGGGGTAAATCGTGGACTTGTATTTTGGGTGTTTAGTACCTATCGGACGGTCAATCACAATTCGTACTTTCGTGCCCAAGTGTTTTTGTAAATCCGGTTTCATTCTTACAGACTACTCGAGATTGCGGTTTGAAGTCTTGCGGTCACGATCTTGGAACAGTTTTTTGCTTGCAAAACGTTAAACTGACCCGATGAGTCAAAAACCTGAAATGCCACCAGGAGTGTTCAATAACGATCAATTTGAGCCTGCCGGGGTCAATGAAGCGCCAATCAAACCCGACTGGAAAGACTTTGTTGCCTTGACTGTGGCGGCGTATCAAGTGGTACTGCCGCCGCTGTTAATGATTCTGGCTGGCATTTTGCTGGTGTTTTTCTTGATGACATTGTTATTTCATTAAATTTTAGGAGAATCCGTGAATCAAGTTTTAGAAAAAACCGATGTCCAATGGGATTTAAGCGGCATTTATCAGGGCATCAACGACCCACAACTCGAGTTAGACTCAAGTGAGGCTCGGGCGGCGGCGACAGCGTTTGCCGAAAAATACAAAACCAAAATCTCGAGTTTGAGTGTTGAGCAAGCTTATGAAATGCTAGAACATTATTTTGATTTGGTCGTTCAGTCTTACAAACCAACTTGGTACGCGGGGCTGTGTTTCGCGGCAAAAACCGACGACATGGCTATCAAAACCTTATTGGATCGGTGTCGTTTGGCAGCCAACGAAACCAACAATTTGCTGGTCTTTGTGCGTCTGGAGTTAATTCAACTGCCCGAAAGTATTTTTAGGGCATGGAGTGAATCAAGCATTTTGGCTGAATACAAGCATTTTTTAAGCACGATTCGGGTATTTACACCGCACACCTTGTCCGAAGCCGAAGAACAACTCATGACCAGCAAAGCCCTGACTGGGCGCAACGCCTGGGGGCAGTTGTACACCGAAATCACCAGCAAAATCAAAGTCGAACTCGAGGTGGACGGCGTGCTCGGCACGTATCAACTCTCGGAATTGCGTCAATTCTCGAGTCATCCGAATCGTGCATTGCGCCAAGCCGCCAAACAAGCCCAAAACGAGGCGCTCGAGGTGCAAGAGCACGTGCTGACTTTTATTTTCAATACGGTCTATCAAGACTGGAAACTCGACATTGGTTTGCGTCACCACAACAACGTGATGGAACCAAACGCTTTAAGCAATGAATTGTCGCTCACCAGTATCGAAGCCTTAATGGCGAGCGCCGAAAAGAACGCGGGCATTTTGCAAGAGTTTTTTCAGGTCAAAGCCAAGGTTTTAGGCATTGAAGACTTCTCGAGTTTTGACATGTACGCGCCACTCGAGGCATCGGAAACCAAATATACTTACGAACAGGCGCAAGATTTAATTTTGAAAGCTTTTGCACAGTTCAGTCCAACACTTGAAGCGCTGGCATTGGCGTTTTTTAAGGAAAACCGTATCGACCTCAACCCCAGGGACGGCAAACGCGGCGGGGCATTCTGCTCGAGTTTTACGCCAACCCATAATGCGTACATTCTGACCAATTTTACCGGCAAACTCGATGATGTTTTCACGCTTGCACACGAACTTGGTCACGGGGTTCACGCCGAACTCTCGAGAAGCCTGAAAATGGTGAATTACGGTCACAGCCTGCCACTTGCCGAAACCGCCAGCGTGTTCTGCGAAATGATCCTCATGGATTACCTGCTCGAGGTTGCGCCAGCCAGTGAACGCCGCGCCCTGGTTGCCAAATTGCTCGAGGATGTTGCCAGCACCTGCTACCGCCAAATTCAGATCACCCGTTGGGAGCAACTGGCACACCAGGAACGCGCAAACGGCGTCGTCTCGAGTGCGCGTTACAGTGAACTTTGGATCGACACCATCAAACGATTTTACGGCGATTCGGTCATTCAGACCAGCGGTGACCGTTGGGGCTGGATTGGCATTCCACACGTCATCAGCTACCGTTTTTACTGCTATGCCTATGCTTTTGGCATGTTGATGGTGTTCGCGCTTTACCGTCAGTACAAGCTCGAGGGCGAATCGTTTGTGCCCAAGTACATCAAGTTTCTCTCGAGTGGTGAAAGTGCCAACCCCGAAGAATTGGTGGCGGGCATGGGCGTGAACTTTTCAGACCCAAATTTTTGGCAGAACGGGTTTGATTACGTGGCGGGACTGCTCGAGGAATTCAAGCAACTCTCGAAATAATTTTTAAAGTTTGAATTTACCCCCGAATTATACAAGCTTCGGTTTTTTCTGTAGGGTGCGCCGTGCGCACGGTTTTTCATGTGGTGCGCACCTTAGCATTTTCCCACCTTGAGTTCCTCGAGAATTTCTTGCTCGTGCTGGTTTAGGCTTGGCGGTGGATTGCGCACCGCCAACCGTTGACCATCAAACTCAAACGGTGGTGTGGTCAGTTTGACTGTTCCCAGCTCTGAATGCTCGAGGTTGGTCATGACCCCTCGAGCTTGTACAAATTCGCTTTCCATGACCTCAGACACGCTCCAAATTGGACCACATGGGACGCCAGCGGCTTGTAACTTGGCAACAACCTCGCTCGAGTTAAAACGGCTTAAGTGTTGCTCGAGAAGTTTTGTGACGTCAACCCGAAGTTCGACCCGTGCCGCATTGCTCGAGAATTTAGGATCGAGTAACTCTGAAGCCTCGAGTGTTTGACAGAGTTTGAGAAAAAGCGCATCGTTGCCACCAGCAATATTGACAAAACCGTCTTTGGTGGCAAAAGTTCCGTAAGGCACGATACTGCGGTGCTCATTGCCGAGTCGTTCGGCGTCTTCATTTGCTCCCAAATACCTCGAGACTTGGTACGTTCCGAGCGCGATCATCGCCTCGAGCAAATTCACTTCGATGCGACGACCAACGCCTGTTTTTTCGCGCTCAAACAGCGCTGCCAGAATCGCTTGGGTTGCCAGTGCGCCAGCAAAAATATCGGCTACCGCCACCCCTGCTTTAGTTGGTACGCCGCCAATTTCGCCCGTGTACGCCATAAATCCGCTCATACCTTGGGCGATCACGTCATAACCAGCCCAACTCGAGAGTGGTCCAGAACTGCCAAAGCCTGAGATGCTACAAAGTATCAATCTTGGTTGCTCGAGCATCAGTTTTTCGGGGTCAAGCCCAAGTTTTGCCAGTGTGCCTGGTCTAAAATTTTCGACCAGCACATCTGAACTGGCTATAATTCTTTTGGCAATTCGTAGTCCAGATTCGGTTTTGAGATCGAGCGCAATGCTGCGTTTGTTGCGGTTGGTGCTGATAAAATAGGTGGCTTGGTCACCAACCCAGGGCGGTCCCCAAGACCTGGTGTCATCACCCGTTGGCGGTTCAATTTTGATCACGTCCGCGCCCATGTCGCCCAGGGTTTGGGTGGCAAACGGACCGGTTAAAACGCGGGTAAAGTCGGCAACTCGAACGTTTGCCAGGGGCGCTGGACTGAGCTTCATTGCTTCAAGATACCAAAATCTTATTCAGGCTCGAGGTCGGCAAGGGGCAACTCGAGCACGAACGTCGCGCCACCAGTGGGATTGTTGAAGGCACGAGCCTCGCCGCCGTGCGCCCTAGCGATGCGGCGCACCACCGCCAAGCCGATTCCTGAACCACCGGCTCTGGAGTAAAAACGCTCGAAGATGTGCTCGAGGTCTTCTGGTCGAATCCCAGGTCCATTGTCGGTTATTTGAATGATCATTTTTTGACCTTGTTGCTCGAGTTTTAATTGCACTTTGGCGGGTTTAAATTCGCGGGTTTCATTGGTGTTGGTCACGGCTCGCACGGCATTGCGGGTCAAATTGCGAATGGCTTGGCGCAAACGCAAGGGGTCGGCGCTGATCTCGAGACGTTGGGACGGCAAGATCAATTCGATTGGCGATTGCTGATACTCGAGCGCCACCGCCCTCATCACCTCCCTGGCATCCAGAAGATGCAAGTCTAAAGTTGGTTCGAGTTCGCCGCGAGCCAACAACAACAAATCTTCGCTGGTACGGGCAATGTCCCAGGCGGCATCCCTGGCGCTGATGGCAAGAGGGTTGGCAGTTTGTGCAGCCAGATTCTCGAGTTGTGCGGTCAGCACCGTTAATGGCGTTCCGAGTTCGTGGGCAATTTCGGCAAGCGTACCGCGTTCAACCTGTTGGCGGTCACGAATTCTGGTCAGTGTACCCTCTAAGGCGTTCACCAAAACGCCAACCTCGTCGTTGACCAAACCAGTCAAACCGAGCGCCTGCGGATTTGAAGGGTCAACACTGGCAGCCCGAGTCGCCGCAATCTCGAGCGGTTTTAAACCTCGAGCGCCGATGGTGTAACCCAGAGGAAACGCCAGAATCGTTGACAGACATGCCAAGCCTGCCAGGGCGATCAGGGCAAATTTACGGGTTTGCTCGAGTTCGCGGGCGTCAACGGCAACATAAATACTGCCAACGACACGAGAACGGATCGTCCAATTGGTTTTCCCAATCCACAGCACTCGATTTTCAAGGTGGGCTAAACCATTGACGGTTGGCAGTTGCGAGTTTCCAAGGTTGCTCGAGTGAAATTGGGCAACGGGTACGCCTTCAAGGTCGTGCAATTGATAATAAACCTCGCCGTAAAAAGCTTTTTCCTGGAGTGCGGTGATTGGATTGTCGAACCTGGCTTGAAGACTTTGCCCGTAATTGCTGGTTTCTTCTTTCAAATGGCGTTCCAAGGCAAAATTGATTCCAAAAAAAGACGCAGCCCCTAAAAGTCCAGTCAAAAACAGCGTTAAAACCGTATATGCCAGCGCCAAACGGGTTCTGAGGGCATGAATGGGTTGAACTCGAGATTGTAAAAAGGTATTGGACATGAATTATTCGGCGTTGTGAAAAGCATAACCCGCGCCGCGCACGGTACGAATGGCATTTTCCAAACCCGCCTCGCGCAACTTGCGTCTGATGGCACTGATTCGCACCTCTATCGCGTTCGAGTCGGGTTCGAGGTCTCGGTAGCTGCGCTCGAACAATTCGGATTGCGAAAAAATACGTCCTGGACGACGGGCGAGCATCTCGAGCAGTTCAAATTCCTTGTTTGAGAGGTTAATTTCGGTGATTCCCACCATACACTTTCGGGCATGAGGCTCGAGCTTGAGTGTTCCGATTTCGATGATGTCGGTGCTTGGGCGGCGAAGACGCAACTGGGCGTGTAAACGCGCCCGCAATTCCTCGAGCGCGAAGGGTTTGGTGATGTAATCGTCTGCGCCAGCGTACAAACCGTCAACCCGATCTGAAATACTGACCCGAGCCGTCACCGCAATAATCACTGGGGCGTTGTCGGCTCGAAGTTGTCGGGCGACTTCTAAACCATCCAAGTCTGGCAAACCCAGGTCGAGCAGCACCACATCTGGTTGCTCGAACGCGGCAATCTCGAGGGCTGCCAAGCCAGTTTTGGCGGTTAAAACCTCGTAGCCCGCCAGTTTTAAATCGCCCGCTATGACGCCTGCCAGATTTTCGTCATCCTCTACAATTAAGATTTTAGCCAAGGCGCGATTGACCACGGTCAATTGCCAACCTTATCGGAGTAATGATCGCCGCTTCGATCCGAACCTTTGGGTTTTTCGGGTGGTTCTGGCTTCTCTGGTTCTTCAGGCTTTTCTGGTTTCTCGGGTTTCTCGGGTTTCTCGGGTGGTTTTGATGGTTTGGCAGGAGTCGGTGGTTTGGTGGGTGTTGATGGACTTGGAGTGGGTGTTGGAGGATTTGACCCACCGCTGGCTGGCTTTGGATTTTCGCTATTCGAGGGAATCCCAATCGGTTGACCAGTCTGAACTTTGGTCGTGACAACCCGAACAAACAATCCTTGATCTGACAAAAACTTGGGAAGCTCGAGCGTTTGATTGTTCACTCCAATCAGTTGCAACTGCCCAGCGTTGAGTTTACCAGCGTATGCGACGGGCGCGCGTCCATCCCTTGACCAAAGCGCCTTGATGCTGCCCGAGTAAGAATTGACCGACAATTGAAATTCTGCGCCGTTCACAACGCCGTACCCCACAATACGTTGCAAACTTGGATCGAACACAAACAGTTCGGCAGGAGCAGCACTAGCCTGCGCCGCACGCATTCCAAACCCAAAAAGAGCAAGTAACAAAACGAAACGAACCAATGTCATATTTTGCAGTTTAGCCTCTTTGCTGAACTGAATCTGAAAAGAATGATCCTGCGACTAAAAACAAAAACCTTCATCAAAACCAAATTCGAGTCGCCAAGTCGTAAATTATCTGCCTACGACAATCAGTTTACAATTGTGCGCCTCATATTCACGTCTGATTTTCGATTCTCGAGATAGACTGATTTCATTCTTAGCACTAAACCCAGGAGTTTTTTATGAACCAAGGTCTGAAATGGATGCTCGCCTTTGCCGCCCTGGGTTTTTTTCAGACTGCACTGGCAAAACCAACGCCGTATCAACAATTTGATTCCTTTCAATTGCGCGAACCTGTAACGGGTCAAAACGTACCTTTAAACTTGACCGCCGAACCGCTGCGCACCTCGAGTTTTACGGCAAATCCATTCTCGAGCATTCAGACCGCGCAAACATCAGCCAACACCTGGACGATTTTGGTGTATGTCAATGCCGACAACAGCCTTGAAGCCAACGCCCGATCTGACATTGATGAAATGATGAAAGTCGGTTCAAACCAGAATATCAAAATTGTGGTTCAAGCCGATTACAAATCTGTGACCGGTGTCGCTCGAGCCTTGATGACCAAAGGCGGGGTGACGGATACGCAAGAGTTACCCGAACTCAATTCTGACGACCCGCAAAACCTGGCGAACTTTATCGCCTACGGGATTCAAAAGTACCCCGCGCAACGTTATGGTTTGGTGCTTTGGGATCACGGCGGACAGTGGTTTGGTTACGGCGGCGACGATACCAGCGACAGTTACGGCATGAACTTGCCCGAAGTCCATACCGCCGTTTCGGCAGCATTGCGCTACGTCGGCGTGCCGCAACTTGACATTTTATCGTTCGATACCTGTTTAATGGGAGGACTCGAGCCTTTGATGGAAGTGGCAGACTTGGCTAAACTCTACCTTGCCAACCCAGAAATTGATTACGGTGACGGCTGGGATTACTCGGCAGTGCTATCGTACCTTCAGCAAAACCCACAGAGCAGTTTAACTGAGTTTGGAAAAGCCGAAGTCAAAGCCTATGCCGCTCATCACAATAGCGACCCAGCCGATTTGCAGTACCGCGCTCATGTGGCATACGACCTGTCCAAAGTTGAGAATTTGAGCAAAGCGGTACAAAATTTTAATACCGCGCTTCAAACCGCTTGGGAAAGCGAACGAAACACTTTGGCTGGCGTGCGAAAAAATGTGCTCGAGTACGGCATAGACCCCGAAGAGCCACATGCCCCACGGGACTTTATCGACCTTGGCGATTACGCAAACTTGATTAGCAACACCACCAAAAATATCGCTTTAAAACTGGTGGCAGGCAGATTGTCAGACGCGATTGCCGCCACGGTAATTGCCAAAACCACAGGCTCGAGAAATGGACGCTCGAGTGGCTTGAGCGTTTACCTGCCTTCCAACAACAGCAGTTTGCTGCCAGCTCGAGGTGTGCAAGTCTATAACGCGTTGCGCTCGAGCCAAAGCACCAATTGGAAAGATTTTGTTCAGACCTGGACGGACGCCGTGCGTTTCAACCGTGACCGTCCAGAGTTAAGCATCACTGGAACAGAAAACCCAGATGCGGTTGCCAAAAACTCACCAACCAAAATTAAATTTTCGGTCAAAGGCGAAGACGTGGACACCTTCCACCTCTCGGCAGGACAAGCCGTGAACGGCGCGTACAACCTGTACGGCGATTTGGTTTACACCAAACAAGACGCCGGCGATTACAGTTTTCGCTGGGACGGTGGTTGGTATGTGGTGTCCGACGGGACAAACATTGATTACTTCTGCGGATTTTACAACAATGCCGACGAACCGCAAATGATTTCAAACGCCATTTACAGCGCCCCGAACGGCAGAAAAATAGAGGTCGGCATTGTCTTTGATGAAGAAAACTCGAGAATCACCGGCGCCCTGGATTTAAGCGGCTCGAGTCCGAGGGACATGACGCTCGAGCCTGGCGGACGGATTGGTTTTGAATTTATTCAACGCAATGCCAACGGCAATGAGCAAAAAATTCCGACGGGTTTGAGCGTCACCATTCCAAAAGAGGGCATTGCCGCGCTCGAGGTAGAATGGAAAACACTGCCCAAAGGTACTTATTCGGTGAATATTGGCGCAACCGACTGGGCTGGCAATGAAGCGGTCAAAGACGTACCTGTGACGGTCAAGTAGTTTACGTCAACCTGTTTTTGAGCACCAAATAAACACTTTAGGGATTGTCCTAAACTCGAGATTTTTTATCTTCTGCCTCAGATGCAACAAACTTAATCTCAAAGTCGCCAAAAAGTCCTTGGGGTCGGAAGACCATAACCAGAATAAAAATCAGTCCCAAAACGATTTGCGAAGCGCCAAACACGGCAGGGAGTTTCATAAATCCAAGGTTAAAACCACGCTCGAGGTTTCTAAAAAGTTCCGAGAGGATGGTGACGATCACGACGCCCAATGTTGCGCCCGTCAAGCTAGCTTGCCCGCCCAATACCAACATGGTCAGTTGAGTGACCATCATGGCAATATAGAACGTGGCTGGCGAGAAGCTGACCAGATAATGCGCGTAAAGTGCCCCGCCGATTCCGGCAAAAAATGCGCCAATTGTAAAAGCGATCAAACGTGTCGGCAAAACTTGAATCCCGACGCCCTGTGCCGCAATGGCGTCCTCACGGGTGGCTCGCATGGCACGACCAAACGGCGAGTACGCGATTCTCGAGAGAACAATCAGTGTCACCACCAACCAAACCACCACCCAGCCGAGCGTGGTGAAATCGGGAATACCAGTAAACGTTCTCGCACCTCGAGTCAGGGTTTCGGCATTGACGAGAATGTTGTTGACGATCACCAAAAAGCCGAGCGTGGCGACGCTGACGTAATTTCCCGAAAGGCGCATCAAGGGAATGCCGATTAAAAATGCCACAACCGCGCAAAGCAAACCAGCCAGAATCGTGGCGGGTAAAAACGGCAAATTGTAACCAGCCAGAAAACCAGGCAAATCGGGCAGGTACGCCAATTTCTTAGTCACCTCAAGCGTCAAAATTCCGCTCGAGTACGCGCCCAAAGCCATAAATCCAACATGCCCGAGCGAAAACACGCCGGTAAAACCGTTGGAAAGCCCGAGGCTGGCAACGAGAATGATGTTGATGCCCATAACGATCAGGACGCGCACGAGGTACTGCGGCAAAACTGTTGGGGCAATGAGCGTGAAAGCAAGCAGCAAACCTAGCGCGATGATAAGTCTCGAGTATTTCACAGTTTAACCTCTTGCTTGACGCCAACAATGCCGCCGGGTCGGAACAAGAGAAATGCAATCAACAGCGTAAACACAATCGCGTCGCGGTACGCACCCAAACCCCATTCACTGGGCAAACTCTGAATTAAAACCTCGAGCGCCCCAAGCACAAAACCGCCAATGATTGCGCCTGGAATGCTGCCAAAACCACCGATAATCGCGGCAACAAAAGCTTTTAAAAGCGGTGTGAAACCCATGTGCGGTTCGACCACACCCGCCTGTGCCGCCCAGAGCACGCCAGCCAAACCCGCAAAGCAGGATGCCATAACAAACGCCACGACAATGACGGTATTGACGTTGATGCCAACCAAATAACTGGCGGTCAAGTCCTCGGCAGCGGCTCGCATTCCAAGCCCAACTTGGGTGTTGCGCACAAACCACGCCAGAAACAACAATGCCAGCACAGTCAAGCCAAAGGTCAGCAGGTTGATGCTGGTGAACGAAATCCGTCCGTCTGCCAGGTTAAACGACGCACCCATCCAATCTGGAAGCGGGAAATTCCGTGGACTCGAGGTGAACAGTAAAATACCCAGATTCTCGAGGATATAAGTTAAGGCGACACTGGTCAGCAGCATGGTGACATCGGGAGCACCGCGCACTGGGCGGTAGGCAATGCGTTCGATGATGATGCCGACTATAGCCGAAATCGCAATCCCGAGCAGCACCGCCAGCAAGAATGGCACACCCGCCAGTTGCATCATTAGCGTGCCGAACGCGCCGACCATCATCATGTCGCCGTGCGCAAAATT
>JAYVRX010000103.1:0-68072 GCA_043775825.1 Deinococcales bacterium
CTCGAGAGACTTTTTGGTTTGTGCTATAATCTGACCAGCGCTGACTATAAAAGGAGTGTAAAAATGTCCCACGATTCCACTTGGCAACTTCAAGAAGCCAAATCCAGATTTTCTGAAGTCGTAGAGCTTGCCGAACATCAACCGCAAGTTGTTACCAAGCATGGACGACCTGCTGTGGCAATCATCAACTTCGATGATTACCAAAAATGGCAAGCCAGCAGAACCACACTTTTTGAAGCCCTCATGCCCCCAAACGGTGGAATTCTGACTGACGAAGAGGCAAATACTATTTTTAAACGTGATCGTGATAATCACCTGCGGGAAATTGATTTCGGGTGATGTATTTACTCGATACCAATATTGTTTCTGAAAGCTCAAAAAAACAACCTGATGCAAATTTGGGAAAATGGTACAAGAGAATTTCAGTTGATGAAAGCCGAATCTCGAGCGTCAGTATCGGTGAAATACGACGCGGTATTGTTGCGCTTGACTTAGGTACGCGTAAAACTGAACTCGAGCTTTGGTATGAACATCTTCGACCTTCATTTGAAAATCGAATTATTGCGCCTGATGCCGCAGTTTTCAATTGTTGGGCACAAGAAATAGAAAGACTCAAACGCATTAGACGCACGCCTCAAATTTTAGATGCTTTGATCGCGGCAACAGCCTTAACACATAACCTTGTGATGGTGACACGCAATGTTGAAGATTTCAGCATCTTCAATCTCAAAATCATCAACCCTTTTGAGTTGTCCTGAACTGTTCATGATGCTCAAAGGTAAACTACGCGGGTGAACACCGTCACCCTGTCCGCTCGAGGTACTGAACGCCAGAAATCCGGACATCCGTGGATTTACCGTTCCGACGTGACCAGTGCGCCCGAAAATCCTGGTTTATACGCGGTGAAAAGCACAGCGGGAAAGCATTTGGGTTGGGCGGCGGTCAATAAAAAGTCTGAGATTACGGTGCGGATGCTGACACGTTTTGAACAAGTCGCAGACGAGACACTGCTCTTAAAACGGCTCTCAAGCGCGATTGATGCTCGAGCGCAAATGGGTATTGATGCAGACTCGTACCGCGTGGTGCATTCGGATGCGGACGGACTGCCTGGTTTAACGATTGATAAGTACGCCGATGTGCTGGTGGTGCAAAGCAATTGCGCGGCGCTCGAGCCTTTCTTGGATGCCTTGCTCGAGGTCTTGATTGAACGGTTTAAACCTGTGGGGGTGCTGGCGCGGTTTGACTCGAAGACAAGGTTGCTCGAGGGGTTGGAGCAAAATGTTTTTGAGGCTTTTGGCAGTGTGCCAGAGTCAATCATCGCTCGAGAGGGTCGTGTTCAATTTCTGGTTGATCCGTGGCACGGGCAGAAGACGGGCGCGTTTCTCGATCAACGCGACAACCGCATCGCGCTCGAGCATCACGCAAGCGGAAAAGCGCTGGATGTCTTCAGTTATCACGCGAGTTTCGGTTTGCACCTTGCAAAAGTTTGCGAGTCTGTCGAATGCGTGGATTCCAGCGCGGCGGCACTCGAGCGCGGGGCTGAAAATGCGAAGCTTAACAACCTAGAGAACATGATTTTCACGAATGCGAACGCGTTTGAATTCTTGCGGGAACGTGAACAAGCTGGGCAAAAATTTCAGACGATCAGCCTTGACCCGCCGGCGCTCGCCAAAGCCAGACGCGACCTGGACAGCGCGTACCGGGCGTACAAAGAAATCAATCTTCGCGCTTTAAAGTTGCTCAGTCCTGGGGGTATTCTTGGTACGGCAAGTTGCAGTTTTCATGTTTCCGAGAGCGATTTTTACGTGATGCTGACCGATGCGGCAAAAGATTCGGGTCGTAACGTTCGCGTGCTTGAGCGGCGCGGGCAAAGTGCGGATCATCCTGAACTGCTGCTCTTGCCCGAATCTCGTTACCTCAAATACGCGATTCTCGAGGTGATGCAATGATGGAACGCTCCCTTGACCCGCGCTCGAGTTTTTCGCATGTGATTACGGTAATCCAGGCGGATTTGGATGAACTTGGGCATGTGAACAACGCGGTTTACATGCGTTACATGGAAGATACCGCCAGGGCGCATTCGCTGCACGTTGGTATGGGTTTACCCGTCATGCAATCGCACGGGGTTGTGCCAGTGGTACGAAAGTACAACATCACGTATCACCGTTCAGCACTTTTAAACGATTCGCTCGAGATTTTCACGTACACCAACGCCAATGGCATTCGAGCATACCGACGTTTTGAAATTCGGTTTTTGGATGGGCGTTTGGCAGTCGAGGCGGACACCGAATGGGTTTGGGTTGATCCAGTGCGGATGCGCCCGAAAGTTCCACCAAATTCTGTGCTCGAGGCGTTCGGGTTGTTGTCTTAAAATCCTGTACTCGAGTTGATACAACACCATTAAACCGCTAATCTCGAATTATGAAAATCTCGGGCTTTGGTTCAGTGGCGTTGTTGAGTGCCAGCGTGCTTGTGTTGGGTTTGATGGTTGCTCGAGTCCCTGTGGGTGCACAATCGAACCCCTCGGGTTTTACAGTGGTGAACAATGACTTAAAGCTCGATGCGGGTCGTCCGAGTTTGGTGATGACCAAAAAGAACGTTTTGATGGTTGCCTTTATCGAAACCGTGAACGGCGTTTATAACGCGTTTGTCAAGCGTTGGAATGGCAAAACCTGGGAACGTTTGGGAACGTCGCTAAATGTGGACAAAAAATTTAATTCTTTTGATGTGACCCTCAAACTCGATCAAAATGATTCGCCTGTGGTGGCTTGGACTGAGCGCAGCAACATCAACAAAGGCAAAGCCAGCGGTCCTGGCAAAATTTACGTGGCGCGTTGGACGGGGAAAAGCTGGCAGCAGTTTGGGCAAAGCCCCAGCAAATCCAAAAACTCTGCGCCAGACAACCCAATTCTGGCAATTGATGCTCGAAGCTATCCGCTCTTGGGTTTCAGTGAAGTTTCCCCAGATGGCAACGTAGACGATTTTATGGTCAAACGCTGGGACGGCAAAACCTGGCAAGTGATTGACAAGGGTTCGCTCAGTGCCGACATGAGCGACTCGAGCCGCTCGAGGGACATTGGTGTGACCAAAGCTGGCACGGCGATTCTGGCGTACTCTCGAGCCTATTTTGTGCCTGGGGTTGGTCGCACAGATTTTAACGTGTTTGCTGGCACTTGGCTTGGCAACAAATGGAGTGCTTTGGGTGGGAAGTCCTTAAATTTGGACACCAACCATTACGCGGGCATGATTGCCATGCAGCTTAACGCCCAAGATCAACCGGTGATCGCCTGGGCGGAGGCGAACAAGGGTTTTGATGTCAGCGTCAAACGGTTTGATGGCAAGACATGGCAGCCTTTTGGTAACACGGTCAACGGCGAAACCGGCGCGGCGAGCAATCCCAAAATTGTGCTCAATGCGGGCGGCAATCCAACGGTGACTTGGATCGAAAGTACGATGGTGGATAACGTTTTAGTGCGCTCTTGGAACGGCGAGGCGTGGCTCGAGGTGGGCAATAGCATCAAAATCAAAGCTTCAAACAACGCCGATTCTTGCAGTATTGTGCTCGATTCCGAAGGACACCCGATCATCGCCTGGCGTGAAGGACTGAAAAAATCGCATCAAGTGTTGATTCGGCGTTTTGACGGTCAAGCTTGGGTGTCACTCGAGCAATAAATTCGGTCAGGTCAGGGTTCTCGAATTGAGAGCTTTTTCACGCATAATAAAAGCCATGCTTCGCCTACTCGGCACACCGCGCTTTGAGGGCACACAAACCAGCGAACTCTCGCTCGAGCGACCACTGTGGTTGGTCGCGTTTTTGGCGGCTCGAGAAAACTGGGTATCCAGGGAAGAATTGGTGTTGCTGTTCTGGTCCGAAGCCGACGAAGCCTCTGGGCGGCAAAATTTGCGTCAATTGTTGTACCGTGCAAGGAGTTTGGTTTTTGGGCAATACCTCGAGACTGAAACGCTGCGGGTGCGTTACAACGGCGCAAGCGACATCGCACTTTTCAAAAAAGCCTTGCAACTTCAGGATTGGAAAACGGCGCTCGAGTTGTACACGGCAGAATTCTTACTGAACATCAATCCTGTGGGTTCACTCGAGTTTGAATCTTGGCTCGAGTTTGAACGCGAGGAATTGCAATCGGGTTGGCGCAACGCGGTCTTGCAACGGGCGGCTCAACTGGAGGCGTTAAACGAATTTGCGGCGGGTTTTCAATGCTTGGAGGGCGCCTTAAAACACGATCCTTTAAACGATGAATTCGTGCGTGCCATGCTGAAATTGGCTAGAAGCGCCAAACTCGAGCAGGTTGGCTTAAGTATTTTTGAACGTTTCGGGCGCGAATTTAAACATGCCTTAGAGCTTGATGTGCCAGAAGACATTCGTGATTTGGCTGCCAATTTGCGCACGGGTTTGAGTACGCCAGCAATTGCCGAGAATACCGTCCAACGCGAAGTCAAAACGCTGTTAAGCCAAAGCAGTCTACCAATCAATATGACGGCTTTTGTCGGGCGACAAAACGAGTTGCTCGAGGTGCGAAAGCGTGTGTTTGACCCAGAATGTCGCCTTCTGACCCTGGTTGGCGCGGGCGGCATTGGTAAAACCCGTTTGGCGCTCGAAGTTGCACGGCAATCGGAAGACGAATTTCAAAATGGTGTGATCTTCGTGTCGTTAGCGCCGCTCGAGAATCCGGCGCTGCTTGAAGCGACAATTCTTGAGGCGCTCGGTTTGAAAATTTCTGGCGATAAACCGCAGCAACAACTTATTGAAAGCTTGCGTGACAAGCACTTACTTTTGGTGCTCGACAATTTCGAGCACCTTCTTGAATCCAGCGCCGTGGTCAGCATCATCCTCGAGCATGCCCTAAACGTTCGGGTTCTCGTTACCAGCCGCGAGGGGTTGGGCTTGCGCGGTGAATGGGTGATTGAACTCGAGGGGCTGCCCAATCCAGATCATTTCAGTGCGCTAGAATCTCAAGACGCCGCGAACCTTTTCAGCACCAGCGCCCGCCGCGTCAACAGCAGTTTTAAACTCGAACTTGGCGACCTGCCAGATTTTTCAAAAATCTGCAAAGCCGTGGCAGGAATGCCGCTCGGACTCGAGATTGCCTCGAGTTGGACACGGGTTTTATCCCTGGGTGAAATTGCCGAAGAACTCGAGCGCGATCCTGATTCGCTCGAGATTTCATCACGCGACCTGCCGATGCGTCAACGCAGCTTGCGGGCGGTGTTTGAGCATTCCTGGAATTTATTGCGCCCCGTTGAGCAAGCGATCCTGGCGCGTTTGTCGGTTTTTAGGGGTGGTTTTGACCGCGATGCCGCACTGGAAATTGCTGGGGCGCGACTACCGAGTTTGCTGGCATTGGTGCAAAAATCTTTGGTGCAAAAAAACCCCGAAAAACGTTTTGAACTCCACAGCATCGTGCGCCAATACTCTGAACGTAAACTCGGGGTGAGCGAGCGTCAGAGTAGTCTGGCAAAGCACAGCCAGTATTACCTTAAAAACCTTGAGCAAACCCAACGTCGTCTGATTGAACCCCAAATGCATCTCATGCTTCACGCCATCAACCTCGAGCATGACAACTTTCGCGCCGCACTCGAGTTTGGGCTTGGATTTGATCCTGTCGGTGGCGCGAAAATCTGTTACAGCCTTGAAACTTTCTGGTACGTGCGTGGGCATCACAGCGAGGGCTTAACCTGGGCAAAACGTTACCTCGAGCATCCAGATTTGCAGCAACATAACGCCACACGAATTCAACTCTTGTTTTGCGCCTCGAGTTTATCTAAAGAACTCGGGTATTACCAAGATTCAAGGGCTTGGAGTTTGGAACGACTTATGCTCTGTCAACAACTGGGTGATGCGGCGGGTCAAGCCAAAACCGAGCGTTTTTTGGGTGTGCTGGCAAGGGAGCAAGGACACCTGCCCGAAGCTCGAGAGCGCCTGGAACGTGCTGTGGCACAAAGCCAAGACCTGAGCGAACCAATGGAACACTCGATTGCTTACAACGACCTTGGCATCGTTTACGCCTACCAAGACGAACCTTCAAAAGCCCAAGATTGCTTTCAAAAAAGCCTGGACATCAAACGCGAACTGGGCGACCAACAAGGTATCGCCTACGCCCTGGGCAACCTTGCCCAAATTTATTTTATGCTTGGCAATGCCGATCAAGCCCATCATATCGAACTCGAGAGTTTGGCATTAAAACGCGAACTGGGCGACCTGCAAGGCATTGCCAACTCGCTCGCCAACCTGGGCGAAAATGCCCTGAACGACAACGATTACGACCAAGCCAGAAGTTACTTTGATGAAAGCCTGAGCATTTTGCGCAGCCTGGGCAGACGTTTTACGATAGGCGAGTTGTTCCAAAGTTACGTCGAACTGGCACGGCGCGAAGGGCAATTTGAACGCAGCGTGCGTTTGATCGGCGCGATCCGCAATCTGCACCGCAACATCGGGGCGCAAATTAGACCCGAAAAACAAGAAAAACACGAGAGCATTTTGAACGAGGCTCGAGCGCAGCTTGGAAACGCCAAACTCGAGCAAGTTCAAACTGAGGGCGAAAACGCCAATCTGGAAACCATGATCGCTTACGCCCTGCGAGAACCCGAGATCAAACAACGCCGCTCGGGTGACGTGAGAGCTGGTGTCAGCCCACTGATCGGTTAATCTGGATAAAACTGAATTCCGAATCCAAGTTCAACTCGAGAACGTTTTCGGAGTCTCGAGCGCCAGAATTTTTATGATTTGCTCAAGGGTTTGAAATATCAAAAACTCGAGTGACGTGTTCACATCGGTTAGAGAATTTGTTGCTGCTGGGAATTGCGATTTTATGGGCGTTACGGGGTTACGGGTTGGATCGTGGGTTTCAAGTTTGGGGCATGATCGAATGGGGATTGATTGAACTCGGTTTTGCAGTTTGTTTTATCTGAGATTGGATTTCTTGCGTCGGTTGTTCTTGAGTCCTAGTGCAGCGTCGGTTAAGTTCTTCAGCTTTCGTTCTTGACCATAAAATGCACCTTGCGGGCATGGTCGCTACCTCATGCTTACGAACCCACCGACGCTGCACCTGTCGGTACTCGCATAGCTCGCAAAATGCTACGCATTTTTCCGACACTGCACTAGGTTTGATTTGATCGTGTGGAACAAGGTAATTCGGGTTTTGTCCCGTACTTAACCACCAGTCCCGAAGTGATTTTGTGAAAAACGCTGTACGATAAAGGCGATGCTGAACGACCTGCAAAAAACTTTAAAACAACAACCCGAAGGCAACGTTGCCAATGCCTTGCGTCAAGCCGTTCTGGGCATTTTCGGCTCGCAGGTGGCATTGGTCATTGTGACCGCAGTCCTGGCGGTACTGATCTTCAAGCTCGAGCCTTACAACCGCAATTGGTGGTTGCCCTTGACGGCAATCAGTTTTGGTTTGTTCATGCTGGGTTCTGGCATTGCCTTTGGCGAATTGCGTCATAAGACTTTCATCGCTGGACTGCGAGCCGCAATTTTGCTAGGTGCAATCAGCAGCATTCCCGCAATTTTTGCTGCGTTGTTGTTCGTGCTCGAGGGGACAAGTTTGGGCGCATGGATATTGGTGTTTGTCACCACACAAACCCTGATTTTCGCCATCGCCCAGGTTTCGATTCTGGGTGCAGACATTCGTGCACCCAATAAAGAAGAAAAACAAACTGAACTCGAGATTGTCGAACGCTTCCAAGGTTTAAGCCAAAATTTTAATCTTGACAATCAAACCAAGTAAAACTCGAGAAACCAGACTTTCAGCGCTTATACTCGAGGCATGCCAGCAAAAAATACCACCGATTTCCAACCCAAAGCCGATCCATCCATGCTTCGCGGCGAACGTTTTGACGGCTGGGGTTACAGCGACACCAACTTTACCCTCGAGAATGGGGTTATCAGTCTGGGTGGCAGTCGTTATGAAATCTCGGGCAAACGAATGCCGGCATTGCTTTCCTGGGCGTCTAGCATTATCGGTGTGGATTTAAAACTTCAAGACGAATATACCCCCAAGGGTTTAACTCCAATTCCAGCCGCAGCAGCCCTACCAGAATTGATTAAAGCCCTTGAGGATGCTGGCGTTTCTTACACCCAAGACGATCTGGCACGCCGTCGGCACGGTCATGGTCACGCGCTCGAGGAAGTGTACGCCATCAAACTCGGACGATTGCACCGTGCGCCCGACATGGTCACCTACCCAGAATCCGAAGAACAGGTGATTCAACTCGTGGCGCTGGCAGCCCAACACCAAGTCGTGCTTGTGCCATTTGGCGGCGGCACAAATGTTTCCCACGCCCTGCAATGCCCAGAGTTAGAGACTCGAGCCATCATCAGCGTTGATCTTCGCCGCATGAACAAAATTCTCGAGCTTGATAAAGCCAACAACCTCGCGCACATTCAAGCGGGCGCTGTTGGGCAAGACGTTCAAGCCCAACTCGAGAAACTCGGGTACACGCTCGGTCATGAACCCGACAGCATCGAATTTTCGACGGTTGGCGGTTGGATTGCCACCCGCTCGAGCGGCATGAAAAAGAACAAATACGGCAACATTGAAGACCTGGTGCTGGACGTGCGCATGGTCACTGCCAAGGGAGTCATTTCTGGTCAAGCCATGCCCCGCGAATCGATGGGCACAGACCCGCGCAGCCTCGCCTTTGGCAGCGAGGGGAACTTTGGGATTATCACCAGCGCCAAACTGAAAATCTTCGCCCTGCCCGAAATCAAACGTTTTGACTCGGTGTTGTTTCACGATTTTGAAGCAGGCTTTGGCTTCATGAGAGACCTCGCGCACGCCGGACAACTGCCCGCCAGCGCCAGGTTGATGGACAATTTTCAATTTCAGATGGGTCAGGCTTTAAAACCCGAAGTTACCGATTCGTTCAAAAAACTAAAATCAAACCTCGAGCGCCGCTTTGTCACCGGTCCACTCGGGTTCAAACCCGATTCGATGGTCGCCTGCACCTTCTTGTACGAAGGCAGGGCTTCTGAAGTTGCCGATCAAGCCGCTCGAGTTGGACGGCTCGCTAAAAAGCACAACGGTTTCCGCGCCGGACCGGAGAACGGCAAACGCGGTTATCAACTGACTTTCGCCATTGCCTACATCCGCGATTTTTTGATGCGCTTTGGCATCAGCGCCGAAAGTTTTGAAACCAGCGTCGCCTGGTCAGACTTGCCTGGAATGTGCCAAGCCGTTAAGGAGCGCATTTTAACTGAGCACAAACGCCTCAACCTGCCAGGCAAGCCAATCATCTCGTGGCGCGTGACGCAGGTGTATCACAGTGGCGCGTGCGTCTACTTTTACCTGGCGGCGTTAACCGTCGGACAACCCAACCCAGCCGAAACCTTTTCGATTCTCGAGAATGCCGCTCGAGAAACCCTGCTGGCACACGGCGGTTCAATATCGCACCATCACGGCGTTGGAAAACTTCGCGCAGGCTTTGTTAAACAAGTCAAATCCGCCGCCGGACGCAGTTGGATTGAGGGCGCGAAACACGAGATTGACCCCGAAAATATTTTCGGCATTGCCAACCAAGGCATCGGTCAAGATTGAAACGCAACGCCGCGCAATGGCTTGAAATGATTTCTCGAGTCAAACCAAGTGCGTTTGCCGTAACAGCCCTCGAGCGAGAATTCACTTTGAATGCAGTTTCGGACAACTTGACTGAAACTGAGATGCTCAAAATTAAAAAAGCCATCGAACAACTTTCAAGTCGGGTTTTGGAAACTCGAGAAACACCCACAAGCAACCGCCCACAAATGACCATTGATTACCGAGCAGAGGGCATGGGCGGACACGGCAGACTCTACCTCGAGATTGCTGGGCAAGAACAACTCGAACCACTCGAGAGTGAAGAACTCGACCCATTCCAGATTTACGTTTTCATGAGCGACTCGAGCTTCGCAGGTTTACAAGTAGACAACGCGAACACGCTGGCAGACAAACTCGAGGCAACACTGCAAGAACTTCGTAATCTCGAGTTACCACTTGTGGATTGTGTGGAAGCCAACCTCGAGAATGTTGGTGTTGAGGAAGTTTTGACGTGGGCTGTGAACAAACGAATCTCGAGATGAAAGTCATCCGTGAAGATCAGGGTTTTTGCAAATAATCAATTTTGAGATCACCGACGCCATGTTGTCAAAATCACGGTCATTGTGCAAAAGTGCCAGATCATGCTCGAGGGCGATTTGCACCAGAATCAAATCAATCGTGCTGCGAACCGTCACACCTGCGCCTCTGCATTGAAGGTTTAACTTGGCAATTTCCTCAAACGAAAGCTTGCCTTTAGTTAAATCATAAAATGGCAAACTGCCCAAATATTCTTTGAGCACCTCAAATTCTTTATCTGTTTTTGCACCTTGCAAAACTTCAAGAAAAATATAATTCGTAATACAGTACGGGATTTTTCGCTCGAGAATATCCTGAAAGATTTTGCAGTTCTGGTTTTCAATGTTTTTCAGGTAATCCAGCAACACCGAAGTATCAACCAGAATCATTCGCCAGTTCTCATCTTTTTATGGTCGTAATTCTCGTCAAACTGAATTTTACCGCGCAGATCACGCAAATCTTTGACTTTACGACTCGAGACGTATTCTTTTAAGGCGACTTCAATCAGTTCACGTTTGGTTTTGATGTTGCTCGAGTATTGAAAAGCTTCTTGAACGAGTTTGTCGTCGAGTACAATGTTAGTTCGCATAATACACCTCTTGATGTGTATGGTAGTACACAAACATAAGGATGTCAAAGTAAATTCGGAATCTCGAGATAGAAAAAATCCCTTCAGAATTTGAAGGGATCTGGGGGTTGAAGGCTCGAGGTTAGGGTTGGGAGAATTTGTAGATGTAGACGCTCGAGTTTCCGTCGGTAACAGCAAAACGATTGGCTTGCACGTTCCAATCAGCGACAACCCTTGCCGAGCTGTATGAACTTGTTTGCTGGGGAATCTCGAGTAAGGAAAGAATTTTGCGACCAGAGTGGGCATTACGCAATTCTATTGAGGTTCCTATTTTCGTGAGGACATATCGGCTGTTGGGACTCCAAGATAAGACAACTAGCAACCCAGATACGTTGGATAACGAACTTGAATCGAAGATATCAACCAAATCACCTGTACTTGCATCTAAAAATGAACTCCCGTAAGAGATCGTCTTTCCGTCTGGACTCCAATGCAAACCATCTTGGGAATTGTAATTATAACTTTTCTCCCAAACCAATTGTCCATTTGTCACGTCATACACTTGCTGTAAAGTGCTATTTGAGGCTGTAGTTGCAAGTTTTGAACCATCTGGACTCCATACCAGACTTTGAGTTGAATAAATTCCACACCCAGTGCAATTTTTCATTGCTATTGTTTGCAAAATTTCACCTGTTGAGACATTTACAATACGTAATGTCGAATCATTTTGACTTACCGCAAGCTTTGTTCCATCAAGACTATACCTGGAAGGAGCGTAGCCAGTAATGGTAGTTAATGGATTCCAAGAGTTGGCGGTATAGGTTTGCAAAAGTCCGTTGTAATCAAAAATTGCCAGAATTTGATTGCTACTTTTACTCCAATCAACAGAATTGATTGATTGAGCGGTATTGATGCCTTGCATAACAGTTCCATTTGGAATACTCAATAAATTTAAAGAGCCTTTAAATGAGTATGAAAATCCATTGTTCGGTAAATTCGCACTCGCCAACAATTGCGTTGCATCAGTGTTAAAATGAATCGAAGAAATTCCGTTGGTTACAAAGCCGAGTTGCATTCCTCGAGAACCAGTATTTGCATTCCAAGTCTGAATCATATTTCCTGCTTGAACCAATAAATTTTGACCATCAGAACTCCAAGTTAAGACTTTTGGGAAGAATTCAAAGGAATCTATATCTTGAATTGGAAATTCGGTTAGGAAATCACCATTTGAAGCATCCCAAACTCGTACTGCTGTAAACGTACTCCCATCACTGTAACGTTTTCTAAAAACTATTGCTGTTTTTGAATTAATTGGGCTTTTTTTGATCTCCCCAAAATTCCCACTACCATCAGCATAAGGGCTGTTTGGTATTTCAATTGGCATTGTTAAATCAAGATTTGGATTTGCTACAGACCAAACTCCAATATTTTCGTTATCGGGAATCAGGAAAATAAGTTTGTCTCCTGTCGAATTCCAGGTTAAAGAGCCGGGACTTGCCACTTGAAAATTATAGTTAGAAGGTATTGAACCTTGGTAGTGATTTGTTTCAATACCAGTTTCGTTATTCCAAACCGAAACACGATCACCATTCAAAGTTGCCAGCTTATTACTTGACTTACTCCAAGCGACTACTGTTGAATAAGAAGGATTGAGCATTTGAATTTGACGAATCAATCCACCGCTCACACCATCATAAATCCTTACTCTACCAGAAACACCAACAACAAATTTAGAACCATCTACATTCCAATCAATGCTTCCGACGTTGCCTGGCGGGGATGCGCTGGCAATACTTAGACCAGTGTTTGTATCAAATACATCCACAACGTTTGTGCGACCAACAAGAAGCAAATTATTATTTGGATGCCAAGCGATACTCGAGACAGAACCATTTGAACTAGAACCATTGACAGGCGTAATTTTACGAATCATGTTTCCAGTCACAGCATCCCAAATGATAATATCTGCGCCATCTGAAGTTGCCATTTTTGTTCCGTCAGGGCTGCGTTCAATAAGGTTCACTCGAGCATTATGTGTGACTTTTGCAAGTTCAAGTGTTGCACTGACTGGTGTATCGCACTCGAGAATCACTGGTATCGTTTTGGTTTTGTTGTTTGGATCGTTGCTGGTCACTGTCACAATGCCAGTCAAATCCTCACCAGTACACGCACCTTTGATATGAAAATCTCGAGTTTCGTCACGTGCCAGAACACCTTGTGCATCCGTCGTGAGTTCAAAACCTGTACCAGAAATAGTAGCCGTGTAACCAAGCGGAACCAAACCAGCATTGCGGACTTTCAACGTTGTTTCCGCAGTTTGGTTGGGTTTTGCCAATAGATTGACACGCTTTTGGTCAATCGCTAAATAAGGTGTTTGTCCCAAACTGTCCAGATTGAAACTCGAGATTGAACTCCGCATACCATTCGGCAGAATCCCGTAAGCTTGTGTGTCATCTTTGGTTAAATCTATGGTGGTTGATATCAAATCCAGTGAGTACACGTGGGCTTCTGTGTTTGCAAAATTCTGAGCTTCGATCCGAGTATTCTTGGTCAAGAACGAACTAACGTATTTTTTGTCGGTGCGATCATAAATCAATCCAAGATAAGACTGTGCCCCAGGAACTAATTGCCAATCGGCAAGCAACACATTGGCATATTGTCCCATGCTTCCAAACGGAATTGGTGTGCTTGATTGAGAGAATGGCAACCACTGCGTTTGATCCACGAGATTCACATTGACATTCCCAGTCAGTGTGCCGTCTTGCAACGTGCTCGAAAACGTATAATTTCCGCTGCCTTTAGCACCAACCAAAGGTGAAGCAAGCCAAGCCTTTCCAGCTTTGTAAGTGATTGGTGAATCATATGCTCCTTCGGGTCCACTTAAAATAAAGGACAAATCAGAATTTGGAACTGCTCCGTCTTTGCTGACTGCCATGAACAAACTTAAGGCAAGTCCGGCAGTTTCTCGAGTGTTGATGTTTGAAGCTTTGGAATTGGGGGTCAAGCCACTGGCAAGCGCCGATCCTAGGTTTAGGTTGGGCACTTTTTTGACGATCTCTTCTCGAAGTTGGGCAAATCGTGTTTCGTCAACACTCGAGTGGGTGGCATCGGGTTTGGTACTTTGAAAGAAACTTCGGTCAATGTTGGTTGTTCCTGCACGTAATTCGAGATTCCAGCCTGGAGGGGGTGGAGACGGAGGTTGGTTGCAGCCAACAAGTACAGCGATGAGCGCAAGCAAAATTGCATTTTGATATTTCATTCTATATGTCCATTCTGAACGGATTGAAGTTGATCAAAAGGATTTGGTTAAGGTTGGGAGAATTTATAGACGTAAATACCAGATCCGGCATCTGTAAAAACAAAACGATTGCTTTGCAGGTTCCAGTTGGCAACAACTTTTGGATTTTGAAACCAATATGATGGTTCGGGAATCTCGAGAATTGAAAGAACCAAACGACCAGAGTGGGCATTTCGCAGTTCGATTTGTTTCTCTTTTTTTGTTAACACATAACGGCTGTCAGGACTCCAGGCAAGCACTTTGGGAACCAGACTATCGTTTGGGTTTTGATCAAAAACTTGTACTGAATCACCTGTACTTGAACTGAAAAATGCGCCTCCAACGGCAATATTCTTGCCATCAGGAGTCCAGGTTAAATTATTGTCAGAGCCACCCACACTGACGGTTTTTTCCCAGATTAAATTTCCATTTGTTGCATCATAAACATCAAGTTTATAAGATGCACCAAATACTGCGACTTTGGCATTGTCAGGACTCCAGACAAGCCCTTGAATTGGTGATGCTCCAATACCGATACAACATGAATTGATTGGAATTGTCATCGTCTGCAAAACCGCACCTGTTGAGGCATTTAAAATTCTTACTCGATAGTCATTCAATCCGACAACTATTTTTGTACCATCAGGACTGTAAACCGATGGACTGTAACCCTCATAAGCATTTAAGAGATTCCATGAACCAGGTGTATACGCTTGCACAATTCCACTGTTTCCCAAAGCTGCAACAACTTGTTCTGTATCTTTACGCCAATCAACAAAACTTATCGGTTGTGACGTATCTATTTTTTTTGTGATAACTCCACTTGGAACATCCACCAAATTTAAAGAACCTTTAAGCGTATCTGGATTGGCAGCAACCAGTAATTGAGTTCCATCGCTATTAAAATGGACTGAAGAAATTGCACCAGGCAATGATCCAAATTGCATCTCTCGAGCACCTGTAGTGGTGTTCCAGCTTACAGCAAAATGTCCAGCAGGAGTGACCAAAGATTGATCATTGGGACTCCAGTCAAGAGGTGCTGGATATACTTCATTTGAAATATCTGTAACTTTTAATTCACTCTGAATATTTCCGCTTAAAGCATCTAATATTCGGATAAAATAACCTGGATTACTGCTTGTTAAAAAATTATAGATGATTAAAGCAATTTTTGAACCTTGAGCATTCCATCTAAAATTACTACGCACAGAAAAATCGCCCTGTAAAGAAATTGGAATTGTGCGTTCAAGATTGGGATTTACAATTTTCCAGATACCTATACTTGAGTTCTCTGTAACAAAAGCAAGCGTGTCTCCTGCCGAATTCCACGAAAATGTAAAAGATGAAATACCAAAAATATGATTTAATTCTGCACCTGTTTCAGGATCTAAAACTGAAATTCGGTTTCCGCTTTTGGATGCCAATTTGCCACTTGATTTGCTCCAATTGATAGTTTCTGACCAATTTGGGTCGCTATTGGCAACCACAATTTGACGTATCAATGTACCAGTGATGCCATAAATTTCAATTGATCCGCGCAAACCAACCGCAAATTGTGAACCGTCTGCATTCCAATCAATACTTTGAAAGGTTCCATTTGGTCGGACAGTAAGAACCTTCAAGCCACTATTGACATCAAATATATGAATGTCCGTATTACCAACTATTGCTAAATTTTGACTTCCTGGATGCCAAGTCAAATTGAAAACATTGTACTGACCCGAACCGAATTTAATCCTACGAATTGACTGCCCAGTAAACGCATCCCAAATGATAATATCGCCCCCATCGGAAGTGGCAACCTTTTTCCCATTCGGACTGTACTGCATGAATTTAACTTCAAAATCGTGGGTCAATTTTGCCAACTCGAGCGTCGCCGTTACTGACACATCACACTCGAGCGTGACTGGAATAACTTTGGTTTTGTTGTTTGGATCGTTCGTGGTAAGTGTAACTGTACCTGTCAAATCAGCATTGATACATGTACCTTTAATATTTAGCTCTCGAGTTTCTTCGTATAACACAATACTTTTTGTATTTGTGCTCAGTTCAAGCCCTGTTCCTGAAATTGTTGCGGTATAACCCAATGGTGATGTACCAATATTTTTGATTTTTAGAATGGCTTCTCCAGTTTGGTTGGGTTTTGCCAAGACATTCACTCGAGGTTGTTCGATGAACAGATTTGGAGTACCACCATAACTGTTCAAACCGAAGCTAAAGATAGAACTCTGCATACTTGCTGGAAGCACACCATAAGATTTTGCGTTGTCTTTGGTCAGGTCTATGGTTGTGGAGATCAAATCCAAAGAATATATGTGGTCTTGCACACTCGCAAAATCTTGGGTTTCTATTCGAGTGCCTTTGGTCAGAAACGAACCAACGTATTTTTTGTCGGTTCGGTCATAAATCAATCCAAAATACGCTTGTGCGCCTGGTACGGGTTGCCAACTGGCAATAAACACATTCCCGTACTGAGCCATACTGGAAGCAAACGGATTAGAACCAATGACTTGCTGGGCAAATGGCAACCACTGGGTTTGATCCTCGAGATTCACACTGACATTTCCTGCCAGTGTGCCGTCTTGCAGGGTACTGGTGAAGGTGTAACTTCCATTGCCTTTTGGGGCAGTGAATACTGAGGCAATCCAAGCTTTACCAGCAGGGTAAACAACTGGTTTATCATTCGTGCCTTTAGGTCCACTGTAAATAAATGACAACTCGGAGGCGGGTGGTGCGCCGTCTTTGCTGACAGCCATGAACAAACTTAAGGAAAACGCTGCGGTTTCTCGAGTGCTGGATTTTGTGGCTTTTGGATTTACTGTGAATCCACTAGCAAGTGCTGACCCAAGGTTGAGGTGAGGGACTTTTTTAATAATCGCTTCACGCAGTTGCTCAAAACGTGTTGCATCAACGCTCGAGCGGGTCGCGTCTGGTTTTGTGCTTTGAAAGAAACTGCTGTCAATGTTGGTCGTTCCAGCCCGCAACTCAAGATTCCAGCCTGGTGGGGGCGGAGGTAAGGTTGGGTTACAGGCGATAAGTGCAGCAATAAGTCCGAGGGCAGCAAATCTGCTTAATTTCACAGGTTCACAATACCCATTTTAAAAACCCTGTCAAGCCACGATTGAACACTGGGAATCTCGAGAGGAGTTTCATTCACGATTCATGAATCGTGAATATACTCTGCCTATGATTCTTAAACCCCAAGACATCCTCATTCCACTGAAATTACTCTCAGATCCAAACACACCACAAACAACCGCTGAACTAGCGCAAAGTGTGCATTTAAGCGTTGGAGAAACCCATAACTCCTTAAAACGAGGGGTTGCCGCCCAACTGCTGCGTTTTGACACAAACTATCAACCCATCAGACGCTCAATCGAAGAATTCTTATTGCACGGTCTGAAATATATTTTTGTCGCCGAACGCGGCGAAATCACCCGAGGGATTCCGACAGCCCACGCAGCCCCACCACTGAACGATTTGATCTTGGATAACGGCGAATTACCACCAGTTTGGGCTGATACAAACGGTACAATTCGAGGTTATTCACTATCACCCATTTACAAAAACATTCCCGAAATTGCACGACACGATGCCAAACTTTATGAGTGGTTTGCGCTGATTGATGCCATCAGAATTGGCTTGGCTCGAGAACGACGTTTTGCCCAAGAGATTATTAAAGAACGATTGGCAAAAGCATGACCTCGATTTCAGCCAATAAAGCGTTGTTGATCTCAGTGGCTTCAAGGTTGAATGAACTTCTCGAGCAACTGGTTTTCGTTGGGGGTTGCACCACAGAATTGTTCATCACCGACCAAATTAAGCGCTCACCACGCCCAACCAAAGACGTAGATACCATCGTTCAAGTGGCATCTCGAGTTGAATACCAAAAACTCAGTCAAGCATTACGCGATAAAGGTTTTACTGAAGACACCACAATGGGCGCACCATTATGCCGTTGGTGTTACCAAGATACGATTTTGGATGTCATGCCCACTACAGTGGTTTCCGTATTCATTGATAAAAAAGCTACGCTTTTTGACCAATTCCTACTCCAACCACTGTTTGTTTCTTCTCGCATAGCTCGCGTTTTGGTTAAGAAACTCCGTTTCTCAACCAAAACGGAAATCACTGTAATGAAACAATTCTGGGTTTCACAAACCGTTGGTATTTACCTGCCCTTCAGACCAGTCAAACCTATCAACTGAGCGAAAATTTGGAAATTCGTTTGATACGAGCACCGTATTTTATCGCCACAAAACTCGAGGCTTTTTTCGCTAGAGGTGACCATGATTACATCATGAGTCATGATCTTGAAGACATTATCATGGTGTTTGATGGACGGGCAGAATTGCTTGAAGAAATCGCGCAATCCTCGATTGAATTAAAAATAGCTTTAGCAGAATCTTTTCAAAAACTATTGCAAGATTCGGATTTTGTGGACGCAATTGCAACGCACCTTGCACCAGATAGCGCCAGTCAAGCACGACAGGCATTGCTACTTGAGCGATTAAAACCTGTGGCAAGATTCAATGAAGAGAAATCTCGAGCCTTACTTAATCGTCGCTTGAATAAAACTTAAGCACATTTCCTCGCCCGTGCTTTCGCCCCAAACAATGTAACGCGGTTTTTGCTGTTCGCCGTTTAAGTACGGTTGATTTTTCTGGCTGTTGTCAAACGTGCAACTGATCCGCACGGTATCGCCTGGGTTAATAATGACTGGGGTTTTCAGCCAGTAAAAACCCTGCCAGTGAAAATCCCAGCGTGGAATCTCGAGCAGGACTTTGCGTTTTTCGGGGCTATCGGGGTTGATTTCAACTTTGATGTTTTTGCCCAGGTAGTGCATGTGTCCAGCAATTCCGCGAATCTCAAGTTGGACGGGTGGAACGGGGTAATCGCAGGAGGTTTTGATCTCGCTTCGGTCACGTGGGGTCAGGTAATCCTGAAGGTTTTTACGGCATTGCTCGAGAATTCGTCCATCGCGGCGGCGTTGGTTGCCGCCTGAATTATTGAGCGCCAGCACGCGGGCGTAGGCGGCGCTGCGGTTGCAAGGGTCGTTCAGATTATCGGGGTAATCGCTTGGGCAGGGAATTTCGACTGGGGCGGTGGGTCCAAAATTTTGCAAGGTTTTGAAGGCTTGTCCAGCATTTCCAAGCTCGAGTTTTAGGGTGGTTTGGTCTGTGCCCGTGCCGTTGAACAGGTTGTAATGGACTTGCATTAATAACCTCGAGCCGCCGCGAACTTTGGCGGCAGTGCCAATCGGAAATTTGGTGGCACTGCTGCCAGGAACCCACGCGCCCAGCAAGGGCAGTGAACTCGAGAGTCGGGGTCCGCCAAAGCAGGTGTAGCCGCCTCGAGCGTCATTTTCTTCGCGTTCGCGTTGCGTGACTTGCGAAATCATGCTTGCGGGTAGTTCGTAAACCAAGACGTGATGCACGAGTTTGCGGTTTCCTGGCAGGATGTCGTAACCCGTGACAAAACGGTCACTGTCAAATTTCGGGTCGAGGCTGAAGCAACGGTACTCGTCTGAGAGTTGAGCGTTGGGCGCGAAATTAAACCCAGGCTCGAGTTGCAGGTCGTTGCGAATGCTGACGGGCACGTCTTTGGATGTTGCACTTTTGGCATCCTCGAGTTTTCCGAGCGGAGCGCCAGACCAAGACCAGTTTGCCAGAATCGCAATTTCGGCGCTCGAAAGTCCTCGGGCGTTGTGAAAGGCTGGACTTTCGCCGCCTGGCATCCACGGTGGCATTCGTTTGTCGCGGCTGGCAATGTAGATGCTGCGCGAGAATTCCACGGCGCTGGCGGCATCGGTCAGTTTGAAGGGCGCAATGCCGTTCTCGAGGTGGCAGGTCACGCAGTTTGCCTCGAGAATTGGTTTGACATGCTGGTAGTAATTGGGGATGTAATCCAAGAGTGGTGGAATGTTGGAGGCTGCCAGCAACGTGCTCGAGTTATGCCCGTGCAATGAACGGGTTTCGCCCGCAATAAACAAGCCTCGCATGGCATAGGCTGCCGAACCCAAAAACACCAATATCAAGATCAATCTAAAAACTCGAGTCACAATTTGCCCTCCTTGGGCGGGAATGACCAGAATTCTACTTCGGATGCGTCAAGTTACGGTGAGGAAAAGCGCAAATTTCGTTCAGAACTCGAGAAGCTCAAGTTTTTCAGAACACCATTTGTTTAACTGAAAAATCAAGAATTTGAGGGTGTACGGTTGGCTTTGGGATGCGCTTAAGGTTGGCGTGGGAAGCAAAAAAAGCGGAAATAAATGCAAGGCATTTGTTTCCGCTTAACGAGGGTTTTGAGGGGATTAAATCTCCTCAAATTCCTCTGGAACATAGTCCGCTATATCCCGCGATTCTCTATGGGTTGTACCATAGCAAACGCAGTCCAAAGCTTCCTCTCGGGTAAGCCATATTTCTCCTACCCAGTATAGTCCATCAACTGAGTAAACCTCAGCTAATGTATAACTTTCCCATCGAGCATCACGAAACCAGTTGGTTACGTGGCTAAAATCCTTTTTCATCTGTTTTTCAACAGTTTCAATACGGATTAATTCTTTTAAGACTAACATAAAAATACCTAAAGTAACTTCTTAAATATAGTAATCATTGCTTTTCATTCAATATGGCGAAACCGCACAAAAATCTGCGCTCAAGACCAGTCGCAATGCCAGCTTCTCGAGTTTAAATGTTTTGACTTTCAGTTGGTCATGAGTGTGTACCACTTGAGATTTTTTATTTCCCCAGCAAACACAATTCGTCCAGCTTTGAGTTTTAAGGCGTGTGTCGTGAGCTTTGGGATGTCCTCGGATCGGTGTGCAACCGTGATAAATTGCGTGCGGTCTGATTCAGACTCAATCAATTCAAACAGCAGGTTTCTGGCGTGCGCGTCGAGGTAATCGAAGGCTTCATCCAGAATCACAATGTCGGGATTTGTCACCAAACTTCTGGCGATCAAAATTTTTTTTAGTTCGCCGTGCGAAGTCTCGAGCGCAGATTTTTGTGCCAGGTGCGCAATCTCGAGTTTTTCGAGCAATTCGGCAACCCTGGTTTTTTGAGCTTTCTCGAGCGGGTACGTCCAGCCGACACTGCCAAAAAAACCGCTGGCAACAATCGTTTCGCCGTTTGCATTCACACGATGCCGGATTTGGGTGTCGCTCGAGATTAAACCGATTCGGGCGAGACGATCCCAGATTGGCATTCGGTCTTTTCCAAAACGTTTGACCATACCGCCCAGTGCAGGCTCGAGTTCGCCCAGAAGCAGTTTGGAGAGCGTACTTTTTCCCGCGCCGTTATGCCCGACTATCGCCCAGTGTTCACCGCTCGAGATTGTTAGTTTGATGTTCTCGAGCACCAGTTTTTTGGTGGGATCACCCGAACCATCGGGCGCGGTTTCGCTGCCGACAGGATTTCCCAAGTAAACATTCGCGTTTTGCACTTCAATAAGCGGCACAGATTTTTGAGGAACTCGAGCTTTTGATTTCTGAGGTTTGAAAATCTGTTCAGAAAACCCTTCAACAATTTCACCCTTCTCGAGCCTCAATTCATGGGTGGTGAACTCGAGCCTCTCCTCTTCGCGGTGGGTGGTGTAAAGCACGGTCAAGCCCGCTTTGGCGGCATCGTTGACGACTTGCATCAAGTATCTTTTCGATTCTGGATCAACACCCGAAAAGCATTCGTCAAGCATTAAAACCCTTGGATTACTGACCAGCGCTCGAGCTAAAAGGATACGGCGCAATTGTCCTTTGCTCATTTCAGTTACGGGTTTATCGCGTAGATGCTCGAGTTGAAACTCTTGCAAGAGTTCTGTGACTCGAGCTTCCTGATCTGATGAAAGTTGAGTGTGAACAAAATCGGTTTGCTCAAACCCCGAACGCACCACATCCACGCCCGTCACCCACAACTCGAGTTTGCTGTAACGGTCTTGTAATTCTGGACTGACGAACGCAATCTGCTCTTTCGCACCAATCGGGCTGGTTCGCGGCGGGTCGGTAAAAAAATACGTCCGTGTTCCTTCGTTCGGGTTGTGCCACAAATCGCCGCGTACAAGTTTTAAGAACGAACTTTTACCCGCGCCATTCGCACCTAAAATCGCCCAACACTGATGCTCGAGCAGTGTGAAATTGATGTTGTGCAAGACGGGTTTGGCGTTTAAAGAAAGGTTGATGTTACTGAGGGTGATCAGGCGCACGTTCCGCAGTTTGACATGATTGAACCATTGAACGCCCGTCACCCAAACAGTACGATTTTCTCGAGTTTGATTTTCGTATGATCTAAGCATGACTTCACCCTCATTGCTCGAGATTTTCAAAGCCTTCATGATTGTTGGTGCGAGTGCTTTTGGTGGCGGTGGTAGCGCCCATATTCACAACCACATTGTCGAGCGTCGTGCGTGGTTGTCCGAAGAGGAATTTCTTGAGGGTTTAAGTTTAAGCCAGTTGTTGCCTGGTCCAATTTTTGCAAATTTCGCCGCGCACATCGGTATGAAACTTCACGGCACTCGAGGGGCAGTGCTGGCATTTGTTGGCGTGTGCTTGCCTGGAATGCTGGCAATTCTGGGTTTGAGTTTCGCGTATTTTTCAGTTCGTGATTTCTCGAGTCCTGTGGTGATTGGGGCGTTGACTGGTGTGGCGGCTGGCGCGGTTGGAATTTCACTCGCAACTTTGGCAAGGGTCGCACCTGCGGGTTTGAAATCTCGAGGAGCGCTGTTGATTTCCCTGGCAGCATTTGTGGCGAATGGTGTACTGCACTTGCCAATCTTGTGGGTCTTGTTGGTCTTGCTGCCAATTGGCATTGCCTTAAACTGGAACGTGTTACCTGATGCCTGATTTCTTAACGGTATTTCTCGAGTTTTTGCGGTACGGCGCTTTAAGTTTTGGTGGCGGTGTTGCCATGCTTTCAGAAATGTCACGGTCTTTGGTGACGGAGCGCCAATGGCTGAGCACCAGGGAATTCACGGATGGTTTTGCGCTTGGGCAATTTGTACCAGGACCAAACATGCTGGCCATGATGTTTTACGGTTTTAGAGTAGGAGGTTTGGCTGGTGCGTTCGCAGGTTTTTTTGGCATGTTTCTACCAGGGGCGCTCGCTTCAAGTGTCTTGGCTCGAGTTTGGGAACGCATCAAGCTTTCCAGGTGGTCTTGGGCGATTCGTGCCGCGTTGTTGCCAGTTGGCTTAGGACTTTCGGCTGGCGGTGTACTCAGTTTGGCAAGGGCGGCATTCTCGAGCCTTAACCTACAAACGGCTGTGATTGCAGGAATCTTGACGGTGCTGGCAACTTTTTTGATCTATACCAAACGCTCGAGCACGATGCTGGTGATTTTACTGACGGGTTTGGTGGGTGCGTTGTTGTTGCGTTAATTGGGTGTTCAACCAAGCTAAACCAAGTGCGCTCAACAATCCAATGCTCGAGAAGACCATCCAGGGCAACCAGGGTATTTGTAATTGCAAACTGGTTTGATACAACGTGCCGCCGATCAGGTTGCCAAGCCCTCCACCAATCGCCAGTGACAGGGCATTCACACCAAAGTAACTGCCGAGCAACTTAGGATTCGCAAGTTCTGCGGTGGTCGTTTGCACATTAGGCGTTGCGATCACACCACCTAAACTTAATACAACAACGCTCGAGAGGAACAACACAATGTTACTGGCAAACATCAAACTACCAATTCCTAGCGCCATCAAACCAACACCAATCACCACCGCCTGCATGGGTTTGAGTTTATCTGCCAGAAATCTCGAGACTGGATATTGTAAAACCACGCTCATCCCGGCGTTCAGGGTGTAGACCCAACTGATGGCATCTTTGGTGTGTGCCACAGCCACGGCTGCCAAGGAAATGGCAATGCTAAATTGCGACCAGATCAACCAGTAGCCCATCAAAAACACCGTGAATTGCACAAATCTCGAGTCTTTGAAGACGATACCAAGTCCTTGAAATGGATTACTCGAATCTTGAGCGCTCGAGGTACGGACATTGGGCAAAAAGATGCTGGTCAGCAACAAGGTGAAGCCATAACAAACCGCGCTGGTCAATGCCACAGTGGTAAAGCTGGTTTTGAATAGCAATGTGCCGATCAGTGGACCAATCGTCATGCCTAAATTACCAACCACCCCACCCAGAGCGTAAAACCTGGCGCGGTTGTGCTCTTGGGTCAGTGCCGCAATCGCAGCATTGCGCGGGGCTTCAAATAATGCACCACCAAGGGCAGCCAAAACGCTGGCAAGCATCAACGTGCCAAAATCGGTGGCAAAACCCATCAAAGCAAAACCCAAACTGCGTACCAGCAAGCCTGCCAGAATCAAGCCTCGAACGCCGAAGCGGTCTGCCAGCGCACCACCGAATACGGTCAAACCTTGTTGCGTAAATTGCCGCACCGCCAGAATTAAACCAATGCTCGAGGCAGCCCAACCCAGGTCATTAATGAAGTGCAACCCAATGATTGGGATGACCATGAAAAAGCCGCCCCACATCAAAAATGTTCCTGCCAGCAGCACGTACAACGCACCTGCTCGAGCGCTGGGATTCAGTTCGAGATTTGAAGGGTTCACAGCAGTTTCGCCATACTCGAGATTACCAGACGGCATGATCGCTGGACTATGTTAGGTTAAAACTTGCGAGCGAATTTGTGTTTTGCGGCTTCTCTCGAGCATAATGGTTCGTACCATTAATATTTCTCGAGAGGCTTTGATGAAACTTCCTGCCGCACTGTATCAATTGGACAAAAATTCATTAATCCCGCTTTACAAGCAACTGCGGGAAGCCATTGGCAAGACCTTAGAACAGGGCGAGTGGGATGCTGAAACACCACTGCCCAGCGAGCGTGACCTTAGCGATAGCCTACAACTCTCTCGAGCCACGGTACGCCAAGCGCTGCAAGCTTTGGAGGCAGACGGTTGGTTGGTGCGTCAGCAGGGACGCGGCACGTTCCCAGCGCCAGCCAAAGTCGAACAACCGCTCAGCATGGTCAAAGGTTTCACCGAAGACATGCGCCAGGCAGGGTTTGAAACGACCACCAAATTGATTTCTGGTGCGCTCGAGCCAGCCCTTGGACGCGGCGCTCGAGTTTTAAAAATGACCAAGAACAACATCATGGCAGTCACTTTGCGCTTGCGTTTTGTTGGACACCAACCCCTGATGCTCGAGCGCACGCACCTGAATTACGCCCTAACACCAGGCATTCTCGAGCAGGATTTGACAGGATCGTTGTACGAGATTTTGAAAGTCAAATACGGTTTAAAGTTTGTTCACGGCGAAGAAATCATTGAAGCCATCAAAGCCGAACCTTGGCTGGCACGGCTTTTGGGCATCAAAAGCGGAGCACCGATTTTGTACACGCAACGCATTATCAGCAACGAAAAAAATCAGGTCTTCGAGTACACCGAACGATTCGCCAGAGCCGACAAAACCAGTTTTAGGGCGACGCTCGAGGGGGATCACACCAAGATTGCGTACAACGACGAGATGAAAGTCAAAAAACCGATCATCAAGCCACTGTCAACAAAATAATTTACTTTTGCAGTAAAGCCGCAAACGCCGCCACTTTCGTCTCAAAATCAGCAGCCCCAAGCTCGAGTTGGATGCTCGGTTTTCGGGCGCGTTTAACGATGTCTTTGCTAAGTTTAGTTTGCAGAGGCGCATTGGCTGGCGCAAGCGCAATCAAACCTAAAATTTGAGCTTTGCCTTCCAAAAACGCCGCGCCGCCCACGGTTTCAATGTCAGTCTCGAGCGCATCGGGCAGTTTCTTCCGTCCAAACTCGAGCACTTTTTCGCGGGGCATGTCGCTTGCGTTGACGGCATGAAGCCCGTGTTGCTCGAGGAGCACAATAAAATCTTTCAGCAAAAAATCCGTCTCGAGCAAGCTGGGGTCGCCCACCAAACCGATGCTCGAGAAACCCGCTTTTGACCAAGTTGGTTCGCTGGGTTTGGCGGGTTTTAAACCCGTTTGCATTCGGTCCATTGACCGTCTAACCAGTGTGGTGTTTTGCATCATGGCGACACCCAAGCGCACGGCAAAACCCGAGGTTTCGATTGGGTCGAGACGGGTTGGAATGCTGTGCAGTGCTGGCAGGGAAAAACGCCGTGACAGCATACTCGAGAGATCGACCATCCAGGGGTCTACAGCTTGTCCCATGCCTGGTTCAGCGCCAGGGTTTAAGTCGGGTACTATCAACGCATCCACCAGTGGCGCAAGCTCGAGCACCCGCCCGACGAACAATTGCACGGTGACGGGTTCGCTCGGCATCAACCGCGCCCCCTCGCTCAGTGAATCCTCGAGTGGCAGGCTTGGTTTAACAACTTCCAAGCCAAGATTTGTTAGAAATGCTTCCCACCATGCGCCGTAACGTTGGTATCTTAAAGTATCTGGTAAACCAATTTTCACGGTTGAAGTCTACCTGTTTTGAGCACGATTTACGATTTCAACACAGCTATTGGTTCAGGTGATACCCTGGGTTTAAGATGAACAGATTCAAAAAAACCTTGATCTTGAGTGCTTTCGCCATCTCGAGTTTGCTGCCTGGGGCGTTTGCCCAGAAGTTAAATGTGGTGACTGAAAAATACGTTTTGCAAAACGGTTTGACCGTCATTTTACATGTTGACCGCAGCCTGCCAACGGCTGCGGTCAACCTTTGGTTTCGGGTGGGTTCTAAGGACGAACCCGCCATGCGTTCGGGTTTTGCGCATTTGTTTGAACACCTGATGTTTATGGGAACCAAAGCCGCACCCAATTTTGACAAGATCATGGAGGCGGGCGGTGGCAGCAACAATGCCAGCACCAACGCCGATTTCACCAATTATTACGCTAGCGGTCCAAGTTCGCAGCTTCCGACGTTGTTGTGGCTCGAGGCAGACCGAATGGTAAATTTGGGCAAGAACATTGACCAGAAGAAACTCGATTTGCAACGCAATGTGGTCTTAAACGAAATGCGCCAGAACGTGATCGAGACGCCGTATGCCCAAGCTGAGGATGCCTTAAGCAAATACTTATACCCGAGCAACCATCCGTATTTCAATCCTGTGATTGGCACTGAAGAGGATTTGAACGCGGCAACAGTCAGCGACGTCAAACGGTTTTTTAATACCTATTACGTGCCAAATAACGCGTCAATGGTGGTGGCGGGCGATTTTGACCCGAAGAAAATCAAACCCCTGATCTCGAGTTTATTTAAAAGCATTCCCAGGGCGTCCGATATTTTACGCAAACCCGTGCCCGATGCAAAACTAACTTTTGTTAAACGGGTAACCCTTGCCGATAATGTCTCTGCGCCAAAAGTGATTATGGCGTGGCACAGTCCGCGCCTTTACGGTTACAACGATGCCGAGGTCGATTTGCTGGCGCAAGTGCTGGGGACGGGTTACTCGAGTCGTTTGTATCAAAGTCTTGTGGTCAGCGGTCTGGCGGATGATGTCAGCGTTTCCAATATTTCACAAGCGCTGGGTGGTGTTTTTACCATTGAAGCAATTCCCGCCAGCGGCATTACGCCAGGCAAACTCGAGGCGGCGATTGATAAGAATTTAAAAGAATTCTTGAAAAAAGGTCTGACCGCCGCAACGTTAACGCCTTATGTGCGGGCACTCGAGACTGCGAAGCTCGAGGGTTTGCAGGACTTAGCTGCCAAAGCCGATGCGCTGAACAATTACCAGTTTTACCTGGCTAATCCCAATAGCTTTGCCTTTGACCTTGAACGGTATCGGAAGGTCACACCAAAAAGTTTGCTTGCTCGAGCCAAACTTGTTTTTAATTTTAATGCCAGGGTGGTTTTGAACGTGCTGCCCGCGCCAAGCCGCAGTAGAGAGGAGGTGAATGTCCCTCGTCCGCAAGACACTGCCATTGCCGCCTTTAAAACCCCAAACATGACCGAATTCAGCCTCTCGAGCGGCGTGAAGGTCAATTACTGGCAACGTGCCAACTTGCCTCTGATCTATATCTCCACGCTGTTTCGTGGCGGTACAGACCGCGAAAACCAGTTTAACGCAGGGCGCTCGAGTGTCATGACCGAATTGCTCGGTTTGGGGGCTGCAAAACGCGATGCGCAAGCCTTCGAGCAAGCCCTTGGAAGCATTGGTGCGAGTTTTAATGCCAGCAGCGATTTGCAATTTTCGACGGTGAATCTCAGCGTTGCCAGCGCCAACTTGAAAGCGGCACTCGAGTTGTACAGCGATGCGTTGCTGCGTCCAAGTTTAAAAGTTTCCAATTTTAAGGAAACCCAACGTTCCAAACTCAGTGAACTGGCAGCCGAAAAGGACGACATTGACACCATCGCACGCAAAGTTGCCCTGCGCGAGTATTTTGGACGCGATCACCCAGCCGCCAATTCGCTGAATGGCAACATCTCGAGCGTTTCCAGAATGCAGCTCGGCGATGTGCTTGCCGAATACAAAACGGTGGTACAACCCCAAAATGCGCTTGTGTTCGCGGCGGGCAGCCTCAAAGCCAGCGATTTCAAAACCGCACTCGAGGCTGCACTGAAAGGCTGGAAAAACACGGGCAAACCGCTCGAGACAATCAACTATCCACAACCTGCCAATCAAACCCAGCGCGTGGTGATCGTGGATCGCCCAGGCTCGAGCCAAACCGCGATTCGTTTTATCTTTCCAGCACCACTGGCTGGCGACCCAAGCAGCAACCAACTGGCAAGCCTGAACGTGCTCTTGGGCGACACATTCACCAGCCGTCTAATGCAAAACTTGCGCGAAGACAAGGGTTATACCTACGGCGTGTACTCGGGCTTGCGGCAAAACCAAAAAAGTGCTTATCTACGCGTGGCAACCGATGTCGAAGCCAGCGTCACTGGGGCAAGCCTGCGCGAATTTTTGACCGAATTTAAACGCCTCACCCCAGGCGACATCACCCCCGAAGAAGCCAGCAAAACGGCTGCGGTACGACGTTTTAATACCATCTCGAACCTTGGGACGCTCGAGGGTCTGGTTGGCACTGCCCAAGATTTATTCGTTCAAGGCAAACCCTTCTCGAGCTTAGGTACAACCCTCGACGAACTCAATGGTTTTGACGCCGCCAGCCTCAACACGCTCGCACCCAGCATGTTGGCGCTCGAGAAAAGCCTGTTGGTTTTGGTGGGCGATAAAAACCTGATTTTGGGGCAACTCGAGGGGCTGGGTTTACCGCAACCCGAAGACGCTAAATTTTGAGATTATTTTGCAAACAAAATCGCAGCCGCAAGCAGCAGCGATAACCCCACGCCGAACCAACCATTCCTGCCACCGTTGCGGTTTCCCCAGATTCGGATCAGGGCTTGGGCAACAATCAAACCCGCAAATATTTCTCGAGGCACTTTTCCGACCAGCACTTGGTAAATCAAGGTCAGGGCAAAGACCCCCAGCACTCCGAGCGAAAGGTATGTGGCAACAGGTTTCACAGGCTCGAGTTTAACAGGCTCGTGAAGCACCGATGTTTCAGGCTCGTGAGGTTTTCTGTGTTTTCAAGCTCGAGAACCTGTGAAGCCCTCAATCCCAAAGAAGCTCCCTCCCCCACGCTTCTCACATCACATTCACCTCTTCACCGTTAGGGGTTCGTAAACTTCAAGCGCGATGGAAGCAACTAAAGATTTTCAAACATATCTCGAAGCCAGAGGCTCGAGCGAAAGAACCATCCGTGCCTACATTGCCGATGTGACAATGGCACTCGAGTCCGTGCGGGTTTTTGACGCGCCCGACCTCGAGAATTACTTGTCCGTGCTGGCAGGTCGTGGTACAGCCAGGGCAACGGTGTCAAGAAAATTGGCGGCGTTGCGGGCATATGGTGATTTCCTAGAGCATTCAGGACAACTCGAGCGAAACCCGGCGTTACGGGTCAGCATTCCTCACCGTTCGCCGCGCGTGGCGCAAGAATCTTATGTGCGCAACCGCAATCAGGCGCTCGGTGAGGTCGTCCAGACCACACAGTTGCGTGTCACCGAAATTGTGATGCTCAACGCCGAGGATGTCAGTTGGCGCGACAACGCCCTGACACTGCTTTCTGGTGTGCGGGTCAAATTGGGCGAGGCAAGCCGCGTGTTGCGTTCGTACCTGTCGGGACGCTCGCGTGGTCCGTTGTTCCTCTCCGAAACTGGTGATCGTCTCTCGAGTCAACGGGCACACGATGCACTCGAGCGCCAGGATGCACTCAGTACGATTCATTAGAACGATAAGTTAAATTTGTGCTTAATCAAAAACCGTAGCACATTCATCTGTAAGCTTAAGAATTAAAAAAAGAAGCACCCGTGAGGGTTTTTCATGAAGGAGATTGTGTGCAACTAAAAAACCCTCTGACTTTCGTCCTAACCCTGCTTGCGTTTCTGATGTTGTCCGTGCCTGCATTTGCGCAAAACAGCACACCAACTCAGCCTGCCGCAACTTGCAAGGAATACACCGCACTCGGTAAGCTTTACTACTCCAAAGCCGATTATCAAGCCGCCTACGTGGTTTTTAGAAATTGCTTGGTACTCGAGCCTAAGAACACAGATGCCCTGTACAATCTGGCACGGGTTGAACTGCACCTGCGACTGTATCAAAATGCCATCACCCACATGAAAAACTGCATCGAGATCGATGGTCAATACTGGCGCTGCTACCTGGTTTTGGCTCAAAGTTACGTCAGTCAGTACACCGACTCGAGTGACCGCGCACTTCAAAAGGGTCAACTCGACGAGGCATTGCGGGTGCTTGACGATGCCGAACGTATTGTAACCAACAACGAAGCCAAAGCGGCTGTCAACAATTTGCGTGGCACGATTTACAAGTACAAAAAAGAACCCGACAACGCTATCAAATTCTTTAAACAAGCCTTGCAATTTGCGCCCGAAGACCCAATCGTGCTCTTTAACCTGGGGGCTTTGTACCTTCAGATGAGCAAGTACGACGAAGCCACCGACGCTTTGCGTCAAGCGCTGGATGCCAAACCGAGCGACTACATCACCCAAGCTTTTTACTGCAAGGCGCTGCGTTTAAATGGCAAAACCAATGATGCGCTCTCGCAATGCAAACAAGCCTTCAACCGTTCCGCCAGCGCCCGCAAAGACGCCTTCGTGGTCGGACAGTACGGCATTGTTCTTTACATCACCAAAGACAAAAACCAAGCCCGTCAGATGCTCGAGTTGGCTGTCAAGCTCGACCCGTTGACCTACCACGAAAATTATTACTACCTTGGGCGTTTATACCTCGAGTTGGGGCAAGCCAAAGATGCCAGTGCGCAATTCACCAAATCGGTTTTGATGGCTCCCGACGAGTTCGTGTACTGGTTCTGGTTGGGTCAAGCCAACGAAAGCCTGGGCAAGAAAGACGATGCCTGCAACAATTACGCCAAAGCCTTGAAAATCAAAAGCGATTACAAAGACGCCCAGGAAGCAGCCGTCAAGTTGAAGTGCCCAACCACCGCTGGCAGCCGTTAAACAAAATTTAAAGCAAAAGCCCCCAATGTTGGGGGCTTTTTTTGTTAGGCTGCTCGAGCCATGAAGTTCTTTCTCAAAACCCCAAGCCAAACAGTTGGTGTGCTGATGTTGATCGTTGTGACCTTGATCTGGGGAACGACTTTTCCTGGCGTCAAAATCGTGACTCAATCATTGACACCCGCCGAATTGGTGGCGGCACGTTTTTTACTGTCAGCAATTTTATTCTTACCTTTTTTAAAAGGCTCGAGCTTGGCATTGTGGCGCGATGCCCTGCCTTTGGGCGTATTGTTATTTGCATCTTTTTTAACCCAAGCCGTTGGAATTCAAAGCATCTCGAGTGGCAGGGCGGCGTTCATCACAGGTTTAAACGTAATTTTTGTACCGCTCGCGCTTCCATTCTTGGGAAAATCTGTGCCGAAGATTGCGTTTCTAGCAGCTTTTTTAGCACTGGCTGGAATTGGTGTGATGAGCTTTGACGCGCAAACCCTCAAGTTTTCGCTCGGCGATCTTTGGACGCTGGGTTGCGCCATCAGTTACGCTGGTTATGTACTGCTCTTAGACCGCGTTTCAAACCGTCACTCGAGTTTGCAGTTATCTGCGGCTCAAGTGCTGGTGGTTGGCATTCTAGGAGGCTTGTGGGCGTTACCAAGCTTACTCGAGCATGGAATCCCCAAAGCCTTGTACGGCTCGAGTTTGCTGCCCGTGCTTTACCTTGGTTTGATTGCCGCAGGTTTGACGACCTTGCTGCAAACAACCGCCCAAAAAGCCGTGCCTGTCTTTCAAGCCGCCGTGCTGTACTCGCTCGAGCCAGTGTTTGCAGCAGTTTTTTCGTACTGGTGGTTGAATGAGGTTTTAAACCTGAACGGTTGGATTGGCGCAGGACTGGTCTTGCTTGCCATGATCCTCTCGCAAATTCCAACTCGAGAAACGGCGGCTGAGGCTCGAGATTTGGAATATCGTGGGTAGGGGTGTTCATTGATTTTTTACTTGTCCGACACGAAAATGAGCCATTGCTCCACCCTCATCCCCGACCCTTCTCCCGCAAGCGGGAGAAGGGAGTTTAGGCTTATTACACGTGTGGCTCGAGGTTTTAAATGAAAGCGGAGTACCTGGTAAGCAATGCGCCTTTACCACATTTGAATACCTGAATACTGCAAAACACGTTACGTTTTCAGCCTGTTATCAATACCGCATTTGGCTCTATACATACGGCATCCTCGGGTGATATCGTGCGACGTCTTCAGTTTGTCATTCTTTAATTTAAAACTTCAATCGTCTGTGACGCAATACAAGAGGGGTCAACATGGATAAGATCGTGGTGCGTGGCGCTCGAGAGCACAACCTGAAAGACATTACCCTCGAGCTTCCCAGAGATAAATTTATTGTCATGACAGGCGTTTCGGGTTCGGGCAAAAGCACGCTGGCGTTTGACACGATTTACGCCGAAGGTCAGCGTCGTTACGTCGAGAGTTTGTCGGCTTATGCGCGGCAATTTTTGGGTTTGATGGAAAAACCCGACGTGGACGCCATTGAAGGACTTTCGCCAGCGATCAGCATTGACCAGAAAACCACCAGCCACAACCCTCGCAGCACGGTTGGCACGGTCACCGAAATTCATGATTACCTGCGTTTGCTCTACGCTCGAGCGGGAACGCCGTACAGTACCCTGACGGGGCGAAAAGTCGAAAAGCAGTCGCCCTCAGAGATCACCGAACGCCTGATGCGCCGCGAGGAGGGCACAAAAGCCATGATCCTCGCGCCGATTGTGCGTGGACGCAAAGGCGAATACCGCAAGATTTTTGCCGACCTGAAAAAAGACGGTTACGCCCGCGCCAGGGTGGACGGCACGATTTACGAACTCGACGAAGCAGCAAAATTAAAGCTCGAGAAGTACGAAAAGCACGACATTGACCTAGTGATAGACCGCCTGATCATTAAAGAATCAGACCGCTCCCGCATTTCAGAATCACTCGAGCTAGCTCTGCGTAAAGGTGAGGGATTGGCACGGGTTTTGTTTCCCGATTTAGAGCTTGAAGAGTTGTACAGCGAAAAATTCGCCTGTCCCGAAGGTGGCGCGGTGCTTGAAGAACTCGAGCCACGGTATTTTTCGTTCAACAACCCTTATGGCGCGTGTCCGACCTGCACGGGTTTGGGAACAAAGTTTGAATTCGACGCCGAACGGATTGTTGGCGATGATCGGTTGAGCATTGCTGAGGGTGCGATCACCCCCTGGAAGGGACGCGACGGCGAAACAATTTACTACTGGGACAGACTGCGTGCCTTGTCCGAACATTTGGGTTTTGACCTGAAATTACCCTGGAAAGATTTGCCCGCGAATATCCAACACACCATCATGCACGGCTTGAATGAGCCATTTGAAATTGTGTACAAACGCAACGGCAAAGAAACCTTTAGGTTTAAAGGCGAGTACGAGGGCGTAATCCCAAACCTCGACCGGCGTTTCAAAGACACCGAAAGCGAATACATCCGCGAAAAACTGGGCGAATTGATGCTCGAGAAACCCTGCCCAAGTTGCGCCGGCAGCCGTTACAAACCCGAAGTCCTGGCGGTGCGCGTGGCAGGTTTAAACGTTGCCGAGGTCGGACGCTTCAGCGTGCTCGAGGCGAAACGCTTTTTCATTGCGATGAGTGAAAGCAACGCCGTACCAGTCGGCGCAGAACTCTTAAAACGGCACAAGATCAAACTCGAGACGGTAGCCGAACCCAAAGAAATCAATGAACTCAACGGTTTTGGCTCACAAATTGCCGCGCCGATCATCCGAGAGGTGCTCTCGAGACTCAGCTTTCTCGAGAATGTCGGGCTGGAATACCTGTCGCTTGACCGCAGCGCAAACTCGCTGTCTGGCGGTGAGGCACAGCGCATTCGACTTGCCACCCAAGTCGGTTCGGGTTTGACGGGCGTGTTGTACGTGCTTGATGAACCGAGCATTGGATTGCACCCGAAGGACAATGAACGCCTGCTGGTCACTTTGAAGAATTTGCGCGACCTTGGCAACACCCTGATCGTGGTCGAACACGACGAGGACACCATCCGCCATGCAGACTGGGTGGTGGATTTGGGACCTGGCGCGGGCATTCACGGTGGGCATATCGTCTCCGAAGGCACACCAACCCATGTTGCCAACGACCCAAAATCGTTGACGGGCGCGTACTTGCGGCTCGAGAAATTTGTGCCGATTCCCGAGAAGCGCCGCAAAGGAAACGGCAAATTCTTGCGCGTGAAGGGTGCGAAAGAGCACAACCTCAAGAATGTCAGCGTCGCCATTCCGCTCGGCACAATGACCGTAATTACAGGTCCAAGCGGTTCGGGCAAAAGTACCCTGGTTCACGACATTCTGCACGCCGTCCTCGCCAAAGAACTCAACCGCGCCAAAACCACGCCAGGACGCTTTGAAAGCTTGGTCGGACTCGAGAATTTAGATAAGGTTATCCAGATTGACCAGTCGCCCATTGGACGCACGCCACGCAGCAACCCAGCCACCTACACGGGCGCGTTCACCGACATCCGCGACCTGTTCACTCGAGCGCCCGAAGCCAGAAAACGCGGTTACGGACCCGGACGCTTCAGTTTCAACGTCAAAGGTGGACGTTGCGAAGCGTGCAGCGGTGACGGCACGGTCAAAATTGAGATGAACTTCCTGCCCGACATTTACGTCTCCTGCGAGGTCTGCAAGGGAGCGCGGTACAACAAAGAAACGCTCGAGGTCAAAGTCAAAGGCAAATCCATCGCCGAAGTGCTCGACATGACCGTTGCCGAAGGACTCGAGTATTTTGCCAACATCCCAAGCGTGCAACGCAAACTCCAACTGATGCAGGACGTGGGCTTGGATTACATCAAACTCGGGCAGTCCAGCCCCACCCTGTCCGGCGGCGAGGCGCAACGCATCAAACTGGCATCGGAACTTTCCAAACGTGCCACGGGCAAAACCATTTATATTCTCGACGAACCCACCACAGGCTTGCATTTTGAAGACGTGCGAAAGTTACTCGAGGTGCTGCAACGTCTGGTCGAGGCGGGCAACACCCTGGTCGTGATCGAGCATAACCTCGAGGTGATCAAAACCGCCGATTGGATTGTGGATTTGGGACCCGAAGGTGGCGACAGGGGCGGCGAGATCGTGACCGAAGGGACACCCGAAGAGGTTGCCAAGCACAAAACCAGTCATACCTCGAGATACCTCAAACACGCGCTCGAGAATACGCCAAGTCAGAAAATTATTAAGACAAAAGGAAAGCTCGAGAAACTCGCGGCAGATTGAAGATGAATCCATGAAAATATAATAAAATTTGTTTTAAACATAAATAAAACGTTAGATTTTGCTTTGCGAACTCTAGATAAAATTAATGTTCTGTTCCAATGTTCTAATTTCGTATTGAATTGGGAGGAAACAATGTCTACAGTCTCTACAAATACAGTTATTGGCGTAGTAGCTGGGAATGGAAACAATGATCCGTTTGCCTTTCAGTGGTACGCTAAAGACTTTTATGAAGCGTACAAGAAACATAAGGGAGGCTCGAGATTTTCACCAGCAAGGCTATTTCTACTGTCTAGAAGTATCGAATTAGCGGCAAAAGCTTTACATTTAGGGAAGACAGTGCGGCGTTCAAAGTCTGATCCAGACATTTATCCACTTCCTGACCCTAAAAAGAAACCACTTTCAGCTAACGATCCTTCCAATTGGCAAATGCGGTGGTTGACCTCTGATGACTTACGAAAAATAGGTCATGATTTGGAAAAAGCCTGCAACGCAGAAATTCTTGAACAGTATGGAATTAATATATCAGAAACTGAAAAGACCGAGCTAAAAAAGGCGAACAAATTTTATAAAGGTAAAGGATTTGAATACTATTGGTTCAAATTTCCTGGGATATCAGAAGAAGATCGCTCTGGTTCAGAATTGTCTGCCTCTGGTTGGAAAGAACTTCCAGACGAAAACATACTTGAAGGATTGATTGAAAAGCTGATATTACCAAGACCGTGGCATCGTTAATAAATTATTTTGATACTGAATTTGCTGAGTTTCAAGCATTCCAAAGTCTCGAGCCATCACAAAAACACAACGCTCGAGACTCCAAAAAAAACACTCAACTTTTTCGCTGTTGCTTTGCTAATCCCTCGCTTACCAGCAAGAATTTGTGACAGTGTGCTTTGCGCGACCACACCAGCTTTCTCGAGTTGGACTTGGGTTGTGCCACGATCACGCATCAAACTGGCGAGTGCATCGCGTGGTGTGCTTGGGGTTAATGCCCACGGGTCGTTCGCGTTCTCCCACTCGAGCATGTAACGGGCGATCAGGTCAATGAGTGGCTCGAAAGTTGGGTCGTCCATCGCGTAACGGTTTGTCAGGTTTTCGAGCAGGGCGTGAAGCTCGAGGTATTCACTCTCAATCTCGGGTCGTTTGATGTGCGCGTGATTCTGGAAGGACACCCAAGCGTTTTGGGCTTGCTCGAGGTTTGCATGTACTGGGTTGTTAGTCATAAGAGCCTCCCTTGTTTGTTCCATTGGGTGTATTCGTCGTGCGTCAAAATCAGTTTGATGTAGGCGATGCTCGAGTTGAAATTGATGCTACAAACCACGCGGTATTTGTTACCACCGATGTCGAAGATGAACACGATCAGGTCTTCTTTGGTTCGTGCGGCATCCACGCTGTTGAAATGCGTTTTGAGTTCTGCGAAGTGTTGTGGTTCGATACGGCGCAGGTGGTTGTACCAGTCTCGCAAGGGTTCTTCGGCTTCTGGGTAACGTTCCACGAAAGCACGTAGAGTTCGTGGGGCGAGAACATTCACTCAAAGAATATATTACAAAATGTAATTATTTGCAAATGTTGGAATGCAAAACTGCCTTTTGAATCGAGTGTCAAACCCTCGAGCCAATCACAAAAACACCACGCTCGAGACTCCAAAAAAAACACCCAGCTTTTTTGCTGTCGTTTTGCTGATCCCGCGTTTGCCAGCAAGAATCCGTGACAGTGTGCTTTGCACTGCCAGCTTTCTCGAGTTGGATTCGGGCTAACTACTTTGTCCAATACCCAATTTAAATGCAAGAATCGGATCAATGCCAAGACAACCCTTTCATTTCAACGGCACTGACCATGATCTTTCACATGTCGATTCAAAAACCGTAATTTTTGCTGTTCCTGCACACAAAAATCTACCCGCCCGTCAGTTTATGGTGTTCCTCGAGTACAGCGGCGACCATTGCTTCACCGAGGACGAAAAGGCTGGACACGATCAAGCGTTGTACTACTGCACAGAGAATCATGGTGGGAAGAAGTTTAAACGCATGTTTAACTTGAAGCGCTGGGAATTTTCGCGGCAGCTTCCTACAATCATCGAAGACTTGCTGGATCGTTGGGTATATTTTACGAATGGTCAAAACTTTCACCTCATGAATCTGGTTGACGCTAGCGGTTTGACGGTTCAATACTTGATTTTCTTTCAGGTCAAACAAAAAGACAAAGGCTTGCGGCTCGTGATCGAGAGCGCTTACCCGTATGATCCAGCACTGGGGGTACACTTCCAAGAAATGATAACCGCGCACGGTTTAGCACTATTCTACGCAAGGTGTCTAACGGCGAATCACTGCGCAAACCTTCACACTCGAGGCACTAATGGAAGATGCCCCACTTACGCGGGGCATCTTCTTGTTGAAAACCACAAACCCTACAACTTGGTTATTCCGGCTTGCCCGGAGCCTGAATTGCTTCAGGCGAGACTCGAGCGATTCAACCGTGTTGCCACAGTTGTCTTGGGGACATACCCGAGTGCCATTATGCTAGTAGATGTTGCATTATTTGTCAATGCAAATTTGCATGACATTTAGGGCAAGCGTACCAAAAATCACAAAAACTCGGGCGCTCGAGACTCCAACATGAAACCTCGAACGCCATTTAAAATTGGAGCTGCAGGTCAAACGATGCCTCGAGATTGAACCGTTGCATTGCCAAAACGCGACTCGAGCCTTGCGAAATTTACGATGACACATGGGAGTAGAATTTTGTCATGACCCAATACCGTACCCTTGGACGTTCTGGCTTGAGAGTCTCCCCCATCGCGCTTGGCACAATGCAGTTCGGTTGGACGAGCGATGAAGCCAACAGTCAAACCATCATGGATGCTTACATACAACATGGTGGTAATTTTATTGACACCGCCGACATTTACTCGTTCTGGGCAAGCAACAATCCTGGTGGCGTCAGCGAAGAAATCATCGGGCGTTGGATGAGAGCCAGAAACAACCGCGATCAATTGATTGTCGCCACCAAAGTCCGTGGTCCGATGGGCGCAAACGGCAGCCAGGGGCGCGACAGCATCCATCAACGCGAAGGACTCTCGAGAAGCTGGATTTTACGTGCTTGCGAGGACAGTTTAAAACGCTTGCAAGTCGATCATATTGACCTGTACCAAGTGCATTGGGTGGACTCGAGCACCCCGATTGAAGAAACCCTGTCCGCACTGACCGACCTTGTGCGCAAGGGTTACGTGCGTTACATCGGTTGCTCGAATTTTAGCGCCTGGCGTTTGATGCAGGCACTCTGGGCATCTGACAAACACGGTTTTGAAAAATTTGTCAGCATCCAACCCGAGTACAACCTGGCACAACCCGTCCGAGCCAACTTCGAGCGTGAACTGGCTCGTGTCGCGCTCGAGTACGGCATTGGCGTGATTCCTTACAGCCCACTTGCCGCAGGCTTTTTTACGGGCAAGTACCGTCGCGGTCAACCCCTGCCCGACAGCGTCCGCGCCAGCGGCATTGGCTCGAGCCGCATGAACGACCAAAACCTGGATACCGTCGAAAAATTGCTCGAGATTGCCGCGCGTCACAACAGCACCGCCACCAAGGTTTGCCTCGCTTGGATGATGGCGCAACCATTCATGACCGCGCCAATCATCGGCGCGAACACCACCACACAACTCGAGGATTCGATGGGCGCGGTAGATTTGGTGCTCAGGAGCGAGGAACTTGCGGAGATTTCCAAAGTTTCAGATTGGACTCGGGCACGCACCGAACTCGAGCAGTAAATTTAGTTCAGCTTCATTCCGTACAAAAAAGAAAACACGTGTTCCTCTAGTTTTTGGAAACCCAAATGCTCGTAAAAAGCGATGGCATTCAGGTTTCTTTTGCTCACGCCAAGATGCACGCCTTCAACCCTCAGTTCACGCAATCGCTCGAGGAAGACAGTCATGATTTTGCGCCCCATGCCATGCCCTTGCGCTCGGGGCAGCAAGTCAATATGCAAATGCGCGGGGTACAGTTCTGTGTTTTCATCTGGGTGATAACCCTTTTGAATCAGCTCGAGCAACCAAGTTTCAGTTGGTAAACTCGAGGGGGTCACCACGTATTTTGAGCGCAAAGGCGGCAGCCAAACCATGTTCATAAAAGTTTCAAACGCTTCGGAATCTCGAGTGCCAAGCACATAACCGCAAGCGCCCATTTCGTCGGTCAGCATAAACGTCAGGTCAGGCTCGAGGCTTGGGTAAGGTGCGGCGAAAAAATCTCCGACCATGTTCGGGTCGGTGTACAAATATGTGCCGTCGTGACCGTTGTCACCCGTCAACAAGCAAATTCGGTAAAGATCAGGTAAAAATTCTGGACGGTAGGGTTCGATTTTGAAGCTCATGAATCAATAGTAGCTCGAACGTTCACTTTTGGTCTGGATACGCCACGGGCAAGAACCGTTCTGAAATTTCCCAGACGACCAATTTTAAATTCTTAGGCGTACCTCTCAAAAAATCCGTCATCGGTGTGATTGGACCTTTGCCCTCGAGCGCCAGATTGAGCACATCGGTTTGCAACTCGAGTTTTAACGCGCCATCAAAATTAAATTTGGGGTTTTTGCTGTAACTCGTGCCAACCAATGCTACCTCGATGTTGGAATCGCCGAACAAGCCCGCGCCAGCGCTTTGGGTGCCTTCAACCATCGGCGTCTCGAGTTTGTCTGGTGTGGGTTTTGGCGAAAAACTGGCAAGCGGAATAAATTTAAGAAGATCACCAAAATGATTCTCAAGCTTTCCTGGTTTTTCGCTAAAGACTTGCGTTTGAAACTCGAGCAGCGGTTTGACCAACTCAGCCACAGCCTGCGCCGCAACTCGAGCACCCTGCGGCGTCCAGTGCGTATCGGTTTTTAAAAACATGGAATCTCGAGCTTTCATGGCGTTTAAAACATTTGGGGCAATCACCCCTTTGGCTTGCAAGTCTGCCAGGAATTTTGAGTACACATCGTCCCAATATTTTGGGCGCACATGGCGTCCCAAATGCTCTGGATACACTCGAGCTTTGGCTGGAATCAGCACCACCGCCAGTTTGATGCCCGCATTTTCGAGAGCGTCTTTGACTTGGGTAATGTACTCGAGTTTATTCACAATTTCTGAATCAAAATTTTTCGGACGCTCAAATTCTTCGCTTGAGTAAAACCAACCATCACTGCCGACCAACACGCCCTTGCGCCCATTACCAAAGATTGAAAACTCGAGCGAACCCCAAACATCAATTACGGCTTGACGAAGTGGGAAGGCTTTCTCGAGACTGGTTTCCAAGGCTTTGCTCCGCGCACCATTGAGCACGGTTTTATCGGTCTGATTTTCCGTCCAGCCGCCACCTGCAACGGTCAAGATCAAACCAGTCAAGACTGTTGCCAGCAGCACCAAAGCGTTGAAACTAAAAACCCGAGATTGCATCATAAAAACCTCAAAATTGAAAGTACAAAAACGGCGAGAAACTCTGCGATAACATCCTCGAGAGACTGAGGACAAACAGCAACGGTATCAACCACAAACCCCAAGTGACTCGAGGATTGTTTTGACTTGCCCACCACGCGCCCGCATAAGTTGCCATGAGCGCGGTAATCAGAGCCACGATCTCGAGTCCCGTCATTTGAAAAGAAAGCGAATCGGAAACACCAAGACCGTTCAAACCAATCATGCCCGCTAAAACTCGAGTTGCCGCCATCATGTTTTCGCTGCGAAAAAACACCCAGCCGATGACGACCAAGATCATTGTGCCTGGAATGGTCAACCATGAACTCAGCGGCGCTCGACGACCTTTAAGCGCCCGCTCGAGTGCCAGAATGCCGCCGTGCCAAGCGCCCCAAATCACAAACGTCCAATTTGCGCCGTGCCATAAACCACCCAAAACCATTGTGGTGGTCAAGTTGAAATACGTTCGCGCCGTGCCGTAACGGTTGCCGCCCAAGGGAATATAGAGATACTCGCGCAACCAACTCGAGAGACTGATGTGCCAACGCCGCCAGAATTCGGTGATCGAACGGCTGGCGTAAGGATGCCAGAAGTTCTCGGGGAATTCAAAACCCATCATGAGCGCTAGACCGATTGCCATGTCCGAATAACCCGAGAAATCAAAGAAAATTTGCATGGTGTACGCCAAAGCGCCCAACCAGGCGTCCAAAAAAGTCGGGTGCTCGAGCAAGAACACCGCATCGGCAAGTGGGGCAATAGTGTCTGCCAGCAGCACTTTTTTGGTGAAACCCAGCATAAACCTTGTCGCACCCCTTGAGAAACGATCCCAAGAGTGAACTCGAGCGCGAAATTGTTCTGCCAGCAGGTGATAGCGTAAGACTGGACCGGCGATTAAATGCGGGAACAAGGCGATAAACGCCGCAAAGTCAATAATGTTTTGCGTCGGACGAGCCTCGTGGCGGTAAATGTCCACCAAGTATGAAATCGCGTGAAAAATAAAGAACGACAAGCCAATCGGTAAAATGACTGGAGTCCAAGAAAGTGCGTGAACACCGAATTTCTCGAGCAGTGAATTAAACGATGCAACACCAAAATTCGCGTACTTAAAATACGCCAATGCCAACAAATTTAGACTCACCGCAAAACTCAGAAGCCTGAATTTAACTCGAGCATCCTGGGCTTTCTCGATTTGAAGCGCGAACCAATATGCCACAACTGTAATCGCTGCCAGCAAAACCAGAAAATCCACGCGCCACCAAGCGTAAAACACGTAACTACCTAGCAGAATCAAGAATGATCGAAACTTGAAAGGGATCAGGTAATATAACACCAGAAAAACGGGCAGGAAGATAAATAAGAAAATACCACTCGAGAAAACCATGCCAGTTACTCTGTGGATTTCAAGCTGCTGAAATTGCAAACCCGCACGTCTAAACCGCCTTGGGTCACGTGACTGGTATCAAACTCGAGGTCGCCCAAACCGTTGCGAAAACAGCGCCATAAAACATCGGATGGACATAGACAAAATCCGATCAACGCGCCGCCAGTTTCTTGAGATTCCAATGCCCATTCTCTAACTTTTAATCCCAAATCGCTGAACAGTTTTTCGACATCGGTTTCTTGAGAAAGCCGCAAACCATAAGGCGGATGAAGCGGCAACAGGGTGATTGCCCCAGGTTTGATAATTTCAGTGTTTGGGACTTGAAAAACATCTTTTAAAAGTGCCGAGATTTTGGGAAGTACCAAACTAAAATTCTCGAGAATTTCGGTGACGTTTTCAAGGTTTTGCTCGAGTTCATGAAATTGCTTGCGGTTGTTTTCGATGAAAGTCAGTTCTGGGAGTTTGGCTTGGGTGGCAGCGCGATTAATACGTTTTTCCCACCAGTTTTGGGCGGCATCGGTTGGGTGTGCCAGGTATTTCCAAGCTCGAGCGAAGCGAGGCTCTGAATCAGACACTGCTCGAGATGAATTCCAAATGCTGGGCGGCAAACCAAACAGTGAATGCCAAGCTTCAACGCCCAACGTTCCACTGCCCGCAAATGGCACAACCACTTGGGTCGCTTCTAAGGCTCGAGGCTCGAAGGCTGTAAGGCGTTTTAAGACCGCACTCGCTAAATCTTCGCGCAACGTGGCAGGAGTTCCAGTCAACGCCCGCCAACCGCGTTTGTGTAACGCATCAGACCCCAAACTCACCCGAACCCGTAAACGATCTGCGCCAGTCTCGAGTTCGATGCGGGTACATTGGGTATCTCGAGTTTCATCTTCGAGCAAAATCGTGTAACCGCGAACGCTGAAAAATTCCTCGGCAATTTCTTGCAAGCGCCCAGCATGAGGTAACACGCCATTCGCCGCTTCCGCCCGAACCTCGAGGGTACAACCAGGCTCGAGCAAATCCTTGAACGGTAATTTCCCAAGGGCGAGTGGCACATCTGACCAAGATTTCACCGTTACCGACAAAAACGCCAAGCACAAATCATGCACCGTACTCAGACGCGCCGCAAGTTCGCAAGCCAACTCCCACGAGGCATTCCGCACCCGCACAAAGCCTCGAGCGACCTCGACGCCGGCAGTAAATTTGTGCGGTTTCCAAGATGCGGTAATGATGGCACTCGCGTCCGCCGCGACTTCGGGCAGCGTTCCAGGCGAACCGTACAACTCGAGGGTTAAAGGTCTAGAGGTAATCACGTTCATGACTCAGAGCCTACCTTGTTTGTCGTTGTTTTACCTCGAGTAACACGAACAACTCATTCCAAATCAGCCGCATCAATCAATTCCATGTACTCTTCAGTATCCAAAACAATTTCACCAGACTCGAGTCCTGCCAGAATATGCTCGAGCCATGCCATAAAACTGGGATACATCAATTCACGTTCCTGAGTGTCGTGCCACATGGTGATGACCTGCCCAACGTGACCACCAGGCGCAGGATCAAGATCCAAGCACAAGTGATTGCCGCCACCGTCGTGCGTAAATGGAATCCATTTTGAATTCCACCAGTCGCCACGAACGCCTTTGCCTGGTCGGCTTTTCGTGCCTTCAAAAGTACCGTCTTGAAGTAGTTTTTGCCAGATACCCCACTGAAATTTGATGCTCGAGACTGAAAGCAATTCGCCGTCGTAAAAACCATATTCCGCATCTTCACTTGCACCATTGCAAAGTTCTAGAAATGCTCGATAATCATCTGGCAGTGTCACACCCAAGTGTTGCTCGAGTGCTTTGATTTCCGCTTGTGTCGCACCAGGTTGTAACGTCTCAAGGATTTCAGGGGCGTGTTCTGCTAAAGCATCTATCAAATTCTTCCAAAGTTTTTTCATGTGCTAATTTCCTTTCAATGCTTCACCAAATCCTGAGCTTCACTATGAAGCATTCAGGAAGCTTAAACCCCGCCTCTCGAGCCTCTGTTGAATTGCGTGAGAGAATGGCAACTTTTTTCCGAACGGACGATACCAACTTTAGTTTTCCTCATCCCATTGTTTGTACTGACTGGTTTGGGTTATTTGCACAAAAAACCCGAGTTCGGGGAAATTTTTGTGCATCCGAAAAACGATGCCGTAAGCTTGGTCATAATGTTCGAGTGCCATTAAGATCTTGACTTTATTCTCGAGCACCACGGCATACGTTTCGGCTTGGCTGGTGTAATCCAATTCGCTTACAGCTTCTTCAATGTGCTTTAAAGCCTCCTCGAGCTTCTGACCACTTTGCAAAAAATACCAAGCTAGAGCGTTATGTGCCAGTGTTTGTGCGCTACGGCTGAGTTCGCCTTCCTCAGAGTAGTAGAAATCAAATTGATTCTGGGTATATTCAAGGATTTCTTCAGCCAATACGATTGCTTGTGGTATCAGCTTGGGATCTCGTTCGACAAGCGCATTTTGACACCAGAGCTTGCCTTGAAGTGCAAATAAGTATTCGTATTTGAAATCTTGGGGAAAATCATCCAGAAACTCTTTGGCAGCATCAAGCACTTTTTGGTACTGCAAGAATGCCTCGTTTGGTTTTGTGGTTTGTAGATCATTGGCTTGTTTATTGAGTTTCTTGATATCTATTAACGCCCTGCGAGTTTTAGTGTTCTTGGTCTTGGGTTTTGTTTCTGGTTCAAATTCATCGGTTTCATATTCCGTGAATTTCACCCTTTTGGCTCTCAGTTTCTCGAGAATACTGGTTTGTGTTGGGTCTCTGATCTGGTCAACCAGTTTTTCAGGTTTTGGATTGTCTGCAAGAAAGAGTTTTTCGAGTTTGGGCAATTCGAGTAAGCCTTCTGGTAGTTTTTCAAGATCACAATTTCGCAAATCCAGAAGCTTCAGACTTTTTAAGCCCCCTAAGTTTGGCACACTCGAGATTCGATTGTTAGACAGCACCAGGTATTCTAATTTTGGTAAGGAAGCAAGCGTTTCAGGAAAAACCTCGAGTTTGGCATCTGACCAAAAAACCCGTTCAAGCTCGAGCAATTTTTCTAAGCCTTTGGGTATCACTTTAATTTGATTGAGCGAAAGTTGTTTGAGCTGACCCAAGTTTGAAAAATCTGGAGGCTCGAGAAGCGGATTGTCGTCAATAATCAATTCTTGAAGGTTTTCTGGTAACTGTGGCAGGTGGGTAAATTTGTTTGTATTCAGTGAAAGATGAGTTAGTTTTTTCAAATTGGTGATTTCAGGCAATTCAGTAAAAAGACTTGCAGTCAATTCCAGCCGCTTCAGCTTAGACAATTGGTTTAATGATGCTGGTAATCGCAGCCCATAAGGTTCAATCAAACTGAGTACCAACACGTTCAGATTCTTGAATCTGCCAATTGATTCTGGGATTCGTGGCAATTGACCTCTTGCAACAAAAATATTTTGCACTGGTGTTAACCAAGTTGCCTTAATCTCTGGTGTATCAAAGTCTGCGTTTGAATCCTCGAGACGAATCAGTTGCTCTAAAATTTCGATCCCATAAAATTGAGATTGCGATTCTTCGTCTGGGCTTAAATGGGGATAAAGAAAATGAATCAACTCGAGCATCTCTTGGGCAATTTCGTTGTCGCTTTCTTTGAGCACATCTACGATGCTGCGGTCACCCTGAACAAGGCTTGGATCACAACCAAGTTGCAACAACCGTTCAAAAACCTCACTAAACCTTTCGTCGTGATTCTCGAATTCAAAACGGGCGCGATCAAGCAATACCCAACTGTTTGCCACAAGTATTTCTGTTGGCAAGGGATGCTCGAGCGCTGCCAGGGTTGCATCAACCCCTTTAGACATTTCTTCAATCAGGGTTTGAATGTTTGGATGCGTTTCACCAAGGTGGTTTTCAAATTCTAATGTTGAAACACGGCTTAAGGATTCAGGTTCGTCGGGTTGTGATTTATTTGGGGGTGTAAACACAAAGCCCTTGCGTAACGGACTCTTTCCTGCCCAGATAAACTCGCGTAGGGTATCCCAGTCTAGACTGTTGTCTAAATCAAAAACCTTACTCGAGAGTCCTTCCCAATCATCTTCATGCGAGTTAAATTGCGGCAGGTAATATGTTCCGCCCGCGAACATATCATGATCGGCGGAAATCCAAGCCGTGCCGTAAACATCACCACCAATTTCCAAAACCCCATCGTTGTATTCGCCATAAACTATGTTTTCAACCCGCAGATCACCATTGATTCGCATGTAACTGTCTTTATGCCCAAGGCTTTGGGCGTAAACACTTCCAGTAATCAAAGTGCTGGTTGGGTAAGTGTAACTGAGTTGACTGAATACGCCACTGACGCGCACATCGCCTTCAATAATTAAACCTGCCTCAAGTCCCATGTCAGCCACTTCTTCGAGGTCAAAATTATCGTCAACTTGTAGACCATTGGCAAAATGAATGATGCGCTTTCTTGTACCTCGCAATTTTTCGGCGTAACCCAAGTCCAAAAACTTCGAGAGCACAGGATGATCTTCAATGTCTTTGGCAGAAAGCTGACCAGCAACACAACCTTCAATGATTTCATGACGAGCCTGGGTTTGCACAAAACCTTTGTCTTGCCAAGCTTTGACCAGTCGCTCAAATTGCAACCTTCCAGCATTGGGTGTCACATACGAAACGCGATATACCAGACAAGGCTTGCCAATACTCCCACGTCGAATTTGTAAGTGATTATGATCTTCGGCAATCTCGAAAAATGCTTGTCCTGCTGGATGCTCGAGGTATCTGAGTTCAGGTTCGTTCAGAACCTGTGTTGAAGAGATTTCGACATAACCTTTTTTAACTTTCTCTTTCACTAATTTCTCGAGTGCCGCTTGAGCCAAAGTGGCATCAGCAAAAGATTTGAGGGTACTTTGTCCAGAAGTACCTATTTTGCCATATCGTGTCGAAAGTGTTGCAGCCTCGAGCGTGACTTCCCAAAATTTATCGGAAGCACCTTCAGAATATTCAAAATGGCGTGTCATCATTCCTCCTTCAAGGTTTGGTCGTGATGATCTTGATTGTTGTAGCCTGAACTTACAGATGTTGGTTTACGAATGATCTGCATGCCATTTCTCCTCGTTTAAGTCATAGTGTGTACCATCAAGCCAATGTCCACCACCGACACCAATGGTCATCAAATGACGAACCATTGTGACTTCAATACCGTGTTCGGTATCCAAGTTTGTATCAAAGGCAATCGTGATCCGAGTCTTTTCTTCTTGTGTGATGTATTGTTCGAGCTTTGCAACAATTCGATGTGCGTTTGAAAGGGCTTCTCGAGTTTCTATTTGGTACTCAATGCCTTTGTGTTGCACAATAATTTCGCCATTTTTCGGGTCTGGCACTAATTCCCCAAAGGTTGCATCGTTGATTGTCATGTCACCACCCAAATTTCGCCCAGAGTTTTGGGTAAATCGCTGGACATTTTTTCTTGTCCGCATCACCGTTTGTGCTCCAAAGCTCGAGATCACCAAGATTTTCCCGATCATAAATATGGCGTTTGACTTGCGTATAAAACTCCTTGGGTTCTAAACCCGTTTTGGATTCCCAAGTTCGTCCTGCAACGTTCAGAATGTCTTGGTTTTCAAATTCAAAATCGGCTTCGGCGTTTTCTGGAACAACATCTGCCAGCGAATCTGGATTCTCGAGCGCGGCTTCAAAAACCTTGCGACCTTGAGCAATCAACCAACCGCGAAAGTAATCAAAACCGTCATCAGAACCACCGCCATTCATCAAATACCCCGCACCCCATAAATCTGCACGGTACGAAACGGTATGTGCTTCATCAAAGAAATTTTGAAACTCGATCAATTCGTTTGCTTCGAGTTTCTCGAGTGCATTCTCGAGGGCTTCCATTTGCGCTTCGTGATCGCCGTTTGCTTGTTGATGTGCGGTTTCGATGATGTTCCAGAATTCATTTGCGGTCATGTTGCTCCCGTGTTTGATTTGACGTTCTGTAACGAACGTAATCATATCATGGGTTCGTTAAAACTCCCGAATGCTGCCCTTCAACAACCGCGATTTTCTCGAGCAAGATTTGCTTTTCAACCTCATCTCGAGATTTATTTTTCGCCCGACGCAAAAACTCGAGTGATTTGGCAGGATTACCCAGTTGCATGTACAAATCTGCAAGTTGCAGCAATTCAGGAATAGACCCTTCAAACGAACCCAGCCTTTCGCTAATCTCGAGGTTGGCTTGTTTGACTGAACGGCGCTTATGACGACACGAAATGCACTGTTTGGGTTCAGAATAAATTAGAAATTCGAGCGTTTCATACCAGTACGACTGCTCAGACGCCCCAAAGACAAATTCATTTCCGCAATCTGAACACTTTTTGACCTTATCAACATACGCGAACTTTCCTGCGTTGTACCCACACACTTGCAACCACGGCTTTGCCTCGAGCGCCCGACCAGCCTTAAAACAAGCATCACACGCCCAATCCAACCATTTGTTACGCGCAGCCGTCACGCTCCAACCCGCTTCGAGACTTATCCAAGCAGGATTGGATGCTTCAATCCTAAGCGGCGATACTTTTTCACTTACCGCTCGAGTTTGACCGCAACACGGGCAAATCAAATCTGGCACTCGAGTTTTAGGTTTTTTGCCACTTGATGCCGCTCGAGATGTGGTTTTGAGTTGTGCTTTGCGTTTACTACCCATGAGAGGAGTTTAGCAAGTTTAGAAAATCTCGAGTTTTCAAAACCCTGGTGCTACAGTAAAACCCATGAACGACTGGATTATCAGCAATCCCGAAATTCTGGGCAGCAAACACGTCATATGCGGTTTTTACCTAATGGCTCGAGCTTTATGACAACACAAAAAAATCAAATTATGTACAGCCCAATCATGGATGGCATCGAAAAAACGGTTCGATCAGTACGATATACAGAGGCGGAACCACCGTGTCATTTGCGCGGATTGGTACATTGTTTTTGGGAACTCAAAACAGATAGTGCGCTATCCGAAGATTTTTGTCTTCATGCCTTGCCTGATGCCTGCGTGAATATTTTATTCAACCAAACAGACACGAACATAGCGGGGGTTACGGCACTTCATACCACTTACGAGGTGCTTAATCTCGGCAGGACGTTTCATTATGTCGGTATTCAGTTTTTCCCTGGTGTGTGGCAAGGTAGTCAAGAGGAGATTGCCGATAGCTTTGTCGGTACACCCTACCTAGGTCATTTGCCGCTGATTAAAACAAATAACGAACTTGCCAAATTGGACTTCGTTGCCAAACAGTCAGTCTTGTCAACGCTGGTTCAGCGACTTATCGACGCAAAATTAGTAGTGATCAACGTTATCACCGAAAAAATACTGACCAACATTAATGATATTCATACCGTGGCTGACATGTCAGCCATTACGGGCATGTCACCTCGCCAATTGCAGAGAACGCTCAAACGGACGACAGGGTTTTCGCCACACGATCTGCTCAAAGTATTGCGTTTGCAACAATCATTTAAGCAGCATTATTTAGAGTCGTACTCTGACCAATCGCATTTTATTCACTCGTTTCGCAAAATCATGGGCTACACGCCCGCCAAGTACACCGACAAATTTGATGTCTGATTTATACAATACGAAAAACATTTGACTGGCTACACTACGCGGAGGTGAAAGAAAAAAAGGAGGACAATATGGCAAAAATGAATGCAGTTGGATGGTTTGACATCTATGTCACTGATATGGAGCGGGCTGTCGCATTTTACGAGGGTGTACTATCGCAAAAACTCGAGCAAATAGGTGATCCTACAGGTGAAACACAGATGATGAGCTTCCCTGGAGATATGACTTCATACGGTGCATCTGGTGCTCTGGTAAAGTCAGAGCATTCCAGTCCTGGAATGGGCGGTACAATGCTGTATTTCAGTGTGCAAGACTGCTCGGTAGAACAATCTCGAGTTGTTGCTGCTGGAGGCAAAATAGTTAGACCAAAGTTCTCTATCGGACAATTCGGTTGGGTGACTCTGTGTCAAGACACTGAGGGCAATATGGTGGGTTTCAACTCAATGAGATAGTCCTTGGTTTCACACTGAATTGTTAAGTTTGTAAAAGCCATGTCGGGTGTTTGCACACCAGACGTGGCTTTTTCTGTCACCCCTTTAGGCACAACTCGCACTTGGGGTATCTCGAGCGTATACTTTGAAAGTTTGTGCTCGGGTTTAACCCTGGCATCATGGTCGCCCGAGGGATTCTCGAGCGCGAGGAGGATACGTGAAACTTCACGAGTATCAAGCGAAAGAATTGCTGGCGCGTTTTGGCGTTCCCGTGCCAGCTGGTAAGGTCGCATTCACGCCCGAAGAGGCGAAGGCGATTGCGGTCAGCGTTGGCAAGATGACGGTCATCAAAGCCCAAGTCCATGTTGGTGGTCGTGGCAAGGCGGGTGGCGTGAAACTCGCCAAAGACGCGAACGAGGCTTTTGATCGCGCCTCAGACATTCTGGGCATGGACATTAAAGGGTTGACGGTCAAGAAGGTCTTGGTTGCCGAAGCCGTGGACATTGCCAAAGAGTATTACTGCGGTTTGATCGTGGATCGCAACGTGCAAAGTTATACGCTGATGGTTTCCAAAGAGGGTGGCGTGGACATCGAAGAGGTCGCCGCGAACAACCCCGATGCGATCACGCGTTTTGCGATTGACCCAATCAAAGGTTTGCGTCCGTTTGAAGCTCGAGAAGTCGCATTGAAAGCAGGTTTAGAGGGCAACATCAACAAGATTGCCAGCATGATGGTCGGCTTGTGGAACACCTGCGTTGGCGTGGATGCTTCATTAGCCGAAATCAACCCGTTGGTGGTCACAACGGCTGGCGACATTATTGCTGCCGACGCTAAAATTGACCTCGACGACAACGCCCTCAGCCGTCACCCAGAGTTAATGGCGTACCGCGAACTCGAGGCTGAACATCCGCTCGAGGTTGAAGCCAGCGCGTTCGGTTTCGCTTACGTGAAACTCGACGGTTACATCGGCGTGATCGGCAACGGTGCGGGTCTGGTCATGACCAGCCTTGACGTGGTGGCTCGAGTTGGTGGCAAAGCCGCAAATTTCTTGGACATCGGCGGCGGTGCGAAAGCTGATATTGTCTATAACGCCGTGAAATTGGTGCTCAAAGACCCAGACGTGAAGGGTGTGCTGATCAACATTTTCGGTGGCATCACCCGCGCCGACGAGGTTGCCAAAGGCGTGATTCGTTGTCTCGAGGAAGGCATCCTGACCAAACCCGTCGCCATGCGCGTCGCGGGAACAGCCGTCGAGGAAGCCAACGCGCTACTCGAGGGCAAGCCAATCAACATTTATCCAACCATGATGGAAGCCGCAAGCTCTCTCGTCAGCGAAGTCAACGCCAAGGGAGGCAAGGCATGAGCATCTTAATTAACAAAGAAACTCGAGTTCTCGTGCAAGGCATCACAGGGCGCGAAGGTGCGTTCCACACCGAAAAAATGCTCGAGTACGGCACAAAAATTGTCGCGGGTAGCACCCCAGGCAAGGGCGGGCAAACTGTGCAGGGTATTCCCGTGTACAACTCTGTAAGTGAAGCTCGAGCGAAGCATGAAATTGATGCGAGCATTATTTTTGTTCCACCAGCCGCCGCGCCAGATGCGACGCTCGAGGCGGCACACGCTGGAATTCCATTAATTATTAATATTGCCGAGGGTATGCCCGTTTTGGACATGATGCGCGTGGTCAAAGAGATTAAAGGCTTGCCCGGTGTGCGGCTGATTGGTGGCAACTGCCCAGGTTTGATTACCCCAGGCGAATGCAAGCTCGGCATCATGCCAGCCAGCACCTTTAAAGCAGGTCGTGTCGGTATGATCTCGAGGTCGGGAACACTGACTTATGAAGCCAGCGCGATGCTTGCCGCCGCAGGCATTGGATGCAGCACCGTGGTTGGCATTGGTGGCGACCCAATTATTGGCACGACGTTCATTGATTTGCTGCCAATGTTCAACGAAGACCCAGACACCGATGCCGTCGTCATGATCGGTGAAATTGGTGGCGCGGACGAAGAAATGGCAGCCGAATGGATCTCTAAGCACATGAAAAAACCCGTGATTGCGTTTATTTCGGGGCGCACCGCGCCAAAAGGCAAACGCATGGGACACGCGGGCGCTCTTATTATGGGCAACGTGGGTACAGCCGAAAGCAAGCTCGAGGCGATGGCGAAAGCGAACGTGCCTGTGGCTGATACGATGGATCAGATTGTGGAATTAACGAAAAAGACTTTGGGCTTGTAAATCTCGAGAAACTAGCAAAGAACTGGATGCTCTTCTCGAGCATCCAGTTTTGTTTTAACCACCAAGTTGATTGCTTCGATCACTTCGGGTGTCGTAACATGACAGTACGCGTACCTCGAGCAAACCCAAGCAGGTCGTGATGGCTCGATCAAAACGCTATGCGGACTCAGGGGAGATGTTCGCGTATTCTTGTCGCGTGAACATAATTTCATCATCCGCATCATCTTCCAGAACAACCCAATACCGATTCGCTTGGTTCAAGATGCCTCGAGTTTCGCCATGAATTCACGCCAAGGCGTACCAGGTTTAGGTTCACGTTGCATCCGCTCAAGTTGCGCTCGTACCAAATCGCGTTGGGTTGGGTTTAACGGTTCGTGTTGATCTTCATTAACAACACTTTCTAAAATCGCATTTAACAACTCGAAACGTTCCTCGAGTGGCAATTGCACGACAGTTTCTTTCAGCGTTGCGTTCATGGGTTTACGATACGGCACAGGTTAATTGAAATCAAGTTGTTTTCAAAAAATATTCCTCAAACATTTATGCTTGTGTTTTCATTTTTAGCTTGTGCTTTCCAATGTCTCGAGAATATCTTCAAAACCGCGTAAAAGTTCGGGGTCGGGTTGTTGCTCGAGTTTTTGAAGGATTCGGAAATAAGTCTGAAGTCGTTGTAGCGTATCTTGTCTGAATGCAGAAGGGTAGTTTTTGTAAAAGGATTTTGTAATGTTAAGACTTTCTATGATAGCTTTAAGAGCATTATCTGGTCTTTCAGAAACATAGTAAACCGATCCAAGATTGTTAAGTGAACCAGCAAGATCCGGAAGATAAGCATTCGGTTGTACCTCAGCAAGTTTTCGACGAATTTGTACTGCTTCCATACTAACTTTAAGTGCCTCTTCAAGTTTTCCTAAATGACTATAACGGCTTCCAAGATTGCTAAGCGAGCTGGCTAAGTCTGACATGTAAGCGCTCGGGTGAACTTTAGCAAGTTCTTGATATATCCGAACAGCTTCTTCGTTAATTTTAAGAGCATCATTCAGCCTATTAAAATAATGGTAAAATACTCCAAGGTTGTTGAGTGACATAGCAAGGTTTGGAAGAAAAGTATTTGGTTGTTGTTGTGCAAGTTTTCGGTCAATTTCAACAGCTTCTTCGATAGCTTTAAGAGCATCATATAACTTTTCTGATTGCTTGTAGAATACCCCAAGAATGTTAAGAGATTGAGCAAGATTTGGCAAAAAAATATTTGGTTGTCGTTTTGCAAGCCTGCGGTTAATTTGAACGGCTTCTTCAATAGCTTCTAGAGCATCTTTAATTTCCCCCAAACGATTGTAGAAGCTTCCAAGATTGTTTAATGAATTAGCAAGATCTGAAAGATGTATGTTTAATTTTGTGCTTGCAAGTTTACGTCGAATTCGTACAGCTTCTTTACCAGCTTTAAGCCCATCTTCAAATCTTCCCAACCTACTATAAAATGCTCCTAGATTACTAAGTGATGCGGCAAAGTTTGGAAGGTAAAAGTTTGGTTGCACTTCAGAAAGTCTGTAATAAATCTGGGACGCTTCTTCACTGATTTTTAAGGCATCTTCAAGTCTCCCTAGGTTGAAGTAATCGCCTCCCAGGTTATTAAGTGACATAGCAAGGTTTGAAAGATAAACATTAGGATGATTTTTAGCGAGTTCACGACGAATTTGTACGGCTTCTTCGCTTGCTTTTAACGCATCGTCTAACTTTCTTAAATTACTATAACGAACGCCCAGGTTATTGAGCGAGGCAGCAAGATTTGGGAGATAATTTTCTGGTTGTGCCTTGGAAAGTTCTCGGTAAATCTGAACGGCTTCCTCACTCGCTTTCAATGCGTCCTCGAGACCTCCCAAGTTGCTATAATCACTCCCAAGATTAGTAAGAGAACCAGCAAGATTTGGAAGGTAACTGTTTGATTGTATTTTAGAAAGCCTCCGAAAAATCTGAACCGATTCTTCACTCGCTTTTAGTGCGTTTTCAGGCTGTCCCAACCTATCTAAAATAACTCCATAAGAATTTAGGCTTTCACCAAGCAAATCTTCTTTGTCTATTTCTCTAATAGCATTTACGACACGCACAATGATTGGCAACGCATCACTGTAATTACCGACATCATGTAACGCTTTTGCCAAACGCAATTCCAAACGCACCATATAAGACTGATCTGGGTTCTGACTTTTCTGTTCCAACTCGAGCAATTCTTTTAACTCGTTCACCTCATCTTCTTTCCCCACCACATCCCGTAACCACAAACCAGAATCACCCAAAGGCAATTTAATCTCGAGTTCACTGCGAAAATCAAAGACGCCGCGTTTGACGGCAAAAGTATCTGGGGCGGTGCGGGCAATCACAGTCAGCACAGGGTCGGTTGTCCAAATCACGATGCCATGTTTTAAACCAACAATTTCTTCGCGGTGAAAATTTAAGTAACCACAAAAATGCTTTAAACCTTCGTCGTTCACGCCCAAATCAACACGCAATAAGACCAAACTGCGCTGCTCGCCAATGGCACGTAAGGAGGGCAAAAAATTCGGGTCGTTGGCAGAAATATTCCCCGACGGCACAAAAATGGTTTTGACATTCAGTTTCGGTTCTGCCTCGAGCGCGGTTTTGATCACATCCCAATCTTGTCCTTGGGCGTAAATTGCAAAACCAACAAAACCAGCGTCGGTTAATTCGTAAATTTTTAACAACCGCCAGAAAGGTTCGGTTTGTTCGGGGCTAATATGCTCGAGTGGGTTGTTCACAATAAATCTTGGACGATTGGATGAACGTCGTACCACGGTTCTGGGTCGTTGTTGCGGTACTCGAGAACAGATAGGCTGTAAAGGAGCGCTTGATCTTCAAGGCTGTTGTTGATGGCTTTGTCTTTATGGATTTCGCGCAATCGGTCTTTTTGTTCAAACGTCAAAAAACGTGAATAATCGGCTCGAGCGCGTTGGACAGCGGCGGTGATATCCAAGAGGTTAACTTTTGCTCGAGTTTTGAGGATGGCTTGTAAACACGCATCGTTTGCCAGTGAGATCAAACTGCGAACCAGACCACCAGAGTATTTGACCAGTTCCTCGAGAGCGTCTGCTTCAAATAAATTGATCGCAACGCGTCTGGTGATAATTTCTTTTAAGGTTTGTAAACTTGTGGCAGGAGTGTCGTCTCTGAGATGGGTTTTGATGTTTGGTAAATCGAAATTTTCAAAATACGCTGTAATTTGCGTAAAGTTTTGACTGTGACGCAATGCCACGGGGAAAGTGTAAATCAAGTGTACGGGTATTGAGGTCAGCGATTGACCGTGTTCAAAGAACAATTCTCGAGCTTTTTCTGGGTCGGTTTTGTCCAAGTCTTCGATAATCACCAGAATTTTCTTACCAATGGCGCGTTCAATATGCCGTGCTAAATCATCTATGGCATTAATCAGGCTTCTGAGTGATCCACTGATTTGTTTTCGCATGGTGGCGCGGGTGCTTCGTTCCGTGCCGTAACGGGCGTAACCCGTCAGAATGTTGAACAACGTCGGTTTAACCTCGAGTGCGGTATCAAATTTGGCTTTAAATTCTTTTTCTTCGTAAATATCAGCAAAAAAATTGATGATTGGCTCGAGCATTTTCTTTGGAATACTGACTGTTTCAGTTTTTTGGGCAACTTCAATAATGCCCATTCCAATCGCAAAAATCACATCTCGGTAGTCTAGGTCGCTGACTTCGAGTTTGTCGCGTACCGAAAAGTGAACGAGGCAGAACACGTCCGAAAGTTCTTTGTTTAAACGGTACAATTCTGTGCCTTTGCCTGCGCCTCGGTGTCCTGTGAACAAAAATCGAGCGTAACTGCTTTCGCGTTGCAAGTAAATTCGCAACAGTTTTGCCATGTCACGGCGTTCGCTGTGGTCGCGTTCGACGTAAAACGCTTCCTCCTCGGGGCGAAGCGGTTGGGCTGGGTCGAGGTTGAGGATTGCCGCCTCGAGATTATGAGCCTGATTCACAAACAACAGATTACACCTAAGACAATCCTCAAACCATGACGCACATCAGACTTCAAAATATGTAAGTTTCGTTCGATAATGCTCAATCTCGGCAATCAAGCGTCAATGCCTATTTTGCCGCAAAAAATCCGTCACCGTCGGCAACACGCTAGGCTCGAGCCAGCGCCCAATCTTGGAAAACGCGCCGAGCATCGTGAAATGATCGAGTTTTTCAAACATCACGGCTTTGACGTCGCCTTTGGCGGCAATCAAGGCTTTCTCGAGCGCTGGTGTGTTGAGCGGGTTAACCAGCGTGTCTTTTTCGCCGTGCATCAAAAGCATGGGCGGGTTTGTGCCGTCGGCAAAGCGCACTGGTTGGGTGTCCGACCAGTGTAAGGGATCGCCAAAGGCGGCTTGGGTTTTGGCGTCGGTCAGAATAAAATCAAAGAAATCATAAGGTCCAGACAGGCACACCACGGCATTCAGCACGTCCCTGGTCAAACCAACACCCACTAGATGGCGTGCATCCAGTGCCAGCAAACTGGTAATGTGAGCGCCGCTCGAGTGACCGATCAAACTTACTTTTTCGGCTTCAAAATGGTATTGATCGGCATGACGGCGCAACCAACGAAGCGCAAGTCCAACATCCCGAATCCAAGTTGGGAAGGTTGCCCCAGGCGCAAGGCGGTAATTGACGGTTGCCACCGCGAAACCCTCTAAATTGAGGGCTTCTGCCAGAAAAGCGTATTCGTCCTTGCTGCCGCCGTGCCAGTACCCACCGTGCACAAAAATTACCAGTGGCGCTCGAGGGACACGCCTTGGGATGTACAAATCCAGTTTTTGCCGCTCGAGTACACCGTATTCTAGGTTTTTATAGAGTTTAAAATTTTTGCTTGATGCCACGGTGTTAATCAGGTCGAGCGGTGCGCGACGAAGGCGCAGCAGGCTTTTTTCACTTTGACGCGCAATGATGTTCAGCCAGTTTCGCTCGAGGCTCATGGTTACAGGTTAAAGCACAAGATGAGTATTTTCTTGCCGTGGCGTTTTCAGCTTTTGCTGCAAATCTTTCGCGGCACTCCAACCACTCTCGAGCGCGGCTTCGATGCGGCTGTTGTTAGTCGTACACCAATCGCCGCAGAATACCAGGTTGTCTTGTGCCAGAAAGCTCTCTGGGTGGGTGATGCTGGGTTTGGCGTAACGCCAACGGTGCGCCAGCATGGTCACGGGTTTGACCCAATCGCCCAACAGTTGTTGTGCTGCCTCGAGCATGAGTGCCGACACGGCTTCTGGACTTTGCTCGAGGTGGGTTTGAGTCCAGGCGGGCGTGGCGTGAAGTACCAATATTGGCGGGCTGCCCGCGTTTCGTTTGCTCGAGTCGAGTGCCGCCCATTCGAGCACGTCGTGTTCAATCTCGAGTCCCTGCCAGTCAATGTCGGGCGCTGTCTCGAGTGCGATCATGAGCGCCCAGCACGGATTGAATTGCACGTTTTCAAGCGCTTGAAGGGTTTGCGCTTGCAAACTCGAGCGGGTCAGTGCCAGGGCTTGCGGGGCGGGCGCGTTCACGATCAGGCTGCGGGCTTGGTAAATCTCGCCATTCTCGAGCACGGCACTCCAACCCAAATTGCTTGGGAAAACAGCGCTGACCAGGGCATTTAGCACAACCTCGAGCAGCAAACCCTCAGCATCCTCTACAAATGCTTTTGCCAGGGCGTTCATGCCATCCTGGCAGACATAACGCGTATGACCCGCCGCTCGAGTTTCTAGACCCCTTGCAGTCAATTTGGGAAAGCCCCTTGTCCAAGCTTGAACCACACCCGAATACTCGAGTTTGATGACCAGTTTTTGCAGACGTTCACCGCGAACCGTAAAAAACTGAGCGCCATGATCTACCCGCGCCGTCAAATCGCCAACACCAAGGCGTTTGGTCGCACAACGCCCGCCAACACCACGGGATTTCTCGAGCAGCAAGACGCTAAAACCAGCATTTTGCAAATCTCGAGCCGCCGCCAAACCCGCCAACCCAGCACCGACCACGATCACATCAACTCGAGATTGAAGATTCATGGGTTTAATTTGCACTTTATTCACAATCAACACAACAGCCGAACTCGCAGTTGGAAGCGCTTCTCGAGATTCGGTATTCATTCTGAGGCAGGATTTATCACGTGTTCCAGTATTTTGAATGTCATAGTTTTTATGTCAGAGTGCTCGAGGAGGTATTTATGAAATTACAACAAATGCTCAAAAGATTGATTCCAATGCTGATTATCGCCCTGTTTCCCGTCGCTGGTGCGCAAAGCATTTGGGGTGGCGTGAACGCTGAACTGCCTTTCTCTGGTGGCGCGGGCATTTACGCCAGCCTGCACGTTGGCGCGGGTTACAACTTGCCGCTTGGACTTGGCACGATTGGTTTGGAAGTCACACCGTTTGCCCTGCGCGGCGACGCTCAATCTTTCTTTCGAGTCGGCGCGGTACTGCGCGACATTCCAGTGCCATTCTTGCCAATCAGCTTTCGTGCCGAGGCTGGTTTGGAGCGTCTGACCCCAGGCAGTTTGTTTGATTTTGCGACGGGCAGCACCAGCGTTTACCTCGGTGGCGGCGCGAGGTATACCGTGTTTGGTCCTTTGGGCATTAACTTGGCTGGTCGTTTGTACTTTGGTGGCACTGGCACTGCGAGTGCTTTTACCCTGTCACTTGGTGCAGATTTTAAAATTTAAACTACAACCAAAACCCAAGAAAGAAGCTCGAGAATCTAAAACCTCGAGCTTCTTTTGCTATTCGCTAATGGCTATCTTCAACTGTCCATCGCCATGCCCATAATGGAATACCCGGCGTCCACATAAATCGTTTCGCCCGTCGTGCCGCTCGAGAGCGAGCTGAACAGGTACAAGCAGGTGTTGCCGACCTCTTCAAAGCTGGCGTTGCGTCCCATTGCGGCAACTTTGGCGGCTTTTTCAAACATCAAAGAAAAACCTGGAATGCTTTTGGCGGCAACGGTGCGCATTGGTCCTGGCGAGACGACGTTGACCCGAATGCCCCTCAGTCCCAGGTCGTAAGCCAGGTAGCGTGCGCTGGCTTCGAGAGCGCTTTTGGCGACGCCCATGACGTTGTATTTCGCCACGACTTTTTCGGCGGCGTAATACGAGAGGCAAACGATGCTCGAGCCTTCGCCCATCAGGGGTTCGGCGTGTTGCGTCAGGGCAACCAGGCTGTAGGCGCTGATGTCGAGCGCAATCTGCCAGTCGCTGCGGGTGGTTTGGACAAACGGGTTTTCTTGGCTTGCCCTTGGGGTAAAGGCAATGGCGTGCATGAGGTAATCAATTTTACCGCAAACGGTTTTGATGCGCTCAAACAAACGAACCAAGTCTTCGTCTTTACTGACATCACAGACTTCTAAAAAGGCAATTTGGTCTTTGTAGGCGGCGGTCAGTTTCTCGAGCGTGGGCAGATTGCGTTCGCCCTGAAACGAGAAAATGCAGGTCGCGCCAGCCTCTAAGAGTTTCTTGCCTGCCGCCCAACCAAGGCTGTACTCGTTTTGTACGCCGGCAATCAATGCCACTTTTCCCGTAAGGTCAATTGAAATCATGCTTGCAATCTACCACGTGCAAGCTTTTCAAGGGTTGGCAACTCGAGTTTGAAGGGTGCTGAGAAGTTTTTCGAGTTGCGCTGTGCCGATTTGCACCTCGAGTTTCGCATTTCCACTGGTCAGGGAAACCTTTAAACCGCGACAAAATAAAATAATTGGGCGTTTGCGATCATTGCGCTCAAACCAGATTCGGTGCAGGGTTTCAAATTGCCCAGTCGTGCTTGAGACGTTGGTGCGCTCGAGTTTATCGATCAAAATTTCGATGTCTTTTTGCAAACTGCCGCCTTCAAAAATAATTCGTTGATTGGTGAACCAAACCCGTCCAAAGTTGCCTGGGACGTATTCCGAAGCCTCTTTTTTGCCCAGTTGCCCCTCGAGCACAAACAGCAGCCGCTCATTCGTGCCTAAAATCCGTGGGAATCCTGTGGTGACTTGCTGCCATTCGGCATTTTCGATGGCTTTTAGGAAGGCTGCCTCGCCCTCGAGCTTGAGTTGTGCCACATCGCTGGAAAGCGGTTTACCAGTGGCATAACGCATCCAATCGTCTTTGCTTCTGGTCACATTCCCAAGCGTGTAACTCGAGTTTTTCAGGTCAAGTTCGGTGGCGCAAGTGTTACATTTCACGCCTGCGTTGGCGTGTTGTTTGCCTGCCGCCAGATAACGCCACGCCTCGGCTGGAAGCTGCATTCCGACCAATGAGGGCTTGAAACTCGAGACGAGTTCCCAAGTTTGATTTTGCGCGGACCACGGCGCTTGCAAACTCGAGACTGAATCCCAAGTCTGTCCTTTTACCACCCATTCCGAGGCGCAATGGCTGCACGTTGGACCTGGCACGGTTGCGGTTTTGCGCCCCATGCTGCGCGATTGCCCCAAAGCCAGCAGGCGTTCAATGCCCATGCTCGGCGTGCTCGCCAACATTTTTGCTCCGCGAACCCTGGTTTGCGTAAACACTTTTGGCGCGGTTTCATCCCATTCCGAGGCGCAATTTTTGCAGACCAGTCCCTCCAAACCAGTGTTTTTGCCAGCCTTTTTGAAGGCGCTGTAATCGGTACTGACCGTCAAGCCTGGCGGCAGTTTGCTTTGGCTGCGCCCAGGATGAATGAATTTCAGCCATCGTTCGCCAAGGTTGGCGGTGCTGACCCAATCCCATTCGGCGTTGCAGTTTTCGCACAGCACACCGTCCTGGATGCTGCGTTTGCCAGATGCCAGTCGCTTCCAAGCCTCGAGCGGATACGTTTGACCAACCTGATCGCGCAATAATGGGCTGCTCAGCAGGGTCATGTTGCCGGCGTCCAGATCAAATTCCGAGCTGCAATCCTGGCAGTGTTGTGTGCCACGGTGCGGCGCAATTCGGTGCGCCAGTTTTGCCCACTCGAGCGCGGTCATGGTCTTAGACAAAAGCGGGGTTTTTTCGAGCGAGTATGAAAATTTTAAACGCTCATCGTTTTGCTGGTCAAATTCGCTGTGACAATGGTTGCAGACCATACCGCCCCGTTCACGTCCCGACATCTGCTCCCAGGTTTCGGGCGTAAGACTGACACCAATCTGATCTGCCAGTTCGCCCGTGGCAGCCAGCAATTTCCAGTGCGGGTTTTGGGTGTCCCAAGTCGCATCGCAGTGATCGCAATTGGCACGGTGCTCGAGCATGAAAACAAATTTACGTTTGCTGGTTTGCGTGATCCGTCCGACCTTACAATTCGGGCAGCAGGCTTGATCGGTCTTGAACGCCTCGAGGTTTCCGATGCGGCAATGCGGGCAGAGTCGGCGGTTTGGCACTCGATTCGCCAGCGTCCGACCTCGGCAAGACGGGCATATCAGACTGCTCGCAGGTTTGGGTGGTTTTAACTCACCTTTTTCACAGGCTGGACAGTGCAAGCTTTTGGCGGGCGCAATTTCGTTAATATTCAAACCGAGTTGTTGATAAAAATAAAAGTTGGTTCTCGAGTAATTCGTGCTAACCATTATTTCCAAACTGACTTGAGTGCAATCTGGGCAGCACGGTTTTTGCGCCGCATCAGGGAATTTCATGCCAGGTTTTTGACAGACGGGGCAGTTGTCAGAGGGTGTCACCTCAAGCATCTGCCCCGTGCGGCACGATGGGCAAATCCAAACGCCAGCCAAGGGTTTTAAACCATCCTCGAGCAACGCCAGTTTTTGTTTTGCCAAATCCAGGTTTGGTGTACCGAGTGGAACATGAACCGCAACAGGTTTTTGAGCGACTTTACGGGGTTTATTGCCACCCATTAAAGCCTCTTGAAACGCCAACGCCGTCTGAGGTCGGGCATCAACCCGAATCTCGAGCGCCCACAAAATCGCTTTCTCGAGCGCCACCGAGATACTGGGCTGTAAAACCCTGGGTGACTCGAGCGTGGCTCTGTTGCCCTTAGAAACACTGAGCGCCGCACGGTCTAAACTCGAGGCTGGCAATATACCCGTTAAGGCGTGATACAGGGTTGCGCCAAGTGCGTAAACATCGGTATACGGTCCAAAGCGACCCTGGCTCTGGTATTGCTCGAGGGGCGCGTACCCTGGTGTGACCAATCGCGTGTGTTGAACTTGCTGCCCAAGGCTAAAATCCCTTGCCGAACCGAAATCAATCAAGATCACGCGTCCGTCGTTGCGTAGCAAAATGTTATCGGGTTTGATGTCGCGGTGCAGTAAATTGGCGCTGTGGACAATGGCTAAACCCTCAGAAACGGCAATGCCAATCCGTTCAACCTCACTTGGCTCGAGGTTTTTGGTGCGGATCAAACGATCACCAAGGCTTTCGCCTTCAACAAATTCCATGACCATGTACGCCGTGTTGTTCTCTTCAAAGGTGTCAAGCACACCCACAATGCTCGAGTGTGAGAACCGCGCCATCGTGCGGGCTTCGTTCAGAAACGAAACTCGAGCGGCATCAAAGTCGGTTGGTTTGAGGCTGGCGGGTGGAATCACGTTGTTTTCACGGCGCACCGAACCGTCTAAAAACAATTCTTTGATGGCGACCACACGGTTTTGTTGACGGTCAAAACCCCTGTAGGTCAGCCCAAACCCGCCGCGTCCAAGCGTGGCGTCCAAACGATAACGCCCCACCCCGATCACCGTTCCAGCTTTCAAATGCAGCCCACCGGCGATAGGCATTCCGCACGACCCGCAACTGACGGCGTGAGGTGCTACGGGGGCAAGGCAGTACGCGCAGGTGGTTAGGGTTTGATTCATAAAAACTCGAAATTTACAATGTCTGATCTGCTTCGGGATTCTACCGATTCTCGAGCCTGACAATAGCAACTCAAGTCAGATACCTGACAGGAGCAACTCAAGTCAGATACGAGGTTTTACGACAGAATGTTTCAATAAGCTTCACGATGCTCATGAAAACGCACTACACTGACGGCTGTGGCACGATTCTTTCAATCTTTACGCGAACCCATCAACGCCCTGACCCACGGCGCAGGGTTTTTTATGGCACTCAGTTTTACCCTGATTCTGGCTTGGAAAACGGGTTTGCACTGGGCGTTTCTGGTCTTCGGCTCGAGCATGATGCTGGTCTACCTTGCCAGCGCTTTGCATCACGGGGTCAAAGGCAGCCCAAAACTCGAGGAGGGTTTAAGGCGCTTTGACCACGCCGCGATTTACGTGATGATCGCAGGAACGTACACGCCCATCGTTTGGACTGGACTCGAGCAACCCTGGCGCGACATTGTCTTGATTGCCATTTGGTCGCTCTCACTGGTTGGCGTGCTGGTTAAAAGCCTGACCCTGCCGCCGGAATGGTTGTCGGTCACGTTTTACGTGCTGATGGGCTGGTTTGGCGTGTTTTTGCTGCCGCAATTTCTCTCGAGATTTCCGATCACCGCGATTATCGCAATGGTCATTGGCGGTTTGATGTACACCTTTGGCGTGCCATTTTACGCCTCACGAAGACCGAAAATTGGTTTGATCGGTGCGCACGAAATCTGGCACGGTTTTGTGATTGCCGGCAGCATCTCGCATTTTGTCATGATGATGAACTTAAGCGTGTTTTAAGGTTTACTTTCTTTGAGCAGCTCGTTTTTGCATTCGGTCAATTTCTGCCAGCACATCTTCGGGTTTGGTTTCCATCTCGAGATCGGCAAGTTCGCTTTGCTCATGGTTTTCAATGCCGAGTTTGTCCTGAATGGCATCAAGCATTTGCAAAATTCTGGTGGTTTCATGCTCGGTCAGCAAGCCAATGTGCAAATGTAAGTTTGCACGACGTTCGGCATCGTCGCTCATGCGGTTTTGAGAAATCATGACGAATGTGGACAAAAAGATTGCTTCGAGCGAGACGATCATGGTCAGAAGACCGTAAGGAAATGGGTCAAAGGGCTTGATGCCAAGTTTCCCTGTGTTAATTAAAATCCAAGTGCCAAACCAAATAACGTGCAAGTAAACAAATTGTAAATGCCCCGCAAAATCGGTGATACCGTCTGCGATGCGGTCTTGAAGCGTGCGCTCTCGAGCATTTTTCAGGCGTAAACCGATCATGGTACGAATATTTTTTTCGATCACATGCGATAACGCTGGATTGTTCCTGGATTCATCAATAACAGCTTCGTTTTCAGGCATGAGAAACTCCTTTTGACACTCGAGATTTGATTTACGCTATCGGCTCGAGATGAATTCAAGGTGTATTCGTATTCTCAAATTCCCTCTCTTGACCTCAAAATGCACCTTAACGGGCGAGGTCGCTCCAAGCGTCTCGAGCGCCCTTGAGGTAGGCGCGTTCAAAGGCGTAATTGGGGTCTTTGCCCAAAATGGCGTCGCCAATCGGATTTAAAACCGCTCGTTTGGCAGTTAACAGCGTTTCGTGAACCCCCAATTGCAACGCCACCGCCGTTCCGTACTTGTGGGCAATCTGTACCGCCTGCCGCCCTGCGGAATAGGCTTTTTCAGGATTTGGCACTCGAGTTCCGTCATGATACGCACCTGCATCCGCCAATGCCTTAAATTTTAAACCGTGCTGCTCGAGCCTCAACCCAAACTCGAGGTCTTCACCGCCGTAACCGCCAAGGCTCTCGTCGAACAACCCCACGGTGATCGCGGCAAGTCTTGGCAGGCTGGCGTTACAACCCGAAAAGTTCATCCAACTTGGGCGTGTCGGAAAGCGGGTTATGCCGTCGGGGAAACGCACGGCAGCAAGGGCGACAGCATTTTTGAAAACCTCGTGGAAGGCATGGTGTCGCGCCAGGGTTTCAGGCTCGAGTTGCAAATCGTCGTCGCAGAGCAGCAAAATCTCGCCCGTTGCGGCTTTCATGGCGGCGTTGCGGGCGGTGGAACGTCCGGCTTGAGGATTACTCAGAACAGTGAGCGGAAACGGTTGGCGGCGTTTGATTGCCTCGAGCAGCGCCAGCGTGCCGTCAGTGCTGCCATCGACGGCAACAACCACCTCAAAATCGCGCCAAGTTTGAAGCTCGAGTGCCGCCAGGCATTTCTCGAGCAGGTTCATGCGGTTGTGGGTGGGAATGATGACGCTTAAAAGCATGAGTCCAGTCTACGGCAATCTACAACTCGATCTTGCAGCAATAAAAGTCCCCCCAGCCCGGGAGGAAGCTGGGGGATTTAGGGGGAATTGGAAATGAAGTTCAGTTTATGCGTTGAGGCTTGGAACGCCAGCCACAATAATTTTCTTGGCGGTGGACTCTGGGGCTTTCATCAATTTGACGGTCAAGACACCATCCTCGAGTTTGGCTTCGATGCCCTCGTGCGAGAGGCGCTCTGGCAGATTGACTTGACGTTTGATCTCGCCCTCGACACGCTCACGCCATAAGTATTTGACACCTTCGGGAAGGGTTTCAACTTCGGTCTTGGCGGTCAAGGTCAGCACGTTCTTCTCGAGGTTGAGGTCAAGATTTTCGGGCTTCACACCTGGCAGGTTAACGCGCACCAACAGGTGATCGGCTGCCTCGAGCACATCAACGCCAGTAGTGTTGGCGGTGTTGCGTGGGGCTGTGTTCTCGAAGCTCAAAAGTACCTCGTCCATAAGTTTCCAAGGGTTGACGGCACGGTTGTTCAATTGACGGTACAGCATGATTTTCTCCTTTTTTGATCGGGCGGTTTGGTAACGCGCCCAATTGCTGAGATGAATTAAAGCACACAATAAACTTGAGTGTTGTACACTCAATTACATTGCATAATTAAAACTATGAAACTCGAGTGTCTAAAATTCGAGGACTGTCTTGAACATAAAACTCGAGCAACACTATTCTGGACAAATAAAAACGCTCGAGCTATTGCGCTCGAGCGTTTAAAATTATCTGTTTTTTAGCTTGGCAGTACGGTGGTGTTGGTCGTGCCGCCCGTGGTGGCGTTCGGGTTCTTCTCAATAAAATCATCAATTTTCAAGACCAACTGACGCATCGCCTCTTGTACGGCTGCCGCGACTTCTCGAGCCATACGAATGTCATGACCCGTGTTCAGTTCCGCGACGTTGACTTGCAATTGATCGCCGTCCACCGTGATCTCCAGACCAAAACGCGGAATCAGCGCGGTAGCAACGGCTTGGGCGCTGTTCATGTCGGTAGCCATCGCCATGAGCGTGCCTTCTTTAAGTGATTTCAATGGGTTTGTAGGTTGCATGGTTTTCCCTTTCGGACCTAATGTTTCAAAAATCTCGCCAGAGCTTACCGTGTCTGTATGAGGTTTCACAAGCGAATTTCAAAGTTCGTACAAGTCACTGAATTTATTTTTCAAATACACCAAATACGGTTTTGCGGTCAATGGCTTTCCTGTGGCTCGAGCGATCAATTCTGGTGGCAGGTAGGTTTTGCCGTGTTGGTGAACGTTCTCAATCAACCAACCGAGCAGTGGCGCGTACTGCCCCGCCGCGAACATACCGTTTAAATCGCCCAGGTTTTCTTCGGCAGTCTCGAGCAATTGCACACTGAGAATATTGCCCAGGCTGTAGGTCGGGAAGTACGCGAACAGCGCCTCAGACCAGTGAACATCTTGCATCACGCCACTTGCGTCGTCGGGCGGGGTAATGCCCAAATAATCTTGCATTTTGGCATTCCAAGCTTCTGGAAGTTCACTGACTTTGAGTTTGCCTTCAAAGACCGCCAACTCGAGTTCAAACCGCAACATGATGTGCAGGTTGTAGGTAATTTCGTCGGCTTCGACTCGGATCAGGCTGGGTTGTACACGGTTGACCAGCTTAAACATGGTCTGGCTGTCCACGTCGCTTAAACTTTCAGGAAAATAAGCTTGCAATTTGGGAAACCAGTGCTGCCAGAAGGCACTGGAACGTCCGACCAGATTCTCCCAAAGGCGCGATTGGCTTTCGTGAACGGTGCTCCAACACCCTCGAGCCAAAGGCGTGCGGCGCAGGTGTTCGCCCGTGTTTTGTTCGTACATCGCGTGTCCAGCCTCGTGGAACGTGCCAAACATTGCCATTGGCAAATAATTGGGGTCGTAACGCGTGGTCATGCGCACATCGTCCCGAGAAAAATTAATGGCGAACGGATGCGTGGTGGGGTCGAGCCGCCCTCGGTTGAGGTCGTAACCAAAGGCTTGAGACACCTCGAGCGCGAAGGCTTTTTGTTTATCGATGTCAAAATGGCGCTTCAGAATGCTGTAATCGGCAACGTCACCTTTGGCAGCAATGGCTTTGACCAATGGCACAGTCTCTAAACGCAAATCGGCAAAAATGCTGCGAATGTCCTCAGTTTTTAAACCAGGGTCGTAATCCCACAACAATGCGTCAAAAGGATGCGCGGAACTGTCGTAGTAATTGGCGGCTTTGGCAGCCATTTCAAACATTTTCTCGAGGTGCGGCAAGAAGGTTTTAAAA
>JAYVRX010000104.1:0-5134 GCA_043775825.1 Deinococcales bacterium
GGTGCTCGAGTTTGATTCATTTGCCGCACCGCCCAGGTGTAAGGCAGGGCGTGTTTGGCATGACCCGCCGCCGTCCATTGTGCCCAGGCATTCTCGAGAAACTGCACGTAAGGCACAGTGTGAATGCGTTTGATCGGCTCGAGTCCGAAATCTTTTGGCGTCAGAATTTCGCCCAGGTTAACCGCTTTGACTCGAGCGTGAATGATTTCGGCACGGCGCGGCATTTCAAAGACTGGCACGAGTCCGTCGGCGACCAATTCAAAATCGCCGTGTTGAAGTTTGTGGTTTTCGGAGTAAATAGTTTTCATAATATTTTTTTGATTTCTGATGTCGATTAAAGCTCGAGCAACAGCATTTTTATTGCAAAGCACGAAAATCAGCGAATGGTCAGTCCACCCTCATCCCCAACCCTTCTCCCGCGTGCGGGAGAAGGGAGATTCATTTCTCTACACGTATGGCTCGAGATTACCTTTTCAGTCTTGTCCAAACTTTGTCGCGCAGGGCAATGGCGGCGTTGGAACAAATTTTGTTGGGACGGAAACGGTTGGTCATGTTTGCTGGAGTGTTCACGGCTGGGTCGGTGTTTAATGCTGCGTCAAAGAACTTGCTCGAGCCTTTGATGCTGTTGTTGTAACCCGTGAAATTGCTGGCGATGGCGATGGCGGCAGGTGACATCATCCAGTTGATAAATTTGATGGCTTCGGCTTTGTTCTTGGCGGTTTTTGGCACGGCGAAATTGTCGTTCCAAAAGCTCATGCCCTCTTTGGGGTAAACAAAAACGGCGGTTTTCAGTTTTTCTTTGGTACGATGCGCCGCGCCGTTCCATTGGTGGTGCATGATGACCTCGCCGGCTTGCATCCGTTCAATCGTGCCGTCAGAATTGTAGGCTGCCAGGTACGGTTTTTGCCTCTCAAAGAGCGCCAGAATCTTCTCGCCGACTTTGGCATCGGTGGTGCAAGTGTCCGTGCCAAGGTAAAACGAGGCGGCGTTCCACATCTCGAGCGGGTCGTTGAGCGCAACAATTTGACCTTTTAAAACCTCGGGCGGTTCAAAGAATGACTTCCAAGAATCCGCAAGTTTGCCGCCTGGAACTCGAGCCGAGTCGTAGGTAAAGCCTGTGACGCCCCACATGTACGGCGCGGAGTAATCCCGAGTGGCGTCGAAGGGCGGTTTGATCGAAAAGCTTTGAACGTTTTTAAAGTTGCTGAGCTTGCTTGCCGAAATTTTCTCGAGGATGCCCTCGTCAACCATGATTTTCACCATGTAATCGGAGGGCACGATAACGTCGTAACCCGTCGCGCCAGCTTTGAGTTTTGCCAGCAAGGACTCGTTCGAGTCGTAGACGTCGAGGTTAACGCGCACACCCGTTTCTTTTTCGTATTTTTTTAAGAGGTCTGGCGGAATGTAATTCGACCAGTTGTAGAGGTTAATGGTGGCTTTGGGCGACTGCGCGTAACCGATGGCAGCCAGCGCTGGCAGGGCAATGATTCCGAGGGCTTTAATCAACGATTTATTCATACAACCTCCATTTGGAACAGGTAAAACCTATTTTTTCTGGCTGATGAAAAACGATATCATCACAATCAAAAGCGAAGCCGCAAACAAAAGCGTTGATATAGCGTTGACCTCTGGGGAGATTCCAGTGCGAATCATACCGAAAATATAAACCGGAAGTGTGGTCGCGCCAGCGCCCGCGACAAAAAAGGTGATCACAAAATCGTCCATGCTGGTAATAAACGCCAGCATCGCGCCAGACACAATTCCAGGCAGCAGCAACGGCAGGGTCACTCGGGCGAAAGCCTGCCAGGGACGGGCGTACAAATCCGAGGCAGCCTCGAGCAGCTTGGGGTCTAAACCCTCGAGCCGCGCCCGAATCGGTAGGTAGGCGAAAGGAATGCAGAAAACCACGTGCGCAATGATGACGGTGGTCAAACCAAGCTCGAGTCCGATGGCGAGAAAAAACAGTAGGCTGGCGACGGCGGTCACAATTTCTGGCACAAGCAACGGCAATCCGACCAAGCCGTTGAAAGCGTTTTGGGCTTTAAAAGTTTTGCCCGCCATGCCCACCGCCGCCATCGTGGCAAAAACGGTTGAGACAACGGTGGCAACCGCCGCAACAATCAACGAGTTCTGGGCGGCACGCAGAATGTTGGGATTCTCGAGCACGGTTTTGTACCAGTCAAAACTGAAGGTCGTCCAGATGGTGGCGGTTTGATTTTGATTAAAACTTAAGACAATCAGCACAACGATTGGAATGTACAAAAACGCGAAAAACGCGACCATCAACACTTTAAGGCTCGAGTAACGCCAGAGTGGATTGCGCGGGTTAATCATTGCGTCAGGCTGCCTTTACCACGGAAGCGCAGGGCGTAAATCAGCATAAAAATCAAGACCACCGCCAGCAGCGCGAACGAGAGCGCCGCGCCGAATGGCCAGTTTCTCGAGACGCCAAATTGTTGTTGAATCAAATTGCCAATCATTAGGGTTTTAGCGCCGCCGAGCAATTCTGGAATAAAGAACGTACCGAGCGCGGGAACGAACACGAGAATGCAGCCCGCGACCATGCCAGGGGCGGCGAGCGGAATCACGATGCGGCGCATGGTCTGCCACCTGTTGGCGTACAAGTCATATGCCGCCTCGAGCAAGCGCCAGTCAAGTTTCTCGAGGCTGGTGTAAATCGGTAAAACCATGAACGGCAAGAAGGCGTACACCAAACCGATTTGCACGGCAATCGGCGTGTACATCAGGTTGATTGGGGTAGCCGTGACGCCCAGGCTGTGGAGGCTAGCGTCAATCAAACCACCGTTTCTAAGGAGTAAGATCCAGGCGTAAGTGCGCACCAGCAAATTTGTCCAGAATGGAATGGTAATCAGCAGCATTAACCAAGTGCGGTGCTCAGGTATTTGCAGCGCGATGTAAAACGCGACTGGAAAAGCGACCAGAAGCGTCAAAACCGTGGTGACAAGCGCCAACTGAAACGACCTCGAGAAAATAGACAGGTAATCGGTGTTGAACACCAGCACATCGCTGAGGTCGCGGTCAAACAAGAATTTAACGTAAGCTTCGGGTGTGTAACTGCCCCATTTGACGCCGCCAAACTGTCCAGGCTCGAGCCAAGACATGAGCGCCATTAACAGCATCGGCAGCAGCATAAAAACAAAAATTAGAATTGCCGCAGGTGAAATCAGCGCGTACCGTCCGAGCAGCCTGAAACGTTTCATGATTCCGCCTCGAGGATTCGCACGGCGTCGGGCGGGATGAGGAGTTTGACATTCTCGCCAACGCTGAGGATTTTGGCTGCACCCCCATGATTCTGCATTCGTACCCTGAAGACTTCACTTGCAATCTCGAGGTAAACCACGGTGTCCGTGCCAACGTACACGACTTCACGCACCACAGCATTCAAGCCCGTACCATCTCGGGCAATCTGGGCGCGTTCGGGGCGCACGGCGACATCAACGCTCGAGCCGAGCGGTCTGGAATGCGTAACTTTGAGCGATTGAGTGTCGGGCAGGCGCAAACCGTTTGCTTCGGCAATACCGGTTAAAAAATTGGTTTCGCCAATAAAATCCGCGACGTAACGGCTGCGCGGAAAATCATAAATTTCGCTGGGCGTGCCGATCTGCTCAACCTTGCCGTTCTTCATGACCCCAATTCGGTCTGACATGGTTAATGCCTCTTCTTGATCGTGGGTGACAAAGACAAACGTAATGCCCGTCTCGAGTTGCAAACGTTTTAACTCGAGCTGCATTTCCTTGCGCAGTTTGGCATCGAGCGCCGAGAGGGATTCGTCGAGCAGCAGGACTTTGGGACGGTTCGCCAAGGCTCGAGCCAATGCGACACGTTGTTGCTGACCGCCACTTAGCTGCGCGGGTTTACGCGCCTCAAAACCCGTCAATCGCACCAACTCGAGCATGTCAGCTACCGTTTTTTGAATCTCGAGCCTGGGTTTGCGCTGCATTTCCAAACCGAAGGCGATGTTTTGCACCACGCTCATGTGCGGAAACAGCGCGTAACTCTGAAAGACCGTGTTGACTGGACGCTCGAACGGCATCAACCCCTCGAGATGCTGCCCGTACAAACTGATCGAACCCGTGCTGGGTTGCTCAAAACCCGCAATCAGTCGCAGCAAGGTGGTTTTGCCGCAACCCGAAGGTCCGAGCAAGGTAAAAAATTCGTTCGAGCCAATCGTTAAACTGACATCCTCGAGTGCCCTCACAGCGAAAGCGCCAGAACCGAAAACCATTCCAATGTTCTGAATCACAATGGCGTTCGCATCTGTACTCATCTTGAGCGGGAATTCTACCCCGAAACCTACACGCCGTGTTGCACCGTACAGCGTGTTTTTTGATGCTCGAGGCGAAACACCCAAGCCAGAGGGTTCAGAACTTGATATGATGCCAGGAGTTGATTCGTTCGGGCTGAGGCTCGAGATTTCCCTTGGAGGCTGAATGCAAGTTTTAGAAAATGGAACCACCGCACCTGTTTTTACTGCCACGGATTTAAACGAGAACGTGCTCGACCTGCAAAAAGCCCTGGCGAGCAGTCCGGTGCTGGTCGTCTTCGCGCATCCGATCATCAACGCCTCGAGGTTGGTGGTTGGTTACCTGCGCCGCATGGTAGAAATCGCGCCGAACCTGCCAATCTGGATTTTTTCTGAAGGCACAGAAACAGAAACCCAAAAATATGTGGGAACTGGCGACTCAAAATACCTCGAGATGCCCGTGGTGCAAGATAACTGCGCGGTGGCAAAATTGTTCGACGCCAAATTCTTGCCAACCATCTACCTGATCGGACAAGACGGCAAAATCATTAAAGGCTATTCAGGATTTAACCGCGACTGGTTGAACTGGATGGCGCTCGAGACGGCGAATTTAACGGGTGGCAAGGCTAAAGAGTTGATTACCGACGGTGACAATAAGGGTTTTTACGAACTCGCCGAACGTGGTCCTTGCGCGTAAAGCTCGAGTTTTAGCTTTTAGACTTAAAAGGCAGCAATATCGTCCTACCCTCTCTTGACCATAAAATGCACCTCGCGGGCATGGTCGCAAGCAGCGCCCCTACGAAAAACAATGTGATGTAGGGGTGAACCTTCTTGACCATAAGATGCACCTTACGGGCATGGTCGCTTGTG
>JAYVRX010000105.1:0-5121 GCA_043775825.1 Deinococcales bacterium
CTTAAGTGCCAGCGACGTGCTCGGTAAACTCGAGGCGACCCAAAAAGCCTTGAAAGATTACAAAGCCAAAGCCGTTGGTATAATTGCCGACGATACCCAAAAAATCAAGCTTGACCTCGAGATTCAAGCTATTCCAGGTTTAAAACTGACCCGTTTGACCTTTAATGCCCCCGACACCCTGGCAGACAACGTTTCGATCATTGACAATGATAATTTTTACAACTATTTGTTTTTGACCAATCAAGTCACCATCACCAAAATATCCAAAGCCCAAGTTGGCGGCGTCAGCTTTGGTGGCATTGACTCTTTCGGTGATCTGCAATCGAGCATTCCCAAAGAGAAACTCGATTTCAAACCCCTTTCTACTGACGATACGCCCAACGGCAAAGCCTATGTGATTGATGCTACCCCGAAAAAAGGCAGCAACCTCGAGTTTGGACGGGTTAAAGTCTGGGCGCTCGAGAAGAGCTTTAACCTCTACCGCGTGCAGTATTTTAACGAAAAAGGCGCAATTCAAGCCGATCTGACGATTCCAGAATTTAAAGGCAACGTTGGGTTAAAAGCCAAGGATTTGTGCAAATTGCCCAGCGATGTCGAAAAAATTGTCAAAGACAAACTGAAAAAATTCTCGTGCGAAGTGAAGTAGCGGCGCATAGCAATGCCAGGCAATAAGTCTCAACGGGAACGCTTTCGAGTGTTTCCGTTTTGTTTGTCTAAAGATTATCAATTACAACTCGAGACAAACAAATAAATTTGCTCGAGTTCAAAGTGCTAAGCGCCGCGCCAAACGGGCAACTCGAGCGTGAACCGACTGCCCTGGTCGCTAATGCTTTCGGCGCGAACATTTCCGCCCATGCCCTCAACATATTCCCGAACCAGTGACAAACCAAGACCGCTGCCGCCAGTCGTGCGGGTTCGGGCGGGGTCGGTGCGGTAAAACGGCTCGAAAACATGCTCGAGTTCTTCTGGGCTGATGCCGATACCAGTATCTTCTATCGTAAACCAAATCTCGCGCCGCACGAGTTTTGCCTCGAGTTTCACCAAGCCACCCTCGGGCGTGTACCGTAATGCGTTTTGCAAGAGGTTCATCAAAACCTGGCTTAAACGTTTTTGATCTGCTTTGACGTTCGGCAAGTTCTCTGGCACGGCGTTGATCAAAATAATCTGTCCCTGCCTTGCCATCGGCTCGAGCGCCTTGACACTGCGTGTCACACTTTCAAACACATTGACACTCTCGAGTTTGGTTTCGAGCTGCCCCAGTTCTGCCCGTGAAAGCGCGAACAAATCCTCGACCAGTCCCTCGAGCCGTAGAACCTCGTTTTGCAAGACTTTGGTTTGTTCGCTCGACAAACTCTCGTTGCGCATTTCAGCGCTCTCGAGGTGCGCCCGCATGACGGCAAGTGGTGTGCGAAGCTCGTGGCTGGCGCTGGCTGTCAATGCACGGTTGGCTTTAAGTAAACTCTCAACCGTGGATTTTTCACGCTCCAACTCGCTAAGATTATGCTCGAGTTTGCTTGCCATCGCGTTGAAACCCTCGCTCAACCTGGCAACCTCATCTTGCGTCTCGAGCGGCACGCGCACGCTCAACTGCCCAGCCTCGAGCGCCTTAGAACCCGCCAACAATCGCTCGAGCGGTGTGGTCAGGCGTCTTGCCGCAAGATAACCGATAAGCCCCAAGCTTAAGAAAAACGGCAGTAAACCTTGCGAGAGCGTGTCGAGCACCCGCGTGAAATCGTGGGTCAATTTGGCGGCGACCTCGGAAAAAGAAACGCTGGCGCTATCAATTGGACGCACCACGGCGGCAATAAAAACGGTGGTATCAAAACCGCCGCTGTCTTGCTGCACTGGACAACCCGAAATCATTTCCGTACCCACGTTAATGGCGCGGCAACGTCCAGTCGCGTTAAAAGCACGAATTTCACTCCAATTTTCAAAGCTAGGCTCGATCACCAATGACCCAATGGCAAAACGTTCACGCCGACTCGAGGCGATCACCCGTCCATCGGGATTCAGGATCAAAGAAATACGATTGGCTGGTCGGCGGTGCGTTTCAATCTCACCGTCGAGCGCAATCAACCGCATTTTACTCGCATCACGCTCGAGGTAATCGAGCACGTTCTGCAATTGTTGATTGTCGGTGTTGACCAGTCCAAAGGGTTGAAACGACAACGCCAACTCTCGAGCCTCGGTCAGTGCCGTACCAGAGGCGGCTTGGCTGGGATTGCGAATTAAATCAATCAAACCAGGAATCACAGTAATCATGGCGCTGGCAAAGACGCCCGCCGCTAAGGTCAACGCCGTCAAACGCCAGCGCAAGTATTGTCGCCCTTCAAGCCAGGTTGCCCGCAGCGCGTAAGCGAACACAAAACGCAAACTGGTGTTTAACGCCAGCAATTCCAAACCCGCTTTGGATAAGTCTGGTGCGGTTAAAGCCTGAAATTCAAAAAAGGCTCGAGTCGGTTTGAACAATGGCGTCAACTCGTGACCCAATAAACCGAATAACCCCCCAGCCACCGCCCCAAACAATGGAATTCGGATGGCACGCCACCAAACATCCCCTTTAAAACGCTCGAGCCTCAACACGCCCAACACCCACAAGCTATGCTCGGCAAACCAAGCCAGCAATTCTGGCACGGGCGGCGCGTAAAATTTAGTCAACCATAATGCCAGCGATTGCAGCGCCAACGCCGTGAAAAACACCTCGAGCAACGCCATTGGAAACGACCTCGAGAACGGTTTGAACAACCAACGCACTGCCGTTAAAGGCAATTGCCATACCCGAGCCGTTTGAGAAGCTCGAGGAGAGAGTTTGCTGGTCTGGACGCTCATGGGAGTATTTTAGCCGAGTCTTGTGGCAAAAGTATTTGCGTTACAGTGGTTTTCATATCCGTTGACGCGCTTCTTGACCCTTAAAGCAGCACCTGACGGGCTTGGGTCGCTCCGCGCTCTCACTCCTATGAAAACCACTTCTTGACCATAAAACGCACCTTCTTGATTCCAAGACGCACCTTACGGGCGGAATCGCTTACGGGCATGGTCGCTGTCTGTTGCGACTCCCTTTGGTCGCCAATGTTTGACGCTTCTTGCTCACAAGACAGTATTTATTGGGCTGCTCGTGCTTCGCGTCAAACATTGTGCAAGGTACTCTAAGGCATGAAAATTTTAACCGCTTTTGGCAGCACGCAAGCCTCAAAAACCGTGCCCATCTCGAGCAATTCGCCGTCCACATGAGCGGCGACTGGCTTTTGCCATTCGATTCGTACCTCTTTTGCCCGAATCACTTTGACTTCAGGATGTCCAAGGTGAGTGCCTTTTTGAAGCTTGGGTAAGATTCCCAACACGCCCATTCTGGTGAATGCTGCCGCCACGACCACCTCGAGCAAGCCGTCTGTAGGGTCAGAATTGGGCGCAATTTTCAAACCGCCGCCGTAACCAGTCAAACCCATGACCGCAATCAGCAACGCTGCCCCGTCATGCACCACCACACCATCCGCAATGACTTTAGCGGGTCGCGGTTCGAGCTTGGAAAGTTCTGCCAGAATTGCCCATAGGTAACGCATCGAACCTGGTAGAAATTTAGGCGTGTTTCGCACCTCTCGAGCGATCAGCGCGTCAAAACCACTGCCAAACCCATTGATGAAAGCTTTTGCGCCAATCCTTCCTGCATCCAAAACCTCGAGCTTGCCGTTGGCAATAATATTGACTGCCGCGTCCAGATTGTTCAGTGGAATCTGTGCCCCCCTGGCGAAATCATCACCCGTGCCCAGTGGAATTACCCCCACCGCACGGTCTGAATGGTTGGTGTGCTCGAGTAAACTAACGATCACTTCATGCAGCGTGCCGTCGCCTCCGACCACTACAATTGGATCGTTGCCAGCTAAATTTTTTGTAAAATCCTTCGCCGCCCCAGCTTTGTCGGTCAAGAACAAGTTGTACTCGAGCTTTCTTGACTCGAACGCTGTTTGCAGCGCTGGAATGGCACGGCTGGCACGCCCACCGCCGGCGGTAGGATTGAGAATGACTTGGAGCATGGCTTAGTCTAACGCGTAAAATGACGGTATGACCCTTCTTGAAACCGCAAAAAGTATCCAAACAGGGGAGATCACCAGCTTTGAGCTGGTCAACCAAGCCTTGACAGTCAACGAATCTCGAAGCGACCTGAACGTTTTTGCGTTTTTGGCAGCCGATCAAGCTCGAGAAACCGCCAAAATTTTAGACCAAGAAACCAAAGCAGGCATTTCTCGAGGCAGGCTGCACGGTATTCCAATCACAATCAAAGATTTGTTTAACGTTGCCAACATGCCCACCAAAGCAGGAACAAACGCTGTTTTGCCACTCGAGTTCCAAAATGTTCAAAGCGACTCGAGCGCGGTGGCAAGATTGCGAAATGCAGGTGCGGTGATTCTGGGCAAAACCAACATGCACGAAATCGCGCTCGGTGTGACCGGCGAAAACCCAATCACACGGGATGTGAAAAATGCGCTCGACCCAAGTTTGCAAGCTGGCGGCTCGAGCAGTGGAAGTGCCGTCAGTGTCGCGGCTGGGATTGGTTTTGCCAGTCTGGGTTCGGACACGGGCGGTTCAATTCGGATTCCAGCCAGTTTTAACGGCGTGGTTGGATTCAAACCAACTTTCGGTGTTGTGCCGTTAACGGGCGCTTTGCATCTTTCCATGACTTGCGATCACGCTGGACCAATCACTCAAAACGTCAGCGACGCCCACGCCGTGCTCGAGGTTCTGGCGGCTCGAGCTTTTGTGTTAACCCCGCTCGAGAATCCCAAAAACTTAAGTTTTGGCGTGCCTCGAGTTTGGCTCGAAGGTCGTTTGGGACTTGAAGTACAGCGTGATTTTAAAGCCTTCCTCGAGCAACTTCGATCTGCTGGTGCAAGTGTGATTGACCTCAATCCAGACCATCTCGAGTTGGCATCTCCCAGTTACACGCCCATCGTTCGCGCCGAAGCCGCATTCGTTCACCGTGAAGCCCTAAAAGCGGGTGGTCAAGGTTTTTCTGAAGGCGTACTGCCCCCACTTCAAGCAGGCTCGAGCATTAGCGCCAGCGAATATCTGGAAGCTCGAGCCTTACGCCGTCAAGTTCGATCTGGACTCGAGACGGGTTTGAAC
>JAYVRX010000106.1:0-18745 GCA_043775825.1 Deinococcales bacterium
GCCCTGCACGATCTCGAGATTCGCTTGAATGGCAACCTGATGATTGAAAGCGTGGTGGATGAAGAATACGGAGGTTGCAACGGTACGCTCGCCGCCAGACTCAAATACAATGCCGACCTTGCCATCGTGCCAGAACCAACCAATTTGCAAATCTGTCCAGCACATCACGGCGGTTTAATGCTGAAAGTCAGTTTTAAAGGCAAGTCAGGTTGGGGTTTCAGTTCACAAGCACCAGTTGATCCTGTCATTGCCATCTCGCACTTTATTCAAATGCTCGAGCGTTGGGCAGAACAGCGAGATCAAACCTCGAGTATCCCAGATTTGTACTCGAGCAATCCCAAATTGGCAGTCTTGGTCAATCAACTGAAGGCGGGAGATGTGAACCTGCCATTTTTTGCAGATCGTGTGCCATCTGAGGCTTGGCTCACGGTTTGGATCGAAACATTCCCAGGGACAACCCAAGACCAAGTGCTGCAAGATTTGCAAACTTTCTACCTCGAGACTCAAAAATCAAACAAGGTTCTGGCAAATTTCAGTCCACAATTCACGCCGCTTCGCTGGTTGGACGGCAGTGAGATCAATCCCAAACATCCAGGCGTAAAAATGCTGGCTCGAGCCAGCCTTGAAACTCGAGGTTTTGAACCAGACGTGCGCGGGGCAGAATTTGCTTGCGACGGACATGTGTTTAACCTCTACAGTCCAACGCCGATGATTTTACTGGGACCAACAGGAGGGAATCCTCACTCGCCAGACGAATTTGTTGAACTCGAGGGATATTTGCAATTGGTCGAGATTTTTATTCGCGCCGCGATTGATTGGTGTGAAGTCGCTAATGGGAAATAGTCAGACCTTTGAGATTTTAAAAGGAGATTTTTATGCCAAAAGTTCAAATTCAAACCTCAAACGCACCCACGCCAGTTGGTCCTTATTCGCAAGGTTTAAAAATTGGCGATCTGGTTTTTGTGGCGGGGCAAGGTTCGATTGACCCTGCCACGCAAAAAGTTATTGGTGAAACCATCGAAGAACAAACCACCCAGACCCTCAGTAATATCAAGGCGATTCTGGCGGAGGCGGGCGCGAGCATGGGCGATGTGGTCAAAGCGACGGTGCACCTCAGCGATTTGGCATTGTTCAGTCGTTTTAACGTGGTCTACTCGAGTTACTTCCCCGACCCCAAACCGGTTCGTACCACGGTGGGCAGTCAACTGCCAGGAATTCTGGTCGAAATTGATGTGATTGCTTATGTTGGAGACAAGTAGACCATGCTCAGGCTCGAGGGTAAAACAGCAATTATCACTGGGGCTGGGCGCGGCATTGGGCATGCGATTGCCAAAAAATTCTTGCTCGAGGGCGCTCGGGTTTTAATCTGTGACATTGTGCCAGACCGTCTCGAGCAGACGGCTTTAGAACTTGCCACGTTTGGTGAGGTTCACAGTTTGGTGGGCGATGTCAGCCGAAGCGACTTTTGTGATGCCGTGGTACAAAAAGCGCTTGATGTTTTGAGCACAATCGATATTTTGATCAATAATGCTGGCATTGCCGTGTTTGCACCATTTCTCGAGCATTCTGAGGACGCGTGGGATCAAACCATCAATGTTAACCTCAAATCGATGTTTTTACTTTCGCAACGTGTCGCCCGTGAAATGGTGACTCGAGGTGAGGGCGGGGCGATAGTCAACATGGCATCAACCAATGGTTTGCTGGGCGAGCGCGATTTGGTGGCGTACAACGCGTCAAAAGGCGGTGTGATTTTGCTGACTAAAACCTTGGCGATAGAACTGAGCGATCACAATATTCGGGTCAATTGCGTTGCGCCAGGGCTAATTCGCACCACGCTGGCTTTGGAGGGCGGAAGTGGCGAGGCGTTTCTCGAGGGATACCTGCAAAAAATTCCGTTAGGGCGGCAAGGCACGCCCAGCGAGGTCGCCAACGTCTTTGCGTTTTTGGCATCCGATGAGGCATCGTTCATTACGGGTGAAACTGTGGTGATTGACGGCGGACAGTTGGCTCAAGAGTAACGCAATCTTCAAGAAGCTTGGGCATAGGATTCGATGAGAGATTTGAACTCTCAAAAAAGAATTGCTGGAATCAATAATTTTAACTTGCACCAACGTTATAGACAGCTACGGTATACTGAGATCGAGTTGCGGTTAGCCAAAATGACCGAGGCATCTGTAAACCCTTAAATTCTGAATTTTTATGACGACCATTTTGCACAATCACTGCGTTCAACCAATCGAAAACCTTGTTTTGACAGGGTGCGTTGTTCGGTATCAAGCCATGTGGTTTCAGCTCGAGCGTGGACGATGAAGGTCGCGCATTTTCTAGGAACAATGCGTCCAGAACACGATGGTGTGACCAGGGTGGTGTACCGATTACGGGAATTGTTTGATCGCCGAATTGCCCAGCACTTGTTTATTTCGCCCATCGGCTCGGAAATTCCTCAAGACGATATTCGTACCGTGCCCAGCATTCCGTTTCCGTTTTCGACCAACTATCGCTTGGCAACAGTCACTCAAGATGGCGTGCGAAAAGTTTTAGGGAACGACAAACCCGATTTGATTCACGTGCATTCTCCCGATCCTTTGGGTTGGGCTGCCATGCGTTACGCCCGCCATGCGGGTATCCCAATGGTTGCGACCTATCACACCCATTTTCCAAGCTACGCCAAGTATTACCACCTCGAGTTTGCCGCACCTGCGGTTTGGCAAATTTTAAAAACCATGTACAGATCGAGCCAAGCGGTCATTGTGCCCTCACAGTCCACGCTCGAGGAACTTGCCGAGCACGGTATTAAAAACTTGATTCACATTCCGCACGGCGTGGACACCGCCAGTTTCTCGCCGACAAACCGTTCTGACGCGTGGCGCTTGAATATTCTGGGTCAGGATACCAACCGTGTGATCGTCAGTTTTGTCTCGAGGTTGGTCTGGGAGAAAAACCCAATGGTGCTGGTTCAAGCTTGGAAGCACCTAAACAATAAAGGTCGTAGCAAGCTGGTGATCGTTGGCGACGGACCCGCCCGTGCAAAACTCGAGCAACTTCTGCCCGAGGCGCATTTCACGGGCAAACTGTCAGGTTCGGCTTTGTTTGAAGCTTATGCCTCGAGCGATGTCTTTGTTTTCCCTTCAATCACCGAAACCTTCGGCAATGTGACTGTCGAGGCGATGGCGTCTGGTTTGCCCGCCATTTGTGCGATTGCTGGCGGCGCGAGGGACATCGTGATTCCTGGCGAGAACGGTTTGTTGTTTAACGCCGACAAACCCTTTGAACTTGCCCAAGCCATAGATAAACTTGTGACCAACCCCGTTTTACGTGCTCAAATGTCCAGAAATGCCCTCGAATCGGTCAAACGCTTCAGTTGGGAAGCCACCGTTTCGGCATATGAGCGCGTCTATCAAGAGGTTCTGGCGGCAAAAGCGGTAATCCCTCAACTGGCTTAAACGTGATCCCAAAACCCTCGAGCCAGCGTTTTTGAGGTACTTCCTCGAGATTTTCCGAAAACTGGTGATTGTGTTCCCTTTGCCTGAACGCGCGGGGTGCTATAGTGACTCGCCATGCTGGGATTCCTAAACAAACTTTTTGATAACAACGCCAAAGACGTGCAACGACTGACCAAAGATGTGGTCATTAAAGTCAACGCGCTCGAGGCTCAAGCCAAAGACACCCCTGATCTTGCCCTCGCTTATGCGAAACTGCGAGAACGCGTAAAGGGCGGTGAATCGCTCGACGCCGTGCTGCCTGAAGCTTTCGCCCTGACTCGAGAGGCGGCAGTCAGAACCCTTGGCAAACGCCATTACGATGTGCAATTGATTGGTGGTGCGGCTCTGCACCAAGCCCGAATTTCGGAAATGAAAACCGGTGAGGGTAAAACCTTGGTTGCCACCCTGGCGCTGTCACTGAACGCACTCGAGGGCAAAGGCTGTCACTTGGTCACGACCAACGATTACCTCGCCAAAGTCGGCGCGGAACAAATGGGCTTGATTTATAAGGAATTGGGTTTGACAGTTGGTGTGATTCAGCAGCAAATTGATCCAGCCGCGCGAAAAATCGCTTACCTATGTGACATTACTTATGTCACCAACTCTGAACTTGGGTTTGACTACCTGCGCGACAACATGGCAAACCAACCCGACCAACTCGTGCTGCGTTCCGATCACCCGCTTAATTTTGTGATTATTGACGAGGTTGACAGCATCTTGATCGATGAAGCCCGTACCCCACTGATTATTTCGGGTGCGAGCGAGAAATCGACCAGCAATTACTACCTGATGGCAAAAATCGGCGGGATGCTCGAGAAGGGCGACGCGGTTGTTCCAGGCGATAAAACCCGTACCGTGGCGACTGGCGATTATACGATTGACGAGAAACAACGTCAGATTCACTTGACCGAACGGGGCATCGAAAAAGCCGAGAAACTGCTCTCGATTGACGGTTTGTTTTCGACGGAGCACATGGAATTGGGGCATATGCTGCAACAAGCCATTCGCGCCCAAGAGCTGTACCACATGGATAAAGACTATATCGTTGACGAAAACAAAGAAGTCGTGATTGTCGACGAATTCACGGGTCGCCTCATGCCAGGTCGTCGTTACGGCGAAGGATTGCATCAAGCCATTGAAGCCAAAGAAAACGTCAAGATTGCCGGCGAAAACCAAACGCTGGCGACCATCACCTACCAAAATTTCTTCAAGCTGTACAACAAAATTTCGGGCATGACCGGCACTGCCAAAACCGAAGAAAAAGAATTTGTCGAGTTGTACGGCGCGGACGTGCTAGTGATTCCAACCAACCTGCCAATGATCAGGAAAGACAACCAAGACGTGGTTTACCGCACCGAACTTGGTAAGTTCAAAGCGGTCATTGAAGAGATCGTGGTGCGCTCCGAAGCCGCGCAGCCCGTACTGGTCGGCACGATCAGCATCGAAAAGTCAGAATTCTTGTCCAAAATGCTGTCCGAACCCAACCGTTACGTGCAATTTATCGAAGCCACCGCCGGGCGACTGCTCTCGCAACTGGTCAAAGCGGACGCCAAAATTATCGAGAATGCCAACAAGCTGCTGTCAAATGCAGGCACGTTAACGCCAGAAAAACTGACCGACCTCAAACCCATGCTGCCCAAAAATGCGCTCGAGACTTTTTCTTACCTCGAGCATGAAGTCAAAACCCTGCAGGCGCTGCGCAAGGGCATCAAGCATCAGGTCTTGAACGCCAAGCAACACCAGTTTGAAGCCGACATTATCGCTCAGGCGGGACGTTCGGGTTCAATTACCATTTCGACCAATATGGCAGGGCGCGGTACAGACATTCAACTCGGAGGCAATGCCGAATTCGCCGCTTACGCATTGTTCGAGAAAAAAGGTTTGAGCCGATATGACGATCACATCGAACTGTTTGTGGCGGCGTGCTTGCGTGACGACGAAGACACCATCAACAAACTTCGTGCCGACCTGCCAAAAGTGACCGACGAAGATGTTAAAGCCATTCGTGACACCAGGGAAGCCTTCAAACAAGATTTTGTCAAAGTCAAAGCGGCTGGCGGCTTGCACATTATTGGCACAGAACGTCATGAATCGCGCCGAATCGACAACCAATTGCGCGGGCGTTCGGGACGTCAGGGCGACCCAGGCTCGAGCCGTTATTACGTGTCGTTTGAAGACGATCTGATGCGTTTGTTCGCCAACGAGAGCGTCATTAAAATGCTTGATCGTCTCGGCATGGACGACACCCAACCGATTGAAGCCCAAATGGTCACCAGCAGCATTGAACGCGCCCAAAAACGCGTTGAAGACCGCAACTTTGGCATCCGCAAACAGCTCCTCGAGTTTGATAACGTCATGAGCAAACAACGCGAAGTCGTTTACGCCCAGCGCCGCGAGGTGCTTTTGGGCAACGACGAGGGCGTTGTGGACATGGTTGAGGGCATGATTGGCGATTACACCGAGGGGCAAGCCGACATGCACCTCTCGGGCGACAGCGACCAATGGAATCTCGAGCAACTCCGAGCCAGTCTGGTTGATGCCTGCCCGGCTTTTGAAAACTTTGATTTTGAAGCCTTGCGCGGTCACAAAATTGATGAGGCTCGAGAACAACTGGTCGGCTTCATTGCCGATGCTTACGACACCCGCGAGAAAGAACTCGGCGCTCCGCTTTTACGGTCACTGGAGCGTTACGTGGTCTTGCAAGTCGTGGATCAATTCTGGAAAGAACACCTTCACGCGATGGACGTGCTGCGAAGCGGTATTTTCCTGCGGGCTTACGGGCAGAAAGACCCGTTCGTCGAGTACAAATTTGAAGCTACTAAACTGTTCAGCGAACTGACCGAAACGATCAAAGCCGAAATCACTAAGTTTATTTTTAGGTTGCAAGTCAACTTTGAAGCCCCACCGCAACCCCAAGTTTCAGACGACCCAAGCAACGACGGTGAAGCCGAACCGCAACCGATGAACAACCCGTTCATCAAACGCAGCAGCCAAACCACCCGCATTCCAAAAATCTCAAGACAAGATAGAAGGAAGCTCGAGCGGGACAACAAGAAGAAGTAAGGAAATTTTTTAAGGCTCGAGGTTGATGGTGAACCTCGAGCTTTTTATTGTTTTTTGACCACTGGATTGAAGAAGTTCAAATTTTCAAACCGTGCAAAACCTTTATCGGCACTGACGAGCGTTGCCTTATATTCAAGCGCAAACGCAGCAATAAACGCGTCAGAAAAATCATTTCCAGACAGATTCATGGTTTGGCAAAGCTGTTTAAATGTCAACCAATGCTGCACCGAACTCGGCAGAATTTCAAAATTTGGATGCGCCTCGAGTGATTCCACAAAATCCCAGGTACTTGTAAAATCTGCGTTGGGGTAGATTTTGGTATTGGTCACAATTCTTAAAAATCCACTCAAAACAACATTCGGCGCTCGAACTTGAGCGGTTTGCAAGGTTTTCGTCAGCCAGTCATAACAAATTTGGTGATCTTTGCTTGAGATATCAAAGGCGTAAATCAAAATATTAACGTCGAGAATGAACATCTAATCCTTCGTCAAGCATTTCTTGAATGCTGGCGTTGCTCGAGAAATTAACTTTCAACTTAGGTTTGCCCAAGGCTCGAGTTGGCAGGGTCTTGAAGGATTTTGAAGCCGGTGTTTGCATGGTTTGACGTAAAGATTGCTCGATCAAATCGGTCAGCGTTTGATTGCGCTCGAGCGCAAATCTTTTTGCGTCGGTCAGTAATTGGTCGTTGAGGCGAACAGTGGTTCTCATGGTTCAAGTCTAGCGATTAGACATAAATATGTCAACATTTTTTACCAATATCGTTTTCAGCGCGAAATTTTTCGAGAAATGATTGGATACGTTGTGGTGTATCTGACAGAGGATTCTCGATGTAAAAAAACCCTCGATCATCCCAGATCACTTTCGTGCCAATAGCTTCTTGTAATTTCACATCAAAGTCTACAGTCGGATCACTGTCGTCGACGAGTTCACTATCTTGGTCAGTCATCCATAAAGGTGGCATATAGTTGAAGACCAGCCACATTTTTCCTGAAGCCTCACGTCGAATTTCTGGCTCACCATCTGGTTCAAACCCATTCAATTGAATTGTCTCAATGATTTCATCATCCATTTGTATTGCTCCAATGCCGTCTCATATGAAAATATTCTGCATCTCGAGCATTAAACGTTAAACAAGAAATGCACCACATCCCCGTCTTTCATCACGTATTCTTTGCCTTCAGTCCTGACCCAGCCTTTGGATTTGGCGTTCACATTGCTGCCAGCCTCAACCAATTTGTCCCATTCCACCACTTCGGCACGAATAAAACCGCGTTCGATGTCGCTGTGAATTTCGCCTGCGGCTTGCGGTGCTTTCGTGCCTTCTTTGACTGTCCATGCCCTGACTTCTTTTTCGCCGCTGGTAATCATGGTGATTAAACCCAGCGCTTTGTAACCCACGTGGACCAGTCGCTCGAGTCCTGATTCGGTCAAGCCCAGTTCCTCGAGGAAGACTTTGGCGTCTTCGTCGCTTAAATCTGCAATTTCGCCTTCAATTTGGGCGCTGATTTTCACGACGGCTGCGCCCTCTTTGGCGGCAAGTTCACGGACTTTTTTGACGTGTTCGTTGTCTTCGGACAGGCTGGCTTCGTCAACGTTGGTCACGTAAATCACTGGTTTGCTGGTAATCAAACTCAGTTCCTTGGGAACTTCAATGCCCGTCAGACGCGCTGGAATGCCTTTAGAAAGTGGCTCGAGCAATGCCTCGACCACAAACAGCAATTCCGCATCTTCTTTGCTGTTCTTGGCGGTTTTACGCAATCTGTCCACCCGCCGCTCGAGCGTCGCCAAATCTGAAAGCGCAAGCTCGAGGTTGATGGTTTCGATGTCGTCCAGTGGGTCAATTTTTCCTGCCACGTGAATGATGTCGTTGTTTTCAAAGCACCTGACCACGTGCGCGATGGCGTTGACCTCGCGGATGTTGGCTAAGAATTGATTGCCCAGCCCCTCACCTTTGCTCGCGCCTTTGACCAGCCCCGCAATGTCCACGAATTCCACAGCCGTCGGAATAATCGGTGGCACGCGGTCACCTTTGGTAAACACTTTGGACAGAGCCTCGAGCCTATGGTCAGGCAACGGCACGACGCCAATGTTTTTATCAATCGTTGCAAACGGATAATTCGCCGCTTCGACCCCAGCTTTGGTGATCGCGTTAAACAGCGTTGATTTCCCGACGTTTGGCAGTCCGACAATTCCAATTCCCAATCCCATAAGAACCTCCAACTCGAGATTCCCTCGAGAAATTTATTTTTTTGGCTCGAGACTTCCGCTTGAGCATCAGAGTATACCGTCTGGTGAGCCTGATTACAGCTTGACTCGCAACGGAAGCCTAGAATGTGCGCATGAAAGCCATTTGGAACGATTCCGTCATCGCCGAGAGTAACGATACCGTCGTGGTGGAAGGCAACCATTACTTCCCAGAATCCAGTGTCAAAGCCGAATTCTTGCGTCCCTCGAGCACCCACAGCACCTGCCCATGGAAGGGCGTTGCCAGTTACCACTCGCTCGAGGTGGCTGGGAAACTGAATCCTGACGCGGCTTGGTTTTATCCTGCGCCCAAAGATGCGGCGAAGCAAATCACGGGGCGAATCGCGTTTTGGAAGGGTGTTCAAGTTTCGGCTTAAACTCGAGACTCGTGCAAGGTGCTACAAAGATTCCTGCGTTAAACTCGAGCCATGAATGTTGGCGTTCTGATTTTCCATGAGGTGTCCGAGTTTGAAGTGGCTGGTATCATGGGCGTTTTTGGCGCGGCTCGAGCTTTTCTGCCTGTGCCTGAAGTGCTAGGCGGCGCAGCGCCAGAGGGCACTGAACCGCCACCGAATCCGCTCGAGGTGTTCACACTTTCCAAAACCCGTGCCAGCATTCGTGGCGCTGGCGGTTTGGTCATGACGCCAACCTATGCTTTTGCAGGTGCGCCAGAACTCGATATTTTGGTTGTGCCTGGTGGTTTGGGCGCAGAAAAAATTTCTAAGGATTTGCAAACCAAAGAGTATTTGCGTGCTCGGGCAACCCGAGTCAAGTTTTTGGTTTCAATCTCGAGCGGGGCGTTGGTGCTGGGCGAGGCAAATTTGCTGACCGATTTGGATGTCACGACCACGCCAGCCCTGTTTGAAACCATCTGGAAATACAATCCGGGTAACGTCTTGGAGGCTCGAGCCAGCAAAAACCCGAATGGACGCTGGTTTGCCGCGTCTGGTCTGGCAGGCATCGAATTGGCGCTCGAGCTTGTGGCACTCGAGTTTGATGCTGAAATTGCCGACAAGACGGGAAAAAATTTGGGTTTGTCCTAACCCTCAATCGTGGTAGCTTTGGAAAGCGCCGTTAGAATGCTTAATGCGTCAGGGTAACGGTTTGCAGGGTTTTTCTCGAGCAGTCTTAACGCCACCTGATCGAGCACGTGAGAGTGTCGCCCTTCGCGCAAACTCGAGGGGTCGGGCGGCAATTGCGACAGGTGCGCCCGCATGACCTCTTGGGGTTCGCCCTCGAACGGGTGCTGACCAGTAATGCCCCAGTACAGCATCACGCCAGCCGAGTACAAATCGGCGGCGGGTGTCAGCGGTAAACCTCGAACGGCTTCGGGCGATAGATACGCCAGCGTTCCAGGCGTTAAGCGGTCACGAAAAACCTCGTTGCTTGGTCCACTCAGGTCAAAATCGAGCAATTTTGCCTCGAGGCTGCCAGGTTTAACGCCGGGTGAAACCACGATGTTGTCAGGTTTCAGGTCGCGGTGCACCAAGCCTTTTTCGTGCATGATCGACAGCCCCTCTAAGACTTGAATAAAAACCTCGAGAAACTGTTTTAAGCCGTGATACGCCACCCATTCGCTAAAACGTTGCCCAGGTGCGAAGGGCATTAACGTACCTGGTTGCCCCTCGAGCGTGATGCGTTCTAAAACGGGATTGAGGTTTTTATGGTGCAAGTCTTTACCGACCAGAAACTCACGGTCTGCTCGGGCTGCCATTTCGTTGGGAAATAATTTTACGGCGTAAGGCGTGCCGAACAAATCGAACGCCAAATACACGACGCTGCTCGCCCCCCTGGCGATGGGGCGCACGATGGTGTATTTGTCGAGCAAGACCGTTCCAGCAATTGCCATTAATTCGATGATAACGCATTCTCGAGCGTGGCGTTGTTTAACTTGAAGGGTGAAGCTCGGGTTTAGCCAATTTTTCTGTGTTTTGAGGTGCGCGAACGACAATCAAAACGCCAGCCAACAGGATCAGACCACCCAGAATAATTCCCGTGCCAGGGATTTCTTTAAACAAGAAAATTGCGCCCACGGCACTGCCAATCGGTTCGAGTAAGACCACCGAGGCAACCACGGCAGGATTTAAGTATTTGACCGCCCAGTTGACACTGGTATGTCCAATCAATTGGGGAATTAAGCCCAGTAGAAGAATCCAGAAATAAGTCTCGAGCGGGTACTCAAAGGGTTGCAAGCCAAACAAAAAAGGTATTGGGGCAAGCACGACGGCTGCCGTGCCGTAAGCGATGCCCGCGTAGGTTCGCAGGCTCAAGCCTAAATGTTGGCTATTGCGCCCCAGCAGGTAATAGGCAGCCCCCGCGAACGCACCGAGCAATGCCAAGCCGTCACCCAAAAGTGGGTTTTGAAACGCACCGGTGCTGGTGGCGTCACCAATGCCAATCAGAATGCCGCCCGCAAAAGTCACCAGCAGCCCAACAATTACCATTTGACTGGGTTTTTGTTTCAAGACCAGCCAGGCGTAAAGACTGAGCCACAACGGGTTCGAGGTCACGATGGCAGTGCTGGCGGCAATCGAAGTTAAACCCAGACTAACGATCCAGAACGTAAAATGCCCAGCCAAGGCGATGCCGGCAAAAATGCTCAACCAAATTGCTTTTTGAAAGGCTCGAGGTTCAATGGTTTTTTGTTCTTGCACCAGGGTTTGAATACCGAAAGGTGTGGCAAGCAGCGCAGCCACCAGAATTCTTCCAGCCGCGATCACCACGCCAAAAGTGACGTCGCTTGAGAGTGAGGCATTGCGGGATAGCCTGATAAAAATCGCGGCGAACGACATTGCCAGCAAACCCATCAACAGCACCGAATTGATTTTAAGGCGTGATGGTTGACTCGAGGTGGACGGCTTCACAGCTCCGAGTCTAACAGCCTTTATACTCGAGCGACATGACCCAGACCATCAAAAAACTTTACCGTGAAGATTCTTACCTGACCGAGTTTCGCGCCAGCGTGCTCGAGTCTGCCTTGGTTGCGGGCAACACCGAGGTTTTGCTCGATCAAACCGCGTTTTACCCAACCGCAGGAGGTCAACCGTTTGACACTGGGTTCTTAAACGAATTCAAGGTGCTTGAGGTGCGCGAATCAAAAGGGGAGAGCTTGATTGTTCACGTGCTCGAAGGTGAGGTCATGCTGGAACTTGGAGCTGAGGTGACTGGCAAAATTGATTGGTCGCGGCGTTTTGACCACATGCAGCAACACACGGGCGAGCACATGCTGGGACAAGCTTTTTACCGCCAGGACGCCCACGTGATTGCCGTCAACATGGAACGCGGCATTTGTACCCTAGACCTCGAGCAGAGCATCACGGAAGACATGGCGCTCGAGGCGGAACGAATTTGTAACCAGGCAATTTGGGCTGGTCATGAAATGAGCACCTATGAAGTCCATGATTCCGAAATCTCGGGTGTGCCACTGCGCCGCACGCCGAAAGTATTGGGCTTAATTCGCGTGGTGCAAATTGGTGATTACGATTACAGCGCTTGCGGCGGCACACATTTGCGCTCGAGCGGTGAGGTTGGCATGGTCAAAATCCTTAAACTCGAGCGGATTAAGTCTGGGGCGACCCGCGTGTATTTTATTTGCGGCAACAGGTGTTTAAGTGATTACCGTTTCAAGCACGATTTTGTCAGCAGCCTCGGATTAAAATTCTCGACGATGCTCGAGCAAGTCCCAGCCCGCACCCAAGCCATGCTCGAAGAGTTGAACTCGAGTAAGAAAGACCTCTCGAGTCTCAGAACCGCACACGCGCAATTGCTGGCGGCAAGTTTGCTCGAGAAATCATTTGCGGTTGTGGTTCACACGCTCGAAAATGCTGGTTTGTTGGTGGATTTGGCAAAGGCAATCGCAGCTCGAGCGGGCGCGGTTGGAATTTTGGGAGCGCTCGATGGCACTCGAGCCTTGATTGCGGTGGCTTGCGGTGCTGGCTCGAGCGTCAGTGCCAATGAAGTGCTCAAAGTTGGATTGCCATTGATTGATGGCAAAGGTGGCGGCAAACCCGACATGGCGCAGGGCAGCGGGACAAACCCGAACGGCTTGACGGCGGCGCTGGAGGCAATGGCAAAATCTTTGCGTTAAGGGTTTAGCGGTGGTTCTGGAGGCAGTGCCTTTTTCTTTCTGGGTCCAAAACTGGCAACGATGGCGCCAATAAAACCAGCCGCCAGTGCGGTCAGACCGAACAACCGAATTGCCACCAGTACAAAATTAAGACCGTCCCCAAGGTCAACAAATTGAAAATCGAAACTGAGGGCTTCCAAACCCACAATGGTCAGCACCGCGCCAACCAAACCAAATAACAAACCCCACAGACCAACCTTCCAGCCTCTGATCAAACGTCCGAGTAGCTTTCGCAGCAACCAAGAAATGGCGAATGAACCTAAAAAGACCAGAACCTCAATCAAAACCAAACGGGCGCTCATAATGACACAATACGCGGTTTGGTGGCTTAACGTTCCAAGTGCTGATTTTTAAACCCAAAGCTTAGGACTTCCTCGAGTTCTCAACCCTGAAAATACCCAGATACGAAACCCAAGACCATTGGATGAGACTGTTGTTCGCAGCTCGAGCGACTGTCTGGCACAGTTTCAACGACTGCGATTTGCAATCGGATACGGGTCGTTTTGTTGGTCGTCAAAAATGCTTGACTTTGACTGCGAAGTGCTAAACTCGAGCGGAAGCATAGATTGTGCAACACAGTCCATCAGGGTCAACCGATGGAGGAGGACGTATGAAAGCAAAGAAGATTGCCACACTTGCAGCGTTTGGTTTGGCGGCAGGGGCATTGGTGTTATCTTTCGCCACAGCCCAAACCAAAACCACCATCACCGTGTTTTTTGGTTCCACTTTTAGACCCGATTTAATGCGCCCGATTTTTGACCGTTTTGAAAAAGCCAACCCAGACATTGTGGTCAAACAAGAACTGGGCGGTGCAACCTCAGAATTGCAAAATCAGTACCTGACCACGGTGCTTTCGGCGAAAGACTCGAGCTTGGATGCGTTCTTGATTGACGTGATTCGCCCAGCCCAATTTCAATCTCAAGGTTGGCTCGAGCCGCTGGACAAGTATTTGGGCGGTTCGCAAAAAACCCAAGAGTTCTTGTCGGGTTACCTGCCAGGACCAATCTCTGCCGACAAAATAAACTCTCAAATTTGGGCACTGCCTGCCACCACCGACACGCAATTTTTGTACTACCGCAAAGATTTGCTGGCAAAATACAATTTTAAAGTTCCTAAAACCTGGGAAGAGGTCATCAGCCAGGCGCAAGCCATCACCAAAGGTGAAGGCAATCCTCAATTGCAGGGTTTAAATTTCCAGGGCGCTCCTATCGAGGGCGCGGTTTGTACCTTCTTGCAGCCATTCTGGGCTGCGGGCGGCGAAGTCTTGCAAAATGGCAAGGTCAACGTCAACTCCGAGGCGGGACGCAAAGCCTTAAATTTGTGGGTCAGTGTCATCAACACGTCCAAAATCAGTCCGTTGTCAATGGCTGAAAGCCGCACCGACGACTCGAGAAAAGTCATGCAAGCCGGCAACGCCGTGTTTGGTCTGAACTGGGCTTACGCTTGGGCGCATTTTCAAGGCAGCAGCCCAGACCCAACCAAAGTCAAAGGCTTGATTGGCGTCACCAAACTGCCGACCTTTACGGGTGTCAAAGCCTCGAGCGCCAACTGTCAGGGCGGCTGGCAATGGGGTTTGAGCAGCTTCTCGAAGAACAAAGAGGCGACCTTCAAACTGATGAAATTTATGTCAAGCTCTGAAGCCCAAGCCGAACTTTCGGTCAAAGGCGGGTTCTTGCCCGTGCGCAAAGCCCTGTACAACAACAATAGCGTCTTGAAAGCCAACCCGCATTACACCCAATTGTACCCAGTCATTTTGCGTGCCAAGCCGCGTCCTGTGACCGCCAACTATCCAAAAGTTTCTGAGATCATCCGTACCAACGTCAACGCCGTGGTCAGCGGTGCAAAAACCACCGATCAGGCATTGAAAGACATGCAGAGCGGCTTGGAAGGCGTTCTAAAGTAAATTCTCGAGACTCTCGAGGGTGAGATTGAGTTCTCACCCTTGTTGAAGAGGTGGCTGTGGGTCAACCAATTTCAAAAACAGCGCCCCGCAGTCAAACTCGGGGCGCAACACTTTTAGGGCGTATTGCCAGCGGCAATCTGCGCGATTCCGAATTGGCGATTCTTTTGCTTGCCCCCAGCGCCGTGTTGCTGGTTGGGATCATGCTTTACCCCATGCTAAACGTTTTTTTAATGTCTTTACGGGTGCAAAACACGCTCGAGCCAAGCATTGTTACGACCAGTTTTGAAAACTTTTCACGGCTTTTTGCTGATAAACGCTTTCTCGATGATTTCACCCGCACGATCTGGTTTGGTTTTTTGACCGTGACTGGCTCGTTTTTGGTCGGCTTGCCACTTGCGCTCTTGGCAAACCTCGAGACGGGCTGGCGTTGGTTGGTGCGGGTCGCGTTGTTGCTGCCCTGGGCGATGCCGCAAATTATTACGGGCACAATGTTCGCCTGGATGTTCAATTCGCAGTACGGTGTTTTCAACGACATTCTGCTGCGTTTGGGCTTCGAGCGAATTTACTGGTTGATCCGACCCGATTCTGCAACCGTCGCCTTGGTGCTGACCGTGATCTGGAAAACCTCGAGCTTTGTCGCACTGATTTTGTTGGGCGGGTTGCAAAGCATTCCGCTCGAGCTTTCAGAGGCTGCGCAGGTGGACGGTGCGACCAGTACCCAAATTTTTTGGCGCATCACGTTACCTTTGTTAAGACCCGCGATTGCCGTGGCACTGATTTTTAGAACGCTGTCGGCACTGCAAGTCTTCGACATCCCTTATGCCTTCATGAGCGCTGGCGCGAGTCAGTCGCTCGAGACTCTGGGCGTGTACGTGCAAAAACAAACCGTCGAATTCACCGATTTTGGTTACGGTTCAACCGTCAGCCTTGGATTGTTTGCACTGTCCTTGGTGATTACCGTGCTGTACTTGCGGTTTATTCGCCCGGAGGAATCATGAACGCCCAAGTGCGTGACAAAACCATCTGGCAAAAGATCATGGTCGTGGTTGCCTTGCTGGTTCTTGTCGTCAACGGAGTTTATCCGCTGGTTTGGATTTTTTTGACCAGCATCAAAAACGAACTCGAGTTGACCCAAGTTCCAATTACCTATTTGCCTCAAACACCAAATTTCGGCAATTACGCGCAAGTTTTTCAGGCGCAACCCTTCGCCAGGTTTTTCCTGAATTCACTGGTGATCTCGAGTCTTTCAACCATTTTGTGCGTAACCATTGCGGCTTTTGCGGCTTATGCTCTCGCACGTTTAAGGCTTAAATACCGCCGCATCATCAGCATTGTCATTGTCGCCGCCAGCATGTTTCCAATTGTCAGTTTAATCGTGCCACTGTTTCAAATCATGCGCGGCTTTGGCTGGCTGAACACCTACTGGTCGCTCGTTATTCCCTATGCCACCTTCAGCCTGCCGATCAGCACATTGGTTCTGACCGCGTTTTTCCAAGGCATTCCTGAAGACCTCGAGAGCGCCGCCATGATTGACGGTTGCTCGAGGTTTGGGGCATTGTGGCGCGTGATTGTGCCGCTGGCTGCGCCTGGCGTGGTCACGGCGGCGATTTTGGCATTTGTCAATTCTTGGAACGAATTCTTGCTGGCATTAACCTTTAACAGTGCGCCGTACATGAAAACTGTTCCCGTCGGCGTGATGCTCTATCAGGGCGAGTTCACTTTTCCCTGGCCACTGATTAGTGCCGCTATCATCATCACCATCATCCCAATCGTGGCTTTAATTTTAATATTTCAACGTCGCATCATCAGTGGTTTAACGGCTGGCGGCGTGAAAGGATAGGGGAGACTCGAGCATGAATGAACCCGATTTTCTTTGGTTTTGCATCCTGCAAAACGACGGCGAATACCTTGGCACAAAAGAACTCCCGCCGCGCAAACCGACCCTGGAATACATCTCGAGCCTGATCGAAACGGCGGGCGAGCTGGGATTCTCGAGTTTACTGACCGCCACGAATTACCACAGCACCTTAGAGAATTACACGGCGGCAATTGCTGCGCTGGCACGAACCAAAGGCGCGGGTTTGCTGATTGCCGTGCGTCCTGGCATGTTTGACGCCGCCATGTACGCCAAAATGATTGCCACCGCGCAAAACCTTTTTCCAGGTCGAGTGCGGGTCAACATTGTGACTGGTTCGAGTCCTGCCGAAAATGCCATGTACGGCGACTTTGAACCGCACGAACAACGTTACGAACGAACCAGGGAATTCATGCTGCTGCTGCGCAAACTCTGGACGCAGGAAGCTGCGCTCGAGTATCAAAGTGACCGTTACCATTACGTTGGCACGATCCTCGAGCCAAAACCCGCGCAACCCATCCCGCTTTATTTTGGTGGCGCGTCCGAACCCGCCATGCGGATTGCCGCCGAACTCGCCGATTGCTATTTGCTCTGGGGCGAACCCATCGAAATGCTCAAAACCCGCATCGCCCGCATCAAAGAACTCGAACTGGAATTTGGTCGGACTTTGAAAATTGGGCTTCGGACACACGTGGTCGTGCGTGAAACCGAAGAGGAAGCCATTGCCGCCGCCAACCGCATGATCTCGAAAATAGACCCTGCCGTGCGCGAGAATTTTATGAAATCTTATGCCAAAGTGGATTCCACAGGGCAAGGCAACCAAATCAAAATTTTGCAATCTGCGCTAGCGAAAGGTGATTTGTTTATCGAACCCAATCTTTGGGCTGGCGTCGGCATGGCACGTTCTGGCGTTGGCGTGGCAATCGTCGGCAATCCCGAACAGGTCGCCGCCAAAATTCGTGGTTATCAAGAGATTGGCATTGATACCTTCATTTTCTCGGGCTACCCGCACCTCGACGAATGCCGTCGCTTTGGCGAACTGGTCATGCCAATCGTCAAAAATACCAAAATCTCGAGCGAACGAAAACTATTCGACGTTGGTGTTGCCCCCACGATCTAAAACCCGAGCGACACATTTCATAAAACGAGACTGGTTTTTCGGTATTTGCTTAAGGACGAAATCCTCGAGTCATACGTGTAGAGCAATAAAACTCCCTTCTCCCGCTTGCGGGAGAAGCGACCCTGCCCGCTAGGTGCACGTTCAGGGTCAAGAAGGGTTGGGGATGAGGGTGGACGGTGCAACGACATCATTTGGTTTATGAAAGCGTTTTAACCGTCTCGAGCACATCATGGGCATGAAGCGAAAATTCTCCAGCCGAATTTTCGACGTGTTGCAAGACCACAATGCCTTGTTTGTTAATCAAAAACGTGCCGCGTGTGCTGATGGCTTTGTCCTCGAGCGCCACGCCGTAAGCTTTGGCGGTTGCCAGGTTCATATCGGCAAGCAGCGGCACTTCAATACCGTAGTCTTTCGCCCAGGCTTTGTGCGTGTGAATGCTGTCACGGTTGATGCCCAGAACGACGGTGTCGTGCTCAAAGAATTCGTCTTTGTAAGCACTAAATTCTGGCAGTTGAATGCTGCACACTGAACTAAAATCGAGCGGGTAAAAAATTAGCAGCACGTTTTTGCTGCCCTTAAACCCCTCGAGTGTGATGTCTTCGCCAGTGTGGGCTTTGAGGCTAAATTGTGGGGCTGGTTGACCTGTTAAATCCATGTTGATGCTCCTCTCGAGAATGCGTCCCGAGGTTAACACGGGCGGGTCAGTCTTTGGTATCTTGAGAGAACAATGGTTTTCGGGGTCGTGACTAATATAAGATATAGGCTTTGCGGCTTAGTGTAAGTCATTTGAAATCATCAAACCCAGCCGAGGTTTGATGAATCAGACGGATTCACTATCAAGTCTGTAGAATCTGATGTACATGATTAGCGGGTCAGTCAGATGCGGTAGAATCTTTCATGGCAAAATTGCCTGATCCAAATAAACTCAGCAAAGCCGATCTGATCAAGATTG
>JAYVRX010000107.1:0-18518 GCA_043775825.1 Deinococcales bacterium
CCGGCGGCAGCGCCACCCATGCCGTCAGCCACAGCCAAAAACACCAAAGGTCCTTTGGTGGTTTGGAAGGTCTTGACTCGGTGATAGTCTTCGTTGGAATCGCGCACGCGACCCACGCTAGAACCATGTCCGAAATTAACTCCTGGTCGTGTCTGCAACGCTCACCTCGAGAAATCTTATCTCAAGATGGATTCTAGCATTTGAGGCTTGCATATGGCTGGTCAATCACACAACGCGTAAAAAGCGCATGTTTGCGTTCCCAGATCAGTCCTCGATCAATTCGCTGATGTTGCGCGGGTTGACATCGATCCTAACGCGCACGCTGCCCTCCCGAGAGCGCCGCGCAGGTTCGAGAAGGTGTTGCAACCGCTCGAGGTTTTCGGTTTTCACCAGCAAATTAAAGACGTACAAACCACGCAATCTTGGAATTGGATTGGGTGCGGGTCCGAGCAATTCGGTTTTGGTCGCGCCGCGATCTCGGATCAGGGCGGCAATTTTTTGTGCGGCTTGCTCGGCATCCTGGGCTTTGCGTCCCGCCAGTTGCACCTGCGCCAGTTTGGCAAACGGTGGAAACGACAATGCCTCCCGAGAATCGAGTTCCAACTCTGGAAAAACCTCCGCGCTGTGCTGCTCGAGAATCTGAACCAGTGCAGGGTGTTTGCCCGAAAAGGTTTGCACCAGCAACAACGGCGCTCGGGTTGGATGCCATTCGAGCAATTGGCGCAGCAGCACATGAAAGCGTTCCGAACTGCGAAAATCTGGGTGCGTGTGAAAGGTATCGGCAAAGGTCAGCGCAATCAATGCCAAATCTGGCGGCGGCTCGAGGCTCAGAACCGCAGTTGTGCCGACCACCACGCCAGATTCGCCGCGTTTAAACTTGCTCAGATCATCTTTTTGATCGCGGTCATAACGGTAAACGTTCGTTCCTGGCAGCAGCTTCTCGAGTTCGCTCTGAATCCATTGCGTGCCAGGACCTTTTGGGTTTAAGACCGTGCCCTCGCATTTTGGACAGCGTTTGGGTGGTGTGGTCTGATGCCCGCACTGATGACACTCGAGCGTTCGGGACTGGGCATGAAACCGCAGTGGCACGTCGCAATTGGGGCAGTACGGCAACCAGGCGCAATCTGGGCATTTCACCAGGGCGCTAAAACCACGCCTTGGGGCAATCAAAACGGCTTGGCGTCCACGTTCGGCGACCTGTTTCAAGACTTTTTTCAGGGCGTTTGAAAGTGGCCACGATTCTTTGGCAACCGCCATGTTGCTCATCGGACCCATTTCGGGCGCGAGGTTTGGGTTGGCGTAATCAACAATATGAATTCTCGAGCGTGGTGGCTCAAGCACCACACCATGCAATTCCAGGCTTTCGACGCTCGGCACAGCCCCCGTAAACACCAATCTTGCCCCGCTCGCCTCGGCGCGTAATTTTGCCGCATCGGGCACGAACACCCTCGAGCCGCCCTGCAACTTCCAAGCGTCCGAGCCTTCCTCCTCGAGCACAATCAACTTCAGGTTCTTGATGGGCGCTAAGAGCGCCATCATCGTGCCAAAAATCACTTCAAACTCCGCCTCTCGAGCGCCAGTCCAAACCGCTTGGCGTTCTCGGGCGTTCAAATCAAAATGCAGCATGGCACTCGGGCGCACGCCACCCAAGGCTTTAAAGGCACGCTCAAGCCGTCCTCGGTCTGGCGCAAGATACAAGACGCCGCCCTTGGTTTCGCGGATCAGTTGCGCAATCATGGCTTGACGTTCGCGCCAGCGTCCACCATGAATTCGCGCCAGGTTTGGCTCGAGCTTGACCACTTTGGGTGCTGGGTCAGTGCTTGGAAACTCGAGTTGAACCGCTGCCAGCGCCTCAAAACTGCGGTACGCCAAACCCAGCCGCTCGAGTTTGCTGACCACGCCACTCGAGACGTCAGCATCTCGCGCCCATTGTGCCAAACTGGCGCTACGTCCCAAATCTTGCAGCGTCTCGAGCGCTCGCGCTTGCTTGGGTGTGAGTTTCAGATCTTCAGGATCAGAGGTTGGCTTGATGATTTCACGCATCGGCTCGAGCAAATTCGCTTCTTCTTCTAATAAACCTTGCGAACGCAAAAACTCGAGCAAGCCAGGGTCGTGTAATGCCGCGCTCGTCCAATCCTGCAAGGCATCGGCACGGGCTGGCAGTTCGGCAATGTTCAGTCCAGGCACGAGCCGCACCAGATGCTCGATCTCTTGGCGCAACCCAAATGGCAAGAAATCCTCGAGCACCACGCCAAGCGGCGCGAGCGAATACCCTGCCACCGCCTTTAGCGTCTCGAGCGCATCAGGCGTCAAAATCGGGTTTGAATCCAAGAGCGCAATCGCATCTTTGAGATTCAGCCCACGGTCTATCCGCGAATCCTCGAGTACCTCGAGCACCACCCCAGCCCGAGCGCCACCCTGCCAGGGCACGAGCACCCTTGCCCCCAAAGCTGGAGTCTCGGTTTTAAGCGCACGAAAGTCGTAAGCCCCGAGTGGAAGCGGGACGAGCACGCGCCAGATTGTAAATTGCGGGTTGGTTGAAGGCATGGGATTCTCAAAGATGTGCGGTTGCGATGGAGTCTTGAATGTAAAAACCCCTGACTCGACAGGGGTTCAAAAAATTTGACTGCTCGAATGTCAAGAAATGATCGGTCACTCGCAGGGCGAACACAAGGTTCGCCCCTACGAAAACCTCGTACTGCCAATTGTCAATGGCTACCTACCGTTTTACCGGCGCAATATACTTCGTCGGACGCACTCGAGGTTTGTAATTGAACGGAACCTTGAACGGATTGACACCAGCCGCAAGATTGCCGATTTTGGCTCGAGGATCATTGGGATTCACGCCGTAAATTGCTCCCCAGGGGACGTAAACGCTGAAGGTGCTGTCACGGCGAATGCTGCCAGTGTTCATTTTGACCACGCGATCAATGCGTACATTCATGCCATTTTCTGGACTGTCAATGCGACGCATTTGTCCAAGCGGAACGCGGTCATCGGCTTGAATACGGCTTGGTCCTGGGGGCAAAACACGGGTGATATACGACCTCGAGATGCTGGCTGTACGGTCTGGCTTGGGTCCAAAGAAATCCATTTGCAAGCGTTGCGAACGCAAGTACCAGGTGACTTGCAAGTAAAGCGCTGCGCCAGTGTCGTTTCTGAACTTAAAGTTCTTGTACGGCGAAAAGACCGTGGCTTCAAAACCTGGCGGGTCGTAATAATGTACCCGGTACGAGTGGTAACGCCGGTCTGTGATTGGTAAACCAGATTTGTAAACTGCCCGGAAGAGCGTGGTCGAAACTTGGCAAATGCCGCCGCCAATGTCTTTGGCAAGCGTGCCACCCGCAATGATAAAGCCATCGACAAAGCCTTTGGCTTTAGAAATTTGTACGGTCTTATTAAAGTTAAACTCCGCGCCCGCTGGAATAATAATGCCGTCCAACTGCCTCGAGCCTGCCACAATATTCTGCACGCGAAAAGGCGGCGAACCCCTGAAACTCGAGTCACCACCGCCGAAGTGATAACGAATGCCGGCTTTGTACCAGTTGATCACGCCAAAAGCTGGGGGGCTGCGTTTAACAGCAATCTTGGCGTTGGCTTTGTTGTACTTGATTGCCTCGAGCACGAACGCGTTTGAAAATTGACGGTCTACGAGCCAAGCGCTTTGTTGGGTGGCAACCCAGTTGCCTTTGACCACATTCCAACTTGCATTGATACTGGGGCGCGTCAAGCTGCGGTAAATGCCGTTCAGGGCGTCTTGTAAACCGCTCGAGATGGCAGCGATGCTTCTCGAGCGTGTGACCGAACGTTGTGGCAATTTGAAGGTCAGGGTGATGGGTTGGTCGATCAGGTTGCCCGCTTGAATGCGTTGTTCTGTGGTTTGCATTGTTAAAATCAGTGGCTTGGCAAGGGTTGGTTTGACGGCTGGAGCGGTGTTGGCAGGTTTTGTTGGCTGGGTGCTGGGTTTTACAGGTGCTGGTTTAACGGGTGCTGGTTTGACAGGCGTTGGTTTAACGGGTGCTGGTTTTACAGGTACAGGTTTAACGGGTGCTGGTTTAATTGGCGTTGGTGGCACAGGCGTTGGAGTTGGCGCAGGTTCAGGCGTCAAATTTGGTAATGGCTGACTGGGGTCAATCGGTGGTACTGGGTCTGTGACGGGTGGCACAGGGGTAGGCACAGGCTGATTTGGGTCAGTCGGCTGGGTTGGCGCAGGGGTTGGCGGTGGTTGAGTGGGATCATTTTGTTGTGCCAAAGCCACAGCCAAAACAAAAACCAAAAATAGGGGCAAAATAAGCTTCACGCCATCAGTTTACTGGAGATTTTGTTTTTTTTCACTAACATCAACCCAAACCGCTCCATACAACTCCAACTCGAGCGGGATTCAAAATCAACCTAGGGCAAACGGTGTCTCGAGTCCAGATTGAGCCACATTTCTTGCACTGATCGGCAGCCACTGTAAAGCCAGTGCTGCCGTGTAGGCTCGAATGGCGTGCTGGCGGTCATTCATCAAATCTCTGACCTGCCCAAGCCTCGAGAGTACAAAACCTGGCAGGTAGGCTGGGCGGTCAAATTGACCCATTGCCACCGCCTCGAGTAAATCCCTGGCACTTTCCAGATCGCCCACCGCCAAGTACACGCCACTGGCGGCAAATCGTGCCTCGAGCGCAATTCGACCCAATGCCGAATCTGGAGCGCCATCAAGCTCGAGAAGCGAATGTACCAGCGTGTCCAGATCATCGTTTTCGTGTAGTAAATATGCTCGGTCCACTACGGCACGGAATCTCGAGGCAACACCAGGCTTGAAGCCCGTTAAATCAACGGTTTTGAAACCCATCTCGAGCAAGTCTGGCAGGTCGTCGAGTGGGGTGAAAATAATTGTATCCTCAAAGGTTTCGAGTTTTTGTGCCAGTTCTTCTAACCTGCGCTTGCGGTGCGCGGTGCCAGGACCTTCCTCGAGCACGTCAGCACTTTTATGGTGAAAGGCTTTGACGCTTTCCAGTATTGTCAATTCTGGCAGCAAACCATGAATTGAAAACGCGTCCAGGGGTTTACTGAGCATGTCTTTTAAATCCAGCTCACTGCGTCTTAAGTCACGCAGTCGTTCTTTGCCGGCAGGGTACATGTTTAAAAACTCGAGCATTTTGTCTTGTTCGAGGTCGCTCCAAGTCCAATCCGTGCCGATAGCTTGTACAGGAATGCGGTCATCTTGAAGTGCAAACAAGACTGGATGCTCAAAATCACGCCATTTCCCAGATTGCCAAACTTCTGGCGTGAGGCTGGGCAAAATGACTTTATTTGCACCAACATGGCGCAAAATCTCGATTACGGTTTGGGCGTTGTAAGTCGGGTAACGGGCGTGAAGAACGCCCAAGTCAGCGAGAAGCACCAAAAGAGCATAACAATTTCAGGCTGAGCTGCCAAAGGCGATATGACCTTGTTTGGTCACGGTAGAATTGTTTGACTCGAGCGACTCGAGCGATTTAGAGGTGACTATGATTTTGCCGATTCGTTTGTATGGTGATCCTGTTTTAAGAACCAAAGCCAGACCCGTGACCGATTTTAGCAATATGCCCGCCTTGCGCGAAGACATGTTTGAAACCATGTACAACGCCAAAGGTGTGGGTTTGGCGGGTCCTCAGGTGGGCTTAAACAGCCGTGTGTTTACCTGGGTCGATTATGCCGATGAAGAATCCGAGACTGACACCGAACCGCGCTCAAGAATTTTGAACGAGTATTTTATGGTCAATCCCAGACTCGAATTTCTGGACAAAACCCTGGTCGAAGGACTCGAGGGTTGTTTGTCGATTCCCGAAATTTACGAGGATGGCGTGCCACGCAAGCGGGCGTTGCGGGTCAATTATCAAAACGAGCACGGCGAGCACAGCTCGCTCGAGGTTGAAGATTACAACGCCCGAATAGTTCAGCACGAGTTTGACCATTTGGAAGCCAAATTGTTCCTGGATTACCTGCCCTCTGAGGTCGTTGCAACGCACCGTGCCGATTTGGTGCGGATGCAGCGCGAAGCCAAAGAATTCTTGAAAGGTCTGCGCGAACAAGAAAAAGCTGCCAAAAAACCGAGGCGAGCATGAAACCCGCAATCATAAAACCCAGGGTGGCATTCTTTGGTTCGCCCGAGTTTGCATTGCCAGTTTTAACCGCGATTCTCGAGCATTTTGAGGTGGTCTTGGTCGTGACCCAACCCGATAAACCCTCTGGGCGCGGCATGAAGCTGACACCGCCAGTCGTGGCAGCCAAAGCGCTCGAGCTGGGCTTAACCCTCAGTCAACCCGCCAAATTAAGGAACAACCTCGAGTTTGCTCGCGTCTTGCGCGATTCTGGCGCGGATGTTGCCGTGACTTGCGCTTACGGCAAAATTCTGCCCGCCAGCTTGCTCGAGATACCCAAGTACGGCTTTTTGAACGTCCACACGTCGTTGCTGCCCAAATACCGTGGCGCTGCGCCGATTCAGTGGGCGATTATCAACGGTGAAACCGAAACTGGCGTGACCGTCATGCAGACCGACCCTGGCATGGACACGGGCGCGATCTTGTTGCAAGAAAGCCTTGCCATTTCACCTGTCGAAACTGTTTTAGAACTGTCTCCAAGACTCTCGAGTTTGGGTGCAAGCATGATCGTCAGAGCCTTGGGGCAACTGGATTCACTGACACCCATCCCTCAAGACAACAACCTTGCCACCCATGCCAGAATGCTCGAGAAAGAAGATGCCAGAATTGACTGGACACTGGATGCCAAAACCATTTTTGACCGTTACCGTGGACTGGCAGGCTGGCCTGGGTCATATTTTTTATTTCAAGGCAAACGCGTTAAAGTCCTCAAAATGCAGCTTTCAAATGCTTCGGGAGTTGTCGGTCAAGTCCTCGAGTTGGGAGATGGGGTTACAGTAGCCGCCGCCACGGGTGCGCTCGAGTTGCTGGTGACGCAACCTGAGGGCAAACCCAAAATGACCGCCTTGGATTGGGCAAGGGGTTATCAAGTCAAAACAGGAACGCAACTCGAGAATTGAACATCCTGAATTGAAATTTTTACTACATATAAGTCCTTTGAATGTCTAACCCGCACCGATGAATTGTGGTTTGTTTGTTAGAATACACACAATGAGCAGCAAAAGCCCGACTGATGCCAAAATCAGAACCGCCAAAGGTTCTGCCCTCAGTCGTGCCGAACTTGGTTCGGAACATTATGCCAGGCAACTCGAGGGATTGCATCAAATTGGACTCGAGATTCTGGAACATGCGCAACCAGACCGCATCGTTGGACGGGCACTTGAATTGATTTTTCCATTGGTGGACTCTGACGGTAGTGCATTCTGGGTGCGAAAATCGGATCAAAGCGAAACCTGGAGTGAACTCATGTTGTCGGTTGGTCGCCCAGGTTTACCGATAGGCACACGTTTTAAAGAATATCAGGGAATGATTGGGCAGGTTTTTAAAACGGGCAAAGCCATTTTGATCGACGATTTTATGACTCCAGAATTCGGTGATTATCCAGTCCGCACCTCACGTTCATTGATGTTCGTGCCATTAAAACGCGAACAGGTGGTCACTGGTGTGTTCGTGATTAGCAACATGGACAAAATTGCGGCGTTTGACCAAAATGACTTGGCGTTGCTTCAACGCTTCACCACCCTGGTTGCGATTGCCCTTGAAAATGCGCGTTTACTCGAGCACACCCAGGAATCAACCATGATGGCGTTATCTCGAGCCAAACAACTCGAGGCGCTGCATTTATTGTCACTCGAGATTGTGTCTGAAAACAATCCAACGGCGCTGATTGAACGGACTTTAGAATTGGCAATCACCTTGGTCGGCGCGGATGCCGGAGGCTACTGGCGGATTCAAAAATCCGAGCAACGAGAACCATATATTGAATTGATATTGACCAGCGAGAACGTCAAGCATTTTGTTGGCACGCAAATAGAATTTGATCAACCCAGTTTAGCCATTCATGTGATTCAAACAGGTCGAGCCGCACTGATCCCAGATTACTCGAGTTCGATTTATCGTAATCCTCAATTCACCGATCCTTGGCAGTCGGTGGTTGCCGTGCCTTTACGGCACAAAGACCAAATCGATGGTGTTTTTACGCTGATCAGTTCAGATAAGACCAATATTTTCAATGTCCAACACGTTGAGATTCTCGAGCGCATGGCTGCACTGTGCTCGGTGGCACTCGAAAATGCCAAGGTCTACGAAACGTTGCACCGTGCCCAACAAGCTGCCCAACAACAAAACATTCTGCTGGCAGCGCTGCACGACGCGAACCTTGAGTTGAGTGCCTCGCTCGAACCTGATACTTTGCTGAATTCGTTGCTTGAACGTGCCATGCAGCTTTTACAGGGTGACGCGGGGCGTGTGTACTTGGTCAAACCAAACACACGCATTTTGCAACTCGAGTCTTCGTGGGGTTTGGGCATGAAAGTTGAACTTATTCCTTTCGGTCAAGGACTTTCAGGACAAATCGCCGAACTCAATCAGGGTTTGATCGTCCAAGATTACAAAAATTGGGATCACAACATTCCAGGTGCGGGCAGCCAATGGCGCAGCAGCATTGGCGTTCCCCTCAGACGAGCTGGACAATTGATCGGCACATTGGTGATCGCCGACACGCGTGTTTCAAACCGTTTTGGCGATATTGACCTCGAGATACTTGAACGTTTTGCCGCCCTTGCCACGGCTGCCCTTGAAAATGCACGTTTGTTCGATACCGCCAAAACCGCCGAGCTTGAAGCCCAAACTTCACGCCTCGAGGCGTACCGCCGTGCACAACAGCTTGAAGCGGTTTATCAAACCAGCCTTGAACTGACTGGAAAACTCGAGCCTGATGCGGTGTTGACCGTGCTGGTTGAACGCGTCGCAACGCTGTTCCTGGCAGATGCGGGCGCGGTTTACTTTCGGATTCCTGAAACTGACAACACCGAGCTAAAAGCCAGCTTTGGAAACAGTCCATCGCCTGGAGGGACGATTCATCATGGTTTGTCGGGTGCTGTGGTGCGCTCTGGAATTTCTCAATGTGTTGATGATTACCGCAGTTGGGAGGGACGCGACCTCACGGTAAGCACGCCGCTCGAGTGGCGTTCAGCCATGAGCGCACCAATTACCAGGGGTTCACAGGTGATTGGTGCGCTGAGCATTGCCGACACGCGTTTTGCCAACCGGTTCTCCAATACAGAACTTGAAGTGCTTGAACGCTTCGCCGCTTTTGCCAGTGTGACCCTCGAGAATGCCCGACTGCACGAAATCGAACGCTCGAACTTGAGCGAAGAACGCCTCAGAACCCGAATCGCCATGCGCCTTTCGCCGCTGCGTTCGATTCCAGAATTGTGCGATGCCGTAATTGAAGAGCTTTACAACACGCTGGGTTATGAACGTATTTCTTTGTTTTTACTCAAAGATCAAAGCTTGCGTTTACAAGCCAAACGCGGTTTTGAAACCGCAATTCAAAGTTTTTCAATCGATCAGGGCATTATTGGTCGTGTAGTACGAACCCGCGAACCACAAATGATCTTAAGTCCGCACTCGGACCCAGATTATTTTGGTGATGATCCTAACCCAAGTGCGTTTATTTGCCTGCCAATTCACAGCGGAAACCGTGACTTGGGAGCACTCAATTTTGGATTCAAACAAGGACAAACACCCCAGCAATTGGATTTGGAGTTGCTTAAAAGCTTGCTGCCCACCATCAGTTCTGCCCTAGAGAACGCCGTTTTGCACAGTGAACTGGAGGCTCGAGCCTTTGAGCTTGAAATTTTGCGTGAAAAAGCCGAACAAGCTGCCAGTCACGATCTTTTGACGGGTTTAGCCAACCGTCGTGCCTTGGAGCGTGAATTGAGTGCGGCGCGAATTGATGGCGAGATTTTTACCCTCGCAGCCCTCGATTTGACAGGCTTCAAGAATGTCAACGACCAACTTGGTCACAATGCGGGCGACCACGCCTTAAAACGTATCGCCAGCGTCTTAAGGGCGACCCTCGAGACATTGCATTCCGAGCCAGGCATGAAGGGCGCTTTTCGGGTCGGTGGTGACGAATTTTTCATGTTGATTCCTCAAGCCTTGCCTGCTGCGCTCGAGATTTGTCGCAATGTTTTAAAGCAAATCACCTCGCTCGAGTTTCCCAAAAACCTGCGAATTTCGACCAATATTGGACTTGCCGAATACCCCAGCGAAGCCCAAACCATTGATGCCCTGTTTAGCCTTGCCGATACCCGCATGTACGCCGCCAAACGTGTTGGGAAGCCATTCCTTGAAGGTGGTGAGCTTGTACGGTCACCGAAACCCAAACGCCGTCAATCGGATCATAAATCGCGTTAAACTTACCCATGAATCCTCAAACCCTTGCCGCTCGAGCCGGAATTGACACCAAACTCGGTGTGGGAAAGCCACTGAACTTGGCAATTCATCAAAGCACAGTCTACGGCTATGACAACCTCGAGCAACTTGAGACGGTCTTGGCGGGGCAAGAGACAGGTTTTTTTTACTACCGCAACGGACACCCCAACGCTGCGGCGCTCGAGCAGGTTTTGGCAAAGCTCGAGGTTGGTGAAGCCTGTGTGGTGGCAGCTTCGGGCATGGCTGCCATCAGTGGCGCGTTTCTGGCGATTTTAAAGGCTGGCGATCACGTTGTTGCCGATCAAAACGCTTACGGCGGTACGTTCGCGCTGCTGACCGAAGACTTACCGCGCTTGGGTATCAGCACTACTTTTGTGGACATGCAAGACTTGAGTGCCGTTAAAAACGTGCTTCAACCCAACACCAAAATCTTGCACCTCGAGACACTTTCAAACCCGACCATGCGCGTGACCGACATTCCAGCCCTTGTCGCCATGGGTCAAGCGAAAGGATTAAAAATCTGTGTGGACAGCACTTTCAGCACGCCCGCCCTGATTCGTCCGCTCGAGCTTGGGGCTGATCTGGTGTTTCATAGCCTCGCCAAGTATTTGGATGGTCACAGCAGCGTGATGGGTGGCGCGGTCATTGGCAGCAAAGAATTGATTGACGCCACTCGAGTTCGTTTGATTCACTTGGGCGGCACGATGGCGGCATTTGACGCCTGGAATGCCCTGAATGGTATCAAAACCTTGTCGTTGCGCATGAACGCTCACAGCCACAACGCGCTTGGTGTGGCAAGATTTTTAGACCAACACGAAAAAGTTGCTCGAGTCGATTACCCAGGACTCGAGCAGCACCCGCAATTTGAACTCGCAAAAAACTTGTACCCCAACGGATTGGGCGGCATGCTGAGTTTTGAATTGCACGGTGGTCATGCCGCCGCCAGCCGATTTGTCAAAACCATCAGCGCCCGGATTCCACTCGCCACCAGCCTCGCCGATGTCTCGAGCACCCTGTCTTACCCTTATGGCACAAGTCACCGCGCGTTAACCCCCGAGGCTCGAGCCAGAATTAACGTAACCGACGGTTTGTTGCGTTTGTCGGTGGGCATTGAGGCGATAGAAGATATTCTTACAGACCTCGAGTTTGGATTGAACGCGGTTTAAGGTGCAAGTCGCACTTTCACCCACGCATCGCCCTTAAGGTCAAAACGAATACGGTCATGCAATCTGGCTTTACGACCCTGCCAAAATTCAAACGCATCAGGCGCTAGCCTAAAACCGCCCCAATGCGTTGGACGCGGTAGGACATCAGGAAACTCGAGCCTGAGATTGGCGACCTTTTCCTCGAGTTCCTGACGGGAGACAATCTGACTTTGTGGGCTGGCAGCACTGGCAAGCTGTGATTCGTAAGGGCGGCTGGCAAAATACGCATCCGATTCGGTGCTCGAGACTTGCTGCACCGTTCCTTCAACCCGCACTTGACGCTCCAGAGCAGCCCACCAAAAATTGAGGCAAGCGAAACCGGTTGTTTGCAATTCCTGCCCTTTGCGCGACCCGTAATTCGTGTAAAACGTCAAACCTTGCTCACTCAGTCCCCGCAGCAACACCACTCGGCTGGAAGGGCGACCATTTGCTGCCACGCTCGAGAGGGTCATGGCGTTCGGCTCGATCATCCCAGCCTGTGTCGCAACGTCCAACCAAAGTTTCAGTTGCTCTAGCGGATTTTTGAGCATCGTAGACATCTCGAGTTCGCCCAGCGTGTACTCTTTGCGCGATTCAAGGGCTTGATTCATGCCGCAAGTTTAAAGGTTTTTAATTGTATTTACCGTGAAGCTTGACGCGGTTGCACGATGACTTTGACGACCACCAGTTTTTTATCGCGCCAGATGGTCAATTGCACACCCTTGCCAGGACGATTCTGAGCGATCCGTTGAATTACATCGTATTTGTCTTTGACGGCTTCGTTGCCGACTTTTAAGATCACGTCGCCGAGCTGTTCGACCTTGCCATTTGGGTTTAACAATGCCTTGCGAAGGTTGGCTTTGCCCGCCGCCGAGCCGGGTTCGATGTCTTCGATCATTGCGCCGCGATCAGAATTTAAGCCAGCCTGTTTGTAGACAATTGGGTCAAATTCCGAAAGGTTGCGCAGTGTTGCGCCCAACTGACCGCGTTGCGAAACCCCAAATTTCTCGAGGTCGGAAAGCGATTCTTTTGCCAAATTGGACGGAATGGTCAAGCCAATGCCCGTGGCGGCAACGCCCGAATCCAAAAACGCATCCACCACCGCAATCACATTGCCTTTGGAATCCAGAAGCGGACCACCCGAGTTACCCGCGTTGATTTGTGCGTCAGTTAATAACATCTCTGGGATTTCCGTGCCAGTCTCGTCGGGAAATTCGCTGATACGGGCAAAACTACGAACCACACCCACCGAAATGCTGTTGCGTTTGCCCGAGGGTGAACCAATCGCAATCGCTTTCTGACCGGGTAAAATATCGAGCGAATTGCCAAATTGCAAAATCGCGGGTGCAGTCACTTTCGAGACTTTTAAAATCGCAAGGTCAATGCCTTGATCTATAGATTCGAGTTCGGCAGGGAAAGAACGTCCGTCATAGAGTTGAATCCGCCAACTCAAGGCATCTTGCACGACATGAAAGTTGGTGACGATCAAATTGGGTTTGTAAAAAAATCCTGTACCGATAGCTTCTTCATCCTCGCCAGGTTGACGCTGTTCGGGCGGAATTTTAGCGTACACGGTAACCACCGCTTTTTTGGCACGATTATTGATTTCAACCGTGTTGATCTCGTCGGGCGTCACCAGTTTAGAGGTCGCCGTGACCAAACCCGAATAATATCCGGCTGCGGCGGCAAGTAAGAACACCAAAATAATTAAAAAACGCCACATAATTAAGCTCGAAGCCCTCCTCGAGTTCTTTCATTCTAAACCGTGTGATGTGAGTTTCTTGTGGCACAGAACTAGAGAGTGAAGAGCGGGGGCAAATAATCTGGGAAAGTTAAGGGTTTAAACAGCCAATTATAAAAATTCGCCATTCAATGCCGCTCGAGCGGCGCTGGCAACTCTGGGATCGTTATCTTGTAACGTATCAGTTAATAGGGCTTCAACCCGAGGGCTGGGGTTAAAGCGTCCCAGCGCCCAAGCGCAACTTTCGCGTACCTCAGCGCCAACATCACGCAGTCCAAGCTCGAGTAGATCAATATGGCTGGCATCTCGAGCATTCCCCAGCACCAACGCGGCATTCCGAGCCATGCCCTTGCGCCGCGCCCGAGAAAACGCCGTACCCGCAAAACGCTTTTGAAAATGGTTGCTCGAGAGCGTAAAAAACGGTTCGAGGTCGGGGTGTGCCAGTTCGGGTTCGGGCGTCAGTAAGCTCGAGAAGCGCCCCGCATGATTTGTCCACGGACAAACATCAAGGCAATCGTCGCAACCAAATAAATGATTTCCCAGCCGCGCCCTAAACTCGAGCGGAATGCTGCCACGATGTTCGATGGTGTAGTACGACAGACAGCGCCTCGAGTCCACGAAACGGTCTGGTGTGATCGCATTCGTTGGGCAATCTTTAACGCAGGCAACACATTTCCCGCAACGGTCAAGATGCTCAAAGGTTTCTTCTGGCGGCTCGAGGTCGGTCAACAAGACCGCCAACGTCGTGAGTGCGCCCAAGCTTTGCGAAATAATCTGGCTTGAGCGTCCACGCCAACCCAAACCCGCCCGAGATGCCAAGCTGCGCTCGAGCATCAAACCGTGATCCACATAGGCTTTCGCCCGAATGCCCAATGCCAGACTCGCACGCTCGAGTTCGGTTAAAAACGGTTTTAACGCCGTGTGATAATCTCGACTCCAAGCGTAACGTGCCACCCGCCCAATCCGAGTTCCACCACTGGGAATGCCAGGTTCGGCGTGATTGTGCGAAACCATCAAGACCAACACGCTTTTTGTGCCGACAAAACTCGAGCTTAAATCGCTGCGCCGTGCCACGCTACGCGGCAAGTAATCCATGCCCGCCTGCATTCCAGCCTCAATCCAAGTTTGAAACGCGCCAATGTCTCGGGCTGGCACAAGCGCCCCAACCCAAGCCGCCGCGTCAAACCCCAACTCGAGCGCGGTCTGTTGCAATTGGTCACGTTGTTGATCTGTACTTAGCCCGTTCATCTCTTCTCTTTTAAGCCTCGAGCATGAATAATACCCCTGTGACCGAAAGCGATTTGAAATTCTTGCATCAAGCCATCAATGTATCGCGCCGATCAAGGGAAAACGGCAATCATCCCTTCGGTGCAATTCTGGTATCCAGCGACGGTGCGCTGCTGCTCGAAGCCGAAAACACGGTCAACACCAGCCGCGATGCCACGGGTCATGCCGAAATCAACCTGATGCGCCTGGCATCCCAACAGTTCTCGAGCGACATCCTTGCCACCAGCACCCTGTACTCGAGTTGCGAACCCTGCGCGATGTGCGCTGGCGCAATTTACTGGACTGGCGTGGGTCGGCTGGTCTACGCCTTGAGTGAAACTAAACTCTACGAAATGACTGGCGCAAACACCGAAAACCCGACCATGCACCTCGAGTGCCGAGAAGTGCTTTCCCGAGGACAACGAAAAATTGAAGTGCTCGGACCAGCCTTGGAGATTGAGGCGGCAGCCGTTCACGCCCGATTCTGGGATAGCCTAAGCCAGTGACAGATGCTCGAGCACAACTTTTGACTGGACCCGCCGCAAGCGGCAAAACCAGTCTAGCCGTCGCTCGGGCGCTCGAGTTGGCAACGGCAGGGGAGAGGGTCATTGTGCTGACCTTGCCAGGGCAGCGTTCAGGCTGGCTCGAGCGACTGGCAAACGCGGGCGCAAGCCTAGGCGTCGAAGTTACCAACCTGCAAAACATTGCTTACCGCGTGCTTGATCGCATGGGCGAAAACCGTGCAATCGTGCTGAATCCTGGGCGTGTCGCACTGACCGCACGGGTGCTCGAGAAGATTTTAAAACGCAACGTCAACCCAGGCGAAGCCAGACTGTACGCCAGGGCTATCGCCGAATTCAAACGCAATCTGGTTGCGCCGCCCGAGTCTGAAGAGGCGTACCAAAATATTTTGTTTCAAGTTTTTCACGCCTATCAAATTGAACTCGAGCTTGGTGTCTTACAAGACCTTGATGACGTTCGGATTCGCACCGCGCAACTCTTAACCATCAACCCGCAAGACCTGAACGCACATTTAATGATTGACGGTTACCGAAGTTTTAACCCCAGCGAATTGCGCGTGTTCTGCGCCCTCTCGAGTTTAGCCAAAAGCACACTGGTCACCCTGCCATCTGGTTTGCCCGATACGCATATTGAAGCTTGGGCGCACCCACTTCGCAAACCAGAACTCGAGCGAATTGCCACAGCGTTTAACGCTAAAATCAGGTACTTGCACGCCAAAGGCAAACCCTGGGCGGGAATGCCCAAAACCTCACGCCTGGAAACATACGCCAACCCCGTCGAAGAGGCTCGAGGGGTGCTGCGCGAAATTAAACAACGATTGCAAACAGGCACGCCCGCCCAAGACATTTGCATCATCATCCCGCACCCCGCCATCGCCCGGGTGCTCGAAGCCCTGGGGCGCGAATACGGCGTGCCCATCGCCCCAGAAACCAGCGGTTCAATCCTCGAGACTCCCAACGGACGCCAACTCGAGGCGCTGCTCCGCGCCCCCGCTCGAGATTACCCAGCCCGCGATCTGCGCACCCTATCCGCCCTCGAGCCAGATGTTTTGATTCTGGCACAAAAACTCGAGCAAAACGGTATTGCCGCAGGGCTGGACGCTTACGCCCTGGTCTGCGATGACCCAAACGCCCTGTCCGCTTTAGAGCGCATCATACAGATTGCGCAACCACCCACACGCGGCTCGAGCGAACAACTGATCCTCTGGTTTGAAACCCTACTCGAGCGACACTTCAAAGACGCCAGTTTCTGTGAAAGTGCCAAAGTGATCGCTCGAGAAGCCGCCAGAATCCTTGGCAACCAAGCCCAAGTCGAAGGTACGGTCTTCACCGACTGGGTGCAAAGTCTGCTGGGAAGCGTTACTGTAGCCCATGAAGACCTTGGACGCGGCATTGCAGTGATTAGTGCCGAAGAAGCCAGCGGAAGGCGCTTTAAAATCAGTTTTGTGATGGGCGCAACCGACGGCGCATATAAAGCCGGCGACGGCGAAGATTTCTTTATTCCCGATGAACAACGCAGCAAACTCGAGGAACTGTTGTTAAATCTCGAGACTTCAAACCAAACTATTCTGGCATCTCAAGAATTGCATAAAACTCCCCTTTCCCCCCCAGGGGGGAGAGGGGTCGGGGGTGAGGGGGGTTCGCAGCCCCTCGATATAGACGAACCAACCCTCGAGCCAGCATCAACCTCCCCCCAACTTCCGTTCAGACTTTCAGGTCTCGAGGATTCCCAGCTTTATGACGCCTTCACCCGAGCCGATGAACTGCTGGTCGTGTCTTACGCTCGCGCAGAGCGAGGCTCGAGTTTGCGACCTCATCCAAGGCTTTCTCAACTCGAGCAACATATTCAAACGCGGGTTTTTCCGACGGCTTCACCGCTCGAACTTGCGGCGCTCAATGCGAGCGTGCATCAGCCTCAAGAAACGGTTCATCAGGTCAGTGTTCGGGTGGCGCGTAAAGCCACCGAACTCGAGCGGGTGGCGGTCTGTGCTTTAAAAGCTTGGGCTGAAGGTTTGATTCCCGCACCAACCAAGGGCGCGGGTTTGGTTTCTGGCGAGCTTTTGGAGGGGTGGACTCGGGCGCAACGCAACAACCTTTGGCAGAACAAGGGCAAGAATCTGTCCGAGGTTGCCCCCGAAACGCACCGTGCGACGCTGGCGAATCTTGCGCCAAAGTTTAGGGCGCAACTCGAGCAGACCGTGACCGAGAACGTGCCGAGCCGTCCCGATGGCAGCGATATTCAACTTGGTTATAAAGCCGTGATTGACGACCTCGAGTTTGTGCTCGATGGCGTGCGAATTCGCAAAGACCCAAGCGGCAAAGTCCGAATGGTCGAAATTTACCGCGTCGTGAAAAATCTTGACGAGGCTTACGACGAGTACATGATTGACACCCGACACCGCGAATGGTGGTACGCCAATTATTGGCTAACGCAAAATATTCCCGTGGTGCTTTGGGCTTGGGATTTAAACCACGCCCCGAAACGCATCATGGGATTCGATAAACCCTATGCCCAGCGTCGTCTCGAGCAAGCCATGAAAGCGTTAGCGAAAGCCAATCAAACCCTGCAAGACGGCGTGATTTCCGCCTCAAGCGGTTTTCACTGCCGTTATTGTTCGTACCGCGACCTGTGCAGAGAAGCCATATGACCAACCTCGAGGTGCGTTCGGCTTCGGCTGGCACGGGTAAAACCACCAGTTTGGTGCTCGAGTATCTGATGGCGTTGCGCTTTACCCCAGCGCGGCGAATTGCGGCGGTCACGTTTACGCGGGTCGGCGCGATAGACCTGCGCGAACGCCTTCGGGCTGGCTTGCGTGAGGTCGTGCTGCACGGTAGTTACTTGGATTTCAAACCTGCCAACCTCGAGTTGTACCGTGTTGCGCTTCGTGAACTTGGCAGCGCCAGCATCACCACGATTCACGGTTTTTTTCGTGAACTCTTGCGTTTAAACTCGCCCGCCTTAAATCTCGATCCGGAATTCAGTAACCTCGACGAAAACGAATCGCTCGAGACCTTCCGCGATGCCGCCTCGAGCGTGCTGGCACAAGCCGCATTGCGTGACGCGCCTGGCGGTACTGCACTGGCAAGTTTTGGTTGGGAACGAACCCTGGCGGCACTCGAGGCACTTCATCATAAACGTGTTTATGCCCCGTTTCGATCTGGAAATCTCGAGGATGGCATTGAACCCGATGCGTTAACTGTCTCGTTGCTGGAGGCGTTTGAGAGCAGTTTGAACTTGTATCTTTCCCGTCTTGCATCTCGAGCGCTTGCCCCCACCGATGTCGAATTGAGAACTTTAGAATTATTATCCGACCCCGCCATGCTCGAGCGTGTCAGGTCTCGAGTTTCAGTCTTGCTGGTCGATGAATTTCAGGATGTCAACCCGTTGCAAGCCAGAATTTTTCAGGGTTTAAACCTCGAGCGGGTGTTGCTCGTGGGCGACCCGAAACAGTCGATCTAT
>JAYVRX010000108.1:0-66161 GCA_043775825.1 Deinococcales bacterium
GCAAGCTGGATGAACAACTGGCGTTATGCCGATAAAATCCCTACCGCCTCTTGGCGCGGTGCGCTCAGTTTTCCTCGAGAACTTGGACTGAAACGAACAACATTGGGTGGACGGTTAACACAACAATCAATCTCAGAACTCGAGCAACTTCGTGGTACACCAATAATTTTTGATAATATTGCTATTTCTGGAAATCAGACACTCGAGAATATCAACGGCGAAAAACTCGAGATTCAGGTCATGTTTAAACCCGATCCAGCCGACCTTCCAGATCGTTTTGGAATTCGTGTGCGGGTTGGCAAAAACGAGCAAACCACGATTGGGTTTGCGACTCGAGAATCCAAACTCTTCGTAGACCGCAGCCATTCAGGACAAACCAATTTCAGCCCAAGTTTTCCAAGCGCCCATGTTGCACCGCTCGAGCTTATAAACGGCGAACTTCAATTGCGCTTACTGATTGACCGTTCATCTTTAGAAGTCTTCAGCGAGGACGGTTTGGTTTCCATGACCGAAACGCTCTTCCCAGACGGCTCGAGCACAGGAATTGAACTCTTTACCGACAACGGCAAAATGCTGGTATCACACCTCGAGATTACCCAGTTGGACAGTGTATTTTTAATCTCAAAATAACTCGGGTAGAGAGGGCGCTCAGTTCGGTAAAATGTTGGGTTTCCTGAATGTAACTTTGGAATCCTGAAGCCACAAGATATACTCGGGGCTGTATGCTTGCCGGTCTGACCCATGTCGATAAATTTTATGGTTCGCAACTCGTACTCGAAGATGTGAACTTCGCCGTCAATCCAGGTGACAGGATTGCCCTTGTTGGACGCAACGGCGCTGGCAAAAGCACGATCATCAAACTGCTGGCAGGACTGGAAGAACCCAACGGCGGTAAGGTCGTGCTCGCGCCAGGTTTATCAATCCGAATGCTCGCCCAAGACCCAGTGTTTGACGAAGCCAGCACGATTCGCAGCATTGTCGAGGGTGCATTCATTGAACTGGACGCCATCGAATCTGAAATGAAAGCCTTAGAGCCTCACCTTGAAGACATGAACACCCTCGAGAAATACCATGAACTCGAGGAGCATTACCAATTGCGGGGCGGTTACGCCAAGAACTCGAGGCGTGACATTGTGCTCTCGAGCCTGGGGTTTACGGGGCGCGAAGATGAATTTACCAACCGTTTGAGCGGTGGTGAACGCACGCGTTTGGGCTTGGCACAAATTTTGGTCGCTCAACCCGAGCTTCTACTGCTCGACGAACCGACCAACCACCTTGACATTGTGATGCTCGAGTGGCTTGAAGGATTCTTGAAAAATTATCCTGGCGCTGTTTTGATTGTCTCACATGACCGTGCTTTTTTAGACAATGTTGCCACCGAAACCACTTTGGTCACACGGGCAATGGTACGGCGTTACCCTGGCAATTACTCGACTTACAAAATAGCCCGTGACGCCGAACTCGAGATTCTGGCAAACACCCATGAAAACGAGAAAAAAGAACTCGGACGGCTGGAAGCCATGACCGCCCAAATGAAAATTTGGGGTGGACGCAACGAAAAAAACGCGATTCGGGCGCGAAGTATGCAAAAACGCGTTGATCGTTACGAAACCGACATGGTGGACGCACCACCCCCAGGCGAAAAGACTGCTCGAGTGGCATTTCCCTGCGGCGAGTCAAGCGAAATTGTGTTGCAGGCGGGGTACATTTCAAAATCCTTCGGCGGACGCCAACTTTTTAAAGACCTGGATTTTACGGTGCGGCGCGGCGAACGGATTGCGGTGCTCGGACGGAACGGCGCAGGCAAATCGACGCTCGTCAAAACCATGCTCGGTATGATGGCATCCGATAACGCACGTGGGTCACAACGTTTAGGCTCGAGGATCAAAGTGGGTTATTACGACCAGCAATTGCGCGGCGTTGACCCGAACAACACGCTGTTCAAAGAGGTCAAAGAATATTTTGAATCCGATCAGCAAGTCCACGACATTCTGGGCGCGTACACTTTTCCTTATGACGCGCAGTATAAACTCGTCTCGAATTTAAGCGGTGGTGAACGTGCCAGGCTCGCGCTTTTAAAGCTGTCCTTAGAGAAGAACAATTTGCTGGTGCTCGACGAACCGACCAATCACCTCGATATGGAAATGCTCGAGAGTCTCGAGAGAGCACTGCTTAAATTTGAAGGCACGCTGATTATGGTCTCGCACGACAGGCGCTTTATCGAAAACCTGGCAAATCAAATCTGGTTGCTCGAGGAGGGCGAATTTTACAGCTACCCTGGTGGAGCGCAGTATTTTAAGGAAAAACACAAATCTAAAGTGATTGAAACAAACGAAGAAAAAGTGCTTGCACCCATCAAAGCACAACCCAAACGCGTGAACGCTTGGAAGTTAAACGCAGAAATCAAAGAACTCGAGAAACGAATTTTCCAACTCGAGACTGAACAAAGCAATATCACCACAGAACTTGGTAATCCAACCGCGCAAACAAATTTTGCCGTGCTGGGCAAACGCGCCGATGAAATCGATGCGGAACTGCTCGAGATTATGGCGAAATGGGAAGAAAACTCGAGTTTGTTGGAAGCGGCGGGGAGTAAGTAAGCGCAGAAAGCTTTACTGATTCAAAATGTCGCGTCATGAGCCAACCCTGATTGCTTTTAAGGTAATTCTTAAGTGATTGACGGTTTGTTTTTAGATTTTAGGATACAGTTCTCAGATTTTATCGCGATTTTGATGTAAAAAACTCAATTTTCACTTTTTTCACTCGAGAATTGTGATTATGCAATTTAACGCAGTTGTGGTTGTGTGTTTGTTACACCCCATTCTTGGAGTGAACCTAGTATAAAAGGGTCAGCTTGACTATAGTCAACGACATAACCTAAATCTTGCATTCCTCCAACAGTTATTTTACTTATATTTTTAGAACCATAACCACCCATAAGGTCATAATATAATCTGCTATTACTCCAAGAGCCTGGGCATGAACCATTTGGTAATGTGGGTGGATAATTAGGAGGTAAATTAAAAAAATCATATTGAAATTTAATATTTCCAAGACCACCAAGGGATTGATACTGACTTACAGCATTACTACCAATATATTCCGACCTTGGATTGCATAGATTTCCAGCTTGAATTTCACTAATTAAATTTTTTTTAATCCAATTTACACCAAAACCCAGCACTCGAGCGATATCTCGGGTAATTCTAAGAGTTGCTTCACTCGCAGCAATATCGGCATCACTGGGGTTTGGATTTTGTAACAAAGGAAGAATATCTGAAAAATCACTAATGTCATATTGCATAACTCCAATAGCAGGTAAAAAACTATCGACTCGAGTTAAACATGGCTCTATGCGAGACCTAAAACCACCTAGACCATCACTTTGCTCCTCTGGAATAAGATCAATAAAAATTTTTATATCATCAATGCCCGAAAATTTTGATTGATAATCGATTTTGCAATCACCATTCATAGGGTCAAAAATACCGTGCATGTCTGGAATATCGCCTGTGATAATTTTTTGCCAACGATTTACTGCCGCATAAAAATATGGTCGGTATTCAAGAGGAACATCTCGGTCAAAAACCAGGTTGATGGTATAATTGGTAGTTTCTTCGGGAAGTGAAAGACGATAATTATCAGCTTTGACATAACTAACGGTGTAACCTAAATCTGCCATTGATGCAATTGTTAAGCGACTTAACGGATTAAGCTGATAAGGATTTGTACTAGGTGTCAGGATTTCATCTTCAAACATTCCTTCTGCCCAATGTCCGCAAGTTCCACGTTCTTTTGATGCCGTTAGTGGAACGTTTCCAGTGCCACCTAAAAGTTCGTACTCGTGTTTGGCATTAAGTCCAGTAAATTCGGGATTTTCGCCACAACGTGTACCATCGGGGGTTGCAAGTTTTAATCCTAGATATAAATCCCAGATTGTTCCAAAACCAAAGGCATGAGCCATTTCATGAAGTGTCACATCGGCTAGAAGGTTAAGCTGTTGCGAAGGCGTTGAAACATTTGGAAGATCGGCAGGATCGAATTCTATTTTTGAAATAATCGGTAAGTTTCTATTGTTCCCTTGGAGTCGCCATTTACAAAGATTAGCGACTGCGGCAGTTTTGCCTGGTCCATCTGACAAATTTTGTTCCTGCTGGTTAGGGTCAACAATTGTTGGCATTAAACCCACGTATAAAACAACATCATCTACATCTGTGACTGGGGGTAAAACATATGGTGGTGGGATTTGTTCACTGGTAAAGTGGCAATCTGTTGAATCAGTAATACCTGGAGCATCAACAATGTCGCCAATGATGATCTGTTCCCAAAAAAGCGCTTTTGATTGAACGAATGCTTTGGCTTGTGTTGGAAAACCAGGTAAAAAACGCAGTTCAATATTAAAACCTGAGGGTGGAGTTGGTGGTGTTGGTGGACAAGCTACCAGCAATAACATTAATACCAGTAAAAGCATTTGATTTACAAGTTTCATATTTTTCCCTTAATACGTTCAGTGGTATCTCGAGTGTCAAACCAACAATGTAAGGTGTTTTAAGATTTTACAAGTACGAGACTGATAAAGTTGAACAAGTTATAACTAAATTTAAAACTCGAGAAATTTTATTTAAAACAAATTTAAGTACCTTAAAACTCATGTTTCGATAGAAAATGAGACCTAGGTGCAACCAAATGGAAAGCAAGGATCAGTTGGTAACTGTGGTTGTAAATTAATTGGGTCAGCAAGAGAATAGTCAACTGTATAACCTAAGTCTTGCATTGCCCCGAATGTTACCTTACTTAGTGCACCTGAAAACCATCCAAACTGTGGATTTGTAGAATACGTTCCACCACCTCCCATAAGTTCACCCAAATACCTCTGTCGCTCCCATAATTCAGGGCATTTTTCAGGTGGTGTGTTGGGTATGTAAAATATTTGCTGTCGAAAAATAATATTGCCAAGACCGCCAAGCAATTGAGCTTCACGTACCGCATTGCTTCCTGTATATTCCACGTTGGAACTGCATAAACCATTGCCAGTATAGCCACTGATAAAACCTTTTTTTATCCAGTTTGTTCCAAAACCAAGTGCTCGAGCGATACTTCTAGTAAAATTAAGAGTGGTGGCATTTGAAGGAGATTCTGGACTGTTAGAGGCATAAATGTGAGGAAGATACTCATTGCTGTATTGAATGACTGCAATTTCAGGTAGAAAACTTCCAGCCCGAGTTTTACATGGTTCGGCACGGTATTTTAGACCATTTGGTCCTGCGCTTTGGGCGGCAGGAATAATTCCAACATAAATAATAATGTCATCGACACCAGAAAACGGCGCTTCATCGGGAATATTGCAATCACCTGAGGCTGGTTTGAAAACACTATTCGAGTTTGGAATATCGGCGGTAATAATATTTTGCCAACGTGCTGCTGCTGCTTCAAAATGCGGTTTTAATTCATTTGGAAAGTCGTTAGAATAAAACCATTCAATGTCAAATCCTGTGTTAACGTCAGCAATAGGCAGTGAATAATTATCGGCAATACTGTAATCGACGGTGTAACCTAAATCTTGCATGGATGCGATTGTTAATCTGCTGACTGGATTATTTTGTCCTGGAATTGGTGGAGTTGCAGCTGGATTTGGAGCTGGGGTCATCATTTCTCGGTCAAATAATTTTTCTGACCAGTGTCCACAAGTTCCATTTTCACTGCTTGCTTTAAGTGGAACGTTTCCTGTTCCTCCTAAAGTTGCATATTCGCGTTTGGCGTTGAATCCCGTAAATTCGGGGTTGCTGCCACAAGGTGTGCTATCTGGGGTTTTAATGTAGAGACCTGGAAATTGATCCCAAACAGTTCCAAAGCCAAGCGCGTGACCAACTTCGTGAATGGTAGCGTCTTTTAATAATTCGGGTTTATTTGTTGAATAATCGTCAAAGTAAGCTTTATTAAAAAATAATGTTGACATGAACGGTAAATTCTGATCTAAAGTTCCCAGACTTCGTACTAAACAAGGACCAGCATTGGCAATAATGCCATCTGTGGCATTTATGTCTTTGTTCATGCCTACATAAAGAATTAAATCATCTATATGTGGTCGGGTTTGAAGTGGATATGCTACTGCAACTTGTTCTGAGGTAAAGTTACAAATTGCTGGATCGGCTGGGTTGGTTGTGTTGTTAAAATCTGCGATGTCTGCAACAATAATTTTTTCCCAGTATTGTACAACTTGTTCCATAAATGGTTTAAATTGAGTTGGGAAATTATCGAGATAAATAATTTCGATGTTGAATTGCGAATTAACAGGTGGTGTTTGTGGGCATGAAACAAGTGCTGCTAATAAAAGCAATAGAAACCCTCGAGCTACATTTTTCACATATTCTCTTTAAAGATTTCTAATCTTATCTTTAGTCTTAAACTAAGATTGTAAGTTAGCCTAAGATTTTAGTCGGAAAAAGTGTGGCAAAACCGAACACGTTACAGCCAAATTTGAAGCTCGAGAATATGTTTAAGTGCTTGATTCACCACATTCTCGAGCAAAACTTTAACCCTAATTTATTATTGGTCAAAACGATTTTCAATTGGCAGGGTTTCACCATCATTCAAAGCTCGAGCCAGATTCAAAATCTTTGGAAAATCCAACCCGTAATACCAGGCTTCCTCGAGATTCCCAGACTCGAGACTGTGGTAACAGGTGGCGTTTGGACCAAATTGGCACGCGCCCAAACAACCCGTTTCGGTCAATCGAACATGACCGCCAGAGTAATAAGCCAGTCGCTCACGCTCGAGGGTATTCCAGAGCGTTTGAAACAGACTTCTCGAGCCTTTGGCAGCGCATTTTTCGGAGGTGCAAACTAGCAGATGGGCGCGGGTTTTGAAAAAATTGGGTTTCATGAATTTTCCTTTTCAATAACGGTTCGTAATGCTAGCGTTTTGGCGTAAGTTTCCTCGAGTTCGGCTGTCGGGTTTGAATCTGCCACAATCGCGCCGCCAGCCTGAATTTGAATGCGATTCTTGGCAATAATGGCGCTGCGAATCACCACCGACAAATCAAAATCGCTGTTCAAATCAAAATAACCGATTACACCCGAATAAACGCCGCGCCTGATTGGCTCGAGTTCTTCAATAATTTGCATGGCACGAACTTTGGGCGCTCCGGTCATCGAACCTGGCGGGAAGGTTGCACGGAGCACATCGACACTCGAGAATTCTGGTTTGAGTTCGGCGGTGATCGTGCTGACCATTTGCCATACCGCCCCATGAGGTTCGAGGTTGAACAATTCTGAAGCTCGAACAGACCCGAACTTGGCAACCCGCCCAAGATCATTGCGCATCAAATCGACAATCATTAGGTTCTCTGCACGGTCTTTTTCACTTTGCTCGAGTTTAGATTTATTGGCTTGATCTTCTGCGGCTGTTTGCCCTCTAGTACGCGTGCCTTTGATTGGACGCGCCTCGAGAAAGCGTCTGGATTTTTTAAGGAATCGTTCTGGCGAGGCACTCACCACAGACAAGTCATCACCTGACAAAAACGCCGCGAAAGGCGCAGGATTTATCTGCATCAACGACTCGTAAAGCGCAAACGCATCGCCACAAAAATCTGCCTCGAGACGGTGGGTCAAATTGACTTGAAAAATATCGCCCGCTTGAATGTACTCGAGGCAGCGTTCAACATCCTCGAGATACGTTTCTGGTTTTGTGATTGCTTCAAGTTTTGCTGTTTTAAACGAGGTTTTTGGTGACGTTCCGTTTTTGGCAAGCTCAAGAAGCTCAGTCCAAATTGGTTCACGGTTTGGGAAACCCTCGAGATTTGTTGTGCTCGAGTACCAAATTTGATTTTCGTGATCGAAAGCCAGAACAAAATCCATCAGATGAAGTCGTAAATCGGGTTGGTTGTCCTGCGAAGGGTGAACACAAGGTTCACCCCTACGAAAACCGTTGTAATTAATATTCTCGAGATACCGCACCAGGTCGTAACCCAAAAACCCGAGCCAACCACCAGCAAAATTCATGCCTTCGGGTCGTGATTGAGGCTCGAGTTTAAAACGGTTGAAAACTGTTTCGAGTGCTTCAAACGGATTTTTCCAAGTCTCAAGAATTTTTCTATTCTCGAGCAACACGGTTTGGTTTTCGTGGGTTTCGAGCGTCAGTATTGGATCGCAGGCGATGTATGACCAAGTGCTTAAACCTGGCATCAAACTGGCGCTCTCGAGCAGGCTAGCACCGACACGATGTTGGACACGGGCGAAGATTTCCCGAGGTTGACCATAAAGTTCGAGTTTAGAAATCAAGTTAGACACGTTAAACTGCCCCATGCTCGAGCGTGATTATTTTCCAAAAAAAGCTGGAAACCTGCTGAAATTGTTGTTGGCTCAAGACGGTTCAACCACCAAACTTTGCGAAGCAATCTCGGATTCTCGAGTTAGCTTAATGCTTCACTCGCAAGTCCGCGTTGAAACTGTACCAGAAGTGGTGATGGACAAATTGGGTGGAACATCCTGGTTACAGCGCATCACAAGTTTGCATTCGGAATCTCGAGTGCTCATGGATAATCTGACGTTCACCCGACTTGACCGCGTTCCAAATTGGTTTGTAGCTGATCTCGAGCACGGTCTTGCCCCCGTGGGTTACTTGCTCGAGAAGCTTTTTGTGCGCCGTGAACGTATTAAATCAACGTTTGATCTCGAGCAGGTTTTGTTTGAAACTGTGAGATTCCCAGATTCAGGCTCGAGCCGTGCCTACACGATCAACACCGAAGATGGTGCGGTCATGCTGGTCTTTGAAACCTACCGTGCAGGCTTTGCCAGGGTCTTCGAGGCTAATCGCTAATTACTATTTGCTATTTGCTCAACTCAGGATGTAGCGCCACTGCCAAAGCCTTCAACGCCACGGGCAAGCGCGGTCCAGGACGAGATATCGCATCGTTGATTTCACCAGAGAAGTTGATCACGCGTTTGTTTTTAACGGCTTTGATCTTGTCCCAGGCTGGTCTGGTTAAAAGGTCTGCCAAGTCAGCACCCAAAATCACTTCAGGATCGCTCGAGATCACCAATTCTGGACTGATTTGCGGAAACGCCCCAAGTTTGGCTGGCACAATATTATTTCCACCCGCTTTGTCAATCATTGCGCCAATAAAACTTGAGCTTCCAGCAGCGTAAGGAGTTGGGTCAACTTCAAAGTACACGCTGACCCGAGGCAGTTTGGCGACGCTGGCTTGAATCGCGCTCAATTCGCTTCGTATGTTGGTAATGAGCTTAAGAGCATTTTTTTCGCGGTTGGTGATTTTGCCAATGACATTGATTTTCTCGAACACATCGTTATAGCTTTGTGCCACACCCGCATAAACCGTGATGCCCAGTTTCTCGAGGTTTTGCACCAGTTTTGAGCCACTGCTTTCGTCGGTCAGCACCAAATCGGGTTTTAAAGCCGTGATTGCTTCAAGGTTTGGTACAAAACCATTGCCGGTTTTGGGTAGTTTGTCGGTCTCGAGTTTTGGGAAATTGCTGTACTCGTCAATGCCAATCAGGCTGTTCCCAGCACCGAGGGCAAACAAAGTTTCGGTGTGGCTCGGCATCATCGAAACAATCCGTTTTGGTTGCACCATCAATTTGACGCTTCGTCCAAGATCGTCTTTCAAAACCAAAGGGTAAGAGGTCGCACCAACAAAACTCGAGATTCCAAATGCCATTAATCCTGCCAGAATTATTTTTTTCATGCTTTCCTTTTTGAGACTCTTGGGTGTCTGAGTGATTTTTGAAAATGAACGAACGATATTTATTTCCTCATGTCAATCAAGTTTTTGGCGTTTAACCTCGAGCCATGAAAACCCAATTTTTGATTGCTGCCGTGTTCATGACCAGTTTCATCGCCCAAGCGCAAATCGGTTTTGCGCCCACCGCCAGCCTGAACAAGCCTTTTATCCTGGCTTTGGGTACGCAAATATCCTTGAAGCCAAGCGGCGCAAAGCTGCTGTTTTTGCAAGTCACGAACGACTCGAGGTGTCCGATCAATGCCAAGTGCATCACGGCGGGCGATGCCCAAATGCAATTTTTGTACTGGTCGCCCAAAGCCACCAAATCCAAGATCATCAGCTTGCAAATGGTTGCGCCCAAAAACAAATTGCAACTCGACGGCACAATTTTGAAAGTCAGCGATCTTCAACCAGGTCGCACGGCTGGTAAAACCTTTGATATCAGCAAATATAAAGCCACATTGACTTTTATTAAGTGAGATCATAAGCGCGGAATCACTACCACGCGACCATCACTGGATCGCAGCGTCTCGAGTTTGGTTTGGTAAACATCCTCGAGAATTTCGGGTTGCAAGACTTGCTCGGGCGTGCCCTCGGCAATCACAATGCCGCCCGAGATCAGCACGCAACGGCTGGCGAGGGCAGCAAGGTTGAGGTCATGCACGACCATCACTACGGTTTGTAAAATGCTGCCCACGGCGTTGCGCAACAAGACCATCAATTCGGCTTGGTGTGCCAGATCAAGGTGGTTGGTAGGTTCGTCGAGCAGCAATACTTTGGGGTCTTGCGCCAGCGCCCTCGCCAGTGCCACCCGTTGACGTTCGCCGCCAGAAAGCGCCGCGATCTGGCGGTTCGAGAACGCCAGTGCGTCTGTGCTGCGCAGCGCACATTCAACCGCGCCCAGGTCGGCTTTGGTGATCCGTCCCCAAAACCCTTGAAACGGAATGCGCCCCAATTTGACCACCTCGAGTGCCGTAAACTCGAGCGGCAACGGTTCGGATTGCGCCAAATACGCGATGTGTCGGCTTTTTGGTTCTGGCGTTTGAATGCTGCCAAATTGAGGCTTTAAAAGTCCTGCAAGCAGTTTCAAGAGCGTGGTTTTGCCCGCACCATTGGGTCCAATCAGTGCCACAAATTCTCCAGCCTCAAACTCGAGGTTAAGCTTCTCGAGTACGGTGTTTTGACCGTAAGCAAAACCAAGATTTTTGACGGAAATTATTTTGGTCACGGTTTTCTCCGCATCAAAACCAGAAAAAAGATGCCACCGATCAGGCTCGTCACCACACCCACAGGCAATTCTTGAGGACGGGTTAACACTCGAGCGCCCAAATCTGCCAGCACCAACAAAATTGCACCAGCAAGACTCGAGGCTGGAATTAACATACGGTGGTTTGCCACACCCAAACGCCGTATGGCGTGGGGTGCGACCAGCCCTATGAAACCAATAATGCCTGCGAAGGAAACGGCGGCAGCCGTCACCAAGCTGGCGGCAATCACAGTGAATAATTTGATGCGATCAACCTTTAGCCCCAGCGTGCTGGCGGTGTCCTCTCCCAATTGCAGTGCATCAAGCGCTCGAGCCAACAGCATGAGGGTGATCATTCCAAAAATGCTGTACGGCAGAACGTTCAAAACCTCCTGCCAACCCGCCAAACTTAAATTTCCCAGCGTCCACGAAAAAACGGCTCGCAATCGGTCTGCGTCGCGCAACTGGATGTAGGTGCTGATTGACGTCAGAATGCCGCTCACAATCACGCCAGACAAGATCAATGCGTTTGCACCCCTAGCCAACCTCGAGAGTGCCAGCGTGAGCATTACAGCCCCAAGTGCGCCAACAAACGCCAAAACGGGCACAAGTTGGCTGCCGCTAGCGAACAAACCAGCGGCAAAACCCGCGCTGGCAGTACCAGTGGCAAACACGGCAACCGTTGCACCCAAAGCCGCGCCAGACGCGCTGCCCATCAGGTACGGATCAGCCAAAGGATTGCGGAACAAACCCTGAAACGCCGCGCCGCAAGCCGCCAAACTCGCGCCGACCAAAGCCCCAAAAACAACCCTCGGAAGGCGTAAATTCCAGACGATCAATTCCAAACCCTCGAGTTTCGCCCCTGAAATTCCATTAAAAATCGCGGAAATCGTTGTCCCAGGCGTAATCTCGAGCGTGCCGTTTGAAATGGCAAAAATCAAAGTGACTGCCAGCAACAAGCCTGTACCGACTAGCACCCCAGTCGATCTCGAGCTGTGAGAAATTTGATTTGCAGTTTTGGTCAACATGAACATCCTCAAGAATTCAATAAAAAATCCCGCCTTAAACTCAGGCGAGCACCGTCAACATTCAAGTTAAATTCAAACCCACCAACCCCTTTCACTCGAGAGGCGCAACCCAGGCGGTTGCGAATCTGGCAGGCATTCGGACTTAAGGGCTTTTCGCGCCTCTTACCGTTGCGGTACAGTGCTGGAATCTCACCAGCTTCCCCACTTTAAACTCGAGCTACTCGCCTCGAGCACCAGACACCAGGAGCGTACACTAAGATTGCGAGTGTGGTCAAGAATAAATTTGTGGCATTTTATGGACTAAACTGCTGTTCAGCGTGAAAAATATCTTGATCTTAGGCAATGATTCCCGGAGTTATCATGACCTCTAAAGGCATCACTCTCCGCCCCGATGCGCCACCCCTTGCGGCTCGAGGGGCACATCAAGTTGGCGTTAAAACCTTAGAACTGACCGATCAGGCTCGAGCACGCAAATTGACGCTCGAGGTTTGGTATCCAGCCGCACTTGCCGCCAATCAAAGCGAGAACACTGTTTACAAGGCGGTTATTGGCAGTACCAAATTTGATCTGGCAGGTCGCGCCGCTCGAGATGCAAGTTGTGAACCAGGTCAATTTCCGCTCGTGATGCTTTCGCACGGTCAACCAGGCTCGAGGTACATGATGAGTTATCTGACCGAGCACTTGGCGTCTTGTGGTTTTGTGGTCGCAGCCATCGACCATACGGGCAGCACCTACGATGATGTGACCCAAGAATCTTACGTCTCGAGCCTGATTGATCGCCCGCTCGATATTCTGTTCTCGATGGGCGAGGTGGCTGTCATCATCACAAATGCCGATCAAAACAATGTTGGGCTGATGGGGTATTCATACGGCGGTTACTCGAGTTTGAATGCGGCGGGATTGGGTTTGGACAAAGAGAATCTCGAAGCTTACGCGCTAGCCTCCAACCTTGAGGGTCCGAGTTTTGTTCTGCCATTTTTTGATGATCTTGCTAAAATCCGAGGCAAAGATGTGATCAAACCCGACCCCCGAGTCAAAGCGGTTTTTGTGATGGCTCCTTACGGCATTCCGTGGTTGTCACCAGCCCAACTTGCCAGCATGAAAATTCCGCTTTTTGTCGCCTGCGGACGCAATGATGATGTTGCACTGTATGAACGCGACGCGGCAATGGCGTTCAAACTTTCGGGCGCGAAAACCAAGTATTTATTGACGCTCGAGTCGGCATTGCACAACCCGTTTACCAACAATCCGCCATTTGAGACTCGAGCCAATTTTAAGGATTTCGAGCGCTGGTTTGAACCCGTTTGGGACATGGAACGCCTGAACGACATTAACAAACATTTTGCTACGGCGTTCTTAAGTCAGAGCCTTTGTCAAGATGAAAGTGCCGCGCAATACTTGCAAAGCGATTTACACGGATTTTTGCCGCGCACCACGTTGGGCATCAAACTCGAGGTTGGAAATGATCAGGCAAGTTTGATTTCGTAACGACAAAGGGTGGTGTCGAGAAATTCGGCAGTGTCACGCAATTCAAAGCTTGTGTTTTCGTACAGGGCACGAATTTTCGCATGGTCACGGCAATCAAGTCTCAAGTATTTGCGCTCTCGACGCCGTACCTCGAGTTTGGCATATTCGATCAACGCTTGCGATACACCTAGCCCTCGAGCATCCAAATTGACCGCAAGTTTGTGGATGAACAGACTTTCACCCATCGGAACATCAGACCAAAAGGCTTGATCCTCGAGTTGCAAGTACATCGTGCCAACAGCTTGTAGACCTCGAAATGCCAAATACAATTCGCCAGAATGAACCAATGGTTCGAGCAAGTCAAAACTGAACTGCTCTGGTTTCCAACGCATTTCCCCCGTTTGTGCCAGCCAGTTTGCAGCTTCGATCAATATTTTTGAGGCAGCATCAATGTCTTTAAGGATTGCGGGTCTGATCTCAAACGCCATATGACCATTATAAACTGGGGTCATGTTAGAGATTCACACGCTCGATTTAAATTTAAGAGGCTCGAGTAACGCACTTGCGGCGCACGTCATCAAAACTGAGCAGGGCAGCATTTTGGTAGACTGTGGACCTGAAAGTACCTTGCAAAATTTATATTCCGAACTCGAGCGAGTTGGTGTTCACAACCTCAAATATTTGCTCCTTACCCATATTCACCTCGACCATGCAGGCGCGGCAGGTCGGCTGGCAAGGGAATTGGGAGTGCAGGTTTTTGTTCATGCTCGAGGAGCAAAACATCTGGTTGATCCGACCCGACTTCTCGCCAGTGCCAAACAAATTTTTGGTGATCGAATGACCGAAATCTGGGGCAACATCGAACCCGTCAAAAACCTCGAGATTCTGAACGGAGGAGAGAACCTCGAACTGTGCAAGCTCGAGTTTAAAGCGCTGTATACGCCTGGTCATGCCGTGCATCATTTGGCATTTCAACTGGGCGATGCGATTTTTGCTGGTGATGTCGCAGGGGTTCGGATCGGAAACCAAGCGCCAGTTCCGCCCACACCACCGCCAGACATCAACTTTGAGCATTGGCGAACCAGCATTGAGCTTCTAAAATCTCGAGCCGTGAAAACCTTGTACATCGCACACTTTGGACGCTTTGATGATGCCCAGTTTCACCTCGAGACACTGCTGGAAAACCTCGAGAAATTTGCGGAAATTTCACTTTCGGGTTTGCAAACAGGGGAGACTCGAGCCGAGATTGCCACAAAATTACGCGCTTCAATTTCCATTCTCGAGGCAGACGAATTTAAGGGCGGCTACGTGCCAGCCAGTATTTCTGCGACAGATGTGGCAGGACTCGAGCGATACTGGCGAACGGTTCACCCTGAATTACTGTGATTTTGCCTCGCCAGAATCCATGTTGACCATCAAACTCGAGGTGTCCACCACCTCAAAATCCGAACCTTTAACCTTGCTTAAACTTTGCAACACGTCATTATCCCAGGCTTCATCTTGTGTGCCTGACATAAACCAATTCGAGCCGTTGTCTGCCAGAATCAAGCCATAAGTTTTTAGCGCCTCGAGAATCACTTGCAGATCTTTGGGATAACTGGCGGTGTTAAAACTGGCTTTCAAGCGAAAACGTGCGCCCATCGGCGGAACGTTTACGCTCGTGGTGCTGCCAGCTTGATGACGGGCGGGCCAGATAAATTCTTTGTGCGTGGTCACTGCGGTAAAACGAATTGCGTGACGAATTGCGCCAGCCATGACTTCATCATGGCGCACCAACCCTGGCAGAATTGGCAAACCAGCAGCATCCGCACTCGTCCAAGTTTTGGGACGCAAGGCATTCGAGTTCAAATCCCAAATTGCACCCGCACCAACCCGCCAAGAACCATCAGTGTTCGGGTACGCATTGCCAACCTCGTAGAGCTTGCATTCGCCCTCACGCACGATTAAAATATGCCGATCACCGCTCGAGGTTGGACCGCCTTCAATTGGAGGGTTTTTTGGAATTGGGTACAAACCTTGGTCGCTTTCGTCGTTATACAAAAACTCGCTGATCGTTACACCAGGTTGATTGGCTGGCACAACCACATACGGAATTCCAAACGGTTTTCCTTGGTACAACCCCGAACCAAAATCAGCCTTCAAACCCACCCCAGCCCCAATGCTCGAGATGTAATTGCTCGAGTTTTTTGTGTCCACGGGCAGGTTTGCGATGCTGGTGTTCCAAATGTTGTTTTTAGGGAATAATGCACAGCCACCCAGATTGGTGTTTGGTGGCTGCACAACGATTGGACTTGCAGTGGCACAAGCTGTCAGAACCATCAAAGCCAAGAATCGTCGCATGATCTCGAGTTTAAACCTTAATTCTGAGATAGATTGAGTTGTGTTTTATGTCTTGATCCTTCCCCTGGTTTTGCTTGCCGTGTTCACCATCCTGAACTCAATTTTATTTCGCAGCCTGCGTCACTACCGCAACATCAAACTCGAGCATCAACCAAAAGTCTCGCTTTTGATTCCTGCCCGTAACGAAGAACAGAACCTCGAGTTGCTGCTGCCAACTCTTGTTACCCAAGACTATGCGAACCTCGAGATCATTGTTTTAAACGATCACAGCACCGATAAGACACTTGGGGTTGCTCAAAAATATGCGGCTCGAGATTCCAGATTGCACGTGATTGAAGGTACGGAATTGCAGAGCGGTTGGTTTGGGAAACCCAACGCCTGCCGTCAACTTGGTGAGGCTGCCAGCGGTGAAATTCTGGTCTTTACCGATGCCGATACGCTCTGGCAACCCGATGCGATCAGCCTGTGCGTCAAAGCCATGCACGCCACCAACGCGGATGCCATGTGTGCCTGGCCCGAGCAAATCTTGTCCGGTTGGTTCTCGAGCCTGGTTCAGCCCTGGATGACCTGGAGCGTGCTGGCGTTGCTGCCCGTGTGGCTGATTCCCGACCCAAAACACAAACTGATTGTCAGCGCCAACGGTCAAATGCTGGCATTTCGCAAAGACTGTTTCTCGAGCATCAACGGTTTTGAACCAGTCAAGCACAGTATTCTCGAGGATATGGGACTGGCAAGAAATGTCAAAGCTCAGAATTTAAGATTTGTGCTCTTAAACGGTTTGGGCAGCGTCAAATGCAAGATGTACTCGAGCACCTCGGACACTTTTGATGGTTTTGCCAAAGCCGCCTTTGTGGGTTTAGGCTCGAGCGTTCCAGCACTTTTTGTTAGCATTTTGTTTTTTGCTTGGTTGTTTCTCGCGCCGTGGATATGGTTGTTTGCCGCCTTGTTGTCAGGCTCGAGCCTTACCCTGCCGCTGGTTGCTGTGTTGCTTAGTTTACTCGGGCGGTTTGTTGCCGACCTCGAGTTTGGGTATCCGCTTTACTTATGGGTTCAGCAACCCTTGTCCATGATTGGTTGGGCAGTGATTGCGATTGCGTCTTGGCGGCGTTACCGCAAAGGGGAAACCAGTTGGAAGGGGCGGGTTTACGATCTAAAAAACGGTTCAAAAGGGTAATTTTCCATTTCAAAGTTTAAACTCGAGAATGCTTACAACGGGCTTTTTGGTGCTTTTTCTGAAGCTCGCAGCAGTGCTGCACCGCCAATAAATGGTCCAATCAAAATGTAAAGATAATACGAAATAAAACGCCAGATTAAAGTCAAGAACGTCTTGGCGGCATCGGGCACGCCAATCGCGGCAAAGACCTTGCCGAGTGCAATTTCAAAGTAACCGCTGCCCCCAGGCGTTGGCACAACCGAACTGAGACTGACGAGCAAGCTTTGGCAAGCCAGAATCGCCACGTGGTCAAAATTTGGAATTCCCAATCCCCAAGCCACGACATTGAACGCTCCAAAGTGGGTCAAGAATGCCAAGGCATTGACAAAATGGAGCAGCAATTGCGTACCGAGTGGCATTTGTCGCAGTTGTGCCATGACATGACCGGTGCGGTGCACAAAGGCAAAAGCGGCAAATCGGCGGCGTTTCAAGAAACCTAGGCTGAAAATGTTAAACACCACCCGTGCGATCAAATCGGCGCTGAAGGTCACGGCAATGGCGGCGGCAATCAACAGGATGCTCGAGATGCCAATCAGAACACCCAGAACTGGAATGCCCAAATTGATGCCTTTAAATTGCAAGATAAAAAACGAGACTGGCATACTCCAGGCATAATAAACAAAGTCCAGCACCAATCCAAAGACGGCAATGGCGGTAGCTTTTTTGACGTCAATAAACCTTGACAAGTACCAGCCTAAACCAAAGCTCGAGCCTGTGGCGGCGGGGGTCACGAACGCACCGAAAAGGCTTAACAGCGCCGCACGAATTCCTCGAGACAGGCTGATGTGTTCGCCAACGTCCAGTGCTGTTGCCAAGATTTTGATGCGCACGCCGAGCAAAATCCACCATGCCGCCAGAAACGGCACAACCAAGGCAAGCTTGGTCCAGTTAACATCGAGCAGTTTTTGGAAAGCGCTTGGGTCGAGTTTGTCGCCTGTTAAGAGCAGTAAAGCAATCGCACCACCTGAAATGAGTAGGGAAATCAAAATAATTCTGATGGCGTTTTTCACAGCCACCCCACGCTTTTATACCAGTTCGCCGTCTCGAGGAATCCTGTCTCGAGCGTGGTTTTGGCAACAATACCAAGGTCATGTTCTATTGTGCTGACGTCGCAGACCCAGCCGATGGCAGTCAAATCTTTTTGTCGTGATCTGTTGATTAAGCCCACCCGACCAAAGGCGCGACCAGCCTCGCCCAACTGTGCTGCCATCTCGAGGGCGACATTTGGAAGTGACAGTGCGCGGTAGGGTTTTTTGTAAACCCGTGCCAGCGTCTCGAGAATTCCGTCCCAACTGACGGGTGTTGGGCTGCCCGTAAAATAGGTTTTGCCGCTCGAGTTTTGGTTTTCGCCGCAGGCGATGATCGCTTCGACCAGATCGTGGACTTGAACCAGCGTGTACGCCCGATTTGGGTCGCCGAGCACCGGAAAAAAACCGAATTTGGCGGCTTGGTGCGCAAACAAGAAATCTTTGTCGTTTGGACCGTAAACCCCTGGTGGTCGCAAAATGCACCACTCGAGGTTTGAAGTCTCGAGCACGCGGTATTCGCCCTCGAGCTTGCTGCGCCCATACGGCGTGATTGGTTCTGGAGGGTCGGATTCCTTGCGTGGCTGCTCAATCGTGCCTGGACCTGCCGCCGCAAGGCTCGAGATGTAAACCAGTTTCGCCCCCGCGTCTCTTGCGCCCACAGCCGCCGCCCGAGTGCCTTCGGCGTTCCCCCACATGAATTCAGCCTCAGAGTTGGCGCGGGTCGCCCCTGCCAGGTGGTAGACCACGCTGCACCCCTCGCTGGCACGGGCAACGTCCGCAGATTTTAAGTCTCCCGCCACTCGAATCAAATTTGGGTCGCTCGAGGGGCTGGACTTGCCCGATTTGGGACGAACCAAAACCCGAACCTGAAAACCCTGTTCGAGAAGCGCTTTGCTGAGGTGAGAGCCGATAAATCCACTCGCGCCCGTAATCAGAACTGTCTTTTGGTTAGCCATACAATACAGACATCGTACAACGTCAAACCAAGACTCGCGTCCAGGCGATTGGAACAGTTAAGCTATAGCCGTGAGCATAAAAGCAGACCATTGGATTCGCGCCCGTGCACTCGAGGGCATGATTGAACCTTTCGCAGACCGTCAAGTACGTGCGGAGGGCGATGCCAAGATTATTTCTTACGGACTCTCGAGCTTTGGTTATGACCTGCGGGCTGCCAGGGAGTGGAAAATTTTTGTCAACGCGTTTCATACGGTGGTTGACCCCAAAGAGTTTGATCCAAAAGGGTTTGTTGACTTCGAGGGCGATGAGTGCATTATTCCGCCGAACAGTTTTGTGCTGGCTCGCAGCGTCGAATACATGCGAATTCCAGAGAATGTGATGGTCGTGGCAGTCGGAAAAAGCTCGTATGCACGCTGCGGGGTGGTGGCAAACGTAACGCCTTTAGAGCCAGGTTGGGAAGGGCATGTCACCCTCGAGTTTTCCAACACCACGCCATTGCCTGCGCGAATGTACGCCAACGAGGGCTGTGTTCAATTGTTGTTTTTTGAAGGCGAACGCCCCGATGTCACGTATGCAGACCGTAAGGGTAAGTATCAGGGGCAAACGGGTGTGACACTACCTAGGTTGTAAGCCTCGAGATGTGAGATTGACATTCCCCAATAATGTGCTTACATTGTAATTACAAAAGGGGTTTCTGTGGCTGGAATAACATCACAACTGGTCAAAATAGGAAATTCGCAAGGCATCCGAATTCCAAAAACAATCCTCGAGCAACTCGATTTCTCCAACGGCATCGAATTGTTGGTGCTGAACAAGCAATTGATTGTTCGTCCAAAACAAACGCCTCGGGCGGGTTGGAGTGAACAATTTCAACAAATGCGGCAACATCAAGATGATGTTTTGCTCGATCATGATAACGAAAATGCGTTTGACCAAGCAGAGTGGCACTGGTGAAGCGATTTGAAGTGTATCTGGTTAACCTCGAGCCGACGATTGGCGTGGAAATTCGTAAAATCCGTCCGTGTGTGATCGTTTCGCCAAACGAGATGAATGATTACATTCAAACCGTGATTATTGCGCCGTTGACCACAAAAACCCGCAGCTATCCGACTCGAGTTTCGTGCGAATTTGAAGGTAAACAAGCATTTGTGGTTCTCGATCAACTTCGTACTGTGGACAAGGTACGGCTTTACAAGCATTTGGGCAAACTCGACGAAACCACTCAAATAGAAATTCTCGAGGTTCTTCAAGAAATGTTCGCGTAGCCAAGACTTAACTCGAGAAAAACCCGTTAACGTCATGTTGCACATCTTTTGAAGCAATCTCAAAAACCTAAATGTGTGGTAAAGCTCGAGTCGTGGTTTAAACAAATATTCAATCGCTTGTTGTGAAACGTACAGTTCAATCCTCAAATATGAGCGTAAGCTCCAAGTCATGACAACTGTTTATTTTGACCCCTTGTGTCCGTTTGCTTGGCGTGGACTCGAATTGATGAATGCGTTAAAGCTCGAGTTTGATGGTCGAGCCTACAGTTTGCATCAGGGGAATCATGACGCAAACACAGTTTTGCCGCGCGGTGAACCTGTTTGGAAAATCGCTGAAGTTCCGCTTGAGCAACTGACAGATGCTCAACGTACCAGTTTAGATTCGTTTATCGCTTTGGCGGCGGCAAAGCATCAAGGAACAGCCAAATACCATCATTTTGCGCTCGAGTTAACCCGTGCCAAGCATCAGGGAAAACTCGAGTTTAATGCCGAGACATTTGACATGGTGGCGCAAAAAGCAGGTTTAAACCTCGAGCAATTCAAAGCTGATATGGGTGATGTTGCAGCGCGTCGCCATGAAATCGCCAAAGACCTTGATGCCGCTGACGAAATTGGTGTTTTTGGTACGCCAACAGTCGTGCTCGAGTCTGGAAATGCGGCGTATTTCAGATTTGCAAACCTGCCAGCAACGCCCGAGGAACAACAAAAACTTTGGGATGTTTACGTTTCGGTGCTCGAGAATCCAGCACAGATCCAAACCCTCAAACGACCTCGCAAGGTTGTGACACCAAACTCGGTTTACAAAGCTGCGAATTGAAATCTGAAAGGGTTTTCAAAGTGCATAAGGGCTTAAACTAAAAGTCTCAACTCGAGCCGTTCGAGATTTTTAGGGGGAATTATGCACAAATCAGTCAAAGTTGGTTTAGCACTGGTCGGCACTCTCGGTTTTACGGCATTGCTTGCGTCTCAGGCGCAAACTGGCAAGGTTTCGCTCACTTACTGGCAGTACGCTTTTGATTCCAAAGTCAAGATCATGGACACGATCATGGCGGATTTTAATAAGGCAAACCCTGATATCGAAGTCAAACAAGAGAATTTTCCATATGACGGTTACATTCAAAAAGTCGAAACTTCCTTGGCAGCAGGTCAAGGTCCTGATGTTGTGAATCTGTTTTACGGTTGGGTTCCGCAATTCGCGGGCAATGGTCTGATACCACTTCCAGAAGCAGATTTCTCGGCAAAGACGCTCGAGGCAAACGTTGGACCGTTGATGAAAGCCTCGAAGATCAATGGGAAATACTGGGCTGTACCAACGGCGGTACGAACGCTGGCAGTGTTTTACAACAAAGACTTGTTTAAAGCTGCCGGCATCACCAAACTTCCAAAAACTTGGGCAGAACTCTCGAGCGTCGCGCAAAAAATTCAAAAAACAGATGCCGGTAAAATCCAGATTGCGGGCTTGGCACTTGCGCCACAAGGACAAGACCATCACTTGTTCCGCGAGGTTCTGGTGCGTCAATGGGGCGGCAAACCGTACACGGCTGACAATAAGAAAATCACCTACAATTCCGAAGCTGGACTCGAGGCTTGGAAATTCTATTTGGGACTGGTGTCATCAAATGCGGCGGCTCGAGGTCTTGATTTGTTCCCAGCTTCGACCAATGCCTACCGTGATGCGTTTATTGCGGGTCGGGCTGGCATGATTGTTGATGGTTCGTTTGCGATTGGTTCAATTCGCGCTGGTGCAAAATTTAATTGGGGTGTGTTCGAGCTTCCAGTCAAACAAACTGGTGGACTTCGCAGTAACTTTGGTTCGTACTGGGTTCATGGTTTAACCCGTAATGCTACAGGTCCAAAGCTCGAGGCTGGTACGAAATTCTTGAAATACCTGACCAGCGAAAAAGTCCAGCGCGATTGGTTGGTTAAAGTTGGCGAGATTCCTGCCAATACCAAACTTGCCAGCGATCCGGCACTGCGTAAAGATGCTGTGTTTGGACCGTTTGTTGCCACAATTCCTTTCGCCCATGCGACCTTTTTTGCCAACGAAGCCGACCAACGCAAAGCCGTTTGGGATGCTGCCGACAGCGTTTGGTTAACCAAAGCCGACCCTGCCAAAGCCCTGGCGCAAGCCGCAGCAAGCGAACAGAAAGTTTACGACGATTATTTCGCCTCCATCAAAAAGTAAGTTCATCTCACCTGCACCACCCTTGCCGCCCAAAGAGCCAAGCCCGAGTCTGATTGCGAGCCTTGGTGAAATTGTTTAACCTCGAGTAATGTGACTAAACCAACCCGAAAACCGTTAAGCCTCGCGCAACGCCAAGCACTGTGGGCGTATGTCTTTTTGCTTGTGCCGTTGGCGTTTTTTTTGCTGGTGCGCTTGTATCCAGCCTTCTCGAGTTTGCTGCTCAGTTTGCGCGACTACCGTCCGTCTCGAGAGATCAATCCTTTTATCGGGCTTGATAATTTTAGAAACATTGCCGGCGATACGCTGTTCTGGCGTGCGATGCTCAACACGCTCCTTTACACCCTCATTGGTGTACCAGCGCAGTTGGTCTTGGGGATTTTGGTCGCGCTGATGCTGCAAGGTATCAATAAAGCCAGGGGTTTGTTCAGAGCCATTTACTTTATGCCGTTTGTCACGCCTATCGTGGCGAGTGCTTGGGTTTGGCAGAGTTTCCTGAATCAAAATTTTGGTCCAGTCAATCAATTGCTGACCATTCTTGGCATTCCCAACCAACCGTTTTTCGCCTCACCGTATCAAGCCCTGCCGAGCGTGGCGGCGTTTGTCGTCTGGCAGCAACTCGGTTTTCAGATTGTGCTGTTTTTGGCGGGACTCGAAGCCGTACCGCGCACCTATCTCGAGGCAGCCAGTCTGGATGGCGCGAGTGGTTGGCAGGTGTTTCGTTACATCAAACTGCCGCTTTTAAACCCAACGATTGTCTTCAGTGTGGTCATTGGCACAACAGGGTTTTTGCAATTGTTTGCCCAGGTCGTCAACATTAACTTTGGTGATCAAGGTGGACCTTTAAACAGCACGCTGACGGTGGCAGTTTACATTTACAAGGTCGCCTTTCAAGATTTCAAAATGGGTCGGGCTTCGGCAATTACAGTCGTGCTGTTTGCGATCATTTTATTGATTACCATTTTTCAATTGCGTGTCTTGCGAAGGCGGGTGGATTACTGATGCAAGCCGTCAATCCTAAACCTCGAGTCTCGAGCCAGCAAACTTGGTTGTACGTGATTTTGACCTTGGGTAGTCTGCTGACGGCTTTCCCATTTTTTTGGATGCTTTCAACCAGCTTTAAAACCTATGCTGATGTTTTTCAACCAGGTTTTTTTCCACCTAACCCGACTTTAGACAATTACGCTGAAGTGATCGCCAGAACCAGTTTTTTGCGTTGGTTTCTGAATTCAATTTTGGTTGCGGCGGGCACGACAGTTTCGGTTTTGTTTTTTGATTCGCTGGTGGGTTACACGCTGGCAAAACTCAAATTCCCTGGCAAGGAAATCATTTTCGTGCTTATTCTTTCGACTTTAATGATTCCAACCGAAATGCTGGTGATTCCGTGGTTTGTTGGTGCGGTGCAGTTGCAGATTGCCGACTCGTATTTTGCGATAGCCCTGCCTGGTTTAATCTCGGCATTTGGTGTGTTTTTGATGCGCGGTTTTTTTGAGGGCATTCCCGATGAACTTTTTGATGCCGCACGGATTGATGGCTTGAGCGAATTTGGTTTATTCTGGCGGGTTGGATTGCCGCTGGTTCGTCCGGCTTTAAGTGCGCTGGCAATCTTTACTTTTTTAGGGAATTACAACGCGTTTTTGTGGCCACTGATTATCATTCAAAGTGCTGGAATGCGCACGCTGCCCGTCGGCATTGCGCTTTTTTCTGGCGAAACTGGTGGGCAATGGCATTTGATTATGGCAGCCTCGAGCCTCGCCGTGATTCCAGTGCTGGCGGTGTTTGCGGTGTTTCAAAAGCAAATTATTGAAGGTGTGGTATTGACAGGTGTCAAAGGCTGAACTCGAGTAAGATGGTTGCGTGAGCGATCCCAGGCGTTGGAGTGAAGATTACGTGGCGCATGTCTTGCGTCCCAATTTCTCGCAAGCCAAACGTTATTTGTTTAAACCGCTTGTTATGGCAAACAAAGCCCACGCGGTCATGCTCGAGCGTTGTGGCTTGCTCGAGCCTCAACAGGCGCAAAAACTCTTGTCGGCTTTGCGCCAAATTGATGCGGCGGGTTCACGGTCTTTTGCCTATAGTGAGCGTTTTGAAGATTTGTACTTCGCCGTCGAATCGCGCCTGATCGAACTGGCAGGGGTCGAAGCGGGTGGGAATTTACAAATTGCTCGCTCGAGAAACGATCTCGATGCTGCCATGATTCGGATGGTCTTGCGTGAAACGATTCTGGGGATTCTCGAGGCGATGGCAGATTTACGGCGTGCACTGATTGATCGGGCGCTCGAGAATGTCGATTCGATCATGCCTGGTTACACGCACAATCAACCCGCACAACCAACTACGCTGGCACACTATTTGGGTAGTGTTATTGCCATGCTCGAGCGTGATGCGCGGCGTTTTCACATGGCTTTTGGGACGGTAAACCGCAGCCCTCTCGGGGCGGCTGCCATGACCACCACAGGCTTTCCGATTCGTCGTGACCTCAGCGCAGAATTGCTCGGTTTTGAAGGTTTGGTGGTCAATGGTATTGATGCGGTGGGCAGTTCAGATCACGCACTCGAGAGCGTTAACGCGGTATTGACTTGCGAATCGAACCTCTCGAGATTTAATTTTGATCTTTTAACCTGGTCAACCCGTGAAGTGAATTTCTTGCGCGTGCCAGATCATTTTGTGCAAATTTCTTCAATTATGCCGCAAAAGCGCAACCCAGTTGTGCTCGAGCATGTTCGTGCCAAACTTGCTCGGGCACACGGTGCGGCTTTGACGGTGCAAGGCTTGGCTCGCAATGTCCCCAACGGCGACATCAACGATGTGGGCGAGCACATGATTAATCCAGTGTTGACAAGTTACACCGAACTCGATGAGGCGCTAAATTTACTCTCGAGCCTGATCGAAACTTGTGGTTTTAACACGCCTTTGATGTTCGAGCGGGCAGGTGAGCATTTCACCACCGCCACCGCACTGGCAGATTTTTTGGTTGCAGAATTAAAATTGCCGTTCCGTACCGCGCATCACATCACTTCAAAACTGGTGAATTTGGCATATGCCAGAAATCTTTCTTACCGCGAGGTCAATGCCGCATTGCTGATCGAAGCTGCCGAACAACCGCTCGAGATTACCGACGCGCAAATCAGACTTGCACTTGACCCACAGGCATTTATTGCCGCACGGCGAATTTCTGGGGGTACGGCAAGGGAAGCCATCTTGCCGTTTTTGTCCGATGCTCAAACCTCACTCGAGGCGGATGAGCGCTGGCGACGCAGTACCAACAGCAGTTTACGCCATGCCAAATCCCATCTCGAGGCTCAGGTTGATTCGATTCTCGAGGCGTAAAAATCTCGAGCACCTAAAATTCAGGTGCTCGAGGTTGAAGATCGGCTTGGTGATTTAGGATTCGGTAGGTTGACCGTTTAAGGTCCAATTTCCAGTTCCGCAACCCGTAATCTCGAGCTTTAAAAGATCCTTGCCCGAAGTTAACTCGAGCGTGCCAGAGTCGATCAAATCGTCGCTCGAGCAGGCATCGCTGAGGTGCAAATCTTTGCCAGTGATACCAAAAGCTTCCTTGGCGGTATTTTCGGTCAAGCCCAACGAGGTCGAAAAGTTGACCGTGCCACCATTAAAGTCCTCAGAATCGCTGTCGGCATCGGGTTTGTAAGAAAGCTTGCTCGAGAAATCCAGGGCGTAAGTATCTTTGCCCGATTTTAAACCCAGGTTGTACTTTTCGCTGGCAGAGTACGAACCGTTGCTGTTGTTGTCGGTCACCGTCTCGAGGTTGAAAGTAATGGTCGAAGTCACGCCGTCTTTGGTCATGACCAGTTTGAAATTGCTAAATTTTAAGCTAAAGCCACTTTCTGGGTTGTTGTCGTCGCTGTCTTTAACCTCGAGTTTGCCGGTTAGGGTGTCACCGTTTTTGCTGCAATCAAAAGTGTAGCTTAGACTGGCTGGGTAGCCGTCCTGGTCGGCGTCGGTGCTGTCATTGGGCACGGTGCAGGCATCGGCTGCCATCAGGTTCACGGATTGGTCAAACAGGCGTCCTCGAGCGCTAACGCCACTCTGACGGCTTGCCAGGTTAAAGGCATCTTTGGCGGCTTGGAAGGCACTCGCGCCATTACCCTTGAAGACCCGCAGTGATTGCTGCATCAGGGTTGGAGACAGGCTTTTTAAGGATTTTGTGTTGCCAACATCAATACCGTCACTGACAGTGGTGTTGCAAGCGCCAAGCGTTGCGACCATCAGACCAATTGCCAGGGTTTGAACGAATAATGCTTTCATAATAGCCTCCTTGAACTCTCGAGCAGCCTCGAGTCGAGAACGATTGCGCACCAAACCGATTGCTGGGGTTTTACTTTTTTTCCAAACGCAACGTGCCTGTGCCTTCGCTATCACGGATTGTGCCTTCCATGATTTTTTGGGTGCTATCTGTTGTGCCACCAAATTCTGCGGCATCTTGGTTGCTGACTTTAATGACAAAACGGATCGTGTTTTGATCTCGAGTGCCGACGATAGTGCCGACGTTTTGGCATTGTGAAAAATTTTCGTTGCATTCTTGATAGTTGCCACTCAGCTTGCCGTTACTTTCCTGAATGGCGTACCGCCCTGGAACAATTTTGGTCTCAAACTGTGCTGTGCCTTGCCATGTGCCACTCAGACCACCGCCCGCTAAACCACTGCCTGGACAAGATGTAAACCCTAAAACTGCGATCAGTGCTGTTGGTGCAAGAAATCGTTTTTTCATGGTTGTGCTCCTTTTGATTTGAAACTCGAGAGACTTAGAATCTGGCGCGTAAACCGAAAATGATGTACAACTCGAATCCGACATCTGCTTGACCTTGCAGTGGAATGCTCAGACCAGGCATCAGATCAAGAAAAACACTGAGGTTTTTGATGACTCGAGCATCAATGCCCAGGTACGCATGTGGTGTCAGGTACAGGCTGGGAACGACGAACATGGTCATGCCACCACCAACATTGAAGGTCATGACTTTCGAGGCATGGATGTGTGCATAAGCGTCAAGTCCAAAGTCGAGTCCAAACCCGCCCGAGAACAAGAGGTTTGTGGTGAAACGACCACCAAAGTTTGTCGAAAATAACGAATCTGAACCGACTTGTAAATTGATACCCAGCAGTGCGTTACCGCCGATCACATCAATCACCAGTCCGCCACCTGCCAGTCCAGCTTGGGCATGGGCTGGCAGTGCAAATCCGCCAAACACCATAAACAGCGCCGCGATCAAGGTTGTTATTCTCTGTTTCATAGATCCTCCATTCAGCCGCAAATCTTGCTTGGCTGAAAAAAGTCTATGAAACAGATGTTTTGGTACTCTCTCAAGATTTTGAGCCGAAGCTTTTGACCTTCGGCTCAAAATGGTTAAAAGCGTTCAGTACATTCAAATTACTGGCTTCCTCGAGTTTTTAAGTTAGTCTCAAGGGTTGCAGTACATCATTTTTTGTATTTGTCGAGGTTGCTCGAGTTCCTCGGGTCTCGAGGTTGACGCCGTTTGCTCGTAAGGCTGCCAGGTCGCGTTTGATGGTCGCAACGCTCGAGTCCAAGGCGCGTGCCAGGTCGTCTACCGTGGGCGCTGCGCCTTGTTCCAGGGCTTGGCTGCACAGTCGCTCGAGTTGATGTTGACGGCGTTTGGTTTTGTCCAGAATTTGATCGTCTTCTGGTGTGCGAACCGTCCAGGTGATCTGGCGGTATTCGTGCGCTTGCAAGCTTCTGCCAATGGGCGCGTCTCTGGAAGCCAGTTGAACAATGCTGTTTTGCTCAAGGAGCTGTTCGCAAAGTAGAATTATTTCGTTGAGCACAGGAATGGCTTTTCGCAAACCAGCCCGCTCAGAGACGGGGAAATTTTGAAATTCGATTTCAAGATTGCTGCGGGCTAAACTTAAGGCTTTCAAGGCTCGTGATTCGAGTCTCAAAGCGCTCAGAATCTTAAAGTGAAGCAGGTGGAAGGCATAAAATCCGTAAATGCGGACGCCTAAATGTTTACCAGATTCGGGTAGGCATTCCTCAATGATCTCGAGCGCCGATACAAAATTTTTGGTTTGATACTCGGTGGTTGCCAGAAGTCGTTTGAACTGTTGTTCTTCGTTTGGACATTGATGCTCGAGGGACGATTGCAAACCCAGTGTCGCCATTTCTCGAGCCTGGGGATATAAACCTTGCTGAATTTTTATTTCGATCAACCAAATTCTGGCATTCATTTCGCCGTGAATGTCTTTGATCTGTGCTCCTAGTTTGATCGCCTGTTCCAGATGATGTTGCGATTCTTCAAGCTCTCCAGACCAAAAATAAAGCAAGCCAAGCTGCGACAAAATAAAGCACTGCCTCGAGTGTGCATTCAGTTCGATCTGTATTTGCAAGGCTTTTTTGATTTGCTGGGCAGCCATGTTCGGATCTCGAGCCAGGTATTTATAGAGTGCTGTGACGGCTAAGATATGTCCTTCAAGTGATCTTGCGCCTATCGCAACGGCAAGCGCTAAAGCGCGTTCGTAATAATCAAAACCTCGTTCAAGGTTGCCAAGTTGAAACGACACCAATCCAAGGTTTGCCAAGTTAAGGACTTTTTCTTGACGCAATCCAATCAAATCGCAAAGCCTAACCGCCCGTTCTAAAAACGGGATTGCTTCGCTAAAATAACTGTGCATCATGTATAAACTGGCAATTCTTCCCTGTAAAGAAGCCTCTTTAAAAGTATCGTTTGTTTGTTGGGCTATGGCGGTAGCAGATTGGAGTTCATGAAGTGCCTGTTCAAAACGTCCCAAATAAGTAAACGCCAAACCCAAGTTTCCTCGAGCCTCCGCTTCGAGCGACAAGCCAAATTCAACGCAGAGCCGTACAGCTTTTTCTAACGGGGCAAGTGCCACATCAAAAGGACCACCACCCGTTAGAAAAATACTGCCCTGAGCAATCAAGACTCGAGCCTGATCTATTGGTTCGGCTTCTCGAGCGATAGCGCTGGCATCTTCGATGAGTGCTAGGGCTTCCGAAGTTCGCCCAATGGTGCTCAAAGCTCTTGCCCGACGGGTTAAAACTTCTAAACGTTTGAGTGGCTGATCTAATACTCGTTCCTCGAGTTCGTTCAGGTCTGTCAACATTCGTTCGGTATTGTTCTGAACGCCATCTGCTCGAATTCTTGTCTCGAGAAAACGAATCTGTTCAAGGCTGTCAAAATCGCTTTGTGCCAAATCACCAATGGCTTCCAAGTCAGCCAAGACTTGCTGGTAAGCGTGCAACTCGAGCGAACGTTCGGCGGATTTCAAGCGGTAGCGTTTGGCGAGCGCAGGTTGGTTGGCACGTTCGGCATGGGTTGCCAGTATCTCTGGTGCATCTGAACCTCGAGCCTTTAAGGTTTGGAGGATTCGGGCATGAAGTTGCAAACGCACCACTTCAGGCAATTGGGTGTAAACGGTTTGACGCAATTGATCGTGGGCAAAACCAAAACCTGGTTCAATCTCTTGCAGAAAACCAGTCCGTATCAGTGCGTCTAACGTGTCAAGCAACGCCAGGGTCGAAATCTGGGTCAGGTCTTGCAACAATTCAAAATCAAAACTTGTCCCAATTGCCGCCGCCAGTTGAATCACTTCAAGGGTTTGAGGTTCTAAACGTGAAAGCCGCGAAACCACCACCTCGCGTAAGCCAGTAGGCAAGGGCATGGTTTGAAAACGACTGATCCAATGCTGCTGGTCTTCGAGTGCCGCTCCAGTCTCGAGCAAGACCTTCAAGGTTTCGAGCACAAACAATGGGTTGCCTTGCGAGACCTGCTCGAAATGCGCCACCACTTCGGGCAATACGTTGATGCCCAAAGCTTTTTGGGCAAGTTGTTTGATCTTGTCTCTGGTGAATGCCTCGAGTTGAATGCGGATGGTAAAAGCATGGCGGTCTAGGCTTTCGATGCACTGCCAAACGTCTGGCTTTTCTCGAGCTTCAAGGCTTCTAAAACCAATGACCAGCGCCATCGGCATGGTCTCGAGGCTGCGTGCCAAGCTGACCAGCAACTCGAGGCTGGCATCGTCTGCCCATTGGATGTCGTCAATCACAATGACGATAGGTTGAATTTTGGCTAAGGTTTTGAGGATTTCGATCAGTGATTCGCGCAACCGTTGCAGATCGTACAAGTCATCTAAAACCAACCTTGAGGTTTTTGCTGCCCCAAGTTTTGGAATGACCCGAGCCGCCTCTTGCAACCACATCTCGTCAATTTGCGAACGCAGAGCCTCGAGCCTGAGCGAGCCAAGGTTATCGGTTAGCATTTCTTGGATGACCAGATACGGCTCGAGTTGCCGAAATTCTTGTGCCGTTGCCCGCAGCACGTTCTGACCGCGCCAAGTTGCATCATCGGTCAGGCTTTGCAGCAATCTGGTCTTGCCAATGCCTGGTTCGCCTTCGATCAAAATGATTCTGCCCGTACCCAGTTTGGCTTCAGACAGGGCTTTGAGGCAGCGTTCACGCTCTAAGCTTCGTCCGATCATCGGCAGCCCAAGACCAATTTCGAGCGAGGCTCTGGGGACAATATTTGACATTGATTGCCCGCTTTGAATGCGTTCTGCCAGAACCCGCATTTTGCCCGAAACCACCTCGCCAATGTCTTTTAAGGCTTGCTTGAAATGTTCAAAATGATCTCGAGCCTCAGAAGATCGTCCCAGCACCAAACATGTGCGAATCACGGCAGCATTGGCGCGTTCGTTTAACGGATCAAGTCTGATTTGCGCCCTCGCCAGTCGAATCACATCCTCAAATGCCCCTGCGTTTTCTGCCAGATGCTCGAGTTTGCGTAAACCAGCGGTCAGTTCGACTTGCCACTGATCTCGAGCCTCAAAGACCCAATCGTCGGTAAACCCTTTTAATAACTCGAGTTGGCTGGCATTGATGATGAAATTGGCAATTTGGGAATCATGGTTTTCACCAATGCTGCTTAATGCTTGCCGAACCTCTGCCAGATCAAGCTGCGCCCCAGAAGGCTCGAGTTGCACCGTGTCCCGATCAGCCGCGAAAATATCTTGTCCAAGCGATTGCGAAACCCGCCACAGCAATTGACTGAGGTTTTTGCGCCCAGAGGCTCGAGATTCTACAGCCCAAAAAACACTTGCCAAATCATCACGGTCATGCAGCGAATCATAAAAACTGCAATATGCCACAAGTTGACGCTCGAGTTTGGAATGAAATTTCACGGGCAAACCTGCGGTATTCACAACCGCCAATTCGCCTAAAATGTTGATTTGGATCACTGCCTTCATCAACGCTCCCCATGTTTGAAGCTCGAGTTTAACAAGCTCAGTTTGGTTGGTGTTTCAGGGCTTGCCAATCGAGGTTCAGCATCGCGTATGCCGCATGATCTACCCGTTTGTCATGCAGTGTCCAAACTTCACGCAAGACACCCTCGAATGAAAATCCAAGCCGTTGTGCCACGGCTCGAGATTTTAGATTATCCACGTGTGCCTGCAACTCGAGCCTGTTCAGTTGAAGGTCGTCGAAGACAAAACCCAACATGGCTTGTACGGCTTTGGTCATGATGCCGCGCCCACTGGCTTCTTGCCCAAGCCAGTAACCGATCATGGTGCTGCTTGCATTCTTATCTACTGGAAAAAACAAAATCCCACCCACCATGCGATGCTCGAGCCAAATCCCAACCCAAGGCAGACCATCATCGCTATACCGTGTGATGCCACGTTTGATAAAATTTTGGGCTTGCTCGAGCGTCTGAATCGTATGACCCCACTCCAGCCAGATACCCAAATGCTCGCGGTTGCCGAGCACAAACTCTAAAAATTCTGCTGCGTGACGCAACTCGAGAAACCGCAAATCTGCACCGTCGCCAAGATCATGTTTGAACATGCACCATCAAACCATGTCTCGAGGCTCGAGTGTATTCTTCAAATGGCGTATCACGTCCATTGGTACGGATCAAACAAACGGCTGTACTCATCCATTGCAAAACGATCCGTCATGCCCGCCAGGTAATCACAGACCGCACGTTCAAGTCCAACCAGTTCAACCCGCACTCGAGCACCGTCAGGCATCATGCTTGGGCGTTTGATAAAGGCATCGAACAACGCCGTGAGGATATGCTCGGCTTTGTGAACCTGGCGTTCTTTGCGGTAATGTCGGTAGAGGTTGGCATACAAAAACGCCTTGAGTTCTTTTAGCTCAGCACTCACATCTTCCGAATGTCCCACGAGCGTCGTTTTGGCATGACGTACCTTCTCGAGACTCGAAATCTTTTGTTGCTCGAGCGCTGTATCGGTGGTGGTCACGATGTCGGTAATCACCCAACCCAACAATTCTCGAATCAATATACGGCGTTCAAATTCACTGACTTGTTTGGGATCAAAGCCAAGCTCTGAAGTAAAACGCTGCCAGACTTTCAACTCGAGCAGCATCTCGTCAACCAGTAAACCACTGCGCAAACCATCATCCAAATCATGAGTGTTGTACGCGGTTTCATCGGCAATGTTGGCAATTTGTGCCTCAAGCGACGCCCTCCAGCCAGGCTCGAAATCGTTGACATCGGTAATATCCGATTCGGTTTCATGCTTGACCATGCCCTCGAGTATTTCCCATGCCAGGTTTAAACCCTCCCAGTCTTCATAGCGCTTCTCGAGTTTGGTCACCACCCGAAAAGACTGCTTGTTGTGGTCAAAACCACCCGCGTTTTGCATCAATTCGTTCAAAATTCGTTCGCCCGCATGACCAAACGGCGGATGACCAAGATCATGTGCCAATGCCACCGTTTCAGTTAAATCCTCGTTCACCCCGAGCGCCCGCGCTATCGTTTTCGCCACCTGTGCCACCTCGAGCGTGTGGGTTAAACGCGTGCGGTAATGATCGCCCTCGGTGTTGACGAACACCTGGGTTTTGTACTCGAGCCTTCTGAACGCGCCCGTGTGAATCACTCGGTCACGGTCTTTTTGAAAAACCGTTCGGTAAGCACTTTCTTCTTCGGGGTGCAACCTCCCCTTGGATTCTGCGCTCAGAACCGCATACGGCGCTAAAGTTAGTCGTTCGTTTTGCTCGAGTTTCGCGCGGTTGAACATGACAGATAGTGTACAGGAACTCAGCAATAACGTGTTTTTGAGTTGTTAAAAACCCTATTTGATCCCTCGAGAATTCAACAAAGCTCCAAGGAGAGAAGGCGACCCCGCCCGCCAGGTGCACGTTTGGGGGCAAGAAGGTTGAGGATGAGAGGTGCACAAGATTGCTGCTTTTTCTGAAATCTACCCAAGCAATCGGTTCAACCGCTTGACAAAATCCACCCGATCAGGAATTTCTGCCCCCTCGAGCAACAACGATTGAACCAACAGCACGTGCGCGGTGTCGTCTAAGGTTTCGTCCGTTGCATCTTTTAAACTCACGATCAACGGATGGTTCGGGTTTAATTCGAGAATCGGTTTGACGGCTGGCATTTCCGATTCGCGTCCCATTTGGCGCAGCGTGGCTTGCATTTGGAATGTCGGGTCGGTGTCATCGGTGACCACACAAGCTGGAGACTCGAGCAGACGGCTTGAAGCTTTGACATCTTTGACCAGATCGGCAAGCGCGGTTTTAATGCGCTCAATTACGGGGGCGGCTTCTTTTGCGGCTTTTTCGTCCGTCTCAGATTTTAATTCATCGGCGACATCGCCACGGTTAACGGCTTTCAACTCGAAGTCCTTGTACTTGCCGTACCCTTGAATCACAATGTCATCAATCTCGTCATCGCAAATCAAAACCTCAATGTCCTTTTTGCGGTACGCCTCGAGCAACGGACTGGCACGAAGCACGTGTTCAGTGCCACCCGTAATAAAGTAAATCGCTTTCTGATCGGCTTGCATTCGCGCTTGGTACTCGGCAAAACCTGTTAATCCAGATTCTTTGCTTGACTTAAACCGCACCAATTCGGCTATCGCGTCACGGTTTTCAAAATCCTGGTACAAACCCTCTTTTAATGGACGGTTAAACGCCGCAATGAACGTGTCCCAAGTGTCTTTCTTCTCAGAAGCAATCCTGGCGAATTCCGAGATCAATTTCTTGACTGTTGCCGTGCGAATGCTTTTCATGATCTTGTTTTGCTGCAATATTTCTCGAGAGACGTTTAACGGCAAATCCTCGGAGTCAATCACGCCCTGCACAAATCGCAACCAGGTCGGCAGCAATTCTTTATCGTCATCGGTGATAAACACGCGGCGCACGTACAATTTCACGCCAGGTTTGTAATTGGCGTGATACAAATCAAACGGCGCGGTTTTGGGAACAAACAACAAACTGGTGTACTGAATCGTGCCTTCGGCTTTGTTGTGCAACCAAAAAAGCGGTTCATCCATGCCGTGGCTACCGGACTTGAAAAACTCGATGTAATCCTCGTCTTTCAGATCAGATTTCGCTCGAGACCAGATCGCGCTGGCGGAATTGATTTGTTCCACCGTTTGGGTTTTGGTGTTTTCAGCGCCATCCTGTCCGTATTCAGTTTTTTCAAAGTGCAAGAAAATCGGGAAGGCAATATGGTTCGAGTATTTTTTCACCAGTTGCTCGAGTTGCCAACGGTTGGCGTACTCGTTGCCTTCCTCGTTCAAATACAATTTAATCAGTGTGCCTTGAGTGTCTTTGGTTGCAGGCTCGAGATCATACCCGCCCTTGCCGTCCGAACTCCATTTCCAGGCTTCAGCCTCACCCGCACGGCGCGAAGTCACCTCAACTTTATTTGCCACCATAAACGCCGAGTAAAACCCGACGCCAAACTGCCCAATCAAATTGGAATCTTTTTTCGCATCACCCGAAAGCCCAGCCAGAAAGCTTTTCGTACCACTTTTGGCAATTGTTCCCAAATGTTCGACCAGATCGGTTTGGTTCATGCCAATGCCGTTGTCCTCAATCTCGAGCGTGCGCTCTGAGGTTGTATCATCAAAACGCAAATCAATGCGCGGCGACCAAGTGACTTGCTTGAATTGATCGTCTGTGATGGTCGCGTACTTGAACTTGTCAATCGCGTCATTGGCATTCGAGATCAACTCGCGCAAAAAGATTTCCTTGTGGCTGTAAAGCGAATGAATGATGAGGTGTAAGAGTTGATTGACTTCGGTTTGAAATTCGTGTTTGGGCATGATGGGTTTTCCCTCCAGAATCAGAACAAGCTACGTTCTCGACACGATTTTACCGTGCTCAGAATAATGTCGCAAGATCAAATTGACTTGAACTCGAGCAGTAGCCTGTCCGCCATAATTTGATGGCTAGGATTTTTGTGCAGTACACGTTTTGAAACTCGAGATACCCACCATAATACTGAACGCGCCAGTAGGGTGCGCCATGTGCACCAAACGCATTCAGAGCTTATCTCGGAACAAACACAATCGCGTTCGGCACGGCTCGAGACGCACTGTTTGGCAGCATTCCTCCTGCCAGAAAAACTTGCGCACTGCCTCCAGAATCCAACCGCATTGCCTCTTTTAAACCTGTCGCAACCAAGGCTCGAGCAAACTCTTCTGGCGTGCCAGACTCGAGGTACGCGACCACCCAATTGTTTTGCTGGTCAATGCCAATGGCAACCTGCTTGGTTTTGCGCCAGATTTCTTTGCTGGTGTCAAAGCCTTCACTTAAGGCATTCACGGCGTATACGCCATTGGTCACGAGCTTTGGTCCTGCGGCAAGAATATCTTGGGCGCTGGCGAACAGTGGGTCAGACCAAGTTGTGCTGATGATGAGGCTATCATTGATGTTTGCGGTGAATCCAGGAAATGCCAGTGGATTCAAACTAAACGTGATTTGACCAAGCATTGGCGTGAAATTTTCATCATGAATCTCGAGAATTTTAGCGTCCTGCACCACCAAGGTGATAAATCCTAAAGCGCCCGTTGGGGTAAAACCATCGCCAACAAAATACGTCAACCATTGCGGATGCGGCGCGGCTCGAGTGGTGTTAACGCCAAACGTCTTGCCATTCAAACTCAAATTCAGCCGAACTTTTGGAGTGCCCCAGACGGCTCGAGTTCCAAAAAGATCGTCGGTCAGCAGCCCCAGGGTCGCACGGTTTCCCCTGGCATAACTGAGGATTTGATTGTTAATCACAACCAAATCGACACTTAAGCTTTGAGCGACATCGTAATAGCCACCATTTACCGCAACCACCGCGTTTGCATCTTCGGCGTACTCGAGCGCGGTTTTGCCGCCACCAAGACCTGCTGTGACCACTTGTGGTTTGAACTTTCCAGCCTCGAGCGTGACCAAATGCAATTGATTGGCAACCGAATAGTTGATGCCAGTCGGTGTTATTCCAGGTGTTGGCATCGGCGCGTCTGGAATCACCACATCTACCACCACACGGTCTGGATTGGTCAGGCTGGAAAGTTGTACCGTCGCGTGTTTGGAAATTTCAAGCTCGAGAATTGCATTTAAACCATCAGGTACAAGCCGCGCCCTCGAGAGGGATTCACCGCCGACAGGAATAAGTCTGCTTGCGCTTAAAAACGTATTCTCGAGATGGATTTTGATCCTATTGTTCGAGACTTGCTCCAAACTGGCAAGACTTGGTTTTGAAATGTCCACTGCAACTCTGCCGGCGCGACCTCTTGAAGCTCGAGCATCGAGAACTTGCACAAATCCACCCAAAGGCATAAATGGCGTGTCCTGATCTGCCTCAAGGTTGATATTGGCATTGTTCAGATCACCCGGTGGCGTAAGGGTAAATCCGAGTTCGGTTAACGTTTGAACCTGCACAAACACTTGATTCTCGAGCGGCAACGGTGCTTGTAAATACGTGAGCAGCTCGTTTTGTGCCAACCAGCCCTTTAAGGGCACAAACTCGAGCGTCAAACCGCCACGTTTTAACCTCAACTGTGCAGACAAACCCGACTGCAAGACCGTCACGCCAAAACGTTCCAAACTCGAGATTGGAATCAAATCCAAACCAGGTTTCAGATCAACTCGAGATTCCAAAACTGGCAGCAGCGGTTCGCCAGCGAAAGTGACTGGCGCGGCGAGAGCACTCGAAACGGCAACAAAAACACTGAAAGCAACAAAACGAATCACAACACATGCTAACGATCAGTACACTCAAGAATCTGAGAAAAACCTCAATAGCTGCCCGTTTCAACCCTCACTTGATACATTTGCTTTTACTCAAACCTCATCAAAGCTGGCTGTGTGATTTTAAGCACTCGAGAAACCCTGTACCCTGCTATACTTTTCACATGATAGAGCCAAGTATTGCACTATACGGGGAAGCGTTTGCGAAAGTTACTGCTTCGCTCGATGAATTACTGACCAAAGCACATGTTCGTTACGCCATGCTGGTAGACCGTAAAGGCTTTGTTCTGGCGCACCGTGAGGCACTCTGGGCACCTAAACCGCCGACGCTAGATTCCATCGCCACCCTGATTGCGGGCAACGCCGCCGCCACCAGTGCGCTGGCAAAACTCTTGGGCGAACGCCGCTTCAACGAACTGGTACACCAAGGCGAACGCATTGGTTTGTACGTCGAAGAAATCTCGGACGAGGGTTTGCTGGTCGTGATTTTTGACGAAACCGCTCCGATTGGGCGCGTCAAACTGTTCGCCAAAAAATCCATCGAAGAAATCGGCGGCTTAATTGATTCACTCGGAAGTGTCGAAACCACCAATGCCAACCTCGGTAACGACTTTGCCCTCGACGCAAGCGCCTTACTCGACGATTTGTTCAAGGGGATGTAATGTCAACCATTAATTTCGCGGCTCGAGAGATCAATTGTAAAATCGTGTACTACGGACCCGGTGTTGCCGGCAAAACCACCAACCTCAAATGGATTTACAAACAAGTTGACGACAGCGTTAAAGGCGAAATGGTTTCGCTCGCCACCGAAGACGAACGTACCCTGTTCTTTGACTTTTTGCCGATAGATTTGGGTACAGTTCAAGGTTTTAAAACCCGTTTTCACCTGTACACCGTTCCAGGACAAGTTTTTTACAACGCCAGCCGCAAACTGATTTTGCGCGGCGTGGACGGCATTATTTTTGTTGCCGACAGCGCCCCAAATCGTCTTCGCGCCAACGCCGAATCCATGCGCAACCTGCGCGAGAATTTGCAAGAATACAACCTGTCACTCGACGAAATTCCCATGATTGTCCAATTCAACAAACGCGACCTGCCCGACGCCATGCCGATTGACATGCTTCGCGCTGTCGTTGACCCTAAAGGACAATTTCCCTTTCAAGAGGGCGCTGCCGCAAGTGGCGGCGGCGTGTTTGAAACATTACGCGCCGTGTCAAAAATGGTACTCGAGCGACTGGCAAAAAGTAAGTAGCAAATGGCAAAATCTCGAGTGTCCGATGGTTTGGACGCTCGAGATTTTTTTGGGATTTGGCTCGAGGAAATGCAGCAAGTTGTCTCGAGAACGATGTAAGTTAGGTTTTGGCTCGCTATTTGCTCACTGCTAATTGCTTCGCTGTCCCCGCCATATTGTACGCCTGCTCGAGCATGACTTCGGTTTCTTCCCAACCCACGCACGCGTCGGTCACGCTGACACCGTACTCGAGTTTGGACTTGTCATGATCGGCAGGAATGCTTTGCTTTCCAGGGCGCAAGTTTGACTCGATCATCATGCCCACCAGATCGTGGCTGTTCTGCCCAAACTTTTGCTCGAGCGCGTCCGTCCAAGCGAGGCGCTGCTTGGTGTGGTCGTAAGAACTGTTGGCGTGAGAGCAGTCAATCATCACGGCGGCATTCAATTTTGCGCCACGCATTTTGTCGGCGGCATCGAGTACGTTACCAGCAGCAAAATTTGTGACATACTCCCTACCATTTCGTCCACCGCGCAAGATGACATGCCCGTCTGGGTTGCCGTTGGTTTGCACCACGCTCGCCAAACCCTCAGAGTTAATTCCCAGAAAAACCTGTGGGCTGCTCGAGGCAACAATGGCATCCACGGCGACTTGGGCGTTGCCTTCGGTACTGTTCTTAAAACCAATTGCCATAGAAAGCCCGCTCGCCATCGTGCGGTGCGTCTGCGATTCGGTGGTTCGTGCGCCAATCGCGCCCCAAGCCACCAAATCCGACATAAACTGCGGCGCGAACGGATCGAGCATTTCGGTGGCGACACCCAAACCAAGTTCGTTGACTTTAATCATCAAATCACGGGTTTGCTTTAACCCTTCCAGAAAGTCATTGGTAAAGTTCATTTCTGGGTCATTCATGAAGCCGCGCCAACCAACCGTGGTGCGTGGTTTGTCCACGTAAACCCGCATCAAAATCAGCAACTTGTCCTCGTACTTTTTGGCAAGTGTTGCCAGTTTTTCGGCGTACTCGAGTGTCTGATGCGCGTCATGAACCGAGCAAGGACCAGCAATTACCACCAAGCGCGAATCGGTTTTGCGAATGATGTTCCGCACTCCAGCTCGAGCCTTCTCGACGGTGGCTCGAGCGGCTTCGGAGGTTGGGAGCAAAGCTTTGATTTCACCTGGAGTTGGCAAGGGCGTGAAACTGGCAATATTGACATTCTCGAGTGGCATGGTATTTCTCCTTATTTAGTCCAAAAAAAATCCCAGCGATGCTGGGCGGGTTTGATAAACTACAATCAACGCCTGCCCGGTGGGAAACCGAACCAATACGCATAAAAATAGCTTGACGTGATTTGCACGCGCTAAGCGTGACATGACAGACAAAACTTGTCAACCCTGGCGCTCGAGCCACAAAAAATGACGAGGATTTCTCCTCGCCATGCACGGTTCAAAACTTATTCCTGAGCTTCAATGCGGTTAAAGCCTTTTGGCGCTCCGACCTTATCCGCAATCACATTCTCGAGGTACTTCACCACGTTTTTTAATGGCACACGGTTCAGCACATCCTCGAGGAACGCCGTGACCAGCATTTTCTCGGCAATTGGCTTGGGAATGCCCCTCGAGCGCAAGTAAAAGAGTTCCTGCGCGTCCACAGGACCTGTGGTGCTGCCGTGAGAGCACCGCACATCGTTGGCGTTGATCTCGAGTTGCGGCACGCTGTCGGTTCGCGCTTCATCGGACAGCAACAACGTGCGGTTTTTCTGGTACGCATCGGTTTTTTGGGCGTTCAATTCGACTTTAATCAAACCCGAAAACACAGCCCTTGCCTTGTCCGTCACAACACCCTTGAACAACAAATCTGAGTGTGCTCGAGGTTTGAGGTGATGCTGAAGCGTGTAATGGTCAAAATGCTGGTCTTTGTCGGCAAAGTACACCGCCAGCATTTCTGAATTCGAGTTTTCAGACAGTGCCGTCTGAACTTCCGAACGACTCAGCGTCGCGCCCATTGTGACGTACAAACTGTTCAGAGTCGCATCACGCTCGAGGTTCGATTTGATGCGTTGAATGTGCGTGAAACCGCGACCCCAGTTTTGAATCGCCACGTAACGCAAGTTTGCGCCCTTGCCCAAGAACAATTCGACCACGCCAAAGTTTGCGGCTTTCAAATCTGGGCTGTCCTGCTCGTCAATGTACGTGACTTTCGCGTTGTCCTCGAGCACCACCAACGTCCGAGAAGCCGTAAACGTTCCTTCCTGGTCGAGGTAACGGAAACCACCGAGCGGCAACTCGAGTTCGACATTTTTGGGCACGTACAAGAAAAAACCGTTGTCCCAAAGCGCGGCGTTCAGTGCCGTGAACTTGTCTTCGTCTAAATTAGGAATCGCCTCGTAACGCTCGAGCGCCTGCGCGGTTGGGGCTGGGTACGCCGCGCCCACGACGCTGTACAAATACTTTTGCACCAATTCAGGATGTTTTTCGATGGCTGTCTTTAAATCCGTGAAAATAACGCCTTTTGCCGCCAGTTCCGCAGGTACATCCTTAAAAATCACGCTTGAACCAGAAAGCACAATCCGTCCTGCTGCGTCCGTAGAGGAGAGACGATCACGAATTTTCGTGGGCAGTTCATCTAGGCTCGAGACTGCTGGTACGGGTTGGGCTGGACTGAAATTCTCGGGTTTGAACCGTCGCAGGTTGGTGTACTTCCAAGATTCCACAGCCGTCGTTGGGATTTTACGGTCATGGTAAATCTCGAGGGCGGAAAGTCGGGCGGACTCGAGCCATGCGGGTTCGTTGAGGCTCGAGATGGTGAAGGGGGATTGGGTTAATTGGGTCATATTAGATTCCTTAAAACATGATTATTTTTTTAATTTTTTTACAGCAAAATCGCCAAGTTTAACATCTTCGATTTCTCGATCAAAGGTTTCACCAGGCGTAGTTATTTCAGTTACTGGATTTTCACCGAGAAAATTGAACAAAGTTCCGCCTGAAGTCCTTTTAATCTCTCTTTTATCAGGTCTTTTGGAAATCTCAATTGATCTAATGGTTGTTATATTGTCTTGAATATGTACTGGAGAGGCTTGTCCTTTAAATATTTCAAGCTTTTCAAGCTCTTTATTAGTCTCAGGATCAATTATTATTTCACCTATTTCAATAATTGAAAATACATCTCCTTTTAAAACCCCATCTTTTGAACCCTGATTTATTACAAATTTAAATCCATCAATAACTTTAACAATTTTTGGACTATTTTCAGGTATCATTTAAACCTACCTCCTCAAACATTTTAATCATTTCTAAGGTTATCGAATTTCTAAAAAATAACTTTTCTAAAGTTTTTGTATGATCTTTTTTTAAGTATTTTAATGGTTTTATCTGTAGATAATCGCTTTGTGTCCACTGAACTGATCCAATAAAAACAGGAATTTCAAATTCTGAATCTTTTTCGTAGCAAACAGCTACAACGTTATTTGAAAATATTGGATTTTTTCTAACAAGATACAGATTATATTTTTCTTCATACATAAAAGGGACTGCGTAGTCAAATATTTCACGAGTTTCATTTTTTTGTGTAAAAATATGACTTAGGAGAACTGAGATAAGAATCAAAGAAAGAGTTGCCGAAAAAAGCAATATTTTCACTGGTATCTGAGAATTCACATCGACAAACATAGTCACAATACTTGACATAAATCCTAAAACGCCAATAAGTATTGATAATCCGTTAATTGAGAAGGCAAATTTCGTAATTTTTGTCATGTTTACAATTCTTTATACTTAATGAATTTATATTTGAATTTCAACAGCTAAATTTGGTAATTACTCAACCCACCCCTCGTTATGAAACTATCGTGCTGCACGCGCTTGAAAATAGCCAAATTTTGCGAATTTATTCCCTCGAAATAAACCAAATTGAGTCTTCAATTTAATTTCGCCGTTCAGTACAGCATGGAACTAATTTTTATTGAAACCCTTGAGAATCAAGGAGTGATTTATTCTTAGATTTTCGATAAGGTGCGTTTAAAGTAAGAATCGTTTTGAGTACGCTATTTTTACTTAAATGCGAGTTGGAGTTATTCGGGTTGAGTAGTTACTAAATTTGAGTAGATTTACTAAAAAATGTAAAAATGTACTTTCTAATTTTTAGAGTCTGCAAAAAATCGAATTTTTTACTTAAACCAAGTTGTGCTGCCAAATTCTTTGGTTGTAGTTTTGCCATTTAAAATTTCAGTCAGTCCTTCTTGAATTGCTTTAGCTTCTTCAGCACTTAACTCTTCGTTTCCAGCAGGATGAACACTTAAAAGTAATTAGTACTCTTCGAGAGGCAATAAAATAAAGGTTCGCCCTATTTCATTGGTAATTTGTTGATGTGCTGCGATCATTCTTACCTCCTAAAAATTTAATTCTCGAGATTACGCAAACTCGAGTTCTGCTGTTCTGCCTGGTGTTGGGTCTTGTGCAACTACAGCTTTCACCAATGCCTTGCGTCTTACTTTATCTTGTAAATATTTTTACGATGTCCAACTTTACGAACTTCCAACAAGTGTCCGTCTCGAACAAAAATGACCCGTAAATTCCCAAAACTTAAACGGTAATGCCCCTTAAATTCACCCTGCATTTGTTTTATATCACCTCGAGCTTCCGCGCAAAGACTTAGAAGAGCATCCCAAACTTGTTCTTGTTCAAAGCGTTCGAGTTTACTAAATTCTTTTTCGGCGCGTTTCACAAATTGTAAGTAATAAGGTACATCTCGAGGGTTAATACTCATGGTTTGATTGGGAATTGTTGAGAGAGATTGAACTTAATTTGCATTTCTTCAGCGCTAACAACAGCATTACTGTTGCTTTCTTCGGTAGCAAGTCGTAAATCAAGTGCGGCTTCTTCGGTTAATTCTTCATCATCGTCTGGGTAAATGCCTAAAAGTGCTTGGTATTCCTCGAGCGGCAACACAATATGGGTTTTATTTCCTCGAGCATCACTGAGATACTGGTGATTATCTTGTTCTTGAATACCTGCGATCATGTTTTGCTCCTTTCAATTATGCAAACTCGAGCTTTACTGCTCTTACAAATATTGAATGTTTTCCATAAAAGCAGCGCGTTCTTCTTCGGTACTGTCAGCTAATTCTCGAGCGAGTCGCTTCAGATTTTCTCGGCGGTGTTGCAAAAGAATTTGGTTGAGCCATTCAAGTTCTGCTTCGCTCATTTTCTCAATTTTTTCGTGCAAATGTTCTTTGACACTCATGCTTCACCTCGCTTCGTTTAATTCAGCCCATTCAAGAAGTTTTCCAACATGCCTCGAGTTATCCTTGATTTCTTTCAATCCAATTCTCGAGTCGAATGTTCGGAACTCGAGCGAAATGCTTGGTGTTATCTGTCACCAGAATCGCACTTTGATTTATAGCTGTAGCGGCAATAAGTGTATCTGTATCCTCTAGTAATGTGCCTTGCTTTTTTAAGTGCTGGTAAATTAATACTGCTTGTTGTATTACGTTTCGATCTAATGGGTAAACAATAATATCTTCAAGCCAATCATGAAATCTCGAGTACTTCTTTTGATAATAGGGGAGTTCTAAACCGCGCTCAATCTCAAAATAAGTCATATTGCTAATGGTAAGAATGTGTCCGTCACTGTATTTTTGATCGAAAGTATCGGTAATGTTTTGATTTTCATTGACTATTTCGGAAATAACATTGGTGTCTAAAACGTATTTCATGGTTGAAATTCAATTGGTTTTCGGCGTAATGGACGACGTTTTACAGCTTCGTTAAACGCAGTTAAATCTTCACCTGTTGGTTCGGCTAAGGCTTTCAAGTTTTCTCGAAACCGTTCTATTTCTTTTGGTGTGCGTTGTACTCGAACATCGGGTAAGTCTGGGTATTTAAATGCAGGGTCAGTGTCAATCACTTTTTTCAGTCGCTCGAGACTTGTTTTGGTCATGTGGTCTATTCGTTCAATGATTTCTTCTCGCATGGTCATGATTTCACTCCTCTCGAGCATTCTAAACGGCTTTAACCCACTGATCCTTCCATCTCGAGTTCAATCAAACGATTCAACTCCACCGCGTATTCGAGCGGTAATTCTTTGGCAATCGGTTCAATAAATCCGCGCACGATTAAACCTGTTGCGGCTTCTTCGCTTAACCCTCGAGACATCAGGTAGAACACTTGTTCGTCGTTAATTTTGCTAACTGTGGCTTCGTGTCCGACGCTGGCGGTTTTTTCTTCAATTTCAATGTACGGGTAGGTGTCAGTGCGGCTGTCGTCATTCAACAAGAGTGCATCACATTCGACGTTGCTTTTGGCATTCGTTGCGCCATCATAAATTTTCACCAAACCACGGTAACTCGAGCGTCCAGAGTTTTTCGAGATTGATTTACTAACAATGCTCGAGCTTGTGTTTGGTGCGAAATGCACGACTTTACCGCCTGCATCTTGGTGTTGTCCTGTGTTCGCCATTGCAATACTTAAAATTTCACCTCGAGCGTGTTCCTCGAGTAAGTATGTGGCTGGGTATTTCATGGTGACTTTGCTGCCCAGGTTGCCGTCCACCCATTCCATGTGCGCCCCTTGGTAGACGGCGGCGCGTTGGGTCACAAGGTTGTAAACGTTGTGTGACCAGTTTTGAATGGTGCTGTACCGCATCCGAGCGTCTTTTTTGACCACAATTTCGATCACGCCGCTGTGGAAGCTGTCGCTCGAGTAACTAGGTGCGGTGCAACCTTCAATGTAATGCGCGAATGCGCCCTCTTCAATCACGATCAGGGTACGTTCAAACTGCCCTGAGTTTTCGGCGTTGATGCGGAAGTAGGTTTGCAGTGGAATGTCCACTTTGACGCCTTTTGGCACGTAAACAAAGCTACCGCCTGACCAAACGGCGCTGTTCAAAGCTGCAAATTTGTTGTCCTCGGGTGGAATCACGGTTGCAAAATACTCGCGGAAGATGTCTGGATGCTCGCGCATTCCATCTTCAATCGACAAGAAGATTACTCCAAGCTTTTCCCATTCTTCCTTGAGGTTGTGATAGACCATTTCCGATTCGTACTGAGCGCCCACACCCGCCAGCATTCCGCGTTCGGCTTCGGGAATACCGAGTTTATCAAAGGTGCGTTTGATTTCGTCTGGCACATCGTCCCAGGTTCTAGCGTTTAGTTCGTCGGTTGGTTTGATGTAGTAGTAAATATTCTCGAGGTCAAGTGCGCTTAAATCTGCGCCCCAAGTTGGAATTGGTTTGGAATTGTAAATATCAAGTGCCTTAAGCCTAAACTCGAGCATCCAGGCGGGTTCGTTTTTGGCGCTCGAGATCATTTTGACCACATCGGCGGATAAGCCTTTTGGGGCTTTGATCGTGTACTTTTCGGGCTGCGACCAGCCGTATTCGTAACCGTCGTTGATTTTGGCGACTTCTGGGTTGGGTAGGTTGTCGGTGTATTGTGTCATTGACGTGCCTCCTCGAGAGATTTAATCTGCGGCGTTAAAGACTGGTTTTGGCAGGCTAGCGGCGTAATCTTTGACCCATTCGTAGCCCTGAGCCTCGAGTTTGGTGGCTAGGCTCTTATCGCCTGTTTGGACAATGCGTCCATCGACCATGATGTGTACTTTGTCGGGTTCGATCATGTCCAGAATTCGTTGGTAGTGCGTGACGATCAGCGCCGAGAAGTTTTCGCCGCGCATGGCATTCACGCCTTGGCAGACAACTTTTAAGGCATCAATGTCAAGCCCAGAATCGGTTTCGTCCATAATCGCAATGCTCGGCTCGAGCATCAGCATTTGTAAGATTTCGTTGCGTTTTTTCTCGCCACCAGAAAAGCCTTCGTTTAAATAGCGGTTGACCCAACTTTCGTCCCATTGCAGCAACGCCAAGGACTTCTGGAGTTTGGTGTAGAACGCCATAAATTGCACTTCTTCGCCGGTGCGGGCTTGAATCGCAAGGCGCAAAAAGTTGGCGACGGTCACACCAGGAATTTCGACTGGGTACTGAAACGCCAAGAAAACGCCTTTGCGGGCGCGTTCATCGGCTTCCATGGTAAGGATATTCTCGCCGTCCAAGAGCACTTCGCCGCGTTCGACCACGTACTCGGGTGCGCCAGCAATGACTTTGGCGAGGGTGCTTTTACCGTTGCCGTTCGGTCCCATAATGGCGTGAATTTCGCCGCGTGGAATGGTTAAATTAACGCCATTCAGGATCATTTCTCCGTTGACGCTTGCCCATAAGTCTTTGATGATGAGTTCTTTCATGTTTTCTCCTGAACAATCTCGAGTGATCGTGTCTGGCTCGAGGTTGATTGATATGCTGGGTCATTCCGCAATTGAGAATGATTCCTAACTGACCCTAGATTACACCGATAAACAGGGATTCTCAAGTGCTTTAGTCAGGATTCAAAAGGCTATTGTTTTGTGATCTGCAACTGAACCCAAGATCGGTTTTGGGCGTATCTTTAACGTATGAATAACGCTGAAAATTGGGAAGTGGCAACCTTTGGCGGGGGTTGCTTTTGGTGTCTCGAGCCACTGTTCGATAATTTTAAGGGTGTAACGGACGTGGTCAGTGGTTATGCGGGCGGGCATACCGTCAACCCAACATACCAACAGGTTTGTGCTGAAACCACTGGTCACGCCGAGGTTATTCAGGTTAAGTTCGATCCGAGCGTTGTGTCCTATCAAGAGTTGCTCGAGGTGTTTTTTACCATGCACGACCCGACCACGCTCAACCGTCAGGGCAACGATGTCGGAGAGTCTTACCGCTCGATCATTTTGGACCACAATGCCAAACAGCTCGAGACGGCAAAAACGGTGATTGCGAACTTTGAGCAACAAAAAGTTTGGGATCACAAATTTGTCACGCAACTTGCGCCGTACACGGTGTTTTATTTAGCCGAGGATTACCATCAAGAATATTTTGCTCGCAATCCTGGTCAGGGTTACTGTCGAATCATTGTTGCGCCCAAGGTTGCAAAGTTTCGTAAGGTGTTTCTCGAGAAATTAAAGGTCTAACCAGATTCCTTTGTAACCTCTGGTTATTGATAGAATTCGTGGCATGGGTTACATCACATCACTTTTCTCAAATGGACCACTCGGGATAATTTACGGCGCTCTGATCTTGTACTGCTTATATCACGCCATCTCGAGGCGTTCTGAACCTTACTGGTTTTTCTTGATTTTATTTATTCCAGCCATCGGTGGAATCGCTTATTTTGTCATGGAGGTTTTGCCAGATTTGCGCCGTGGCAACCTCAGCATTGATACCAGCGCGTTTCAAAGTTCTAACTCGAGAATCTTAAACAAAGAACGTGCGCTGGAGGAAATGGACACGCTCGATAACCGCATGAATTTGGCTCGAGAGTACAAGTTGGCGGGTCGGCTCGAGGATGCCAAGAGAATGCTCGAGTCCGTCTCGAGCATTCATCAACAAGACCCTTACGTGCGGTACGAACTGGCAGATTTATACTTTCGGGAAAACAATTTGCCAACCACCAAAGAAATTTTATTGGCGGTGCTCGAGAGCTGCCCTGAGGAGTTGCGCTACCGCGCGAAATTACTTCTTGCCCGAACGTTAGACGGTTTGGCTGAACTCGAGGCTGCCGAAAGGTATTACCGTGAAGCCACCACGTACTTTACTGGAGAGGAAGCCAGGGCGCGATTGGCACAGTTTTTGATCGCTCAAAACCGCAAAGATGAAGCCAAAAAGTCGCTCGAGGGCATTTTGCGCAATTACAAGCGCTCGGCGAGTGTTTATCAACGTCAGCAACGTGAATGGTTTGATTTGGCTGGAAAACTCTTGAAAGAGCTTTAAACGATCCGTCTCGAGCGTTCGCTCCAAGCAATGCTCGAGAGCAATAAAAGACCAGCCAGTGCCGCAAAAATTCCAGTGATTTCACCTGGTTTGGTTGACCAACCGATACTGCGCCCTAAACCCTGATAAATGCTGTTGAGTTGCCCACTCGAGCGGGCTTCAAAATACTTGCCGCCCGTGGTGTCGGCAATGGTCTTCAGAATTTCGGGGTCAAAACCGACCATCATGCCGCCGCCCTGAAAGTCAATTGAACCGGCGTCCGTACCAAGCCCGACTGTGTAAACCTTAACGTCTTTGTTACGCACCTCGGCGGCAATCTCGAGCGGTTCGGGTGGGCGGTTGTTGCGTCCATCGGTAAGCAACACGATTGCAGCGGGAGGTAAGCGTTGCCCACGCACGATTTTGGCTTTCTCGCCACGTTCGGGCAGGGCTTGGGTAGCAATTTGTAAACCTGCGCCAATAGCCGTTCCGCGTCCAAGTGAAAGTTGGTCTATCGCATCCAGGACTGTGCTGTGATCGCTGGTTGGTTCGACGTTGACGGCGGCATAACCACTAAAACTGACCAGTCCAATTTTTGTGCCTGCCGGAAGTTGCTTGATAAAAATTCGGGCGGCGTCTTGGGCAGCCTCGAACCTCGAGGGTTTGATGTCGTCGGCTCGCATCGACAAGGAAACGTCAATTGCCAGCATGATCGTGGTTTTGTTGTCAGGTACGGGTAAGGCTGCCGTCGGACGGGCGAGCGCAAAAATGCCCAAACCCACTGCCAGCAAATACAAAATCGCGGGAATATCACGGTTTCTCGAGAACGTTGGGGTGCTGACAGACTTCAAAAACTCGAGGTCAGGGTGAAAGACCACGCTTTCGGCTGGGAGTTTCTGGTCGCGCCAGTACCACCACATCAAAAATGGCACGATCACCAAGAGCACAAGTTGAAAGGGCCAAAGAAAATTCATGACATGCTCCTTTAAGGAATCCTGCGTTGCCAGTGAAGGCTCAGTCCAGCGCCAGTCAGCATCAGCACCACCGCCAAGCCCGACAGAATCCCGCCAAGCTCGAGTTTGGTGGCTTCCCAAACGGTGACCGTGCCAAGTTCTTTATAGATTTTCTCGAGCGCCGCTTTTTCGGGTGGGAAAACAAATTTGCCTTCGGTCTCGAGCGCCATGCTTTCCAAAGTTTTTGGGGTGAACGGCACGAAGTAATCTTTGCCGTCAATTTTCATGATCGCGCCGCCCTCTTTGCCGACAGCCACGGTATACAATTTGACTTTGTATTGTTTGGCAAATTTGGCTGCCAATTGCGGATCGGCTGAGACGTTACTTGTGCCGTCAGACAGCAATAAAATTGCGCCAGGAGGCAAAGTTGCAGGATCAACGGGTTTGATTGGCTGTCCGGTGCTTGGGTCTATTGTTTGAGGCTTGGGTTGATTGGCATTGGATTTCAGTCCCAGCAGTTCGCTTGGAATGTCCACATTTTTACGTCCCGGTAAACTCCTGACGCTGCCGACCACCGCATCGGCTAAGCTTGTGTTGGCGGCAACTTTAACGCCGTTCAGTTTCTCGAGCAGGGTAGTGCGGTCTGTGGTGGCAGGCACGACAATCGCGGCGCTGTCTGAAAATGTTGCCAAGCCGATCATGGTGCTACTGGGCGCGAGTTTAATAAACTCTTTCACGATTGCTTTGGCAACCTCGAGCCTGCTGGGGTTAACATCGGTTGCCAACATGCTCTTGCTGGTGTCGAGCGCAATCATCACGGCGGCTTTGTTGACGGGCAACGGCGGCGCACCAACCGGACGTGCTGCCGAAAACAACAGCAATGCCAGGGCAATCAATTGCAAATTCAGTGGCCATTTGGAGTGTGATTGTTTTGTATTTGAGAGGACATGGGGTAGAAGATTTGCGTCCGCATAAGCGGTGGCGGTGCTAACCCGACCTTTGGCGCTGCGGCGCACAAACCAGATTGCCAGTGGCACAAACAGCATCAACAACAACAGCAGTGGCCAAGTAAAAGTCATGATGCCTGCTCCTCGAGTTGGCTTGAGAGTTTGTTCACCTTCGACCTCGGCGTTTGAGCGTGAATTTCATGATCGGGGCGATTACCTCTAAATGGGTGCTTAACTCGAGCGCATCGACTCGAGCACCCCTAAAAGCTCGAGCGACGCGTTCATTGCGGTTTAGTACCATTTGAGCATGGGCGAGGCGAACCTTGGGATTGCTGGTGTCCACCCAGACTTCGCTGCCCGATTCTGGATCGCGGAAGCGCACGCCGCCAACATTGGGCAGCTCGCGTTCGGCAGGGTCAGAAACGCGCACAGCAATCACATCGTGACGTTGCGCGAGGCGTCCGAGCGGTTCAGCCCAGTTTGAATTTGCGTCCATAAAATCTGATACAACAAACAGCAAAACCCGACGCTTTAAGGTGCGTTCAACCCGCTCAAGTGCCGCTTCTAGATGACTGATGTTGCCAGGTGCAAAGTTTTCTGAGAGGTTGGAAAGTTGATGCAAAATATTCAGGGTTTGCGCCCGTCCGGTGCGCGGTGGCACAAATTTAATTCCAGCTTCGTTGACGCCCAAACAGCCAATCTTATCGCCGTGCCGCGTGATGATGCTCGAGAGTACACCTGCAAACTCGAGTGCCAAATCTCGTTTTAAGACTCGGCGTGTTCCAAAAGTCATGCTTTTTGAAAGGTCAACCACCATCCAGGCGGTAATTTCGCGTTCTTCACGGTATTGGCGCACGTGCAGTTTGCCAGACCGCGCCGTGACATTCCAGTCCATGCGCCGTACCTCGTCGCCAGGTTGGTACTCGCGGATTTCGGCAAGGTCTAGGCTTGGACCGTAAAAAATACCTGAGTAATCGCCAAACAAAAACCCGTCTAAGCGCTTGATGATTTTAAGCTCGAGCCTGCGCAGCAAAGCTTCAGGCAATTCTGGGGCTTTGGGTTCGGGGCGCACCTCGAGCGGTTTGGGTTTTGGACGGGTTAGGGTCAACATGTTTTGATTTTCTCGAGTTCTCAAAGATGGTCTACGAATGTCGAAGGTTTAAAGATTGACTTCCATGCCAGCAGCCTGATTGTTGGTCTGGGTTTTGTACGGATCACCCATGTGAACTTTTGGCAGTGGAATGGCTTTTAAGATCATGTCAATAAAGTCTTCCATTCTTTTCTCGTCCGCCAGTGCCTCGTAAGACGGCATAATGCGGTGACGCAAAATTTCTGGGGCGAGGTCGCGGACATCTTCGGGCAGGGCGTATTCGCGTCCACGCAAGACCGCCAAGGCTTTCGCACCCAAAATCAAATTCACGCTGCCTCGAGGTGAAGAACCGTAGGCGATGTATTTTTTTAGTTCTGGCAGTTTGGCTTCACTTGGGTCACGCGTGGCACGCGCAAGCCTTACGGCGTACTCGGTGACGTTTGGATGGACGTAAATTCGGTCTGCCATCTCTTGCAAACCGCGCAGTTCTTCTGAGGATATAACCTTATTAATTGCCTCGAATTTGGTGCTAACCCTGTCCACCACGGTCATTTCCTCGTGGAAACCTGGGTAGCCGATAATCACTTTAAACATAAAACGATCCACCTGCGCCTCAGGCAGAAAGTAAGTGCCTTCGGACTCGATGGGGTTTTGCGTGGCGAGCACCAAAAATGGGTCAGGCAGCTTAAAGGTTTGCTGACCAATTGTCACCTGGCGTTCCTGCATCGCCTCCAAGAGCGCACTCTGAATTTTGGCTGGCGCACGGTTGATCTCGTCTGCGAGAACCAAATTTGCCATGATCGGACCAAGCTCAACCTCGAATTTGGATTCTTTTTGATTGTAAATTCGTGTGCCAATCAAATCGGCTGGCACGAGGTCGGGCGTGAACTGAATGCGCCTAAATGTTGCCCCAATTGCATCGGCGGTGGTTTTGATCGCCAAGGTTTTGGCAAGCCCGGGCACGCCCTCGATCAGAATATGCCCCCTGGCAAGCAGTGCTACCAGCATTCGCTCGAGCATCAAATCTTGCCCGACAATCACCCGTTTGACTTCAAACAGTAAAGTGCGAAGTTTGGCGGCGGCTTCGACCACGGTATTTGGTTCGATTGCTGGTTTGGCGCTCATATCGTCCATGTGTTTTGCTCCCAATTTAAGAATTTAGCTGCGGGTGTTTGGCAGTGTTGGCGCGAAGGGATTCAAAGGATTTTCTGGATCACTCGGGGTATTTGGTGTACTGGGCGTTGGTGTACTGGGTGTTGGTGTACTGGGTGTTGGTGTACTGGGTTGAATTGGCATAGCTCGAGGTTGGGCTGGCGTGTTTTGCGGCGTGCTTGGTCGAGGTGTATTACTCGGCGCGTTTGGCTGCAAAGGAACCAACTCTTGCGGCTGACCACCACGCCCAGGCTGATTGCCATTTTGCTGCCCTGGTTGTGGTTGCTGCCCTGGTTGCGGGAAGGTGTACAACTTTCCATCCTGATAAATCTGCACAGGGCAATCCTGCGGTTGCTGACCTTGCCCGGGTGGCGGTTGCTGTCCCTGACCGGGCTGCTGACCACCAGGATTTAACGGAATCAACTCTCGAGCGTCATTGTTTGGATTTGCAGGTGCTTGTTGGGTGTTTTGCACGCGAATCAAGCCAGGAATCGCTTGATTCACGGTAATTATTTCTTTAGGCGCACTCGAGCGACCAGCCATAAAACCACCAAAGGCGAGCAAACCTCCGACCAACACCAACGCAATTTGTTTAAACACCTCGAGCACCTCCGTACCAGTAGTTTACTGAATAAACTGTGCGAGAACTGAGAATAAATACCACATGGAAACCCTAAGAATTCGCATCACAGCAAATCTTGATTGACTCGTGTACACTAAGCAACCCAAGTCTAAACTTGGAATGTAGAGGAACTGTGAATGCATAAAGTAGCCATTGTAGGACGCCCCAATGTGGGCAAATCAAGTTTGTTCAACCGCATGATCGGCAAACGCTCCGCCGTGGTCGCTGACGAACCAGGTGTGACACGCGATGTCAAAGAAGAATTCATGATGTACGAGAACCACCGCATTCTGCTGATGGATACTGGCGGACTGTGGAGCGGTGATGAGTGGGAAGCCAAAATTCTCGAGAAGGCAGAAATGGCAATTCATGACGCTCAAGTCGTGCTGTTTGCCGTCGATGCCCGCACCGAACTCTCGAGCGCCGACGAAGAGATTGCGATGTGGTTGCGCCGTTTGGGTAAACCAGTTATTTTGGTCGCCACCAAGATTGACTCTAATAAACAAGAAAGTCTGCTTTTAAACCTCTACCAACTCGGTTTTGGCGACCCAATGCCGACCAGCGCCGAACACGCCAGGGGCTTGGATGACGTGATGGACAAGGTGCTCGAGATACTGCCCAAAGATGACGAGGAAATCACCGATGTTTCACCAATTCGGGTGGCATTGATCGGGCGACCCAACACGGGCAAATCGAGCATGTTGAACGCCATCACGGGTTCGGAACGCGTGATTGTTTCACCAATTGCTGGCACAACCAGGGACGCGATTGACATTGAATTTAATTACGCGGGTCAGCGCTTTATTTTGATTGACACCGCCGGTATTCGTCACCGCCCAAAAGACAATATTGAATTGTTTGCCCAACTGCGCAGTGAGCAAAGCATCAGAAATTCCGATGTCAATCTGTTGGTGATAGACCCATTTGAACTTGGCGATCACGAAATGAAACTGGCGAATATGGCGTATGACGCTGGTAAACCAGTCATCATCATCATTAACAAATGGGATCTGGTGCCAGAAGAAGACCTGAAAAAAGTCGAAAAAGACATTAGTCAACGCCTTAACCACCTCGATTTTGCGCCTCGAGTTTATACGAGTGCGATTAACGAGTACGGCATTCACGAACTTCTCGCCGAATGTACCAAACTTTACACGCTCTGGCAAACCAGGGTTTCAACGGGCGATTTGAACAGGTGGCTCGAGGTTTGGCAGATGCGTCAACAAATGCCGAACTTTAAGGGTAAGCCGTTAAAAATGTATTACATGACCCAAGCCGAAACCGCGCCGCCAACTTTTGTGATCTTTTGTAATCGGGCAGATTTTGTCACTCGAGCTTATGAAGGCTTCTTGCGCAACCGAATCCGCGAAGACCTCGAGCTTCCAGGCATTCCTGTCCGTATTGTCTGGCGCGAACGCGGTGCGGCATTCCAGAAGAAAGAAAAAACCTCGAGCAAGGCAGAAATTGCACGCGAAGAACACGCGCTCGAGGGTGAACGTGGTTCTAAACCGCCAAGTTCGCGCAGTGAGCGGCGCAAAGCGGCAGCCGACAAAATTGACAAAAAGTAAAACTCAAGATTATTGCTTTGGAGTCGTGATGAGCGACTCCGAATTCATTTTGGCTTCAGCATCTTTGTCTGGCGTATACTGAGCTATGCCTCGAGTTTCGCCAGTCAAAACCGTTGCCACATTTGAAGATTACGTGCGTTTTGAGACGACTTCCGACGTGCGGCATGAGTTTGTAGATGGTAACTTATTCGTCATGGCAGGCGGATTAAAACGACATAATTTTGTGGCGAACCGCATTTTGATTCGATTGTTTGATGTGGCAATTGAACACGGTTGTTACGCGTATAGCAGTGATGTCATCACTAAAATGCCAAGCGGCAAAGGTTATTACCCCGATGTGCTGGTGACTTGCGACTCGAGCCTCGATACAAACCGTGTTGTCTACCGCCCGAATATTTTAATTGAAGTGCTTTCAAACAGCACCGAAGCCATTGACCGAGGCGAAAAATGGGAGCAATATCAAACCATTCCGAGTCTCGAGCAATATGTGCTGCTTTCGCAGCACGAACCTGTGGCAGAGGTTTTCTCGAGGATCGATGGCAAATGGTTGTACGAGCGTTTTACAGACGATGCGAAACTCAGATTTGCCAGCCTCGAGTTGGAAATTGTGCTTTCAGATTTGTACCAGAATTTACCCGAAGCCGAACTTGAAGAATCTTAAATCTCTACAGAGCACCCACACTGAAGCTCAAAAACAGTGGGCGAAATGAATACTCGAGTTCCTGAAACCGTGTGATGCCAAATTTCTAAACTGCGCGGGTCAAAAACCAAAATATCTTTCACACCGTTCTCGAGGTAAAACTTTGGCGCGAGTTCTTTGTCTTTGATCTCGTAACCCACAGAAATGATTTCGATTACCGCTTCAGGAATCAATGTGATTGCCTCATCAAGCTCTATTGGCTCGGAACAAAAAATGCTGAGATCAGGACGTTTGATCGAATCGTCTGAAAACTTCACGTATACATCCGCAACATGGTGACAACCACAATCACCAAGACGTTTGATCGATTGTTGAATACGAAATGATTCGCGTTGATGACGAAACGCGGGACTGGCTTCCCAAATTGGGATTCCATTCATCATTTCAATCCGAATTCCTGCTTCATCTGCCCGCTCGAGCAGATCAGAAAAAGGTAAAGCCATACTGGTATTTTACGCTCGAATTGCCTCGTTTTCAAACGGACTTGAAAATTATAAAGCTCTTTTCAAACTTCCTGTGTAGAATCAAGTCTCAATGGCTGACAATTCATACTTCTTTTTCCAAGAAAAAATCGCTGAAATGCTCGAGCGTCGCAAAACCGTGCAAAACGGTGGCGGCGTGGAGCGCATCAAAAAGCATCATGACGCGGGCAAACTCACGGCTCGAGAGCGGATTACTGAGCTTTTAGATGAAGGCAGCTTTGTCGAATTGGGCGCGTTTGTCGAACATCAAGAGACGGGTTTGATGGAGGGCATCCAAGCGCCAGGCGAGGGCGTGGTCACGGGCTTTGGAATGGTGGAAGGGCGCAAAGTCTGTGTGTTTAGCCAGGATTTTACTGTTCTTGGCGGTAGCCTCGGCAAAATGCACGCCAGTAAAATCAGCAAGGTCATGGATTTGGCGGCAAAAGTTGGCTGTCCGATCATTGGCTTAAACGACAGCGCCGGTGCTCGGATTCAGGAGGGTGTAGACAGCCTTTCGGGCTACGGCGAGGTTTTTTACCGCAATGCAATTTACTCAGGGGTTGTGCCGCAAATCAGCGCGATTTTAGGACCTTGCGCGGGAGGTGCGGTCTACAGTCCAGCCCTGACCGATTTTATTTTTATGGCTCGAGGCTCGAGTTATATGTTCATCACCGGTCCTGAAGTGATTAAGAGCGTGACCCGTGAAGATGTCAGTTTTGAAGAATTGGGCGGCGCAGATGTTCACAACAAAAAATCTGGCGTGGCGCATTTTGAGTACGACAACGACAAAGCCGTGATCGCAGGCATCCGCGACCTTCTCAGTTACCTTCCCTCAAGCGCCAAAGAAAAACCAACCATCAAACCAACTGGAGATTCTAAAACCCGAACCACACCAGAATTGCTTGAAATCATTCACCCCGATCAACGTAAGCCTTACCCGATGATTGATGTGATCCGTGCAATTGTGGACGATCAAGAATTTCTCCAGGTGCAACCAGATTGGGCAAAAAACATGATTTGTGGTTTTGCCAGATTCGGTGGGCGCAGTGTTGGGATTGTGGCGAACAACCCGCGCCACATGGCGGGCGTACTCAATATTGATGCTTCTGACAAAGCCGCACGGTTTATTCGGACTTGTGATTGCTATAACCTGCCAATTATTACACTGGTCGATGTGACAGGCTTTCTGCCAGGAGTTGCGCAAGAACATCAGGGCATTATCCGTCACGGCGCAAAAATGCTTTACGCTTACGCTGAAGCAACAGTGCCTAAAATTACACTAATTACCCGAAAGTCTTATGGTGGCGCGTATCTTGCCATGAACAGCCGTGACATGGGCGCAGATGTGGTACTTGCCTTCCCAACCGCAGCCGTTGCGGTCATGGGCGCGGACGGCGCGGCAAACATTATTTACCGCCGCGAAATCCAAAACTCGAGCAATCCAGATGCGACCCGAGCCAGTAAAATTGCCGATTACAAAACCGCGTTTGACAACCCGTATGTGGCGGCGGCTCGAGGGTATATTGATGATGTGATTCAACCAGAATACACCAGGGCGCAATTGATTTTGCACCTCGAGATGCTCCAGGAAAAACAAGAATCACGCCCATTCAAGAAGCATGGGAATATTCCATTGTAAAAATCTCCTCAGCTATTCAATCACAGCTTTTAACGCTTTTGGGATAAGCAATTCGTGTTGTCGCCATGCCAAAATCAGTGCGCCAGCACCCCAAGCTCCGCCCAGCAGCCACAATGAAACTGCCAGAACTGGAACGAGCAACGTCAAGGCATATAAGCCCAAACCGAGCAGGCTTCCGACCCAAGGCTCGAGCTTGAGTTTGAGGCGTTTTAGAATTGAATGACCAAGTAAACTGCAACTTAAACCCATGCCTGTGGTCAGGGCAAAAATTGTGAAGCTCGAGATCAGTATGGCAAACGGCGCACCAACCAGACTCAGACCGCCCAGTGTCGCCAGCGGCAGTGTCAAGATGACCAGCAGCAAACCGATGCCCGTAGCACGTCCAGCCTCGAGTTTAAAATGATGTTCGAGTTGTTTTTCCCATCTAAACAGTTGTAACGCGGCGGCACAGGCAGCAATTGCCAAAAGGTATACCCAATGCCAACTGCTCGAGCTGAAGAGGTTCTTGAACGGTTGCAAAGCACTGGCGGCACTTAAACCAGGAAGATTGGCGCTTTGGGCTGGGATGCTTTGGACGGCATCACTGTGAAAGCGACCAAGCACAGCACTGACGCCGCCAACCTTGCGGGTGTCGGCAGGCAAGTTCACGTCGCCCAAAAAGGTCATGACTTTGCCCGTCACGCTTGCCCTCGGCTCGAGTCTGACATTGCCACCAATACTGACCACGTCGCCGTTCACCGTTCCACTGACAGTAATATCACCGCCAAAACGCACGATGCTGGCGTTGTGAACCCCCGCGATTACGCTCGAGCCAAAAAATGGCGCGGCTTGGGGCAAGACCAGAGCGGCACAAATGCCAAAAGCAACGGTGCTGGCGAGCGCTCCGACGTTGCGCCTCGAGCCGCTGGCGAAGGCGGCAAGAAGGGTCACCACCAAAGCAGAGACGATCAAACTGGCGGGCAGCGCTTGAACCAAATCAATCACGGCTCGAGCGGTCACGCTGGCGTAATTCCAAGAAAGCCCGATCAAGCCCAAACCCGCTCCAGCCAGCAGTGTAAACACAAAATAGAGCGGCGTGCGGTCAGGGTTTTCACGCTCGAGCGCGTCTTTGATGGCATCTGCCTCAATTTTGGCGGCAAGGTTTGCAGCCAGCGTTGCGGGGGCGTTGATGCGCGGTATCGCAGTCAGAACAGATTCGAGCGTGACCGCAGGCGGTTTGTTCAGTTCTGCATCGAGGGCAATACCCGCCGCGAGTTGCTGAGCAAAACCAACAGGGGCGGTCACTCGAGGAATCAGCGGAATCTTGGATTCAAACGCATTTTGGGCGATAGCTTGCGCCATTTGCGCCGCAAAACGATCCGGTGCGCTCACCCTGGGAATAGTGGCAAGCATGGCATTTTGAGCAATTTCATCAGAGATTCGAGATGCAAAATGCTCAGGCACGACAACCCTAGCGAGCAACTCGAGTTGCCTGGTTAAAGCCGCGCCGCTCGAGATTTCAGTCGCCAAACCTTTGGCAAGATCGGGTGGCGCATGAATTCGTTCAAGTCCCTCGAGCAATTGACAACTCTCGAGTTCGGCACTCAAGGTTGCGGCAAACCCTAAAGGCGCGTTCACTCGAGGCAAGCTGTGAATGGTACGCTCGACAAAATCAAAATTGTTCGTCACTCGACCATCACCTTCCCCTCGAGCAGCCCCGCCAAGATTTCTTTACCGCGAAACACCCGCGATTTTGCCGTGCCGATGGCACAATTTTGTGTGATTGCAATTTCTTCGTAACTCAGTTCGTCCATAAAACGCAAAATCACAGCCGAGCGGTATTCTTCGGGCAACTCGAGCAGTGCTGCACGAACCTTTTCGGCATTTTCGTTATATTCGGCGCTGGCTTGCGGACCATCGGTGAACGCCATCGGTTCAAAACCCGAATCGCCCGCTTCTTCAATCGAAAACTGGCTGTGTTGCTTGCGGCGGTGCTTTTCGATCTGACAATTGCGGGCAATCGCGTACAACCAAGGCAGAAACTCTTCGCCAGGTTTGAAGGTTTTTATGCCCTTCCAAGCCCGAAAAAAGGTTTCCTGGGTTAAATCCAGCGCATCAGGGTAAGACCCCTCGAGGTGAAACAAATAATTGACCATGCGATCTTGATGCTCGAGAATCAAGGACTCCCAGCTTGTTTGATCGCCAGTTTTTAATTTCTCGAGGTTGACTGAATTCATCTCATAGCTCATACGTGAGTTTTATTGTAGAAGTTCCCGAGCGGCTTGGATAGGGGAGGACAGTTGGGGTTGAGTAAAACTTGGTTACCTTCTCATAATCTCTCATGCAGCGCCTCGAGAATGCTGGTGTGAAAAGTGTTGCTCGAGGTTTATTGGTTTTGGCTGCCGTTTTGGTTTTAGCGTATTTGATTTGGAATCCAGGTTCTAGCGTTACTTACGGTCAACACGATCTGGGACGCAACGGAATTTGGCTTGGACACGGTTGGCTTGGTGATGACGATTGGTTTAACGAAAACGCTCGAGATACAACAAAATTTCGATCTCGAGTCGCAATTCTCGCACTCAAAAACGAACTCGATTCGCATGGAATTCGGGATGTGTTTGGGCATCTCACGCCAACGAATTTAGATGGCAAGATTCCAGAAGTAGATGCAAACCAAACCAAATTGTTTCTCGAGTTGCTTCCCAACAAGCGGGTCATGCCTTGGCTTGGTGGTGTGACTGGTAAAACAGTTTTCTTATCCTCGAGCCAATGGCGCAAAAACTTTGTCTCGAGCACCAAAAACCTGCTCGAGCGATTCCCAGATTTTGCTGGAGTTCATCTCGATTTTGAACCGCTGCCCAATCAAGACCAAGGTTTTCTCGAGTTGCTGCTGGAGCTTCGAGTGGCAATCGGTACGAGCAAATTGATTTCTGTTGCCACACCAATTCCAAAAGTTGGATTTTGGGGTTGGGACAAAAGCATGTTTTTAAAAGTCTCGAGCAATACTGATCAAATCGTACCAATGCTTTATGACACGCATATCCCGCTCGAGAAACCTTATGTTGCATTGATGGCATTCTGGACTCGAGAAATTCTTGATTGGAGCAATGGCAAAGAAGTTTTACTGGGCGTTCCAGCCTGGGACGAACCCACAGCATCACACAAACCGAAAGTCGAAAATCTTAAAAATGCCCTGCGCGGAATTCATGCGGCGCTCGAGTCTGAAATACCAAAGAATTATGCTGGGATCGCGCTGTATGCGCACTTTACAATGAAAGCCTCGAGATGGAAGGTGCTCGAGACCGAATTTAACCGCAAGCCGTAATTTAGCGTTTTTTGGTCGCTCGAGTCTTTAAATTTGCCCTTCAAGAACCATGTATCACAAGCGAAGCCTCGAGCACCACACGACACTGGCTTGGATGTAACAGTTCACTTAAATAACGTGTTCAACAAATTGGTACGCCACGCTTTGTTCACTGGATCGTACAAACCGGCGTTGTAATGAAACTCCCAGTATGCCCAACTGATGCCTCGTTTTTCGGCTTCTTCGCGCACGAATTTTGTCCAACGAACTCGAGAAGCCATGTCCGCAAATTCAAACGCACCAAATTCGCCCATAAAAATCGGACGCTTGTTGGCTTGTCCCCAAGCGGCAGCGGTGTTTAAAACATCACGAATCTGCCCTTCAGGATTCATAATTAAACTGGTTGTTCCATTTGTGCCAATCGCCTCGAGTTTTTGAAATGTAATTTTGGGGTTTTGGTCATAATAATTTTTTTGAACCCAGACATCTTGAAAGGCTGTACCATCGCCACAACTCGAGAGGGATACGTCTGTTGGAACGTTTGCCAAAGCCTGAACCCGAAAATACTTGGGTTGATTGTTGGTTGCACCATTTTTGATGATGCAGCTTACGCCCAGTTCAACGTCACGGTTGGTTTGAATGCGCAAGCTCGAGTAACCACTCATTGGGCTATCGTTGTGTAGGTTCAATCCGCCGTTCTGCTCGAGGTATGTGACTTCTAGCCCAGATTGGCTCGGTGCAGTTTTCGCACCGAACGAGTAATCTTGCCAAGGTCGGTTAATCGAGATTTCTTGGGTGGGGAACAACACGCCTGTTGGTAATGCAGGAGTATACCAGGGTGCGCCCTGATGGGTGAACTCGACGGGTGCGTAATTGTGTACCGTAACGATCAAATTTTGGTCGTCTGGTAGACGTAAGTCTGCCAAACGGTTTGCACTGTTGTAACCAACCGAACCGATGATGACAGTACGATTCGGATTGGTTTTACGCACCACCGCTAGCGCCTCAGCCGCATATTGATTCCACAATGGCTCGAGTTTTTTTTCTGGTTCGTTATGCAATTCAAACAGAACGCTCGAGGGTTGAGACTTGTAACGTTCTGCGATTTGTGTCCAAAGTGCTAAAAAGCGTTCTTTATTGGCTTGGGGTTCGTCCATGAGTTCGTAGTAATGGTGAAAATCTACTATAATTGCCAAACCACGCGAGGTTGCGGTCTGAACCGCCCAATCTACCCGTTCCATAAATGCTGGATCGAGCGTATAAGGTGCGGTTTTTGATGCGTGATTGCTAAATTTAACAGGCAGGCGAATGGCTGTAAAGCCGGCAGTCTTGACCAGATCGAAGTACGTTTCCTCGAGCTTGGAAGCCCATTCGCCTTCGTTCGGAGCTTCGAGCGCACTAAAATTGATGGTTTTTGCCAGGCGTTTGTTTGCCTCCAGTGCTGTGTTGTAGGCGATTTCGGAGGCGCTCAAGATTGGTGCGCCGTTTGAATTGCAGGCGAACACGAAGGTTGTGACAATGCAGACCGCTAGGTTTAATTTCCCCATACTCGAGGTTAAAGTCTTTGAGTGAATCCAAACTGAGGTAAATATGAAAATGCACTTTAGAAACTCATGAATGTCCGTTGCAGACATTTAGAGCATCCCGTAGGTAATAATCTAGCGTTTTTTGGTCGCTCGAGCCTTCAAAACTGTGGCACAAGAAATCCCCGCGTGCTTGGCGACTTCTAAACTCGTGACGCGTCTGTCGCGTTCCATTTTCTTTTCAGACTTCCTGAATTTCAGCCGTTTGACTCCAATTTAGTTCATTCTGACACTTGCAACCGCGTGAATGACAATCTTTAAACCGCAATCAGCTCGGCTTTTGATTTGCTGGCAATATTGGGAATCATGCTGCCATGAGCGGTGAGCAAATCGTCAACCAGGTTGTGAATTTGATCCAAATCGAGTTCGGCTGCCGTGTGCGGGTCCATCATAGCGGCGTGATAAACGTGTTCGCGTTTGCCAGTCAGGGCAGCTTCGGCGGTCAGTTCTTGAACGTTCACGTTGGTTCGCATCATGGCGGCAAGTTGAGGGGGTAACATGCCAATTTTTGTTGGTTGAATACCGTTTTTGTCCACCAAGCATGGCACTTCAACGCAACAATCGGCGGGTAGATTGTCAATCAAACCCCTGTTTGGAACATTGCCGTAAATCACCCTGGGTTGACCCGTTTCCAGGCTGTGAACAATCAAACTGCCGTATTCGGCGCTGCGTTTGACCTCGAGTTTTTTGTTTTCATCCTCGAGTTCAGCCCTTAAAGTTTCCCATTTGGCAATGTTCAGCTCGCAACGGCGGATGTATTCGTCAATCGGAATGTTGAAACGCTCGAGCAAATCTGGGCGGTTTCCTTTGATAAACCACGGCGTGTACTCGGAAAAATGCTCAGACGATTCGGTGACAGAGTAACCAAAATGTTTTAAGACTTGATACCGCACGGCATCGGTCAACCCCCAAGGCATGTCGGCGGTCACACGGTGCGTGAACTTGCCGCGCTCGAGAAATTCGCGCAGTTTTGGGTACAGGTTTTCTTTTTTGCCGTCTTGGTGGTGACGCTCGAGGGTCAGATAAAACGCCATGTGGTTGATGCCCGCCACCAAATAATGGACTTCTTCTGGCGGAATGCCTAAATCTTGCGCCAGTTCTTTGGCGGTGTGCGGCACGCTGTGGCACAAGCCGACCAGTTTGATCTTGCTGGCTTTTGAAAGCGCCAAGCAATTGATTGCCATTGGGTTGACGTAATTCAGGTGCAGCACATCAGGGCAGACCCGTTCCATGATGCGGGTGTACTCGAGCAGCACGGGTATGGTGCGTAAGCCGCGCATGATACCGCCGATACCCAAAGTATCGGCAATGGTTTGTTGCAAACCGTGCTTTTTGGGAATCTCGAAATCGATCACGGTAGAGGGCTTGTAACCGCCGACTTGAATCATACTGATCGCATAATCAGCGCCGTCCAGTGCTTGAATTGGGTCGGTGGTGGCGACGATTTCGGGTTTGACCCCCAGGGCTTCTGAGATTTTTCGCGCCACGATCTGGGAGGTTTTCAAACGTTCAGGGTCAATGTCGAACAAAAAGATTCTCGAGTTTGAAAGTTCTGGGTAACTGAGAATGTCGCCCAGCAAATTCTTGGCAAAAACCGTGCTGCCCGCACCGATTAGGGTAATTTTGGCTTGTCTCATAGGGTAAAACTCCTTTTTATAATGCTCAAAAAAACTCGAGAGACTGATTATCATTTTGGTTTGATCATTCTTGGGAATGATCCTCGAGCTGCCAAGAAAAACCAGAAATTGGCTTTTTATAACTTCCCGATTTCAAGCTAATTCGGGTATTGTCACATCATTTCAGTTTGGCATGACCTCACCGCACACAATCCCCGTACACTCCTTAAACCCAATCGGACACTTTCGACCCGTCAAATACATCTTCTCCAAACAACGCACAATCGCCTTTAAGCCCGTACTTGTACAAATCGTTACACCATTTTAACACCATGCCCGGTAACGCCCTCGTGACCTGCGGAAGGAAACTTGTGCTCAATCGGATTAAACCTCGAGCGGTACGGCGGATAATGCGTTGTCTGATTCTACTCACACGCAAGAAAAAAAACGAGTATACTACTGGTTCATTTCCAGCATTTTCAAGTTTGTTTGGGGCGGTCACTCGAGCAATAAACTTTTGGCATAGAGACGAGGCTTTGATGTACGCACGAATCATTACCAGTCAATTGAAAATCGGAATGCTTCAACAAGCCATCAGCATCTGGCGGCAATCGATTGTGCCTAGCCTTAAAAACACCAAAGGTTTTCAAGGCGGTTACATGACCAGCGATCCAAACACGGGCAAGGGCATGGTCGTGACCTTATGGGAAACCCAAGCCGATGCCAGCGCGATGGATTTGAGCGGGCTGTATCAACAGTCCATTGATTTGCTGGTCAATCTGTTGATCGCGCCGCCCAGCCGCGAACAACTCGAGGTGACCCTTAAAGTTTAAGCACTTAAATTTTGACCACGCCAGCCTGAACCACGCTGATTGGGTTGCTCGAGGCGACCCGATTTTTCCCATTGTTTTTTGCCTCGTACAAGGCAGTATCGGCGCGTTGCAAGAGTTTTGAAATACTTTCGTTGTTCTCGAGTTGTGCCACGCCCAAACTCAAGGTCACAGTTAAAGTTTCAGCCTCGAGTTTAAACGTGTGGTTAGCGATTTGCAGCCGAATTTTTTCGGCGACCACACTGGCTTCCTCGAGCGAGGCGTTTTTTAAAATCACCAAGAATTCTTCGCCGCCCCAACGCACCACCGTATCCACCGCCCGAACGGTACTTTTGGCGAGTGCGATGCCGTCCTTGAGCACCGTATCGCCGCCCGCATGACCGTAGGTGTCGTTGATGGTTTTAAAGTTGTCAAAATCGAATAAAACCAAGCTAAACGGGCGTCCATTTCGCAATGATTCCTTAAGGGCTTGCTCGAGCAGCGTCTCGCCGATGGAACGGGTTTGGGCTTCGGTTAGCGTGTCAACCGTGGCAAGTTTCTCGAGGCGTTTTTGGTACTGATTGATGGTTAAAAAACTCAAACCGAGCACCAATGCGGTGGCGAGCGTACCGACTGCCAGATTTAATAAAAATGAACGCAATAATGGCGCAAATGCTCCAGCCTCATCCTGTTCGATCAGCACAAACCAATCCAGTTCTGGAATGTACCTCGAATTGACCTGCACCACCGTGCTCGACTTTTGATACGAGGTACGCTGCGGGGTTTGGGTGTTGCCAAGAATCTGTGATGCGATGCTCGCCATGCCCTCGAGCTTGGCGATGTTGCCTTTTAACTGGAGTTGGCTGTTGTTTGCCAGCACGATATTGCCGGTTTTGTTCACGAAATAAACCCGCTGCCCAAAGCGCTGCTCGATGCTCTGAATCAAGGTATTGAGCGTATTAATGGTGATACCGACGCCGGTCACACCCAGAAAGCGTTTTTGAAAATCGAATAATCGGTAGTTGATAAAAATAGTCATGCTGTCACGGTTGGCAAGGTCGGGGTCGGCGCTCAATTCGTAATCGGCAGCCATTTTGCGTACCCGAAAATACCAGGCGTCTCGAGATTCGGACTCTTTGATTATCTTTAGAACGCCTTTGGACTGATAGTATTTTCGGCTTTTCTCGGAAACATACTGATACCTGCATTTTCGACTTAACCATTTCCCGCGATTGCCGAATTAGCCCAAAACTTCTTCACCAACCCAAACTCTTCAGCCGCAGCCAA
>JAYVRX010000109.1:0-65847 GCA_043775825.1 Deinococcales bacterium
GCATTCGACGATAGGGTATCAATCGCCTGTTGAGTTCGAGGAAGCTTGGTTTCGAGGGGAAATGCCGAACTTCATGTCCACGATGTCTTGACAATCCAAGACGTGATGCTGGAGAACGAATTGGTCAGAGTGGTGATGGCGGTATTGACGGGATTATTAAGGAAGATCGACTTGGTTTGGATACAATTTTCATTCAGGCAAAACGTTGGCAAGGCTCAGTTGGGCGTCCTGAAATTCAGAAGTTTGTCGGGGCGCTTCAAGGGCAACGTGCGAAAAAGGGTGTTTTTATTACCACGTCATCCTACACGTCAGAAGCAGTCGAATATGCCTCTCGAATTGATACCAAAGTTGTTTTGATTGATGGTAAGCAGTTGGCTGGACTGATGACTGACTTTGATGTTGGAGTGTCTGCCTCTGCTTCATACGTGGTTAAACGTATCGATTCAGACTATTTTGAAGAAAATTGAATGCCAAACTAAACGACCTTGTTTGGCATAACTCAAGCATTACCTTTCTCTAAACCCAAAAGTGCTACCATTTCCTCATGCCACTCACCCTCAACCTTGAACCAAACCTCGAGCAACGTTTACGCTTTGAAGCACAGCAATATGGGCTTCCACTCGAGGTATGGTTGGCTCAGGAACTTGAACAGCGTTTTCAAGTCAGTGTTTCCGAGGCAACTTTATTGCAACGAATCACGATGGGTTTGCCCGAAAGTTTCTGGGTGCGTTATTGGGCGCTTATTCAAAAACGCGATGCCGAAAATTTAGAGCCTGCGGAACAACTTGAGTTAATCTCATTGTCTGACCAAGCCGAGGAGTTAACGTTGCAACGCACCGAAGCGCTTCTCGAATTGGCAAAGCGACGGAATACAACAATTGATGCTTTAAGGGTTCAATTTGGTTTGCAACCTGTTGCCATGTTGTCATGACAAAAACGCAAATTCGTGATCTTGTAGTGTTTCGAGCCAAATCACGTTGCGAGTATTGCTTGTCGCCGCTCAATTTTTCAAGTGATGATTTTGCTGTGGAGCATATTGTTCCTAAGTCTCTGCTAGGTTCGGATGCCGTGGATAACTTGGCATTGTCTTGTCAGGGTTGTAATAATCGTAAGTTTGTTGCGATCAGTGCCATTGATCCAACGACTGGTTTAGAAACCCGTTTGTATCATCCACGCTTAGATGGTTGGCTTGCCCACTTTATTTGGAGCGATGATTCAACACAATTAATTGGTCTTACAGCCGTTGCTCGAGCCACGATTGCGCGGTTGGAATTGAATCGTGAGCGGGTTCAGAATTTACGACGTGTTTTGGTGTTGGCTGGAAATCATCCGTAAAGTCATTTTTCTTTCTCGATCACCGTAAACACCACAAATGCCACATTCCCTTCGGGGTGTACATCCACCACGGCTTTCATTTTCTTACCGCTTCTAAACGGAATATAACTTTCATCGGTTAACGGCAGTCCAGTCTCGAGTGCAACATGGGCTGGATGATCTTCGGGTATTACTGTGCCGTTGCTAAGCGGGTAGCGCATTTCGCTGCTGCGGGCGCTAAATTCAACCTCGAGCATTTTGGGTTTGGTTTTGGCACGAAGGACACCAACAATCGCTTTGCCTTCCAAACTTTGCGCCAAGACCACGCAGGCGGCGGGTCTCGAGACCGTAAAACCCTTCACGATGCGCGGTATCGCCCTCGCGCCGCGTCCGTATTTTTGCAGCAGTGCCTCGAGTTCAATTTCTGGCACTAGAATTGCGCTCGCGCCGACGTTGCATAAAATTTCGATGGCTTCCTCGAGATCGTCACCCTCGTAAGCATCGTGCAAGTCCGAGAGCAGGTCAACGTCTGCCAGAATCAGGGCGTGGGTGACTTCGTGCGCCATTGTGAAACGTTGACGCTCCAAGGTCACGGTTTTGGACAGAAAAATAACGTTGCGGTTGGGGTCAAACGCGCCGTCTTTATCGCCCAGGTCGCCGTACTCGAGTTTTGCACCGATGGCGGCGGCGAGGTCGAGGGGTTCTCGAGCTGGGTGTGTAAGGTTGAACTCGGCGGCAAGTTCGCGCACTCGGGTTTTGTGCTCAGATAAGACCACGACGTACCTCGGATAAAAAAATAGGAACGGATTTGAACCCGTTCCCACACGTTACCTTAATTTTGCTTCACTCGAGGATGCGTTTTAAATTTCTGTAAATGTCGTACCAGTCTTCTTTGGTTTGCGGGCGCTTACCGCGAAGTTCGATGCGGCTCAGGCTGGAAACCCAGTCGGGTGTGATTTGACTGCCCATGACTGGGTCGGCGAGCAAGTCTGCCAGTCCTTTTGGCAAGGCGCTGTCACTGGCATCACCGTAGAATTCGACAGGTGCAAGTAAGTCATTGACGCTTAAATCGTAAGCGGCTGCCAGGGTTTGGAGTGTCTCGAGGCTGGGGTTGGTGCGTCCACGCTCCAAGTCACTAAGGTACGGGATGCTGATGCCTGCGATTTCGGAAACGTCTTTGAGACGTTGTCCGCGTTCGCTTCGGAGTTCGCGCAGTCGTTCGTGTAATTTCATAATTCCTCCTTGTAATTTTGTCCCGCGCTGGACGAAGAATGAGCTACTTTTGCTCGGAATTAAATGTTGTATTTAACCCCTTGTGAATTTGAGCGCGGTTTTCTGCTCTCGGCGAGTGTAGCACTTTGATCGTTTACGGTCAAGACGTAAAACACCCCCAAGGCTTGAACCAATCACGAAATTATGCTAGAATCATAATTGTAAGAGATCATTTAAGTCAGCACGCCATCAAGACGCTCCCAGGAGGCACAACATGCGAATTCTCGAGACCATCGCCCAATCGCTCCGCACGCAAAAAATCCATCCAACCCAAGTTTTTAATGCGCTGATCGAACTCGAGAATGCGGGCGGCGTCACGACCATGTATGAACTTGAGTACCGTTTGTCGCGCTTGGTTCGTGCCATGTTTGAACGCAACGATCAAGCCATCAAAATTGCCGAGGCTTGGCTCGAGGCGACCCGAGCTTACCTTGATGAATTCGGTCAAACCACGCCCGTTGCCGCGCCACCAGTTGCGCTTCACCGCCGAATTCTTGAAGTGGTCAACGCCGCCAGAAATGCTCGCCCCGTTGCGGCAAAAGCCAGCAGATTGACTCGAGGAGGTGCGCTTTAATGCCAGACACGACCTGCCAGCATCTTTCACCAGTCGGTGATTGGTGCAGACTGCAAAATAATTTTAAATGCCCCGCCCAAAAAGGACGTATTGGTTGCCCAATGCCAAACGTTGTCAACCTCGAGGAGCGAATTAGTGAGCGCCTCGAGCGCCAGGAGAACACCATGATTGCCCAGCACCAAGCCTTTGCCAACCTGTCTCTGCCATTTCCAGCCTCTGAAATTGATTGGAAGATTGAAGCCGTCTCTAAGGATCGCAGACGTGCCTTGGTGCGTCCTGTGCTGCCCGCCCGAGCCGTGATTGACCGACTCGATGCCGTGCTTGGCGCGAGTGGCTGGTCTGACAGTTATGAAACTCACCCGAGCGGTCAAGCCAAATGCAAGCTCTCGGTGCTTGGGGTCAGCAAAGAAGATGTTTCGGAGCGTGCCACCAACTGGAAAGACGCCCTGAATGAAAGCCTCGTTCGCAGCGCCAGCAAATTTGGCATCGGACGCACTTTAGAACGCATCAATGCTGTCTGGGTCGATTACGACGAGAACACCGCCCGAATTCTCGAGCAACCCATGTTGCCAGACTGGGCAATCTCGAGCGAACCTGTCAGCGTTTTGCGCTCACTCGAGCCTCGGAAGTTTGTTCCCTTGCAAACACCAGTCAGTGCGCAACCAGTTCAAACCGAATCAAACATTTCAAAAATGCCAGCCTCAAATCCGGACAAGCTACTGGCAGAATTGATTCGCAGTGTGCGCGAACTGCCGGGCGGTGAAAACGCTTTAAAACGTATTATTCACCGTCAAAACTGGCAACGAATCTCGAATGAAGACAAACGCAAGCTTTACAGCGAATTGCGTCGCACCCACCGAGAACTCTCTGAGCGCGTTCCGCAGAGTGCGTAAACAAAGCGGAGTGCATAAATAAAAAAGTGCGACGGTACGTTTATCGCATACCGTCGCACCCAGGAGGGATGAACAAGATCAGTATAGCGATGCTTTTCAAAAGCGATGTTTAAAAATCACATTGAGACTCGAGTACCGTTCTGGACATGGTGCTCGAGTTAGACTTTTTTATGGGTTTAAGCGAATTGAATTCGGAACTGTTTTCTTGCACCATTTGTCCCAGGCTGGTTGAATGGCGCGAACAGGTTGGACGCGAAAAAAGAGCGGCGTACAAAGATCAGACGTACTGGGCTAAACCCGTGCCAGGTTTCGGTGACGTAAAGGCTCGAGTTTTAATTCTTGGGCTTGCTCCAGGCGCACACGGCAGTAACCGCACGGGGCGGATGTTCACAGGAGACTCGAGCGGAAATTTCTTATACCCAGCGCTCTACCATGCGGGTTTTGCCTCGAGTAGAAATTCTATAAATCTTGAGGATGGACTCGAGCTTCACGATTGCTACATTACCGCCGCTGGTCGTTGCGCCCCGCCAGACAACAAACCCACGCGGCTCGAGCTGCAAAACTGTAGACCTTGGTTAACCCGTGAACTCGAGTTGCTGCCGAATGTGCGCGTGATTTTGGCGCTGGGGAAAATTGCCCATGACACGATGCTCGAGTTTTTTAAGCTTCAAAAGTCTAAACATCCTTTCGGTCATGCGCTTGATTATCTTCTGCCTGACGGAAAAATACTGCTTGATTCGTATCATGTCTCGCAACAAAACACGCTGACAGGAAAACTAACGGTTGAAATGTTTGATGGCATTCTCGAGCGAGCGAAAAGCTTCATAAGGATTTGAAAGTGATAGGTTTGTTTATGCCAACTTTTATAACCTTGACCTCAAGTGCTGGAGATTTATTGTTCCAGAAAGCCGAGATCGATTTTCAACTATCTGCTGTCTCTGATATGTTCACAAAAAAGAATAATAAATCGCTTGAGGAAACTGTCAGTCACAAGAAATATGAACATTTAGCGCTCATAGTTAGAGATTGTTATCCCGAAGCGCTCGAGCAACCTCTAGGTTCTTTCCTTGGGAGTCTTAAACTTAAAGAAGACATGTTTTACAAACGATTTTTGAATCCTTATGGCGATCAAACATTTTGCGGTTTTAAATTGACTGTTTCAGAATATTCAAAGAAAAAAGGACTCTACGTGTTCGCAGTTCGAGATAAAATTCACTACATTGGTAGATGTCGGGATCGGTTTCAAAAGCGCATCACCACAGGGTATGGAGTAATTCATCCCAAAAATTGTTACCTTGATGGTCAAGCAACAAATTGTCATCTCAATGCTCTCATTGCTTTAGTGCAAACTGAGGTGAATTTTTACGTTCTACCCCTAGAATACGATAGCGAAATTATTCAACTGGAACGTGAACTTATTCAACTTTATGCACCTGCCTGGAACATTGCTTTGAAGTAGATTAAAGAGTATCTGACCCTTGGTGCGCACGGCGCACCTTACCTCACCGATACTCGAGCGACCTCAACGAATTCCAGAAGTAAACGCTGGTACAAATAATCCCAGAATGCTGCAAAAAATCGCGCCAAGAACGCAAAAGACAATTGAAGCTCGAGCGTTGGTTGAATTTGCGCCGGTCTCGAGTAAACCAAAATACGCCCAACTGCACTGCGCCACAAAAACTGCCAGGGTGGAATAGGTGAAAATGCCGATGGCGGGGTGCAAACTGAGCATCTGAAAAGCATCAAGGCGGTCATCCATACGGGTGACAATCTGCACGCCAACAGAGTTCGGAAACTCGACACGAATTGGAAACAGGGCGGCGTAAATCAGCAGCAACACAGACCAAAACAGCACGATTGAACTCGAGAATGCCAGCACCCGAAACGGTTCGGAGTCATAACCTGCTATCAGCATCAAAATAATGCAGGCGGCAAGGTAAAACATCAAACGCGTTACAAAACCTTGAGCCACCAGAACGCCCAGGATTTGTGAGCCTTTCTCGAGCCTGCTGTAATAATTGCGTGTCAAGAGGGACAATGCGAGACCAAAGACCAGTGGTCCTAAAATAAGTGTTAACCACGGGAACAAACGGCTGTTCAGCATTTGGGCATAATATTTTTGAGGCTTGAACAGTAATTCGAAAACGTTCAGACTCTGCATAACAAGATTCATTGCTTCAGAATACTCTAGTCTGTAAAAGTTACCGTTTCAACCTGAATCGAGAATATTATTTATGGCGTTTCGCACCCGATCTCGAGTTGCCAGAAAATCCAGGTTTTGCCCGTATTTGATTTGAAAGGCTCGCCATTTGGTGCGCCCAGAACGGCTCGAGCAACCCCAAGAGTCTCGAGTTCGGAAGTCACCGAGTTCTGTGATGTTCATGTTGCGGCTGGTAAAGGCAAGATCAATGGCTTTGACAAGTTCGGGTTGGTCAAACTCGAGGTTGGAAAGCATTAAATCCAAATCGAATAAATCTTTTGGTTTCCAGCGCCCACGACCAAATTCGACCAATCCGTGCAATTTCCAGGCGAACAAGGTTTCTGGCATACAAGTTAAAACCTGTCCTATGCCTTTGATCTCGAGCATTCTGGGCGGCATGGAAAGCGGGTCATTGCAGGCAAAATCAACTTGTATGGTTTGAAGCTCAAAGTCATTCACACGCCCGATCAAATTCACCCGCAAACCTGGATACGGCGTGTCAGCCCAAATAATCTTGGTGCTTTGAAGCATCAAATCCGTGCTTTGATCCGAGATTCTCGAGATTTCGAGCGCCAGTTTTTCGGTGTTTTGGGCATTAAAAGCTTGCTCGAGCAGCAGATAATCGACATCTTGCGGTTTTCGGGCTTTTTGACCACACAATGCACGTGTCAGAACGCTGCCACGCAAAACCAATTTTGGAGCGGCTGGGTGTTGAATGGCACGACGCAACCAGCCGTTCAGCAGCTCGAGATTGGTTTCAGGTTTTGGAATTTGGTTCATGACTTGCCGCTTTCTGGGAATGAATTGCGAACATCCTCGAGTCCAGTGTGATCGCTCAGGTAAACGCCATCGGTTTTTCCATGACGCACGTACTTTGCTAGCATCAATACCTTGTTGGCTCGCTCGAGTCGGTAAATCAAACCCTCGCTTTCGTCTAGAGCACCATGAAAACCGTGCGTTCCCAATTTCTCGAGGGCAGTTTGTAACGAGATTGCATTTCCAACGTGAATGACGTGTGGAATCCTGAGATTCGAGTCAAAGATTTTACCTTGAAGTTCTCGCAAGCTCGCTCGAGTTCCTGACGGATCAAAAAAATCGAGCGCGACAATCGGTTCATGTGGGAAGGCGTAACGCGTGCCGTGCGCTATGGGCAGCCACTCGCACGCCAGGCGCTCGAGGTTGAGTAACCAGTCCAAGCGATGTCGATTCGATTCGAGCCAATCTGCGAAAGCCCGACGGTTGGTGTTTCTCGAGTTTGCACAAGGCTTGCCATCTCGCCCCAGCGCCACCAGTAAACCGTTAACCCTCGAGACAATCACGTTTGAACCGTCCAATTTTTCTTGCACGATCACCGTATCACCAGGCTGTGATTCCTCGAGAAGGCGTTTTGCAGCCATCAGCCCACAGTGACGATCACGAATGCCCGTTCTCGAGCCTGGAAGGTGCGGAATTTTCGGGTAGAGCTTCATGGTGTACCTCAAGAAAAACTCGAGCGCTGTAACGCTCGAGTTCCAATCTAGCTCGAGTTGAGTGCTAAGCGGGGTGTGGACTGCCCCAACCCGCGTCCAACTCGAGGTTGGAATCAAAAACGCAGTATTCGGAAACGGTTTTCTCGACTTTAAAATCAAATGATTTTAGAACCTCAAGAAACGCATTAAACCTCAAGCTGGCGCTAGCGAAACCCAAAGCGTAATGGCGTTGCGTGACAAGGCGTTCCGATGTGCCGTCGGCAAAAACCTTGAAGGCATTGTGTGACAAGTGCGCATTGTTGGTTTCGCAAATCATCTCGAGCAACCTGAAATTGGCGGTTTTGGGCAGTTTGAGTTTGGTGTGATGCTCGAAATAATTTCCGCCTGGATTGCGTTTTGCCTGCTCGTCGGTGGTTGGTACGTCTAAATTCCAAGGTGCAGCCTCGAGTTTGACGCGGGTCACTTCAAAACCAGCCTCGGTCAGAACATCACGAAGTTGGTTTGCCTCGAGCATCGCCTGGGAAAACGAACCCGCAATTCTTGAGCAGGTCATGGGTTGGACTGGAACATTCGCGCCCAGGTCAATCACCATGCCTTTGATGCCAGCTTGGTAGCAAAAACTTTTAAATGCCCCCAGGTCAACGTTTTGATTGACGGTGATGTGCAACTCAAAAATATCTGAGGACGCTGGCAGCTTGTTTAGGCTGCAAGCAAAGCACGAATTTTGGGTCAAATGCGCGGTCATGAATAAATTCTAGTTCAAATCCAAGCTTTATCAGAGCGCCGTTTTGCCTAAGCCATTACGCCCAGCGTACCTGAACGCGTTTTCCAGTTTCGGCACTCTCAATCGCCGCGAAAACCATCGCCAAACTTTTGATGTTGTCGCTCGAGGGGGTGGCTTGCGGCTTTTGCTGCTCGAGGTTGGCGATGAAATCCCGAATTAAACCTTCATGACCTTTTGTGATTTGATGCTCGAGTTTTGGGAGATTTAGTTCGGTATGCTTGGAGAGAAATTCACCCGTTTCACTGACGATTTGTGCTCTTTGATACCCGTCGCCGTCCCAACGCAACGTGCCTCGTGTGCCAATGATTCGCCAATCGCTTTCCCAAGTCGTATGAAATCCCTCACTGCACCACGAGCCACGGTAGTTAAAAACCACACCGTTGGTCATCTCAAAAATACAGTGCGCACTCGAGCCTTGGGCGTACCAAGACTCTTTGGGGTTGAACTCGAGACAGTAGACATTTAGTGGGTCGCAACCCGTCATAAACCGTGCCTGATCAAAAGTATGAATTGCCATGTCGAGCAACAACACGTGTGCCATCGAATCGCGGAAACCGCCAAAATGTGCGCCGATAAAAAAATCGGCATTTACCGTTGTGACAGCGCCGACCTGCCCAGCCTCGAGAAACTGTTTGACCCGCAAAATATTGGGGTCAAAGCGTCTGTTCTGCATGACCGAATGTGTCAAATTCGAGTTTTTTGCAGCGTTCACCATTTCTATGGCTCGAGCCATAGAATCCGCCAGCGGTTTTTCCCCAAGCACGTGCGCACCGCGTTTGAAAGCCTCGAGCGCCACGCCGTAATGCGCCTCGGGGATGCTGCAATCAAAGACTAGATCTGGCTTTAAACGCTCAAGCATTTCACTCAACCTCGAGCCAATTTGAATGTGCTCGAGGTTAAATTCTGCGGCTCGGGTTTTGGCGTTCTGTTCAAAAATATCGACCAAGCCAACCAACTCGAGGTTTGGAATCTCGAGCGCGACCCGAAGCCATTCTTTGGACATTGATCCGCACCCGACCAAAACGGCTCTGAACTGTTTCATGGTTTGAGCATAACAAAACGCTGAGCATTGAATTCGGCTTCTCAGTTTTAATAGTGTTTACTGCTTAAAGTGTCGGTTGCAGTTTGAGGTAAGGTGATTGTTGGTGGCTACGGGCAAAACGAAATTTGATTATTCCCTAGATTATTCCAGTCTTGATCTGCGTCAACATCCCGAGTTATACCGTGTTGGCGTCGGTGAGCAGGGCGTCTTGCTGGTTCAACCTTACAAAGCCGAATTGCTGCCCCATTGGCGTTTTGCCACGCCAGAACTGGCTGAACAGAGCAGTGCCGCAATTTACGCCATGTTTGTGTCCTACCTCGAGGAGGACGATTTTGTTGGTGCAGATATGGCGCGAAAATTCTTGCAAATGGGTTTTACCAGGGCAAGACGCTATGCAAATCACAAGGGTGGCAAGAAGTACGACGGACCAGTGCCGAAAGCCTTGAAGGGGCAAAGTGGTGCGCATGGACGCCTCGAGTTGCCGCGTACCCCCGAAGACCCAGTTAAAGCCCAGTCGGCAGAAATTTTTAAGGTGGCTTGGAAGCAAGCCGAGGCAGATCCAAAGTACAGCGCCATGAAGCTCGAGCACAAGAATTTGTATGGTTGATGGGTGTGAATTTTAAGTTGTGTCGGACAGCGTTTTGATTGTTTAAGATATAAGCTTGAGGGCAATCAAAATTTATCTAGAGTTCATCTTGGACTAATGAATTATGTGTATAACAGAATATGAAGATGATCTTTCGATCTGGAGGTTTTGTGAAAACACTCGAAACAGAAATTCAAAGCTGGCTCAAATCCAGTAAACGTCACCAAGACGCCTTGGACATTGCCACCCTTGGACACCGCCGCGCCAATCGGCGTTTAAAGGACGCCCGCGAATCATTAGACGAAGCAGTAGCCGAACTGTACGGCGAGGGTGAAGTGGTAGGTCGTAACAAAGAAGAACGTGACGCCTGCCTGCGCCGCTTGACCCTCATGGAACGCGCCGAGTTAAACGAAGCCGAAATTTCTTACGACGAAGCCAACTTTGCGCTCGAGCGGGCGCGAGCCGATCTCTCGAGGGACAGGCAAGACCGTTACGGTTTGCAAATGCGCGTTGCCTTGGCGACCAACTTTCCGCCGTACATTGACAATTCGCAGCGCATTGGACATAATTCTCAAGTGTTGCCAACCACGGTTGATGCTCTCACAGTGCCGTTATTTGGTCAAGCCAGCGACTTGCCAAAAGCGAGTTAAAGTCAACATCGAACATCAGGAAATCCCCCGTCTCGAGTCTCGAGCGGGGGATTGTCATTTGAAATTTAAGAATGCTTAGGGCAGCACAAATCTCGAGGCGAACGCATGAACTTCAGCTTTTATCATTTCGGGGTCTTCCCCCTTCAAGGTGCGATCAATCAAATTCGCAATCGTGCTCATGTCAGCCTCAGTCATGCCGCGTGTGGTCACGGCTGGCGTACCAATCCGAATTCCGCCACCGTGAAGAATTTTTTCGGTATCAAACGGTAACGTGCTTTTGGAAATCGTGATGTGCGCCGCGTCGAGCATTTTGCTGGCTTTTGTGCCGTTGATGCCCAGTGGTCGCAAATCGAGCACGAACATGTGGTTATCCGTTCCGCCCGAAATCACGCGGTAACCCAGTTTGACAAATTCGTTCGCCAAGACTTGCGCGTTCTTGATGATTTGCGCGGCATAGACTTTAAACTCGGGTTGTAACGCCTCGGCAAACGCAATGGCTTTACCCGCAATCACGTGCTCGAGCGGACCACCCTGCGAACCTGGAAACACGCTGCGATCAATTTTTGCACCAATCTCGAGATCGTTGCTCAACAACAGCCCAGCCCTTGGTCCACGCAAGGTTTTGTGGGTGGTTGTGGCGGTCACATGCGCGTGAGGAATCGAGGTCGGATGCACGCCCGCCGCGACCAAACCAGCAATGTGCGCAATGTCGGCGAACAAATACGCGCCAACCTCGTCGGCAATCGCGCGAAACGCTGCAAAGTCAATGGTTCTCGAGTAAGCGCTCGCACCCGCGATAATCATTTTTGGCTTAAACTCGAGCGCCAAAGCCCGCACGTTGTCCATGTCAATGCGTTCGGTATCCTCGCGGACTTTATAGCCAACAATATTGTAATTTAAGCCCGAAAAATTGACTGGATTACCGTGCGTCAAATGCCCGCCGTGGCTTAAATCCATGCCCAAAACGGTATCGCCTGGTTTTAAGAGCGCCATGTACACTGCCAAGTTCGCGCTCGAGCCTGAATGCGGTTGAACGTTCGCCCATGCCGCGCCGAACAATTCTTTGGCGCGGTCTATTGCCAGTTGCTCGATCTGGTCAACAACCTGACAACCACCGTACCAACGTTTGCCAGGATAGCCTTCGGGGTACTTGTTGGTCAGAATGCTGCCAACAGCCTGACGCACGGCGGCACTGGTGAAGTTCTCCGATGCGATTAACTCTAAGCCGTCGCGTTGACGTGCGTGCTCAAGTTCGATCAGATCGAAGATGGGGTCTTTGGTTTGGGCGGGTTTGGTCAGGGTTTGCGTCATGGGTTTAGCGTAGCATTTTGGAATGTGAGGGTAAAAGACAAACGTTTGGAAATTGAGTTTTACTCGGGTTTGGATGCGTCAAAGCAGCAAATTCAAACCAAACCTCAACCTTAATGCGGCTGGGGCAAATAAAAACTCGAGTTCTCCAAAAACACCAACGGGTTGCTCAATCGGTGACCTGATGCCAATGGTTGCCCCAAGCCCAAACCCAACGCCGAGCAGAACGCTGACGGTTGGACCTGCGTAGACATTCAGGCTGCGCAAATTCAGTCGTGCCAGGGCTGAAAAGTTGAATTCGACGCCGTAATTAAAATCAATATCGAGCGTTCCCCTGGCATCCAAATTAAAAATTCCAGATTTGACCAATTCAAGCACCGCAAAATTACCACTGATACCAAATCCCAACGCCGACCCACCAGGGCTAAACAAGGTAATGGCTGCGCCAGCCGAAAAACGTTGCGCGAATGCGGGTTGACCCAGGCTCGAGAATCCAATGACGGTTAAGAGAATAAGTACCAGTTTGTTCATAGGTCACCGATCTTGGAATTGATTTACGGTAAGTAATTTCCAGGGGTGGCAAGCGAACCTGGCTTCTCGAGAAACTGTCCGCCCACGCCAAAGACAATTTCGCCGCCCCGGGTTTGACCGTTTTGAAAACCAATGTACAAACCCAATCTAAACTGCGGAACTATCGCAAAATAAGCGCCGATTCTGGCATCGAGCAAATAACCCGCGTCTCGAGCACCAGTGGTTTGAATACGATTCCAACCGCCAGCAAACTGAAAATATGCCGAGAACGAGGGGCTGGGATCAATTTTAATTCCTGCGAACAATGAAGCCTCGAGGTTGAGTCCGCTGTTGATTGAACCAAAACCAAACGTCAGTGCACCGTCAATACCGCCATAAACTTTGGCAACTTTAGAGATAAAAAAACGGGTGAAAAAACCACCGTTGATGTCGCTGGAGACATTTGAGTTTGCGAAGGCAGTGATTTCAAGTCCGACGCCTGCATAGTATTTGAGATAATACGCTGGTTCGTCTATTAAGGTGGCAATGTATTTACCACCAAAGCGAACATTGAGTGCGATTTTGGCATTGTCGGGGTTGCTGGCAATAAAACTGAGGTCGCTCGAGACGCCAACGTATAAGTTGCTGATGACTTGAAGTGAATAATTTATGCCCAAACCAATTGAAAACCTGGGTTGTATTGGAACATCAAGGGTTAACGAGAAACCATCGGCAAAAACCGTACTCGAGAACATCATGATACTTAAGAACAGAAGAAGCGTCTTTTTGTTAAGCATTTCAACCTCCAGTGGTAAAGAAATTTTATTTACAGAATACGTTAAGTAAAACTTTCTTGACGAAAAGTCGAACAAGAAAAGATTCAAATTATTGTTCTGCCAGAGAAGTTAGAAATTCTGGTGTTTAGGGTATTTTTTACGAACGCTGCGGACTTTTATTACACTGCCTATTAAACCCTGAATAGACTGTAAGAAATGTGAAAACTTTAATTAGCTACTGTAATGAGTGTCGAGCAAATTAAAATACTGTTTTATAGCGCTTCAACACAAGGATTGCCGTATCTGAAAATGTGAAAAGAATTGATATTATGAGCCAAACCAAAATTCAATCGCCAAAGTTTTTTCGGGCAATATCAAAGAAACCTCGAGTAATTTAAGTCGGTGACGCAAAAACCATTGCGATTTTATCTGAAATTGACCGATATTCAAAATCTCGAGCTTGTGAGTTTCAAGACCCTCAAACCAAGCCCAGGCGTCTTTTTTGAATGCCTGACGGCTGTTACCGCGCTTTTGCTGTTCAATGACGCATCGCGGGTTAAACTTTACCCAGATACTATTGCCTTGCGAAGTTTCAATCTTGGGCGGCATCTAATTGAGGAGAAAATGAAAAAATACGTCTCGAGATTCGCGGTTCTTGCCTTGTTCTTCCCCCTCGCCGTTGGGGTGGTTGCCCAACAAAGCACATTGATCAAAATGGTGGATTGCCTTAAAGAAAAGGACAATCTGAAATGCAAACGCCTTGACCCAAGGCAGGCGGGTGGCATCGGCGAGGGTCCAGCTTTCGCCCAAGGAATTGGGGATGAGATCACCGGAGGTTTTGTTCGCGGCGACAAACTGATTCTCAGCAGCGCCCCCACAGGTCACGGCGCGATCATCGAAGTTGATTTAAAAACGGGCAACCGCACGTTAATTGCGGGCAGCGTTGAACCCAGCGAATCCAAAGGCGAAAATATTAAGTACAAAGACAACTTCGGCAAGGATCAAACCGCGTACACGTTACAAGGAATCTCGAATGTCCGACCACTGCCAAATGGAAACTACGCGGTTTTATCGCCTGGTTCGCGCCGTTTGGAAATCCTGGAAGTTGATGCGAACACTGGAAATTACAAACTGCTCTGGGCGAGCAACCTTTCAGACGACGCGGGTCAAAAAACCTTCGAGAACCTGCCAAGCAGTAGTTTCTGCGAAACCTCGGGCGAACGTGACGAACACCCAAACTTGGGCGGTTTTACCTTCGAGGTCGCCAAAGATGGCAGTCTATACCTGTTCGCTCGAGAAAACCCCGTTGCGACAGGTGTTGGTGTTTATCAAGTGAAGGACGGCGTTTGCAAAGCAGTCTCAACCTATGCCGCGAACGGCAAGAACAAAGTTGGGTCAGGTTACATGGTCACGGCAAACAGTTCAATAGATACCAACTCGAGCATTCTAATGCCAGACGGTAAACTGCTCAGTACGCTCAGTTCTTTTACGACGGGTACAGCCCTGATGACCTGGGATGTCAACACGGGCAGTCGTGCGGCACTGTCGTTCAGAGGGGCATCTATAGCCAAAAGCAAAGGCAAAGGCGACGATGACGTTGGCGATTCGGGTTTGGCAGTCAATCAAAACGGCATTTATACTTCACATCGCGGCGGATTCGAGTTGGTTCGGATAGACCCGACCAATGGTGACCGAACCCGAATCGAAATCAAAACCGGTCCACTCTCGAGCAACAACGGACGTTTGGATGACAATATTCAGCGCCTTTGGGCTGTACCAAACAGCAATTTGTTGCTGCTCAGCTTCCAAAACGCATTGATCGTGATTGACCCTAAAGCGGGCACGAGCAACGTCCTGTCCTACTGATTTTCAAGGCTCGAGATTTGCTGAATGGGACGCATTGTGCGTCCCATTCTAATTTGAATTGACCATCGCCGCCGCGACCCTTGCCACCGCCTCGAGCAACTCAGTTTTTACTCCAGGCTCGAGATCAGTTGAATTCACCGCTTCAGAAAAACAATCAAACCAAGCCTGAGCGCGTGCAGGTGTAATCTGAAATTTCATGTGTCTGCCGCGCAGCATCGGGTGTCCATACGTTTGATGGTACAGCGGTGGTCCGCCCAGAAAACCGGTCAGGAAAGCCTCTTGTTTGTTCATGGTTTCCGATAAGTTGTCTGGAAACAAGTCCGTCAATAGCGGTTCGGCTTTGACCAGCGGGTAAAAGGTTTGCACGATCTCGCGCAATTTTGCCGCACCAATTTGCTGGTATAAACTTTGGTTCAAATCATTGCTCACTCCTGTATTTTACGCAAACGCAATGTACTTTTGCCCTCGAGCTTGAGCTGAATCAACTTCAAGGGTATGCTCAAAGCGTGTCAAAAGCCACCACAGCAACCCAAACCGCCCAGAATGCCGCGCAATCTGCGACGAACAACCTTTTTGATTCAATCGCACCGTATTTGGGACAGATTTCGTTTGGTGCATTGGCGGGTTTCGCCACAGGTTATGCCTTAAAAAAAATCGGACGTACCGCGCTGGTGATTTTTGGTTTATTGTTTATTGTGATTCAACTTCTGGCTTACTTGGGCGTGGTACGCGTTGATTGGCTGCGGATTCAACAATACGCCGACCCTTTGCTTTCCAAAAGCTCACTCCAAGGCTTTTTCAATGGTCTAATCGGAATTCTGACCAACAACGTGCCGTTTGCTGGCGCGTTCATACCAGGCTTTTTGCTGGGGTTGCGTTACGGCTAAAATTGGTGCTCGAGATTGGGATTTGAGAAGGTTTTCTTTTCAGTCGTTTCTCGAGATAGAATGCGGAAACTCAAATTGAACTTAGCACTTCAATTTTTGTTTTGGAGGAGGAAGGTTATGAAGAAAAGTGCCGTTCTTACTGCCATTGCCCTGTCAGGTCTTGCCGTTGGTGGCATGCTGCTGGGTTCCTCAACGAATGCTGCGACTAAACCGGTTGCGGTGAAGTTGCAACTGAAGTGGTTTCCGCAAGCCCAATTCGCGGGGTATTTCGCGGCAGTCTCGCGTGGGTACTTCAAGGATGAAGGTTTGGATGTCACCCTGATTCCATCTGGTGATGCCAATCCAGTCCAAGCCGTGGTATCTGGTGCAGCGGATTTTGGTACGACCTGGATCACCGACTTCTTGGTCAACCGCGAAAAAGGTCAGAAGATCGTTCATATTGGTCAAATGTTCCAAAAATCTGGTTTTACTTTGGTGTCGCTCAAAGATTCCAACATTAACACCGTGGCTGACCTGAAAGGCAAAAAAGTTGGTGTTTGGCCTGGCGGTAACGAATACCCAGTCATTGCTCTGCTTAAAACCGCAGGTTTGACCAGCAGCCTCGACGCGAGTGTTGCCAGCCCAGATGTTACGGCGGTCACCTTCCCGTTTGACCCTGCCATTGTCTTCCCCGACAAAGTGGATGCGGTCTCGGCAATGACCTACAACGAAGTCAATCAAATCATCGGTTTGGGTTATCCACTCGGCAAACTGAACGTCATGAAACTTGCCGACAACGGTATTAACTTGCTCGAGGATTTGATGTTCGCCCCACAAAAAGTGCTTGACGACAAGAATTTTAAAGGTTCGGGCATGAAAGGTTCTGACATCGCCGCGAAGCTCCTCAAAGCCAGCATCAAGGGTTGGAACTGGGCAGCCCGCAATCAAGGTGCTGCGGTGGATATTGTGCTCGCCAAGTGCGGCAACACCTGCAAAGGTTCGGGCAGCATTGACGCCAGGGGTCATCAGACTTGGCAAATGGCAGAAATCACCAAATTGTACATGGCAGGACCAACCCTGAAAGGGTTCGCGGGTTATCTTGACCCCGAGGTGCTCAAATCCAACATCAAGATTCTGCGCGACCAGGGTATCCTCAAGTCCGATCCTGACAAGGGCGCTGTGGATTGGAAGATTTGGGAGAAAGCCACAGGCAAAAAAGCGGGCATGATGATGAAGTAAAAGCAGTTGCTCGAGAGGCGAGAAGGCTTTTGTCTTCTCGTTTTTTTATGGCTCGAGACGCGGATATAGCGCTTTGCGATTATTGCTTGGTGGTATCTACCTTGTGCTATACTCAAAGCATTATGACTCAGCAAACGAAAATTATTGAAGGCACAATCAGTCCAAAACATCAGATTACGATTCCCGCCCAAATCAGGGACGCTTTGGGGTTGCGTCCTGGGCAAAAAATAGAATTTAAACTCGAGCAAGACAATGTAATTGAATTGCGAATTAAACGTCCTGATCCCATAGAAGTTCTAAACAGAATTCTCGATCAATATGACTTTAGTGGTTTGCAAGCCGAAAACAATGGAGATGCAGTGAAAGCAGTTCGTGAAAATCGTTGGGGCGATGACTTATGATTTCAATGGACACCAACTTTGTTCAAAGTGCTCTTGATAGAACTGATTCAAATCACATCCGAGCACAACAAGCACTTAAAAATAATGCCAGTGACGCGTTTTGTATTTGTCCTATTGTCAGAGCTGAACTTCACGCTTCAACCTCTTGGATTGCAATTGAGCAATGGCTGATTGCCCAAGAAGTTAGTGTGCTCTGGGATATTTCCAATACGGTCTGGGATGCAGCAGGTGTTGCATTTGGAAAATATGCAATATTGCGTCGTGGTGGTCAATTGCAAAGACGAATCGTTGCAGATTTTTTGATTGCCGCACATGCCGAATATCACGAACTCGAGATGCTGACGTTCGATGACACCGTGTTCAAAAGCGTTTTTCCGCAAGTAACACTAATTCCCTGCTGAACAACAAAACGGTGAGCACAATGCTCACCGTTTTTTGAAGCTCAAGTCTCGAGATTATAATTCGGTGTTGTCTGGCGCTTCGTTGTTATCAGAAATTTCTTCAACCTCGCTCGAGATTTCTGCCGCGCTTGTCCCGTCTGCCATTAAGCTTTCCTCTTGCTTGATCGAGAAGGCGCTGGTCACACGGTCACTGTCGCCAATGCGCATGACTTTGACACCTTGGCTCGGGCGTCCGTAACTCGAGATTTGTTCGATGCGGGTGCGAATTGCAACGCCGTTGGCGCTAATCACCATCAGTTCCTCGTCGCCGCCGACCCGCTCGAGCGACACGAGTTTGCCGGTTTTGTCGGTGACTTTAAGCGTGATAACGCCTTGTCCGCCGCGTCCTTGCAGTGGGTATTCGCTAATCGCCGTGCGTTTGCCGTAACCATTTTCGGAAATGGTCAGGAGTTCGCCGTCGTCGTCTGCACTGACTTTGGTCATGCTGACCACTTCGTCACCGTCGCGCAATCGAATGCCGATCACGCCTTGGGTGGCGCGTCCGGTGGCACGAACGTCGTCTTCACCGAAGCGGATGCTTTGACCGTCTCGGGTGGCAAGCACCACGTGTTCGCCAGTGTTGAGGATTGAAACATGAATCAAATCGTCATTCTCGAGCAAATTAATGGCGATCAAACCAGAGCTGGTCATGTTGCCGTATTCTTTGATTTCGGTTTTCTTGACAATGCCTTGGCGCGTGCAGAAGGCGAACGAACCTTCCTGCTCGAGGTCTTTGATCGACAAGATCGACTTGACGTTCTCGTCGTCCTTTAAGGGCAGCACGTTGCGCAGGTGAGCACCTTTGGCATCGCGTCCGGCTTCGGGCAGTTCAAAGATTTTCTCGCGGTAAACGCGACCTTTGTCGGTGAAGAACAACAAATAATCGTGGGTGCTGCCAACAATAAGGTTGGTGTTGGCGTCTTCGTCGCGTAATTTGCCAGAGTTCGCACCGCGCCCGCCGCGTCCCTGCGAACGGTACGCCTCGAGCGTCGTGCGCTTGATGTAACCGCCCTTGGTCACGGTAATCACCATGTCTTCAATGGCGATCAAGTCTTCTTTGTTGATGTCTTCGGAAAGGTCAGTGATGACCGTGCGGCGCTCATCGCCGTATTTGTCACGAATGATCGTGATTTCTTTTTTAACCTCGTTCCAGAGTTTGCTGTCGTCTGCCAAAATTGACTCGAGGAAACCAATCAGTTCCAAAAGCGCGTTGTATTCTTCGTTCAGTTTGCCGCGCTCGAGTCCAGTCAGGCGTTGCAAGCGCATGTCCAGAATGGCTTGGGCTTGAATTTCGGAGAAGCTAAAGCGTGCCATCAAACCATCTTTGGCTTCCGCACCGGTCTGCGAGGCGCGAATAATCCGAATGATTTCGTCAATGTTGTCCAGCGCAATCAGCAGACCCTCGAGAATGTGGGTGCGCTCTCGGGCTTTTTTGAGGTCGTACTTGGCGCGGCGCGTGACCACGTTCTTGCGGTGGTCGAGGAACAGCGTCATGCCCTCTTTGAGTGCCAAGACTTTCGGTGCGCCGTTGACGATTGCCAAATTAATGATGTTAAAACTGGTTTGCAACTGCGTGTGCTTGTAAAGCTGGTTGAGCACCAAATCGGGCAGCGTGCCGCGTTTGAGTTCGATCACAATTCGGACCGGCGTGGTGCGATCCGACTCGTCGCGCAGGGCGGCAATATCGGGAATTTTACCCTCGCGGTACTGTGCCGAAATTGTGGTTAAAAGATTGGTTTTGTTGACCTGATACGGAATTTCGGTAATCACAATCTGGCTGCGACCTTTGATCTCTTCAATGCGGGCTTTACCGCGCACCCGAATGCTGCCCTGACCGCTCGAGTACGCCTCACGAATACCTTTTTTGCCCAAACGACCACCGGTTGGGAAATCTGGTCCAGGTACGATTTTCATCAGATCATCTAAATTAATGTCAGGGTTTTTAATGATCTCGAGCAAGCCATTGCAAATTTCGGTCAGGTTGTGCGGTGGAATGTTGGTCGCCATGCCCACGGCAATACCAACCGCGCCGTTGACCAGCATGTACGGAAAGCCACCAGGCAGCACGGTGGGTTCTTCGGTGGTTTCGTCAAAGTTGGGTTTGAAATCAACCGTTTCTTTTTCAATATCCTCGAGCATCACCTCGGCAGCCCTGGTCATGCGGGCTTCGGTGTAACGGTAGGCGGCGGCGGGGTCGCCGTCGATGCTACCGAAATTGCCTTGACCGTCCACGACTGGGTAGCGCAAGTTCCATGACTGTGCCATGCGAACCATTGCCTCGTAAATTGGGCTGTCGCCGTGCGGGTGGTACTTTTTAATGACCTCACCGACCACACCAGCGCTTTTTTGGTGCTTGCGACCTGGCGAAAGCCCTTCTTGCAACATGGCGTATAGAATCCGTCGCTGCACGGGTTTTAAGCCGTCGCGCACGTCAGGCAGTGCACGATCCACAATCGTGGACATCGCGTAATTGATAAATGCGGTTTTGACTTCATCGGTGATTTCGACAGGTATGACGGCGTTTGACATATTCCTCCAGTGTTTTGGTGGCTCGAGAATTGTGGTTTTAAAGCATGGTGTTTCTCGAGTCAGACGTGTAGAAAGGTGATGTTGGTTTCACCTTATCCGAACGCTCAATCATACCATTTAAAAGTGCATTCTGTCTACAGCAGAACCATGACCTGGATGCCGTTCTTTTCACGTCCAGCACATGTAATTTGCTTTGCCTTCAAACTGAATGCGAAAACCATCAAATTTGCAACTCGAGCACCGTCAAAAATAAAAACTCGAGCCGCCCTGAATTTCTCGGCTCGAGTATTCTCAACCAACAATCGGTACGCGTTTACCACGTTCGATACAATATAAAATTTCTTCCATTGCATCGACGCGGTTGCGCCAGCCTTTGGTCTCAACCGCTTTGCCCTCTAAAGTTTTGTACTCCGAAAAAAAGTGCTCAATTTCGTCCAGCACGTGCGCGGCAACATCCTCGAGTTCGATGGTGTCGGTAAAACGCGGGTCGTTGTGGGTGACCGCCAAGATTTTTTCGTCCTCGCCTTTGTCGTCTTTCATGACCAGCATTCCGACCACTCGAGCCTCGACCAACACGCCAGGTTGAAACGCATGGGTCGAAAGCAAGACCACGTCCAGTGGGTCGCCGTCGCCGCCCAAGGTGGAGGGGATAAATCCGTAATCGCCTGGGTAGGACATGCTGGCAAATAACACGCGGTCAAGTTTCATGACGCCAAAGTCTTTGTCGTACTCGTATTTGTTCGAGCCACCTTTTGGCACTTCGATCACCACATTGACGATTTCGGGCGCATTCTCGCCGGCGGGCAGGTTGTACAAATTTGGTTTTGGCATGATGTCTCCTTAAAATTTGGTAAAAAATCCACACCCGAAAAACTCGAGTGTGGCGGGCTGATTTCGATTTGCGACCATTTGAAAACGGCTCGCCTGAAAACACTATAACGGTTTTTTGGCGTCATGTGGTTTTTTCGCATTGTGTGGTTTTGCGGCGCACGGTACAGTAATACCGTGAGTCGAAGCGCCACCAACAAAACCCTGCCCATTCCTGTGCTTGCAGGACCAACCGCCAGTGGAAAAACCGCCCTGTCGCTCGAGATGGCTGCCCGTTACCCCGTCGAAATCATCAGCGCCGACGCCATGATGGTCTACCGTGGGATGGACATTGGGACTGCCAAACCCAGCCCCGAGGAGCGTGGCAGCGTTCCGCATCACATGATCGACCTGATCGAACCTGGTGACGATTACAGCGTCAGCGCTTGGGTGGGAGAAGCCGAAAAAATCATTGGCGATATTTTAAAGCGCAAACGCATTCCTCTGGTGGTTGGCGGTACAGGATTTTACATTCGCAGCTTGGCGCAAGGCTTACCGACTACACCAGCCTCAAACCAAAATGCGATTGCCCAACTCGAGGCTGAACTTGCCCGAAAAGGGCTTGAAGTGATGCTTTCCGAACTTGAGAGAGCCAGTCCAGAAGATGCGATCCGAAGTGAGCGCAACCCCAGACGGGTTTTGCGGGCGCTCGAGATTTACCGTGCCACGGGCAAGCCTCCCAGTTTTTTTGCTTTAAAGCCCGCTGCTTTCTTGTATTCCAAAGTGGTACTCTTGCCGCCTCGAGCGTCGCTTGAATCAAGAATCCAAGCCCGTACCAAAGCCATGATCGAAGCGGGTCTAATCATGGAAGCCGCCGAACTGAGCCTGGATTTTGTCAAAGACGGCAAACGCCTGACCTCGTTCCAAGCCATCGGTTACAAACAAGCTCTGGATCATTTGACTGGCGTGATTCACCTCGAGGAACTTGAACGGCGCATCAATTTGGCAACCCGTCAACTTGCCAAACGTCAAGAAACTTGGTTTAAAGCCGAACCTGACGCAAGCATCCTGACCACCACCGAAGACGCTCGAATCGAATTGGATGCACGTCTCGAGCGTTGGCACACGATGTACAACGAACGTGGTTGGGAATAAGGCTCGAGCGTTATCAATTTGTGTTCTGGGTTTGAACCATTTTCTTTGGATGCGCGTATGCTAAATCATGATACCCGCACTCTTGATCGGTTTTATTGCCAGCGTTGCCCTGTCAGCCGTTGGTTTAATTGCGCGACTCGCCAACCTCGCCCCGTTCCCAGCCGAAAAACTGTACAACTGGGCGACCTATCAGCTCGGTGTGCCGGCTTTGTTTCAGTTGGTGCACAAGATTTTTGGCTTCGGTGAGGGCGGTAAGATTTTTGCTTTTATCGGTGTTCTGTTCGCCTGGGTTGGCGGACTGACCTTGTTGGGATTGGTTCCCCCAATGATTGGCGGCTTGGTGGTGGCAGTGATTTCGCTGCTTTTTGTGAACCCAATCTGGGCGCTGGTTTACGGGCTGCTGTACATTGGCTTGCGCTTTGCACTCTCGCCCGTTCAGACCGACCCAAAACGTCGCGGGGTGCTGAACACACTCAGCCTGGCTTCGCTAGGATTATTTGGCGCTGGCGTGGCAGGCGCATTGCGTCCGTTGTTTACCAGCTCGAGTGGCAAAACCAATGCCACAACTGCTTTAAATTCAAGCAAAGCCCCTCTGCTCGAGGGACTGACCAGTCAAGAAGATTTTTATTACGTTTCGATCAACAACGAAGCCCTCGACCCGCGTATTTCTGAAAACAATTGGAAACTCGAGGTTGACGGTCTGGTGAAAACCCCGCAAAAGTTTGTGCTCAGCGACCTCAAAGCCTTTAAACCTGTCGATCTCGAGTTGACCATGTGCTGTATTTCAAACCCAATTGGTGGCGATTTGATCGGCAATGCGATTTGGACCGGTTTTAAGTTCAAAGATTTAATGGACAAAGTCGGCGTGCAACCTGGTGCGAAATGGGTGACTTGGGAAGCCGAGGACGGTTTTTACGAATCAATTGCTCTGCGCGACGCGCTCGAGCAAGACGTGATTCTGGCTTACAGCATGAACGGCGAGGCACTCAATTACAAACACGGATTTCCATTGCGGGTGATCATTCCAGGGCGTTTCGGTATGAAACAACCGCGCTGGCTGACCAAAATCACGTTCACAAAGGATGAAAAACCAGGCTACTGGGCTAACCGTGGCTGGAGCAAAACCGCGTTCATCGAGCCACTCTCGAGGATTGATTACCCAACGCGTGGCTTGGTCTTCAAACCAGGCGAGGTCGTCAAAGCCAAAGGGATTGCGGCGGCAGGCAACAAAGTCATTACCAAAGTTGAAGTCTCAACCGACGGCGGCGACAGTTGGCTCGAGGCAACCTTGCAACCCAAACGCAGCAAGTGGGCGTGGACGCAATGGACGCTCGACTGGACGGCAGAGGCGGGAACGGCTGACTTGGGCGACATTAAAAGCGGGCGGCAGTTTATCGTGCGTTGTTACGCCGATGGCGTCGTGCAAGCCAGCGAAGAACGTGACAGTCTGCCCGAAGCCGCCAGTGGTTTGCACCGTTTGACGGTCAGCGTTCCAAACAAAGCTTGAAAATAAATTCAAAATTGAGGCTCGAGTTTCAAAAGTGAGCCACAGTTTTTCAGGTGTTTTCTTCGATGGCAGGCAAATTCTGGTATAAATCCGAAAGCTTGATTTCAAGCTCGAGGTTTGCGAATTGAAGAACGGCATCGTTGGTGAAGTGTTCGTAAATCCACTTTTCGCCTTCGCGGGAATAAACCTCTGCAACGACTTCATTTTGCGAAATAAGCATGTAATGTTCGAGGCTTGGAATTTTCTGGTATTGCTCCCATTTCTCGCCTCGATCAAAGACTTCGGTGGTGTTTGAAAGAACTTCCACAATGATATTTGGGCGATGGGTTACTCGAGATGAGTCAGCACTTGAATCGCAAGTGACGAAAATATCAGGATAATAACCTCGTCCATTTTGCGTTTTGAGAATCACGTCGTTAAAAAAAATACGGCATCCTTGCGCGAGTACCTTTGGCAGCAAATGAGCGTACAAGATTCCTGCGAGCATGTTGTGACGTTGAGTTTTTCCTGCCATGACGAACAAGTTACCATCTACAAACTCGTGGTGCACCAGTGACTTTTGCTCAAATACGAGATATTCGTCAAAGGTCGTTCCTGTTTTAACGGGTGCTTCGCGCAACATGTTGAAAGTATACGCCAGGTTGGGTTTTTGTTTCGTAACTTTTCAGAATCTTCATGCTCGAGTCTCCAAAAACCGTTATGCTGAGAACATATGAATATTGAAAATAGAATCCTCGAGTTGCGAGCCAGCATCAAACGCGCCAACGACTTGTACTACCTATCCGACGCGCCAGAAATATCGGATGCCGAGTACGACTCTTTAATGTTTGAACTCAAAAAACTCGAGGCTGAACGACCAGATTTGGTGACGGCGGACAGCCCAACCCAGAAGGTCGGAACGGTCTTGGGGGCGACGTTTGCGCCCGTCAAACACCCAAATCCAATGACCAGTTTGGACAACGCGTTTGGACTGGCTGACCTCGAGAATTTCGAGGACAGAATCAACAATGTCATGGGCGTCAAGGGCGTGACTCGAGAGTACATGATGGAACTGAAAATTGACGGGCTTTCGATCAATATTTTGTACAAGGCGGGCAAACTGGTTTGGGCTGCCACCCGAGGCGACGGCGAGACGGGCGAAGACGTTACCGCCAACGTTTTAACTATCGCTGGAATCCCGCGTTCGCTGCCGCAACCGCTCGATCTCGAGGTGCGCGGCGAAGTCTTTTTATCGCGCGAAGAATTCGCCAGAATTAACAACGATCTCGAGGAATCTGGCGCGGCGACCTTCAAAAATCCGCGCAATGCGGCGGCGGGAACGTTGCGCCAAAAAGACCCAAGCAAGACCGCCTCCCGAAATTTAAAAGCTTATTTTTACGCCATCGGTTCGCACCGTGGACTGCCGATTCAAACCCAGTTTGGGTTGCTCGAGTTTCTCTCCAAACTTGGTTTTCCAGTTTCAGACCAATCCGAGGTCGTGACGGGTGCGGCTGGCATCGAGGCGTACCACGATAAAATGACCAAAATACGGTCAACCCTCGAGTTTGACGCGGACGGTAGCGTGGCGAAACTCAACGATTTACGGCTGCAAGACGAGGTTGGTTTTACCTCTCGAGCGCCCAAATGGGCAATTGCCTACAAGTTCCCAGCCGAAGAGGTCGCCACCAAATTGCTTGCCATCACCATTCAAGTCGGACGCACGGGCAAGATCACGCCCGTCGCCGAACTCGAGCCGAGGTTGATTGAAGGTTCAGAGGTTTCTCGAGCCACGCTGCACAACCAAGATTTTATTGACGCGCTCGGGCTGCATATCGGTGATCGGGTGCTGCTGCGCAAAGCGGGTGGCGTGATTCCCGAGATTGTCAAGGTATTGCTCGAGGAGCGCGATCCAAGTTCTGTGCCGTTTGAATTCCCAACAAACTGCCCAGCTTGCGGCAGCAAACTGGAGAAAATCGGCGCACATCATTTTTGCCGCAACGATGCCTGCAAAGCCAAAGAGTTTGAACGCATTCGCCATTTTGTGTCCCGTGACGCGATGGACATCCAAGGTTTGGGCGACGAACGCATCAATCAGTTGCTCGAGGCTGGTCTGGTGCGCGATGTCGCCGATTTGTACGCGCTCGAGGTTTCAAAGGTTGCGGCGCTTGAGCGAATGGGGGAGAAGAGCGCCGTGAAACTTGTGGATCAAATCCAAGCGAGCCTTACGCGTGAACTCTCGAGGGTCATTTACGGTTTGGGCATGAACATGGTGGGCGATAAAGTCTCGAATCTGCTCGAGCGAAATTTCCCAGATTTACAGGCAATTCAAAATGCCACACTCGAGCAATTCTCGAGCATTCCAGGTATGGGCGATACGATTGCGGCAAGTATCGTGGATGGTCTAAACTTGGGGCGCATCAAAGCCTTGATTGGCAAGCTCGGGGCGGCTGGACTGAACATGACCTCGAATGCCAAACCGATTGGTACGCAGCTTGCGGGGCTGGCGTTTGTGATTACGGGGTCACTGTCTAAATCTCGAGATGAAATTCAAAAACACCTTGAAGAAAAAGGCGCGAGGGTGACGGGCAGTGTCACCAAGAAAACCAATTACTTGATTGCAGGCGAGGCGGCTGGCTCTAAGCTTGACAAAGCCACCGAATTGGGCGTGAAGGTGCTGAATGAAGCCGATCTTGAAGCTTTGCTGCTTGAAAAAGGCGTTGGTTTTTGAACCTTCATGCACACCCTCATCCTGAACCTGTAGAATCTAACGCGTTGTGAAATCCTTTCGTATATTACTGGTTATTTTTGCAGCCCTCCTGTCCTTGCTCGGTGGCGGTGCGTTATACGCCTCCAACCTGGTTTCTGCCACTGGTGTTGGCAAGGTCACGCTCGAGATTAAACCTGGCATGAACCTGGGCGAGGTTGCCAAAATACTCGAGGAGAAGGGTTTGATTCGGTCTGCCCAAGCCTTTCGGGCTTTATTGAAAATTTCGGGCAATGAGGTTGTGCTGCGCGATGGTTTGTACGATTTGTCGGGTAAGCAATCCAATCTCGAAATTGCCAAGGCATTAAGCTCAAAAGGTCGCCCCAGAGAGGTGCGCGTCACCATTCCAGAGGGTTTACGGCTTGTTGACGTGGCAGCACGGTTTGGGACAACCCAATTTGGTTCAACTGAAGACTTCTTAAAAGCTTTTGCCAATAAATCTATCGAGCCTGAAATAAAAAGTGCTCCGAATTTAGAAGGTTTTTTATTCCCAGCCACCTACTTGTTCAAACCAGAAGACACCCCAGAAAGCATTACCAAAACCTTGGTCACGCGCTTTAATCAAGAATTGTCAAGCTCGAGGGTGGAAAAGCTGAGAGCGCTAAAACTTAATGTGTTTGAATGGGTGACGCTCGCCAGCGTGGTGCAAGCCGAAGCCGGAAACGACGGTGAAATGCCAACCATCGCTGGCGTGTTCCTCAATCGCCTCGAGATTGGTATGGCGTTGCAATCAGACCCGATCATTGCTTACGGTTTAAACAAGCGCCTTCCCGAATTAAGCCGCCGTGATGGTGATTTTAAGACTGACACGCCGTACAATTCGTACAAAAACACTGGCTTGCCGCCCACACCGATCAACAACCCTGGCAGCGCGGCGCTCGAGGCAATTGTCACGGCAAAGCGTAGCAACGAGAACGGTCAGAAGTATTTATACTTTTTGCATGGACGTGGCGGCGAATTCAGACCGAACACGAATTTTAACGCGCATTTGCGTGATACAGACAGGTTTCGTTAATTCCAAATAGGAATAATGTTTTAATCGATGATTTGATTTTCTTTGAAATAAGGTGTGCTGTAGGGGCGAGGCGTGCCTCGCCCCTACGTTTAGAGGTATTTCCGTTGATTCCAAATTCAGCAACTCAAAAAAACGTTTGGCGTGCTTGGGCAAGTCTGAAACGTAAATATTCACCTGATGTTTCAAGTGAAGTCTGCAAGCATCTCGAGGAATTCTTAAAAAATTCCAATGCTCGAGTGCTGCTTTCCTATAAAGCATTCGGTTCTGAAATCAACCTCGAGCCACTCATGGAAAACCTACCGAACCTCGAGTTTTGGACAACTCGAGTCAACCCAAATTCCAGATTGTCATTGCATCCTTTCTCGAGCGTCACAACCCGCAACAAACTTGGAATGCTCGAGCCTGAAATGTCTGAACCCGAACTCGAGCCAGAACTTGTGGATGTGGCGCTCGTGCCTGGTTTGGTGTTTGACCGTTTTGGAATGCGGTTGGGGTACGGCGCGGGTTTTTATGATCGGCTGCTGCCCAAGTTGCACCCTAATGCGGTTTTAATTGGCGTGACCCAAGATGCGCTGTTGCTCGAGAGTCCGCTGCCCAAAGATGTTTTTGATGTTCCCATGACGCATCTTGTGACCGAATCGGGTTTGATTGTTTGCGAACAAAACCCTTAATTGCAGTCCAGGTTCATTGAACTTCCTCTCGCCTCGGCTTACAGTAATGGTGTGACCATCGCAACTTCAAGCTCGAGTGCCGATTTGGGGCGTGTTTCAAGCGCCATAGGCAGTTTTATTGATGCCGTTTTGCCCAAAACCCATGCGATACCCGAAATCGCGCAGTTGTACGCCATGATGCGCGAGTACCCTTCGCGCCCTGGCAAAATGATTCGCTCGAAGTTGTTAATCGCGTCCGCCATTGCGCACGGCGCGAAATTCGAGCAGGCATTACCCTTGGCGGCGGCGCTCGAGTTGTTTCAGAATTGGGTTTTGATTCATGATGACATCGAGGACGATTCGGACGAACGGCGCGGCAAACCTGCGCTGCACCGTTTGTACCCAACCTCGCTTGCCATTAATGCTGGCGATGCGCTGCATATTTACATGTGGCAGGTGGTGCATCAGGCGGACGTTGCGGGTGCATTCGAGGAATTTTTAGAGATGATCCACCGTACCGCCGAGGGGCAGCAGATGGATTTGGCTTGGGTGGCACAGGCGCGTTGGGACGTCAGTCCAAGCGATTATCTCGAGATGGTGCGGCTCAAGACGGCTCGTTACACGGTGGTTTCACCGCTTAAACTGGGGGCGTTGGCGGCGGGTTGTGCGCCAGACGAGAGGCTCGAGTTGGCGGGTTTGGATTTGGGCGTGGCATTCCAAATCAGAGACGATGTGCTCAATCTCGACGGTGATTTTGCCAGTTACGGCAAGGAAATCGCGGGTGATCTCTTCGAGGGCAAGCGCACGCTGATGCTGCTGCACATGCTCGAGCGGTTACAGCCAGCCGAAAAAACTGAAGTTATAGAGATTCTCGAGAAACCGCGTTTGCAAAAAACCACTGCGCAAGTGGAACGAATTTTGGTGTTGATGAGATCACACGGCAGTATTGACTTCGCGCAATCGGTTGCCTCGGATTTTGAAACTCGAGGTTTGGATTTGCTGCACCAAGCCCTGGCGGATTTGCCAGTTCAGGCGGCAGCGCTGGAAATTCTCGAGACTGCCAGGTCTTTTGTGACCCGCAAAACCTAAATTTGTTGGTTAAACCTTGAGGTTGCTGGATTTATTGTCGATATGCTGTGCGCGTTTTCAATGTTTAGAGGATTTTCGGGTTAAACTGATCGCATGGCGCAAGTGCTTGTCCTCGATGATGAACCGTCCATTGGTCGGTTGATTGATGCCATCCTGAGCGGTGCAGGTTATGAAGTCAGAAGTTTTACCCGTGCCAAAGATGCGCTTGAGGCACTGGAAAGCTTCGAGCCTGACGCTATCATTTCTGATATCAACATGCCTGGCATGGATGGTTTGGAATTTTGCCGAGTGGTACGCGAAAAAGACCGTTTTCATTTTACGCCGTTTATTTTCTTGTCGGCATTGGCAGAACGCCGCGACATGCGTGAGGGCATGAACCAAGGCGCAGACGATTACCTGACCAAGCCTTTCACCAGTCAAGAGTTGCTCGAATCGCTCGAGGTGCGGATACGTCGGTCTGAAGAACTTCGTCCCGCCAGAATTGACACGATAGAAGCCAGGGCGCTTGGCGAAGCCAGCTTGACCTGGAAGGGGCAGGAGGTCGTCTGGGGTTCAAAAAAAGCCGCAGAATTTTTCTTCTTATTGATTGAGCATCCCAATGGTGTCACCACCTGGGAGGCAGCCGAGGCACTGTGGCCCGACAAGGACGAATCCAAAGCCGCCAGCGTTTTTCACACGACCCTGCACCGTTTGCGTAAAACCTTGGAGATGGATATTGTACAGTCCACCAATCGGCGGTATTACATTGCGCCCGATTTGGCAATTGTTTACGACGTTCAAGAGTACCTGGCAGCCGCCAAGGGGGCGCAAGCCACTCGGGACACGTCCTTATTTGACAAAGCCGCTGGCTTGTACCGTGGCAGTTATATGGCAGGGTTTGAATCCGCCTGGTGCGAAGACCAACGTGACACTTTGCACGCCACTCATTTGGGTTTATTAAGCGAAGCCAGCAAACTTTTGGAAAGCCAAAATAACATGCAGCAGGCGGCATGGTACGCCCATTTGGCAGCCCAACACGAGCCGTACAGTGATTCTGTCTGGAATGAATTGGCACGATTGTTTGACCTGATGGGCGACTCGAGGCGGGCTAACCGTGCTCGAGAGCGCAGTTCCAATTGGGATTTCTGATGACCCAAGCTTGGATCATTTTGTATTATTGATGAAAACCTTCATCAATCCTTGAGCTTCACTGACCTGGGTTTATTTCTGATTAGCAATTTTCGAGTCTCTGACACGATTTTTGACATTCGAGGCAAGACGCTCAAAGTCTGCGGTTTGTACTTTGGTCATAAGCTCTTTTTGTTAGCTAAACTAATGTTTAGAATTCTCCTACTGTGCTGCTTAAAGACTCCAGATACACTTTTCTTATGAGGTTGCTGGCTCTCCTACTGATCATCTCGACTGCCCTGGCGGCGGCACTCCCGCCGCTTCCCGGTGTGAGCAGCCTGCCAGACGGCACTGAGGTTGTTATTTTTAGTGCCGATGCCCAATCAAAATTGGCAAAAGGTGCGGTCAAACTGCGGGTTTTAACCCTGACAGCATTGAACGATAAACTGACCCCAAACGATAAAGTTGCAGTTTGGATTAGTGTGCCACTCAAAAACACATCTAACCTTAAAAGTTTTACTGGCACGGTCAGCAAAGATGGTTTGGATGTCAACCTCGAAATCGAGAATGCAAAGGTTTCGTTTAGCCAAACTTTAAAAGAGGCTTATAACGTCAAACTCGAGTGGAAAAAATAAAACCAGCCGAAAATGTTGGTCTTCTGTGAGCCGATTGCCCCGAATTGAATTTTTGGGTGTTCGGTGCGGTACAATGCTTTCAGTAGCAAAAAAGCTGCCAGAACCACAATGCTTGGGAGGCATTCATGGCTGATGCGCCACATGTTTTAATTGTTGAAGACGATGCAGACGTAGCTGAAGCGGTACGTTTTGAACTCGAGGAGGCTGGGTTCAGGGTTTCACATGCCAGCGATGGTGTGACTGGTTTAACGATGGCGCGGGAACACACGCCCGAACTGGTGATCTTGGATCTGGGCTTGCCCGATCTTGACGGTGCCGAAATAGCCCGCAGAATTCGTAAAACATCTGACATTCCGATTATCATTTTGACCGCAATGGATGCACTGGATCGCAAAGTCAGTTTGCTCGAGGGTGGGGCAGACGATTACCTGACCAAGCCCTTTGAACCCGCCGAATTGCTGGCTCGGGTGCGGGTGCAATTGCGCCGTAACCGTGGCGGTGAAAGCGTGGTGCTGGGGCAACTTGAGATCAATACCGAAAAACGACTTGTGCGTTATGCCGAAAAGGAAGTACGCTTTTCACCCAAAGAGTTTGAGTTGCTGGCGTTTTTGGCGCGGCAACCAGGGCGCGTTTACACCCGTGAAGAGATCGAACGCGGCGTGTGGGGCGAGGACTTGCCCGCCAATTCCAATGTGGTCGATGTTCATATGGCAAACATTCGTAGCAAACTGCGCGACGTGGATGGTTACGGCGTGATCCGAACCGTTCGTGGCATTGGATACGCCTTAAAAGGTCAGTAAGTAAAGCTAGATATCGTGGTTAAGGGCGAATTTAAGATTCGCCCTTCATTTGTTTATGGTTAAATTCGGGTCATGAGTCTCGAGCGATCCTCAAAACCTGTCGGCATGAGCTTGAAATGGCGTGTTTCATTGCTGACCACGGCGCTGCTGGCATTTTTTGCACTTGTGCTTGGCGCGGCGGTCTTGGCAGTGGTCAATTCGACGCTCGAGGAGTACCAGCGTAGTTTACTCGAGCAGGATTTGCAAAAATTTAAAGAATTGTACGGTAAGGAAGACTTGGGTGTTGCCAATCCAATTACTTTCGGTGGGGTCAAAATTGAATTCCTCGAGTTGAATGGCAAGCACTTTTCTGGTTCGGAGTTAAAACTTTCCAACCTTTCCAACCTCGAGAAACTGATCGAACCCCAGTATTTAATTTTGGATCATGAAACCAAACCCTTGAGGGTCTTGCTCGCCCCAATCGATGTGAAAATTGTCAGCAAATCAGTAAAACGTGTTTTTGCCGTGGCGGCAGACGCCAAATACATCAAAGACTTGGCAGCCAGAATTCAAACGGTGGTGTTTTTGGTGACGTTGGTGTTGGTGGTTTTGGCGTTGATTGGTGGTTATGTCTTGGCGCAAGTTGGCTTGCGTCCACTGGTCAGTGTGGCTCGAGAAGCCACCACCTTAAACGAAACCAATTTGCGTCCGCTCAAGTATCACGGTGCGCACGACGAACTTGGGGTGTTGACGCTGACCATCAACCGTTTTGTCGAACGCTTGAAATTGGCTTTTGACGCGCAACGAACTTTCCTTGCCGAAGCCGCCCACGAACTCAGGACGCCGTTGACAGGACTGGAAGGCTACATCCGAAGAGCGCTGAAAGACTCGAGCGGTGAGCAAAAAAAAGTTCTCGAGGACGCGCTGCGCGTTTCGGGCGGCATGACGCGTCTGGTTGCTGACCTGTTGCAACTCTCGCGCGGCGAGGTGGTGCGCGAAGTTTTACCGCACGTGGTTGACCTCAAAGATGTAGCACGCAATGTTGCCAGCGAATTTCCTGGGGTTAAACTCGAGCTTCCAAAAGAAATCCTCGAGGTCGTTGGCGACCCTGACCGTTTAACCCAAGTAACCCGCAACCTCGTCTCGAATGCCGCTCGAGCCGCAGGATACCGTGAAGGCGTGACGATTCGGGTTGAACGCCATCAAAAAAACCTCGAGTTAAGCGTGACCGATGACGGTTCTGGCATCCCGAGCGATGTGCTTCCACGTATTTGGGAGAAGTTTTACAAAGGTCCAGGCGGCGGGGCTGGGCTGGGCTTGGCAATCGTTGCGCAGATTGTTCACGCACACAACGGTAAAATTTCTGTCTCGAGCAAACCTGGTCAGGGTGCAAAGTTTACGGTTACGCTGCCAGCTTTAGAAGAGGACGAAGGCTAATCTGCGGGGGTTTCAATATTTTGGGTGGTTTTCCCAGCTCAAGGATGAGTGGTCGGTGTTCTGTAAAACCCCAATCACTCGAGTCTCATGCGAATTTCTTAGGATTGAACAGTGAAACGTTCATTCTGGTTTGTGCCTGTCGCCGTGTTGTCCTTTGGCGCAATCGCCCAAGAATCTGGCACTAAACTTGGATTTGTCTCGGTCAATGCACTGATCCAAGCCACGCCCGAAGGACAGGCGGTGCTCGAGATTCGTCGGGCTGCCAGCGAAGAACTCAGACCAATTCAAAGCCAACTTGGAACGTACAACCAGCAAGCCCAGACGGGAACACTCAGTGAGGCGGACCGTGCTCAGGCGAATTTATTACAACTCGATTACACGCAAAAAATGCAGGAATTCCAAGCCAAACTTGACGCGGCGTACTCGAGTTTTTCGCAAGCCATTGATCCAGCGATTGCCCAGAGCGCCAAAGACCAAGGGTTTTCGGTGGTCATGAACAGCGAAGTTGCCGCCTCGAGTGGACTGGTTATTTACGCCGATCCAGAGGCGACAAATTTAACCCAAGACGTCAAAGCCAAGCTTCAAGCCAAGTGATTTTGTTGCCCCTCGAGCCACCCATTAAACAAACCGATTAAATCCTTTGGCTGACAGGGTTTGGCAATATTCCAACCCAGACTGTCCCCAAGATCGCGCACGATGTCGTTTGGATTCGCGCCACCCTCGCGTAAGGCTTTGATGCTCGGTGCGCCGCCGCGCTTGGCGAGCCGTACCCCTTGATAATCGGTCATTAGTGGCACGTGGGCGTAAAGGCTTGCCACACCGCCCAACGCGTCAATGATTAAAATTTGGCGAGCAGTGCTGGACAGAAGATCATCGCCTCGCAACACGTGGCTGACCTCCATCTCGAGGTCATCCACAGCACAAACGAGCTGATACGCCCAAACGCCGTCGTTGCGTCGAATGACCATGTCACCCACGCTGTCATGGACGTTTTGTGAAACCTTGCCTTTGATTAAATCCCAAAACGTGATGGTTTTATTTGGCACGCGAAGGCGCAAGGCGCTTGGACGTTCTGGGTGCGTCACGCCACTCGAGCACGTGCCGGGGTAGCGGGCTTCGTTTTCTTTGTGGCGTGCCGATGCACTTAAGAGCACTTCGGTTCGGGTGCAGGTGCACGGATAAGTCTCGAGTTTTGCTGCTGCCTGTATGTAATGCTCAAAGCGTTCGGTTTGGCGGTACGGTCCAAACTTCCCACCGATATCCCAGCCTTCATCCCAGTCCAAACCCAACCACGCCAAGTCTTGCAAGATCAGGTCATCCGCGCCAGGTCTCACGCGTCCAAAATCCAGATCCTCGAGCCTTAACACGAACTGACCGCCCAGTTCGCGCATTTGCAACCAAGCAAGAAGAGCGGTTCGGGCGTTGCCGAGGTGCATTTCACCAGTTGGCGAGGGTGCGAAACGCCCTCTGGGAATAAATTTCGGACTGGGGTTTAATTCGTTCATGTTTAGTCGTTGATTCCGTGAATAATTATACATGCCCTGGGAGTTGTTTGCCCTCAGATTGACCTTTCAGCATGACATTAGGTTGACCAATCGTGATGTGAGCCTAGAAATCCCTGACTTTTTCTGCTACAGTACCCCCTTGTGACCAAGAGCCTGCGTTTAACCCTCAACCAATCGGGACGCAAGGCGCTAGGCACAAGACAAATCGGTTTTTTTAACAGTGCGGCATTGACTACCAGTGTCGTCTTTCAGTGTTTTTTCAACGTTCAGGTTAAACCTGAATGTCGGAAGGGAGCTTTAGCGTGAAGAAAGAACAGTACAACCCAGGTGATCGCGTTGTTCTCCCACCTTACGGTGTAGGTGTAGTCCACGGTATTCATACCAAAAAAGTGGCTGGTGACGACCACGATTATTATCAGGTCGAATTTCCAAACGGAACCAGCAAGGCTTTTGTGCCCGTCAACGCCCCGCAAAGCGTTGGTTTGCGCCCGGCACTTTCCGAGTCCGAACTGCCAGAAATCATGGGTCGCTTAAAGTCGGGTAAGGTTTCATTGCCGCGTCAATGGGCTGCCCGTCACCGTAAAGTGACCGAAATTTTGGCGTCAGGTGATCCGTACCGCATTGCCAACTTGGCAGCCGAATTGCGCCGCTGGGACGACGAACGTGGTCTGCCCGACCTTGACCGTCAAGCCTACGCCCGCAGCATCAAGCTTCTCGGTGACGAAATTTCTGAAGTTCTGCAAGCCGACCAAAAAGAGATTCGCACCATGCTCGAGGGTGCTTGGGACAGCAAAGCAAACTAAGGTTTTAGATAAAATCTCGAGACTGAATATTCAGTCTCGAGATTTTTTTACATTCTGGCAGCCGCCCTCGGGGTGGTTGGTTTTTCGCTGCCACCATCGGGTTCTTCGCTGATGCCTACGGCGGTAACTTCATTTGGAATGCTGGCAGCCACGCTCGGACCACGGAAAATCCCGAGTGATGTTGGTGTTTTTGATTGCTTGGGTAAAAACCAGGCTTGCCAGGTTTTTCCAGGCGGCAATTTACCCATGTTGTGCGCCATCAAGACCCGTCCATCATGGGTGATGATGGCTTGACCCACCACGGTTTTACCGTCAGGCGCGAGCAGTGCCACGATCCTGGCGCGGTTGTCGGCGACGATACTCGAGAGTGTGGTTTTTTGATCTTGCAAAGCTTTTAAATCAACCGCAAGTCTTTGGTTTTGCACTCCAAACCAAAGCGCTGCCAAACTTGCTGCCAGTGCAAAACCCAAACTGGCACGGGCAAACCAGGGAATGACCACTCGCGTAGCTGGGCGCATGATTGAGGTTGGAGCTTTGGGTTTTGGTGGCGTTTGAACCTGACGGATTTTGGAAAGCACTTTCAACTCGAGATCATTGGGTGCAGTTTTAAAAGGCACTGTGGATGCCAGCATTTCGGTCAGCTCGAGGTTGGCTTTTAATTCTTGTTGCGCGTCTTGGTCATGTTCGAGCAATGTTTCGACACGTTTGCGGTCTGCAAGCTCTAAAGCACCGAGTGCATAAAGTGCGATCAAATCTTGTGTCTCGAGGTCAAGCATGGTCGTCCCTTAAAAATTGGCGCAACTGCGCAAAGATACCGCGCATTCTGGTTTTGACTGTGCCGAGCGGAATGTGTTCGCGCAGCGCAATCTGGGTTTGGGTTAAACCCTCGAAGTAACTGGCTTGGATCAACTTGCGGTCTGAAAGCTCGAGCTTACTTAAAGCCCGTTCGATGGCGGCGCGTTCAAGCATGAGGCTTGAGCGGTCTTCGGTGATGGCTTTGCTCTCGAGTTCGCCATCTTCGAGGTTGACGGTAGCGCGGTGCTCGCGGTGACGAAGTGCATCGATGGCGGTATGGTGCGCGATGGCGATCAGCCAAGAACTGACCGAACCTTTGACAAGCGAAAAGTCGCCGGCGCGTTGCCAGATTTTAACAAAGACATCTTGAACGGTTTCTTCGACACCGTTTTGATCAAACAAAATACGCCAAGACAGTGAATACACGCGGTCTTTAAAGCGTTTATACAGAATAGTCAGTGCAACTTCCGAGCCTTGAGCGATCAGGCGAAGCAATTGTTCGTCGGTGATCTCAGGTTCAACCATGATGCAGGAAGCACGATACCATGACCTCGAGCCTCTCAGAACGTAGGTTCTGGGCTTAAAATAACTCGAGGCAACAAGAGCGTTCATCAATTTGGTATACGTTCAAAACCCTCAAGACAGATGATACAAAAACCCCTCGAGAGAATACCCGAGGGGTTTCTGTAAAGGTTTGTCATTAATTCATGGTTTTGGTTTGAAATAATCCACACCGCCCATAATTTTGAGTTGGGCTTCAAGCGTGTCTTTTGGTGTTCTGGGCATAGATTTCGCATCGCCCGGTCTAGAACCGCCAAGAATCTCGAGTACATCGTCGTAACCGTCTTTATCGGAATCTTTGCGGTCTTTCATGGTCAGGTACAGCGCTTGTGCAATGTTTTTGTTGGCTGCACCAAAGAAATTGGCGACCACATTGTCACCAAAGTCGTTCCAAGGTTTACCGCCGCGTGGTCCTGCATGGCAGTATTGGCAGGTAACGGTGGCTTTACCGTCTTTGTCTGGCGTCAAACCAAGTTGTGTGATGGCTTGCCCGCGATAAGGTGGACGTGCCATTGCAATGGGTGCGGCGACCACACCAACGGCGATAAGTACACCAAGAACTTGCACTGGTTTCATAATAACCTCCTAGATAAGTCTGGATTTCAGAGCGGTCTACGTTTCAAACTACACATTTGGATTTAATCAAATCTTTAAACTTCTCACATTTACCAATTCATACCGCGTTCACATCAAGCCCATCCAACCTTCACCGCGATTCAACTACCTTATAGCCACAAGCCCGAGGGACACTCGAGCAAACAAGGAGGCAGTTATGCACGATGGTTTTGGAATGTTTGGATTTTTTCACTTTCTTTGGTCACTCTTTTGGTTATTCGCATTCATTTGGGTGATTCGTTTCTTCGCCCGAGGCATGAAACATTCCAGAGGATGGGGAAATTCTCGCGGTTGGGGCAGGAAAATGTGGCAGGATTTTGGTCAAATGGGCAACCAAGACCAAGCCATGACCACCGCCCGCGAACGTCTGGCACGCAGCGAGATTACCCCTGAGCAATTCGAGACCATCAAAAAGAGCCTCGAGACTCGGAAAGCCGCACCAGAGCATGACGAGCATGATTGGAAAGGGCATTTTGGCAACTGGACGAACAACGATTCGGCGCTGAATGTCGCCAGAATGCGCCTGGCAAAAGGTGAAATCTCGAGCGAAGAGTTTGAAATGATCCGCAGCGCTTTAGAGAATTAAGGTCGGTTTCTCGAGCAGCCCTTAAAGTTTGGGGCTGCTCGAGGTTTGAGGTTTGGATACGAAGCTCACTTTGGAGTTAGGATGCAAAATATGTCAGCCACGATCTTGATTGTCGAAGATGAAACCCGACTTGGGGATATTCTCGAGGAATACTTGCGCCGCGAAAGCTACCGTGTCGAACGAGCCAAAGATGGTGCTCGAGCGCTCGAATTGTGGCGGGCGGCGAAACCAGATTTGATTCTGCTCGATCTGATGTTGCCGATCATTGACGGTTTTGAGGTGGCACGCAAGGTTCGCGCCGAATCGAGCACCCCGATTATCATGCTGACCGCCAGGGACGAAGAACTCGATAAACTGCTGGGTTTGGGTTTGGGCGCAGACGATTACGTGGTCAAACCCTATAGTCCCCGTGAGGTCGTGGCAAGGGTCAAAGCGGTCTTGCGCCGCGCCAGTGGCGCGGTCACGCCCAATGAAATTTACCGCGTCGGAACGCTCGAGGTTGACCTCTCGAGTTTTGTCGTGCGTTGCGAGGGCGAAGTGGTCGGTTTGACCACCAGCGAGGTAAAATTGCTGGCGGTGCTGGCAAAAACCCCAGGACATGTGCGGCAACGCGCCGAACTTCTAGCGGCTACGGGCGATTCTGAACGTTACGCTGATGAACGCACCGTTGACGCCCACGTCAAAAATGTGCGCCGCAAACTTGGCGCGTGCGGTGAAATGCTCGAGACGGTACGCGGTATGGGTTACCGCTTGAGGGTCTGATGTGGTGGATTCTTGGTATTCTGGCGTTTTGGTTTTTTGCCAGCCGACGTTGGCGTTTAAAACGTTGGCGAAAAATGCGCAACGACCCCAACTGGCAAGCGGCAATAGAACACTGGAAACAAGGCGATGTATCTGGCGCTCGAAAATTTGCCAGAGCCGCCACTCGAGATCAAAAATGGCATCTTCGTCATTGGGGTTTAAGGCGGCGCTTAACCGTTTTCTTTGCCGTCGTTGCGCTGGTTGCTGTGTCGCTCACCACTTGGTTAACCTTACAAGCCTCGGTGCGATTTTTTATTGATGAGGGTCCGCGGGTCTTTGGGGGCTTGAATCGTCCAATCGAAAGCGAATCATTTCAAGGCTTTGACGATCCACGTTTTGCGGTGGCACGTCACGCCTTTGGTCGTGTGACTTCAATCTCATTGCTGGCAGCGTTTTTGTCGTTTTTGTTCGCCAGTGCCGCCGCCGCGATCATTGCCAGATTGCTGACCAAGCCCCTCAACGCACTCGAGGATGCCGCCAACCGCATCGCGGCAGGCGAGCGCGGCGTGCGGGTCAAACCTCCAAACAGCAACGATGAACTGCGAACGGTCAGTGAAGCCTTTAACAGTTTGATTGCCAGTTTAGAGCGTCAAGAGTCTTGGCGGCGCAATATGGTTGCCGACATCGCCCACGATCTGCGTACGCCGCTTGCGGTCATGCGCAGCGAACTCGAGGCGATGCAGGACGGCATCCGAACGCCCGACGAGGCTGGCTTAGATCGTCTGCATTCAGAAGTCTTGCTGCTCTCAAGACTCGTTGACGACTTGCGTACCCTCAGCCTTGCCGAGAGTGGCGGTATGAAACTTGAGCTTAAAGAAACCATCGTGCAGCCCTTTTTGGGTGCGGTGCTCGAGAGTTTTGGTCCTCGAGCATCTTCTGCTGGCATCTCGTTAGAACTGGAGGTGATTCCAGCAGGTTTGAAAGCCAAGTTTGACGAAACCCAACTCACCAGGGTTTTGAACAACCTGCTCGAGAATGCCTTAAAGCACTCTGGCACGAAACAAATCACAATTTGCGCTAACCTCGAGCCAGAATGGATTGCCATCTCTGTCAGAGATTTTGGGCAAGGTCTAAGCAATGAAAACCTCGAGCGTGCCTTCGAGCGTTTTTACCGAGGCGATGCCAGCCGCACGCGTGGGATTGACGGCTCGAGCGGTTTGGGACTTTCTATCGCCCGTGCGATTGTCGAGGCGCACCACGGAAAACTCGAGGCTGGGAATCATTCCGACGGCGGCGCGGTGTTTAAAATTTTGCTGCCTTTGGTTTGAACTCGAGCCAGTTTTTTGTCGTACCCTAAGCCTAATGGAATTCATGCCCGACGGTTTGAAATTTGGCGCGTTGGTCCTCGAGTGGTCGCGGTTGTCGTTTGTGCTGGGCGTCTTTGCGTTCATGTTTTTGCTTGAACAAACTCGAGCTACAAAACTCAAACGAATGGCGCTTTGGGTCGTGTTGGCGTATGTGATCGCAGGTCGAATCGGTTACGCGCTCGAGCATTTGGGTTCAGTCTCGTTTGAGCTTCTCGACCCGCGAAAAGGTGCGCTGTCCTGGTATTGGGGCGTGGCTGGTGCATTGCTCGTCGGTTTTTGGAAAGCTCGAGATTTAATCCTTCCAATGATTGCTCGAGGGGTGCTGGCTGGATTGATTTCTTTATTGCCATTGCTGTTTAAACCTGCCAGTAACATGACAAACCAAATCCCAGAAAATTCGATTTTCCAACGCCTTAATGCAAATGGCACGCTCGAGAATGTCAAATTCTCAGACCTTAAACGCCCAATGCTGGTGAACATCTGGGCGACCTGGTGTGCGCCGTGCCGCTCAGAAATGCCGCTGCTTGCCAGTGCCGCCAAAAATGGGGCGCAAATCGTGTTCGTCAACGCGAATGAAAACCCGAGCGCAATTCAAAAATATTTGCAAACTGAAAACCTGCAAGTCTCGAGCTTGCTTGATGGCGGCGGCTTACAACGTGAATTGCAGGTGGTCGGGCTGCCGACCACGGTTTTGATTGGCAAAAATTCGCAGATTCTCGAGCGAAAATTTGGAGCACTCGACGCCCCGACACTTACAGGGTTACTGGAGAAAATGAAAAGCCAATAACCTGACAAACTCGAGAAACCCAGACCCCTCAATCTCGAGAAATCGTTGTGTGCGAGGGTGAATACAAGGTTCACCCCTACAAAACCATTCAATTCCAAAACTTGTTCACGCTTCCATTTCGACAACCCATAAGGTTATATTGCACTCGTCCCAAACCCAAACCCCGATTTAATCTCGAGGGAAATCTAGCGGAGGTGAACGAGTGTTAATCCCATTGATTGCAGGTGTAATTGCATTGTTGGCAGGTGTCTATTTGACGTGGCAAATTCTCAGGTTGCCAGATGGCAATGATCGGATGCGGCAAATTGCCTCCGCGATTCAGGAAGGCGCAGGAGCGTATCTGACCAAGCAGTACACGGCAGTCGGTATTGTCGCTGTGGTGCTGGCGATCCTCATTGCGATAGCACTGGGCATCACCAGCGCGATTTACTTTTTGATCGGTGCTGCCGCGTCAGCAGCCGCAGGCTTTATCGGCATGAACGTTGCCGTTCGCGCTAACGTCCGTACCGCCCAAGCCGCCTACGGCGGTCTTGGACCAGCCATGAAAGTGGCAACCTGGGGTGGCGCGGTTACTGGTTTGTTTGTGGTCGGTCTGGGCATTGTGGTGCTCGCGCTGTTAACCAATTTTTCCCCTCGAGACGCGCAAGGACTCTTTAACCCAGACGCCCTGATTGGGCTTGGTTTCGGCTCGAGCCTTATATCCGTGTTTGCGCGTCTCGGTGGCGGTATTTTCACCAAAGCCGCCGACGTCGGCGCAGATTTGGTCGGTAAGGTCGAGGCTGGCATTCCCGAGGACGATCCACGCAACCCAGCCGTGATTGCCGATAACGTCGGTGATAACGTCGGTGATGATGCTGGCATGGCAGCCGATTTGTTCGAGACATTGATTGTAACCGCGATTGCCGCGTTGCTGCTCGGGCATCTTAAATTCCCAGGCAACGAATCGGTGATGTGGTATCCGCTTATTGTCGGTGGTATGGGCATTATCGCGTCGGTAATCGGTATTTTCTTTATCAACGCCCCCAAAGACGCCACGCCAAAAGGCATTATGGGCAGCCTTTATCGTGGGGTCTGGGTTTCGGTGGTGCTCGCCGCGATTGGTTTTTACTTCGCCTCGACAATGGTTTCAGGCGACGGTATCAACTCCATGAATCTATTCTTTGCCAGCCTTGTTGGTTTGGCGGTCACGATGGGTTTAATGTACATCACCGACTATTACACCTCGAGCGAGTTCGCGCCCGTTCGTGGTATCTCGAGGGCGAGCATTACGGGTCATGGCACGAACATTATTGCGGGTCTGGCTGTGGGTATGAAATCCACGGCGTTTCCAGTCTTAGTGATTGTCGCTGGTACGTTGGTCGCCTTTGCACTGGCTGGTCTTTACGGCGTGGCAATTGCCGCAATGGCGATGCTCAGCCTGTGCGGTGTCATCGTGACCGTGGACGCATTCGGTCCAATCACTGATAACGCTGGCGGCATTGCCGAAATGGCAGAATTGGGCGATGAAGTTCGCGGCGTGACTGATCCTCTGGATGCCGTGGGCAACACCACCAAAGCCGTGACCAAAGGTTATGCCATCGGTTCGGCTGGACTTGCGGCGCTGGCATTGTTCGCGTCTTACACCGCCGAACTCGACAAACGCGTTCCCGCTGGCGGCTTGCCACTGCGTTTTGACCTTGGCGACCCGCTGGTCGTGGCTGGTCTGTTGATCGGCGGCATTCTGCCGTGTTTGTTCGCCGCCATGAGTATGGAAGCCGTCGGACGCGCCGCCGGTGCGGTGGTGCTCGAGGTGAGACGCCAGTTCCGTGAAATGCCGGGCATTATGCTCGGCACGCAAAAACCCGATTATGCCAAAGCTGTGGGCATTGTGACCGATGCTGCGCTGCGTGAAATGATTGTCCCTGCGCTGTTGCCTGTGCTTGGACCAATTTTGGTCGGGCTTATTCTTGGACCAAAAGCGCTCGGTGGTTTGTTAATGGGCGTGATCGTGGTTGGTATCTTTATGGCAATTCAAATGACCACGGGCGGCGGCGCTTGGGACAATGCCAAAAAGTACATCGAATCTGGTGATTTGAAAGACGAAAACGGTGTGGTGCTAAAAAAAGGTTCGTTCGCACACCAAGCCTCCGTCACTGGCGATACCGTGGGCGACCCCTACAAGGACACCGCAGGTCCTGCCATCAACCCAATGATTAAAGTTGCCAACATTGTCGCGCTTCTTATCGTGCCCTTGCTAGGCTCGAGCCTGTTTGGTGGTTTGGCAGACTCGAGCGCTCCTGCCGCCGGAACGGCAATGGCTAGCGGTATGAACGAGTTTAAATTTTCGTACCCAAGTGTCAACGAACAACTCGATGCCCAAGATTTCATGCTGCGCGGTTCGGGCAAACCAGGCATGCTGTTTGACGTGTTGCAAAACGGTGCAAAAGTCGGCAGCGAAACCGTGGGCAACGACGGCGAATGGGTTTATTCCGTCGAGAAGCCTGAAGCCGGCGATTACACGTATCAACTTCAAGCCGATGGTCAGAACCTTGGCGGCGCAATGATGGTCAACGTTGGCACTGGCAGAACCGACGCCAGCAACGCCAAATGTCCGTGTTTGTTGCGGATTTTCTCGAATGTCTCGAACGCCAAAATCACGCTTTATAAAGGCGGCACTGAGGTTCAAAGCGGCATCAGTGGAAAATTATTTGAGAACCTCGAGGCTGGGGACTATACCTACAACATGGAAGCCGAAGGTTACAAAAGCGTAACCGACGCGGTATTCAGCACGCCGAAGAACAAAAACCTAAAAGCTTTCCTCGATAAGTAAACATTTCGTTTTGCAATCCCGTCACTCGAGTTTTTGGGTGATGGGATTTTTATGTTTTACTAAACCGTGAGCATCGATTGGTTGTGGTCGCAACAAGAGCGCGGAATCCATCCTGGGTTGTCGCGCATGAAAGCCTTGCTCGAGGTTTTGAGTCATCCTGAACGAGGGTTGATAGTCGCGCAAGTTGCGGGCACGAACGGTAAGGGCAGCACCTCGAGATTCCTGAACGCCATGATTGCGCCAGTCTCGAGCGTGGGTTTGTTCACCAGTCCGCATTTGTTTAAGTTTCACGAACGAATGTTGGTGAATAACCTCGAGATTCCAGACGTTGACCTCGAGCGTCACATCAAAACATTGCAAGCCGTGAATGACAGCATTGGCGCAACTTTTTTTGAACTGATTACCGCCATCGCCTTGCTACACTTTCACGAATCTCGAGTCAGTCATGCCGTGCTCGAGGTTGGTTTGGGCGGGCGACTCGATTCGACCAGCGCCGTGGATTCAAAAGTCAGTGTGATTACCAATATTGATCTGGATCACACCCAGTTTTTGGGCGATACACTCGAGAAAATTGCGTTTGAGAAAGCGGGCATCATCCGCCCAGGAATTCCTGTCGTGACTGGAGCAACAGGCGTGGCGCTCAAAGTAATCGAAGCTCGAGCATTGGAACTACACGCTCCAATCTGGGTTTTAAACCGTGAGATCAAACTCGAGGCAACAGATTTAGGACTTGCAGGACTCGAGATTTCAGCTTCCACGCCGCTCGGAAAAATTTCAGGATGCTCAAAGATGCTCGGCATTCATCAAGCCTCAAATGCCGCGCTTGCCATTGCTGCCGCCCAGATTCTCGAGATTCCCGCATCAGCGATTCAGCAGGGCTTAGAAAGCGCTTCAAACCCTGGCAGGCTAGAATGGCTGCCAGGAAGTCCGAGCGTGCTTCTGGATGCCGCTCACAACCCGCACGGCGCTCGAGCGCTTGCCTCGTTCGTCACCACTCACAAACTCGAGCCTGTGACTTTAATTGTTGGCAGTCAAGCCGACAAAGATTTTAGAGAAATAGCGAAAGCCTTACAACCCATTTCAAGCTTTGTGATTTGCACCAAAGCCAGTTTTTCCGCTCGAGCCGCCGCAGCCGAAACCATCGCGTCACACTACCAAAACGCTCAAATCTCAAGCAGCGTTTCCGAAGCACTCAACCTTGCCAAAGAAATTACACCCGAAAACGGTTTGATCTTGGTTGCGGGAACGATTCCGTTGATTGCCGAAGCGCTCGAGAAATTGAGGAATCTCGAGTCTGAAGGAAGAATACGGTGGCAGTGAATACGCCCCTTGCCAGAATCGATTCATCAGCCGAAAATACACTCACTTTGATTCCTCACCTCTACGTCCACGTTCCATTCTGCCCAGCCATCTGCCCGTACTGCGATTTTCACGTGCTCGAGCGGCGGGCTGGCTTGGTCGAGGCGTATTTGACCGAACTCGAGAGCGATGCTCGAGTCTTATCCGAACAATACGGTGGCACCGAATTGACGACTTTATACGTTGGTGGTGGCACGCCTTCGTTCTTGCGTGACCATGAACTCGAGCGCCTTGCTAGCACTATTCGCAAGTATTTCGGTTGGGCAAACCTTGAATCAACACTCGAAGTTAACCCTGGAACGGTCAACGCAGCTCGAGCCAAACTCTGGCGCGAACTTGGTTTCACACGTGCCAGTGTCGGCGTGCAAAGTACCCAAGATTCGGTGCTGAAATTTCTAGGTCGCACCCACGACGCCAAACAAGCACTTTTAGCACTCGAGACGCTGCTCAGTGCTGGTTTTCAGGTCAGCAGTGACGCGATCACGGCTGTCCCAGGGCAAAATGTCGAACAAGATTTGCGCACGCTCGGCGCGTTGGGACTCGAGCACATCAGTTGTTACACCCTGACCATAGAGGAGGGCACAGCCTTTTTTCGGGCAGGCATTAAAGTCCGTGCCGAAGACGAAGAACGCTCGCTCGAGCTAGCCGAATCTGTACTTGCCGAATTCGGTTTGGCGCGTTACGAGGTTTCCAACCATGCCAAACCAGGTTTTGAATCGCGTCACAACATTGCCTACTGGCAAAACCGTTTTTACTACGGTTTGGGCGCTGGCGCGGCGGGGCATTACCCAAACCTCGAGAATCAAACCCAAGATGTACCGCTCGAGTCACAAGTCATTGCCTATCGTCGCACCAACCCGCACCTTTCAAACTGGTTGACTGGCGAACGCGGCGAGATTGAAGCCGTGACGAAAGAATCGTTTGTGACCGACGCACTTTTCTCAGGATTGCGATTGCTTTCTGGCGTAAATCTGTCCGATATTTCGATTCGGGCAGGATTAAACGCATCAGATTATTTCGCCCCACAATTCGAGAAACTGGTTTCTCAAGGCTTGCTCGAGTTTGAAGGTGAATTTGTTCGTGCCACGACCAATGGTTTATGGGTTTTGAATCAAGTCATCAGCGAATTTTTATAAAACCGTAGGGAATGGTCTTAGACCATTCCCCAGATCTCCAACGCGTTTTTGGATTAAAGCAAAGGTGTAATTGAATCCCCGCCAATTGTTCCATTGACAGTAACTGATCCAGTAGAAGGACTGGTGTCATTTGTCGGTTTCCCTAACGTCACGCCAATCAATTCAAAAATCAGTGTTCTACCGCTTTTGCGAACCACTTTAATGCTGCCGCCAGTTACGCTCCAGATTTTGCCAGTGCTTGGGTCACCTTCGCTGTAGGTCAGACTTGCGTTGGTTACGTTTTTGATGACATACGTGACGCCTTCGTCTCGGCTATTTTGCGGTAAAGAAACGCCAAACACGCGTTTACTTGCGCCCGAACCTTGTGTGGTTGTGACGATAAGATTAACCACTGTGACATTGCTGGTGATCGGTTCTAAACTTCCGTTGTACCCACCTGTTGCGCTCGAGAATGTCAGGTTGGCGTTTGAGGTCGGGTTTCCGCCACCGCCACCGCAAGCCGCGAGAGAAGCCATTAAGACCAAACCAAGAATAATTTTTTTCATGAAACTCCTCTTGTGCTTTGTTGATTTAAAACCATACCATTCATACTACTTTGGTTTGCTGCCAAGCCTCGAGCAACTCGAGTTCTTTTTCTGGGGTTAAACCAGATTTCCAAACGTAATCCGTCCCTCGAGATTTCACAAATTCAAACGTGTCCCGAATGGTGTACTCAAGTGGTCGGAAACCCAAGTGTTTCTCCAAGGCTCTTTGAATCGGAACTCGAGCGAAATTGGAACTTTCGGTTTCTTTGGCGGGAATCCACAATGGCAGGCTGTGTTCGCCCATCCACGGGTTGATGTTGTGCTCGAGCAAGAATGCGTCGGGAATATATTCAAAGCTCGCATCTGCCTTAAGCGTGGTTTTGATCGTCTCGAGCACCTGCCCAATGGTGGTGGTGTTGCCGGTGGCGTTGAAAATTCCGGTGGTCTTCTGTTCAATCATGCGAATCGTCCAAGTGGCAAGGTCAGCCGCATCAATAAATTGAGTCTCGAGGTTTGGCGTTCCAGGGGCAAGTATTTTGCCGCCTCGAGCAAGGCGTTCGACCCAGTAGGTAAAACGGTCTGTGGGGTCAAATTCGCCCACGATCAAACCAGGGCGAATGTTTAAAGTTTGTCCTGGGAACACACTTTCAGCGGCTTGTTCGCACAAGACTTTCAAACCGCCGTAAGTTTCGCCCGTGACAGCTTCAGCGGTTTCATCCTCGAGCTTTGCCAGTGGTGCGTCCTCGGCTGTGGGTTGTTCAAAACCCGCATAAACGCTGATGCTCGAGATAAAAGTGTAATGCGGGGTGTGGTCTTTTAAAAGTTCGCTGCTGGCTCTAACGATTCTTGGCACGTAACCGCTTGGGTCAATCACCGCATCAAAATTGCGGTGTTTTAAGGCTTCCAGTCCGCTGCCTTTGTCGGGGTCACGATCTCCTTTGATCGTCTCGAGTTGAGGGAATGGATTGCGATTGCCACGGTTAAAAAGTGTCACCGTATGCCCGCGCTCGAGTGCCACGTTGACCAGATGCCGTCCGACAAATTGCGTGCCACCAATCACTAAAATGTTCATGTTTTAGTCTAAAGCCTTTGCGCTTTTACTCAGCTCGATTCCCAATTTTTCTCCTACTCAACGCTAAAGCCACTGTTAAATTTAGGGATAGACTTCGTCGTGAGTTCCAATATCCAGCAGTAAAATGGGCGCTAGCTCGGTTTTCAAACTGATTTCAAACACAAATACGATTCGCAAATCAAAAGCTACCGAGCAAGCATATTTGCCCTCCAGCTCTCCTTTGAGTTTGTGTGTTTCCAGTGATGGCGTAAACGGATCTTGCTGTAAGAATTCCAAAACTTGTAAAACTTTGCCTTGAATGTGAGAATTTTTGCGTAAAAGTTTTTTGAATCGTTTTGCAAAGTGTTTTGAGAATCTGAGGATTCTCACTTGACCAAGGCTTCCATTATTGTTTTGGCGTCCCCACTGACAAAACGTCCTTCAGTAAAATCGCGTTCGCTTCGTTTGACGCCTGCTATGAACTCCTTGTGAAGTTTGACTTTTTGTTTTTTTTGTAGAATTTTTAGCAAAGAAACTTGGTCGTCAACAGGTAGAGATTCGACGATCTCGAGCGCTTGGTTAAGTGTGATTTGCGTAGTTTGAGTCATGAGCTTTCCTTTCTCGAGTTCAGGTTCAAATTTCGTGCCTTGAGGGTTATTTTAGCACTTTCATCGTTATTCTCTATTCTTCAATGCCCAATTCTGTCCCTGCCCAACGCTCGAGCAGTTGTGCCGCCGCCACATGATCCACGTCACTGCCAAGTTCACGTAGCGCAATCTCGAGCAGGTTTTCGGTCAGGCTGGTGATCGGTGATGGAACTCGAGCTTCACGCAGCGCCTGTGATGCAATCCGCACATCTTTTGCCATTAAGCCCAGTGCAAATGTGGCTGGAAATTTGCGTCCGACCACGCGTTCTGGGAACAAATTCATGCTAACGTTTGACCGTCCGCTCGAGGCGTTAATCACGTCAAGCGCGGTGCTGGTGCGAACTCCAGCTTTTTCGAGTCCGAGTAAAACTTCGGACAATGCCAGAATATTCACGCCCAACAGCGCTTGGTTGGCGGCTTTAACCGCCATTCCAGCGCCACTCGGACCACAGTAAACAATTTTGGCAGCAAAGCTTTCAATCACGGTTTTGACTCGCTCGAGCACGGGTTCATCGCCACCAACCATGACCGTTAACTTTCCGTTGACCGCGCCTGCCACGCCGCCAGAAACGGGTGCATCCAGGTAAAACATTCCCTTATCTTTGAGCATCTTAAATAATTCCCGAGCGCTGGCAGGGTCGCCACTGGTGCAATCTACCCAGACCAAACCTGTTTTTGCCACCTCGAGAATTTTGGGTGCAACCTCGAGCACTTCTTTTGACGTTGGAAAGCAAGTGAACAGCACGTCCACGCTTGAGAGTTCTGCAAAACTCGAGATGTTGTGCGTGCCGTATTCGATGCTGTGTGATTCGGCTTTGGTGTTCGTGCGATTCCAAATCAGGGTTTCAAACCCTTTGGAAAGGTGTCCCGCCATCGGATAGCCCATAATGCCCAAGCCCAAAAATGCTGTTTTCATGCGTTATTCTTGCTCGAGATTGCTTTGGAACGCAAACTTTGAGGCTAGTCAACTGGTGCTTTTGCCGTTCCTCGAGTTACACTTTTTTGGTGAGCGTCTCAATTCTGGTGCGCCGAATCTTAACTGCGTTTATTACGCTTTTTCTGGCGGCGGTCATGGTGTTTAGCGCGTTGTTGATCGTACCTGGTGATCCTGTGCAGTTAATTATTGGGTTAAACAACGATCCCGCGCAGTACAAAGTATTGTCCGAACAACTCGGGCTTGACAAGCCGCCACTCGAGCGTTTTGTACGTTGGATTCTTGGTTTGGCTCGAGGTGATCTGGGGCAGAGTACGTCATTGTCCGCACCAGTCAAAGATTTGATTCTGACCAGACTGCCAGTCACCTTGCCATTGATTCTCGCCTCGAGCATCTTGGCGCTGATAATCGCGTTGCCTGCTGGTATTTTTGCCGCACGGCGCAAAGGCACGGTTTTTGATCTTGGCACAGTGCTGCTGACCCAAATTGGTTTAGCTATTCCCAGTTTTTGGCTTGGACTGATTTTTATTCTGCTGTTTGCCGTCAGCCTTCGGTGGTTGCCTGCCGTCTCGAGCAGCGTAGCTTGGTCTGAAAACCCGATTGCTGCCATTCGCAATTTAATTCTGCCCGTGTTGACCTTGGCGCTCGGGCAAGCGGCTGGTTTGGTGCGTATGGTTCGTTCCAGCGTGCTCGAGGTGCTGGGTCAAGATTATGTACGAACTGCTCGCGGCAAGGGTTTGCTCGAGTCTGTCGTCATCAATAAGCACGTGCTGCGAAATGCTGCGATTCAAATTTTGACCTTGCTGGGTATTCAACTTGGGCAATTGTTGGCGGGGGCAATAATTGTTGAGAGTGTTTTTAACCTGAATGGTCTTGGAAAACTTGGTTTAAGTGCCGTCCGAAACAGTGACTTTCCACTGGTGCAAGGTGTTGTTTTTAGCATCGCTGTCATGATCGTGCTGATCAATTTGATCGTTGATTTGTTGTATGGCGCACTCGATCCAAGGATTCGCTATGACTAAAAACCTCGAGCCTGAAACAACCCGCAAGCCCGAATTCAATCTGGTTTTTGGTGGGTTGGTCTTTGGCTTTCTGATCTTGTGCGCAATTCTTGGCTTGATTTGGACGCCGTATCCACCCAATGCCCAAGATTTCGCTGCGCAACTCGTGCCACCATCGCTCGCGCATCCGTTCGGCACAGACAATTTTGGGCGTGATACCTTATCCAGAATGCTGCGTGGCGCGAGCACCAGCGTTCTGGTCGGGATCATCAGCGTTGGCATCGGCTCGAGTTTTGGGTTGCTGTTCGGTTCGCTCGCAGGTTTTTTCGGTGGTTTGCTTGACGACATCATCTCGAGAATCCTTGATGCCACCAGCGCTTTTCCAACAGTTTTGCTCGCGCTGCTGATTTCAACCGCGTTTCGTCCCAGCGTTTGGAGCGCCATGCTTGCCGTTGGTATCTCGAGTATTCCCACTTTTGCGCGTTTGACCAGGGCTGGTGTCTTAAGCGTCAAGAACCTCGAGTATGTTGATTCTGCCAGGGCGTTAGGTGTTTCTAATGCCAGGATTTTGTGGCGGCACATTTTACCCAACGTTGCCGCGCCGCTGTTGGTGCAAGGTACGTTCGCGTTTGGCGTGGCGATTCTGGCGGAGGCTGCGCTATCGTACTTGGGTTTGGGAACGCAACCACCGCAAGCCTCTTGGGGTCGGATGCTGTTTGACGCGCAAACTTTTATTTACAATTCGGCTTGGGCAACCATTTTCCCTGGTGTGATTATTGCCATTACCGTGCTTGGTTTAAATCTTTTGGGCGATGGTCTGCGTGATCGTTTTGACCCTCGAGGACGTTAAAAGTTTTTTCTTTTTGCTCGTTCACAGCGTTCCTCAAGCAATTCTGAAGTCAAATCTCGAGCGTCATCTTCTTTGAGTATTCCACGCAATCGTTTCGCAAGTGATTGACGGGTTTGGAGAACAATTTGATCGCCTTCTAAAGACGAAATCAATTCGTCACTCTCGTTTATGCCCAGAACATCGCAGTATTCAACAGGAATGCAAATTTGACCTTCAGCGTTAACGATTACTTTTTGATTTAAACCTGTGCGGGACATGGGAAAAGTATAAATCATTTTTTGCCTCGAGTTTGAAGCGAGCTAATTTGAATGCGCCTAAATTTGATCTACTTTCATACAATTTTAGCTGTCCTGAAAGCAATACATCGGCTTCTCGAGATAGACCTAAATCTCCCTTCCTGCTTGCGGGCTGGGGATGAGGGTGGCGAGGACAATTGCTAATTTTGTGTAGGTTAGCCAAATCCATTATTGACCTCATCTCGTTAAACCTTTAGACTAGCCCCATGATCCACTCTGGACTAGACAATTCGGGAAGCCGCCAAGCGTAAGTTAGCGCATTGGTTCGTTTCCCCTGGTTTTAAGACCAGGGGTTTTTATTTGAATCTCGAGCAAGGAGTTTTTATGACCGATACCATCACCCGTCGCATCGAAAAGTACAACCCTCAAGAGGTCGAACCGCGTTTAAGACAGCAATGGCGCGATTCGGGTTTGTACAACACGGATTTCTCGAGCAAGAAGCCCAAGTATTACGCCTTTACGATGTTCCCGTATCCATCTGGCAATTTGCATATCGGGCATTGGTACAGCGCCGCCGTGCCCGATACTCGAGCCAGGTTTATGCGCATGAAGGGTTTTAACGTGTTTTTCCCGATGGGTTTTGACGCGTTTGGACTGCCTGCCGAGAACGCGGCGATCAAGAACAACATTGATCCCGCCATTTGGACAAATGCAAATATCGAGCACATGAAAACCCAGTTCGAGTTGATGGGCAGCATGATTGACTGGAACAGCGAATTGCGCACTTGCGACCCCGAGTATTACCGTTGGAATCAATGGTTTTTTGTGCAGTTTTACAGGGCGGGTTTGGCGTACAAAAAGGAATCGTTCGTCAATTGGGATCCTGTGGATCAGACGGTTTTGGCGAACGAGCAGGTGATTGATGGGCGCGGTGATCGTTCTGGCGCGTTGATCGAACGTCGTTTGATGTCGCAGTGGCATTTGCAAATCACCAAGTACGCCGAGGAGTTGCTCGAGTTTGATGGTATCGAATGGCCCGAGCGCGTGCGGGTCATGCAGCAAAATTGGATTGGCAAGTCGGTGGGTGCAGAGATTGATTTTGCAACCGCTAGCGGCAATATCACGGTCTTCACCACGCGCCCCGATACGGTCTTTGGTGCGACCTTTATGGTGATTGCTCCCGAACACCCACTCGTGGATGCCTTAACCACCATAGAGGCTCGAGAGGCGGTGGTGGCGTACAAGGAGGTAGCCTCTAAAACTTCCGAGATTGACCGCACGGCGGAAGGTAAGGAAAAAACGGGTGTCTTTTTGGGCAGTTACGCCAAGAATCCGTTGACGCTCGAGGATGTGCCAATTTACATTTCTGATTACGTGATGGTGACTTACGGCACGGGTGCGATCATGGGCGTGCCGAGCGGCGATCAGCGCGATTTTGAGTTTGCGCGAAAGTTTGGTTTGAACATTCGTGTGGTCGTGCAACCCGAAGGCGTGGAACTCGACGGCGACACCATGACCGAGGCTTATGCTGGTGACGGCATTATGGTCAATTCTGGGCAATTTAACGGTCAAAAGTCTGGCAAATCTATGATTGCGCCAATCATTCGTGACCTCGAGAAACTGGGTGTGGCAAAAGCCAAAACCACGTATCGCCTGCGCGATTGGTTGATCTCGAGGCAGCGTTATTGGGGCACACCAATTCCAATTGTTTACTGTGATACCTGCGGTCAACAACCCGTTCCAGAAGAGGACTTGCCGGTTTTGTTGCCTTCAAACGTCGAATTCTTACCGACGGGTCAAAGCCCGTTAAAGTTGCTCGAAGATTGGCAGCGTTGCACCTGTCCAAAGTGCGGTGGTGCTGCGATGCGTGACACGGACACGATGGATACTTTCGTGGACTCGAGTTGGTACTTTTTCAGGTATTTAGACCCTAAGAACTCGAGCGGCGCGATCAATAGCGAGATGGTCAAAAAATGGTTGCCCGCCGATTTGTACTCTGGCGGCATCGAACACGCGATTTTACATTTGTTGTACGCCCGTTTTTGGACCAAAGCCATGCGCGATTTGGGTTTGATTGATTTTGGTGAGCCGTTCAAAAAAGTTTTAAATCAAGGCTTGATTTTGGGCGAAGACAACGAGAAAATGTCCAAGTCCAGAGGCAACGTGGTTGACCCCGACGACCTGGTCAAAGAGTACGGCACGGACACGGTGCGCCTGTATTTGCAATTTATTGGACCTTGGGAGGCTGGCGGACCTTGGGCGCCCAAAGGCGTGAATGGTCTGGCGAACTGGTTGGGTCGCATCTGGAATTTGTTCCTCGAGCAACCCAGCACCACCGAACCAGCCGAAAATCTCAGCCTCAACGACCTCGAGTACAACTTGCATTACACGGTTAAAAAAGTGGGCGATGACACCGAGAACTTCAAATTCAACACCGCCATCGCTGCCATGATGGAATTTAGCAATTTCCTTGGCAAAGCCAAACGCTCGAGCCTTCATAACACGCCCCTCTGGCATGAAACCCTCGAGAAGTTCAATTTGATTTTAGCGCCCTATGCCCCGCATTTGGCGGAAGAACTCTGGAAAGCATCAGGTCACTCGAGCAGCGTTCACCTAGAGTCATTCCCTGCTTTTGATGAAGCCAAAATAGTTAAGGACGTGTTTGAATTGGTGATTCAAGTTTCAGGTAAATTGCGCGGCAAAGTAGAAGCCCCGTTTGGAATTTCGCAGGACGCCGCAATCGCCTTGGCAAAAACTGTTCCGAGCATTCGTGCTTTGATGGAAGGCAAACAAACCATCAAAGAAATTTACGTGCCTGGAAGATTGGTCAACATCGTCGTTAAAGGTTAAACATGATTTGGGCGTATTGTCAGATGAAGTCAGACCCAATCCAGAAACTCGAGTTTCCCACGTGTAAAACACTTAAACTCCCTTCTCTCCTCGGAGAGAAGGGTTGGGGATGAGAGGGAACAAGTATGATTGCCTCTTTTGGGTTTGATCAAAAAAATATGAATTCCGAATCAACTCTAACGCCCCTAGAAGAAAGGAATTTCCATGCCCACCAGCAAAGCAGAAGTCCTGAAAACCTTAAAGGCTGAAAACGTGCGTTTTTTGAGAATGCAATTTACCGATGTGCTCGGTGTTGCCAAAAACGTCGAAGTGCCAGTCTCGCAGTTTGAAAAAGCTTTGGACGGCAACATCATGTTTGACGGTTCAAGCATCGAAGGTTTTACCCGTCAAGAAGAATCTGACATGCTGCTTCAGCCTGACCTCGAGACGTTTCGGGTCTTTCCAGCCTTTTCGGACAGCGATGCGAAACGTGGTCGGGTGGCTCGAGTTGTCTGTGATATTGCGCTGCCCGACGGTAAACCGTTTCTGGGCGATCCCAGGGCAGCCTTAAAACGCACCGTCGATAAAGCCAAAAAAATGGGTTTTGAGGGCGTGTTTGCAGGTCCTGAACTCGAGTTTTTCTTGTTTCAGCGCTCACCCGAGGGCACGGCGACCACCATCACGCACGATGCGGCGGGTTATTTCGATCTCGCGCCGATAGACCGTGGCGAGGAAGCCCGCCGCGATATGGTGAACGTGCTGCTCGAGCTTGGTTTCGAGGTTGAGGCGGCACACCACGAGGTCGCACCAGGTCAGCACGAGATTGATTTTAAGTACGATACGGCGCTGCGCACCGCCGATTCGATCACGACTTTTAAGTTCGTGGTCAAACGCGTGGCGCTCGAGCATGGTTTGCACGCCACGTTTATGCCAAAACCCGTGGCGGGCATCAACGGTTCTGGTTTGCACACGCATTTGAGTTTATTTAAAAATGGCGAGAACGCTTTTTTTGACCCCAAAGGCGAATTTCAACTTTCCAATACCGCCATGTCGTTTATCGGCGGGCTTCTCGAGCACGCTCAGGGCATGGTGGCGATCACCAATCCGCTGGTCAACTCCTACAAACGCCTTGTACCAGGCTTTGAAGCCCCCGCCAGCATCGCCTGGAGCGCCAGCAACCGCAGTGCCATGATTCGCGTTCCAGCACGGCGCGGTGCGGGAACTCGAGCCGAACTGAGAATGCCTGACGGCACTTGCAACCCGTACCTGGCTTTGTCAGCCATGTTTGCGGCTGGCTTACACGGCATTTCGGAAAAACTCGAGCCACCGCCACCGATTCAACGCGATGTTGACGACATGAGCGTTCGTGACAAGCGCCGCCATAAAGTCAAGACACTTCCTGGGACTTTGCGTGAAGCGCTCGACGAACTCGAGTCTGACCGCACCATCCGCGACGCCTTAGGCGATCACATTTTTGATCACTTTCTGGACGCGAAACGTGCCGAATGGAGTCTGTATGCGGCTACGGTTCACGAATGGGAACTGAACAGGTATCTCGAGATTATGTGACAAAGGGCTGTCTCATGAAGGTTTTGGTGAAGATTGTTCAGGTTTTGGTGCAGGGGGCGTTGACAGGGTTGTATGCAATCTTTATGATTTCACGGAATCAAAAAACGGGAAAAGAGCCAACGTGCTCAAAACCCAAATGCTATAAGGAGGAGTAAGGGATGAAGAAACGTATTTTGTTAACGGCAGCCTTAGCGGCAGGTGTGTTCGTTGGTGCGGACGCTCAAACCAAAGGCACGATCAAGATTGCCAGCCAGACCCCACTTTCGGGCGGTCAATCAAATCTTGGAACCGCCATTAAGAACGGCGCAGAAATGGCAATCTCCGAAGAGAAGCGCCTGATTGAAGCCTTCGGTTACAAAGTTGTTTACCAACCAGAAGACGATCAAGCAACAGCCAACGTCGGCGTTGCCAACGCAAACCGTCTGATCAATGACCCAGAAATCATGGGTATTGTCGGACACCTCAACTCGGGCGTGGCAATCCCCTCAAGCGAAGTCTACGCCAAAGTCAACCTGACGATGGTTAGCCCAGCCAACACCAACCCGCGTGTCACAGACCGTTTGTCCACCGCTCAAGTCACCAACCGTATTTGTGGTCGTGACGACGTGCAAGGACCAGTCGGCGCTGATTTCGTGGTCAATGTCCTCAAAGCCAAGCGCATTTACGTCCTGAACAACAAGACCGCTTATGGCGAAGGCATTGCGAACGCGTTCGCTGCACGTGCCAAGCAATTGGGCGCAAAAGTCTTGGTCGAAGCTGGTCAGGAAGCTGCCGACACTGATTTCAGCTCGTTTATCAACAAAGCCAAAGCCGACAAGCCAGACGCCATTTACTTCGGTGCAATCTACACCGAGGCTGCTCCAATGCTTAAGCAACTTCGTCAAGCTGGGCTTAACACCCCGCTCGTCGGTGGCGACGGTTTCGACGGTCAAGACCTTCAGAATACCGCTGGCGCTGACAACATGAAGAACATTTACTTCACCACAACTGCTGTGCCAATCAACCTCTTGCCAGCCGCCAAAGCGTTTGCTAAGAAGTACAAGACCAAGTACGGCGTAGACCCAGAAGGCTACAGCGCCTACGGTTACGACGCTACCCGAGTTGTGATCAAAGCAATTGCTGCTGCCCTTAAAGCCAGCAATGGTGCAAAACCAGAACGTTTGGACGTCGCTAAACAAGTTCGTAATGTGACCTTTAACGGTGTCACTGGTAAAATTGCACTAAACGCACGTGGCGATTTGAAAGTTGCCAAGTACGTGGTGGTCGCCGCTCAACCAAAGTACAACGACAACAAAGTCATCAAGAGCATTACCTTCAATGCTCCAGAACCCGAGATGAAGTAATCTCGATTTAGACTGATCTCGAGGGGTGGGAAATCCACCCCTCATTTTGTTAGGCTCGAGTTTTTTGTAAGCTCAAGTCTTCAAAATCGCAAGCCAATAAAAGACATTCAAACTCGAGGTGGCTGTGCTGCTCGAGGGTGATTGCTAGGCTTTCTATTTCCGTTGGTCTTGTTTGAACCTCAACGCAGCTCGAGCTTTTGATGTGGCAAAGCCCTAGCGTGTTAAAATGTATCGATAACCACAAAGAACCTAACGTTCGTTCGGGATTCAAAAGCCGAACTTCAATCAAGAGGGGAGTGATGATACAGACGAATGCAGCTCTTTATTGAAACCCTGCTCAGCGGTCTGGCACTTGGATTGGTCTATTCCGTTATCGCGCTCGGTTACACCATGGTTTATGGCGTGCTCGAGCTGATCAATTTTGCCCACTCAGAAATTTTTATGTTCGGTGGCATTGTCGGCGTCGAATTGTTACTGGGTGTCTTGACCAAAACCACCTGGCATCCACTGCTGCAACTCGTATTTGCCTTAGCCGTCGGCGCGGCGGCGTCTGGCATGCTTGCCGTCACCGTCGAAAGGGTGGCGTATCGACCACTCAGGTTACGGGGTGCGCCAAGGCTCGTGCCACTGATTTCCGCCATCGGTATGAGTTTATTTTTACAAGACATTGTGCGTCTGGTCGAAAGCCTGTTCGGAAATTTTAATCGCCCATTTCCAAGTTACATCAAGGGCAACGAACGAGACTTTTTTGCGGTTACGCACCCATTAATTAGTGGGGCGACCATCTCGAACACGACCTTGACCATTTTTGTGGTTGGCGCAATCATGCTGGCGGGTTTGACATATTTTGTGAATTACACCAAAACGGGTCGCGCCATTCGCGCCGTTGCCCAAGATCAAAGCACCTCGAGCTTGATGGGTATTAATGTCAACAGTATCATTACTGTGACCTTCTTGATTGGTGGCGCTTTGGGCGGCGTTGCGGGCGTGCTTTACGCTTTAAAATTTGGGACGCTCAATCCGTACAGCGGTTTTTTGCCAGGTCTAAAAGCCTTTACGGCTGCCGTGCTTGGCGGGATCGGCAGTATTCCTGGTGCAATGCTTGGCGGTGTGGTGCTGGGTTTACTCGAGCAACTGGCGGCGCAGTATATTAGCCCCGATTATAAAGATATTATTGCCTTTGGTTTATTGATTTTGATCTTGATTTTTAGACCCTCTGGTTTGTTGGGTCGTAAAGTATCGGAGAAAGTATGACTCAAATCAAAGCAGCTCGAGATTTTACCGTTCCAATTGTGATTTATGCGGTTGTCACTTTTTTGTTGAAGTTTTTCGTGTTTAAAACTACAGGATTTTTAGATAGCATTATATTTTTAGCTTTTATTGCCAGCTTGTACTTTATTGTTAGTCTTCCCATGAATAAATGGGTGCAAATTGTATTGGGTATTATTGTTTTATTTGTTGGCATTCCACTAATTGGTATTCAAAACACTTATAATATTGATATTGTTACTCAAATTGCAATTTTTGCGGCACTTGCTCTGGGTTTAAACATCGTTGTTGGTTTCGCGGGCTTGCTCGATTTGGGTTATGTTGCCTTTTTTGCGGTGGGCGCATACCTTTGGGCAATTTTTGGCTCGAGCCAAGCCACGACGTTATTTGGTTGGCAACTTCCAGAAAACGGTTTTTTTCTGATCGCCATTGTGGCTGTGATGGTGGCAGCATTGTTTGGTGTATTGCTGGGATTGCCAGTATTACGTCTAAAAGGCGATTACTTGGCGATTGTTACTTTAGGCTTGGGCGAGGTGATTCGGGTCATTGCCAATAACAATCCTGGCGGTGCGACCAACGGTTCGCAAGGTATTGCCAGTATTGGGCAACCGCTTGCGGGCTTAACCAACGCGATAGCAACGCCAGGCTTTGAGGGTTACAAATGGCAGGCGCTGGTGTATTACGGCATTGTGTTGTTTGTGATTGGCGCGGCGGTGTTTGTCACCAACCGACTCGATCAAAGTCGTATTGGACGAGCCTGGACGGCGATTCGAGAAGATGAAATTGCTGCCCAAGCGATGGGTATCCCGCTTGTCAGCACAAAACTGATCGCTTTTGCGACTGGAGCCAGTTTCGCTGGCATTATGGGTGCTATTTATGCTGCCAAACAAAGTTTTGTTTCACCAGAATCTTTTGATGTTAACGTTTCGATCAGTGTTCTGGCAATGGTGGTTTTAGGTGGTTTGGGTTCAATTCGTGGAGCGGTGGTCGGTGCAGCCGTGGTCACGAGCCTCAATCTAGTCGTGTTGCCTACGCTAGCGGTTGAGCTAAACAATTTACGCTCGAGTGGTGTCTTGAAACTTCCACCGCAATTCGAGGTTTCCAAGTATCAACGTCTTATTTACGGCATTATTTTAATTGTTATGATGATTTACCGCTCACAAGGGCTAGTGCCAGCCTCAAGAAAGCATATTGAAGTGGACGATGCCCACGCTGGAAAAGGCGCAATGCAGGGGGGCGACTGATGCTTCTTGATGTTAACGCGGCACGCAAAATCTTTGGTGGTCTGGTCGCCGTCAACGACGTGACCTTGCAAGTTCCAGAAAAAGCCATCATCAGCGTGATCGGACCGAACGGCGCGGGCAAAACCACGTTTTTCAACATGATCACTGGCATTTACCAACCCGACGGCGGCACGATCAATTTTAATAACTCGAGCATTGTGGGTTTGCGCCCGGATCAGGTGGTTGAACGCGGTATCGCCCGAACCTTTCAAAACATCAGGTTGTTCGGTGCAATGACCGTACTCGAGAATGTCATGGTGGGTAGGCATGTGCGCAGCAACACGCGCTACATCGACGCGATCTTGCACACCAAACGATACCGTGACGATGAAAAATCGAGCATTACGCGCGGCATGGATTTGCTGCGTTTTGTCGGTCTGGACGCCAAACGCAACGAACTCGCTGCCAACCTGCCTTACGGCGAGCAACGCCGCCTCGAGATTGCCCGTGCGTTGGCAACCAGCCCGAAACTGATTTTGCTTGACGAACCCACCGCAGGCATGAACCCGTTTGAGACAGAGGAGACCAAGCATCTGATTCGTCGTCTGCGTGACGAGGGCAATATTACCGTGGTCTTGATCGAGCACGACATGCGCGTGGTTATGACGATTTCGGACAATGTGACCGTGCTCGATTACGGTACAAAAATTGCCGAGGGTTTACCCGCCGCCGTGCGCAGCAACCCAAAAGTGATCGAAGCTTACCTGGGCGCTGGTGCTGCCGCAGGCAATTTTGGACTCGAGAAAACTGAGCCAAACAGTGCTGGAGGTGTTGTATGACCAATAAACCTTCAGAGGTGATGCTCGAGCTGAAAAATGTGAATACCTTTTATGGGCAGATCCATGCGCTCAAAGGTATTTCGTTCACGGTTAACAAAGGCGAAATTGTCACGCTCATTGGAGGTAACGGCGCGGGTAAAACCACCACGCTTCGTACCATCTCGAGTTTAAAAACCCCAAAATCTGGTGAAGTGATTTACAAAGGCAAACCACTTCATACCGTTCCCACACACGATATTGTCAAACTGGGCATGGCACACGTTCCAGAAGGACGACGGATTTTTCCGCGTTTAACAATTCGTGAAAACCTCGAGATTGGCGCTTTTTCGATTAACGGTAAAGACGTGATCGAAGAACGAATTCAGAATAGTTACAAAATTTTCCCACGCCTTAAAGAACGCGAAAAACAGTTGGGCGGCACGTTGTCAGGTGGTGAACAACAGATGCTGGCTTTTGCTCGAGCCTTAATGATTGACCCTGAAATGATTTTGTTGGACGAACCGAGCATGGGTTTATCACCGCTTTTTGTGGAAACCATTTTTGATAGCATCCGTGCTTTAAATGCGGCTGGTAAAACGATTTTGTTGGTTGAACAAAACGCACTCATGGCGCTTGGCATTGCCAACCGTGGTTACGTCTTGCAAACTGGCGAGATTGTGCTTTCGGGGACGGGCAGTGACCTTGCCAAAAACGATGAGGTGCGTAAAAAGTACCTTGGCGAAGATTAAAGCTCGAGATATGAATGGAGGGATGGCGCATTTCGGTGCGCCATTTTTATTTCGGTCCACAATAAGCTCCGTTGAACCGTCCACCAGCCGCTTTGCACGCCTGAAGGTATTGCGTTTGTGTGAATGACAGCGCAAAAAAGTACAGACCCGCACTCGATTCTTTTGGTGAGTACCTCAGGTCAAGCGGCGTTCCTTGTACTGCATTTCCTCGGTTGCGTCCCACCAGGTCGTACTCTTTGCCATCAAACAAAAACACCTCAAGCCACCGATCCTTGCCTTGCGGTGCTGTTTTGAACGTATAAGACAGGGTAGAATTCCCATTGGGTTGTTCTTTGAGCACAGCCTTGAAGATTGGACCTCGCACCGTCCCTTGGGCGAACAACATCAGCATTCGGTAACCTGGTTGACGTTTCGGTGCAGGCAGCACAACCCGTTTGTCTTGGGAAATGCTGAGGATTCCGAGCTGTGACCCTGGTGGCAATTGAAGCGAAAAATTCGCTTCAGGTGTACTGGCTTGCTGTGCTTGGCACGCCCCGAACAGCACACAGATCAGACATACCCGCAGAACACAAATGTGTCTCATGTTGACCTTTCTACTCTGCCTGTCGAGTTGACTGCGGAACACAACTTGTGATTTTGTTCGATCAACAATTTCAGCGACCCATTATCGAGCCTGTACTTTGCCGCCGAATCCTCGAGCGTGCTCCAATGCGGCAGCATGAATGGAAACCACTTGTTTTGATCCAATTGACTGCCTTCAAATCCGTCGGAAAACTCGAGTGTATAGCCTGGTTTTTCTGGCTTGTTGGCTGGGAAATCCATATTTTCCTTTCGCTCGAATTTAGATTTTAAGGCTTTGGCTTGCATTTTAAAATGCGCATGGGAATCAGTGTTGGTGATGCTTTGGACTGAATACTATTTCAGAAACGAAATTGACTGTGGCTTAACCTGAACTCACGTTACTTAAGTCAAATGCTGTTTTTATTAAAACCATGCAAATAAATAACAAACAATTTAAAAACTTCGTTAAGCAACCATCTGAAGGCTTTGATGAACATAGTCAAGGTAGAAGTGTGGCGCAGTTGGATGCGTTTGAGGCAAAAATTGGTTTTGCCTTACCAGATACTTACCGCGCAATAATGCAACAGCAAAATGGCGGGAGTGTACGCTATGGTCGAATTAGTGGTGTGGATAAATTTAGTTTTGATTGTGGTTTTACGGAAATAAGACCAGATTTGCCTTACTATATTAATTATTTTAGTGATTACATTTTAGCAACCTATAGTGATGAGGATTTACTAAAAGCCAAAGAAGCGTTAAATCCTTTTTATCCTGAACGCCTGATTATTATTTCAGGTTTAGATGGTCATGGTGCGCTTTGTCTCGATTATGGTTACCGAGCAGAAAATACTCTAGAAACTCCAGCGGTAGTGGTAATTGATGATGATCCCGATGTGACTGATGAAATTGCTGATAAAAGCTTTTTGTACTTTGCTGAGATTGCACGCTTTGATAATTTTGATAACTTTTTGCAAAATTTAAAAGTTGATCTTGAAAATCAATTGGAAATTTATCTTGGAATTGTCAGTAAAGTTAGTTATGAAAGTGCGATAGCAGAAATAGCCGAATACTTTAACATTAAATTAGAAAGCTATAAAAACAACAATAGATATGGTCATTATAATTTTGAAACATGGTATAGTGGACATTTACCGTTGTATTTAGATGATGAAACGCTAAAACAGCATGCTGAAAGTAATAATTCAGAATATGCAGAAATGCTGGCATGGTCAGAAGATGAAGGCAGAATTAGAAACATTTACGCCATATTTTCACCCAATCAACATCGCTCTGGTACTTACCTTTATCAAGATAACCCTAACGTGAACCTGGTGATAGAAATACACAAAACTTGGTTTGCCATGAAAAAACCGATTGAAGGTTTAATGGCGCAACTTCAACAGATAGCCGAAATTAGCGATGTTGTTGTGCTTGAATCGTAAACTCGAGCATTATGATTTTGAGATTGAACTCCTGTTAGGTGTTCTGAATGCTATCCCAAACTGAACACCATCGATTGCGGTTTTGCAGCCAAATCTCGAGGTAAAATACAGCATATTGTGTTGGTGCTCTCGAGCATCGCATTCTCTGGTGTGTTAGTATTTCCAGAATGGCAACCAAAAGCGAGAACAATTCCGTTCTTGATGGCGAAAGACCACAAAAAAGTGCGTCTGCGTCAAAGAAAATTCGTCGTGCTAGGTCTAAAAAATCGAGCGCCAAGTTAAACGCTGGCACATCGCGCCATATTGACATTGAAGCGGTTGGCTTGGTGTTGCTCGGTTTGGCAATCTTGGTTTCTTGCGCGGTGTTCTTGCCAATCAAAATGAATCCGATGGCAGGACTGAACAAATCCTTGTTTGCCGCACTCGGTTTGGGCATGTACTTAACCCCGTTGCCACTGGTGATGTACGGCTTTGTCTCAATGGCAAAAGCCCAATTCAAATCCTCGACTCGGGTTTTGCTTGGGGTTTTGGTTTTGGCGTCGGCAGCCTTGTTTGTGACCGCACTTTACCGTCCAGAGTTAGCGGGAACTCTCTCGAGTATTGCCCGTCCGTTGCGTCCTGTGCCTTGGCTGGGTATTTTGCTGGCGGTTGTGGTTGCCAGCTTTGGTCTGGAAATTATTTTTAACCTTAAACTTTCAACTTTTGTGCGCGGTTTTGCGCTGCTTTCCGCTCTTGGCGCGTTGAAGGGCGCAACAGCCGCCAAGACGGGTTATTCGATTGCCAAATCCAGTGCCAGTCGTGCCGCACAAAGCATGGCACTTCGTGGGCAGCTCGAGGCGCACCAAAAAGACTTAGACGAATTGCAAAACCTCTACCCAGGGGCGAGCGAACTCAAACTCTGGCGCAAAGATTGCGAGGCGGCGCTCGAGAATGTGACTGGCGCAGACGAGGAACTGCTCGGATTGCTGCGTGACGACGTTAATGCCTGGCGCAAAACCGTTTCTGGTTTCAGTGAATCTCGAGCCAAAGACCTGGCTGGCAGTGTCGAAACCGAAGATTTGGGGGCAGAACCAATTGTTCGGGACGCGCAAAAAACCATTGCAGGCAGCATCCTCAGCTCGACCCAAGTCGCAAGGGCGCTCGAGAATGTGCGCCGAACCCTGCAACTCGATGCCAAAACCTTAGAAGATGCTTTAAGGCGCGACAAGCGCGAACGCGAAACAGCACTGAAAGCCCTGAACAATCCCATTCGTCCAGGCGACCTTGCCACAGAACTCGAGCGTCACACGACCCGTATTGAGAACAACAAGCAACTTCTGGCTCGAGCCGAGGCGCTAAGATCACGAACTGGGCAATTTGCGGGCTGGCCCGAACTGATTGCCAGACTCGAGAAACCACATCACGCCGATGTGGTGGCTTTTGCCGAGAACCTGACCGCAACCCTGAAAAATGCCAGCACCGACGCACTGCCCGAACTTCCGCAGTGGCAATCAGACCTCGACGAACTCGAGCGGCAACTTGCCATGAAAACCATTGATCTTCAAGGCAAACTCGACCTTGAAGGCTTGGTTTGGGAAGACCCCAACCGTCTGGCAGGCGCACCTCGAGCGAAGGTTAATGATGTGGTTGAAGCGGTGTTTGAAATCGATTTGCCTGGTGGCAATGCCTTGTCCGGAGAAGATGTGGACAAACTGATGCGCGGCGAATTTAACGGGCTTGAAGTTACCGATGTGCAACTTGACTCCGAACGTGCACCGTGGGTTTCGCCAACCGAGCGTGCCGCGCAAAAAGTGGTGCAAGCTCAAAAACTGGCTGACATTGCCTCAAGGCGCGAAAAATCCAAACCCGACGCGCCAGGCATTGCCGACTCGAACGTTGGCGAACGTATCATCTCGAGCGACGTGCCGTTGCAGGGCGGAATTCCGATTCAAGTGCCTGGCGTGGCATTCCTCGACCCGTTTCAAGCCTCGAGCTTCGATGCCGCCGCCTTTGACCGCAACGCTCGAGACCGGGCGCGAATCATTGACGAGACGTTTGTTAACTTTGGTCTGAACGCCAAAGTTGTGGATTTTGCCCGTGGTCCAACCGTGACCC
>JAYVRX010000110.1:0-4922 GCA_043775825.1 Deinococcales bacterium
GCAGCAGGGCTGCCAACGTTAGGACTTTCACCCACACTTTTTGCGCCAATCGGGTGGTGAGGACTTGGGGTGACGGTGTGACCTGTTTCCCAGTGTGGACTCTCGAGGCTGGTTGGCACAAGGTAATCGGTGAAGTTGGTGGCGAGGTTGTTGCCTGCTTCGTCGTAAGCAATTTCTTGCATGAAGGCAATGGCGAAACCTTCGGTCAGTCCGCCGTGGACTTGTCCTTCGACAATCATTGGGTTGATGATCGTGCCAGCGTCGTCAATGGCTAAAAAGCGTCGCACTTTGGTCTCGCCTGTCTCACGGTCAACGTCCACCACGGCAATATACGTGCCGTGTGGAAAAACCATGTTTGGCGGGTCGTAGTACAGGGTTGCCTCGAGTCCGGGTTCGTTGTCACCAGGGTTGGTGTAGGCGGCGAAAGCAATTTCTTTCATCGTGATGCTTTTACCGGGTGCGCCCATGACCGAGAATTTGTAATCTTTCCACTCGAGGTCGCGTTCGTCCACCTCGAGCACGTGAGCGGCAATCTTGCGGGCTTTTTCGCGTATCTTGCGTGCCGCCAGTGCCAATGCGCCACCTGCGACTGGGGTGCTGCGGCTGGCATACGTTCCCAAGCCGTATGGTGCGGTGTCGGTGTCGCCCTCTTCGACCAGAAAGTTTTGCGGGTCTAAGCCCAACTCTTCGGCAACAATTTGCGCCCAGGTGGTTTCGTGACCCTGCCCTTGGGATTTTGTGCCTGTGCGGATGATGCCTGCGCCCGAAGGGTGAATGCGAATTTCTGCACCGTCGAACATTTTAATGCCCAAAATGTCGAAATGCTTGCTTGGACCTGCACCCGTGACCTCGGTGAAGGTACTGATGCCAATGCCCATCAGTTCGCCTTTAGCGCGTTTTTCGACTTGTTCGGCAAGCAGTTCTTTGTAACCGATTCGCTCGAGCGCCACATCCATCGTGTGTTCGTAATCGCCACTGTCATAAGTGAAATTGAGTGGTGATTTGTACGGGAATTGATCTTTCCTGATAAAGTTTTTGCGCCGCAATTCGGTTGGGTCTATCTTCAGTTCGTCGGCAACAATGTCCATCGCGCGTTCAATCAGGTAACTGGCTTCAGTTACACGGAAGCTACAACGGTAAGCCACGCCGCCTGGTTGTTTGTTGGTGAAGTACGCGTCCAAATTGGCGTATGCCACAGGAAAATCGTAGCTTCCTGAAACAATGCCGAACATACCGGCAGGGTACTTGGTTGGGTCGGCAGCAGCATCAAACGCACCGTGATCGGCAACAGTATTGACTTTTAACGCAGTTAACTTACCCTCTTTGGTCGCCCCAATTTCGATGTCCATGTGGTAATCGCGGGCGAAACTCGAGGTTAAATTTTCAGTGCGGGTTTCGATCCATTTGACGGGGCGTTTTAAGACCAACGCGCCCGCAATCGCGCAAACATAACCTGGGTAAACTGGCACTTTGTTACCAAAGCCGCCGCCCAAATCTGGCGAGATGACGCGAATCTTATCTTCTGGAATGCCCAGCACCAAGAACAATGCCGTGCGGTAAACGTGCGGCGCTTGCGAGGTCACGTAAAATTGCAGGCGTCCCATGACATCAAATTCGGCAATGCAGCCGCAAGGCTCGAGCGGCGCGGCATGGCAACGCGGGAACACCACGTGTTGTTTGACCACGTGATCGCTGGCTGCGAGCGCGGCATCGGTGGCGCTCGAGTCGCCGACGTTCCAGTTGTAAATGTGATTGGTTTTGCTCTCACGGTCAGGACGCAAAATCACATCGTCCTTCATGGCTTTGAACGGAGTATTGACCACCTCGAGTGCCTCGTAATCGACTTCGACCAGTTCTGCCATGTCGTAGGCGGCTTCGCGGGTTTCGGCGTAGACTGCCGCAACTTCTTGGTATTGGTACAAGACCTTACCGTTGGCAAGCACCATTTGCTTGTCTAAACCGTGGAAGGTTGGTAACCAACCAACGTTGTAGGCATCGAGTTCTTTGCTGGTGACAACCGCCACCGCGCCAGGAACTTGCATGGCGGCGCTCGAGTCAATCCCTTTGATGTTGGCGTGAGGGTACGGGCTGTGAACCAGCGCCATGTACAACTGACCCTTCAGGTTGATGTCGTCAATGTAATTGCCTTTTCCTTGCAAGAAACGCGGGTCTTCTTTGCGTTTCATGCTTTTGCCCATTGCAAATTTCTCGTTGGTTGGTGCTGTCATTGCTGTCCTCCTGGGTGTGATGAGGCTCGAGGGTTAAAATCAGTCAGTTGTGTCACTCGAGTTTTTAATCGTCTGCGGCGGCTGGGATGGCTTGGCTCATCACACCTGCGGCTTGTTGGATGGATTTGACAATGTTGTTGTAACCCGTGCAACGGCAAAGGTTGCCCGAAAGCCCTTCGCGGATTTCGTGCTCGGTTGGGTTCGGGTTGTGCTTCAGGAGCGCCACGCTGGTCATCAACATGCCCGGGGTGCAGTAACCGCATTGCAAGCCGTGTTGATCCCAGAAGGCTTGTTGCAGTGGGTGCAATACCCCACCTGGCGCGAGCGATTCGACGGTGGTGACTTCGTGCCCGTGCGCCATGACCGCGAACATGGTGCAAGATTTCACAGGTTTATCGCCATCCAACAAAACTGTGCAAACGCCGCAACTCGAGGAATCACAACCGACGTGAGTACCAGTCAAACCCGCCTGCTCACGGATAAAATGCACCAGCAGCGTCCGAGATTCGACGGTGGCGGTAACTTGCTTGCCATTGATTTTAATGCTGACCGGAATCTCGTTCATGCGTTCACCCCAAGACGTTGCAAAGCCTCCGTAATGCCGCGACCCACAAGCACGCGGGTCATGTCTTTCTTGTACTCGCTACTGCCGCGTTGATCGGCGTTCGGGCTGGCAATCTTTGGCGCTTCGGCAGCAGCAGCCCTGATTAACTCGGGCGTCGGTTTTTGCCCAACCAGCATGGCTTCCCCAGCCGCAACGCGCATGGCAATCGGACCTGCCGCCGTGATCGCAATGCCCGCCTGACGAATCGTACCGTCAGAATTCAGGCTGATTTGCACGGCAGCCGCACAAGTCGCGTAATCGCCAACTTTACGCTCAATTTTTTGGTAAGAACCTTGGGTGTGCGCGTCGGGAGTTGGGATTTTCAACTCGAGCGCCATCTCCCCTTCTTCAACGGCGGTGGTGTACGAATCAATCAGAAATTCGTCAATCGGCACTTCGCGCAAACCGTTCTTGCCACGCACGACCATCACGGCGCGGGAAGCCAATGAAGTTGCCGTCCAGTCGCCAGCGGGGTCGTTGTGACACACGCTACCGACCACTGTTCCCATATGACGCACAATCGGGTCGGCAACCACTTTGGAAACAGCCGTAATCAGGCTATAACGTTCAAGAATCCAGGGCGCAAACTCGAGGGCGGCATCGCGGGTGGTCGCGCCAATCCGCAAAAAACCGTTCTCTTCTTTTAAAAACTCGAGGTCTTTGATCGGGTTGATGTCCACCAGAACCGCTGGTCGGGCAAGGCGATAGCGCATCGCGGGAATCAGGCTTTGCCCACCTGCCAGAACACGTCCATCAAAACCATGCTGTTGCAGGGCGGCAAACGCTTCGTCGGTGGTGTGGGCGCGAACGTACTCGAAACTGGCTGGGAACATTAACCACGCTCCTAAATATAATTTCGTAACCTCCCAGGTTTGGGCGGGGAAGGCTCGAGGTTTTAGAACAGTTTTCATACTAGCGTGAAATTACTGAGAAAAGCAATGAATTAAGGTGCAAAAAACCGCGTTGTCAAGCATTTAGTATTGTTTCCCACAGTTTTCAGATTTCGGTCATGGGCTTGTCAATACCGTACACTCGAGCATGGAAAAGACAGCAAAAATCACAGCCGTCGTGATGGCTGCAGGCGCTTCGAGCCGCATGGGAGAACACAAACTCTTGCTCGAGTTAAACGGTGAAAGTCTGGTGCGCCGTGTCGTTCGTCAGATTCTCGAGGCAACAGGTTTTTTTGAAGTGCTGGTCGTGACCGGGCGCGAGCCTGAAAACATTCAAGCTGCACTGATGGGCTTAAACGTGCGATTCGTGCAAAATGACTTGTATCTCGAGGGCATCGGCACTTCATTTCGGGCTGCCGTCAGCGTCCTCGAGCCTGAAGTGAGCGGCGCAATGTTCGCCTTGGCAGATCAAGTGTTTGTCTCGAGCGACCTGTACCAAAAATTACTCGAAACATTCCAACATTCCAACCTCGAGCAACCCTGCATTGTCGCTGCGCAATACCCAACCAGCGAGGGTCTGGTGATTGCCCCGCCGCATATTTTCAGCAGGCATTTTTTCGAGGTCATCGGCACGCAAGGGAACGGTGCAAAACCTTTAATCGAAAAAAATAGAAACATCACTACGCTGCTCGAGTTTCCTGAACTGGCGTTGTTTGACATTGATGAACCCAGCGATCTCGAGAGAGCGAGGTTGATGTTAAGGACGTAAGGGGATGGTCTGAGACCATCCCCTAGGTGCAGCAGATTATTTGACTGTGCCCCAAACCGTATTTCCATTCCTGCCATCAGGCATTTTCGGTGTTCGACTGAGCAGGATTGCGTACCACCAACTGTTCAATATTGGGTCGTAAATCTTCGAGCAAGCACAAAATGCCTCTGGTGCGTGAAAAGTAATCAAGCAATATTGCTCAGATTCAACTCGCTCAACTTGAACGAAATCGTGTTTAAGCAAGTAATTACTGACTCGAGCATCGAAGTCTTGATGATTGTTCGAGTGGTAATGCAAAGCTTCTTGTTCATCTGAGGTATTCAAACCCAGCCCATATACTGACCCCTGCAATTTTAGCTTAATATAAGTCATGCCCTGGATTCCTCCGAAACTCACCAAACAACAACTCGAACAACGCCGATTCGCCGCCA
>JAYVRX010000111.1:0-18220 GCA_043775825.1 Deinococcales bacterium
TTTCAAAGTGTTGGGATTTGCATGTGGCGCGGTTGAAGTTATTTGTTCATCGGTATAATCTTGAAATCGCTGAAAACATCCTAAACTAACCCACCACCAAATTCTTGTCATAAATTTGTTACACTTCTTAAACTTGTTTGACAAGTTACTCTAACTCTTTTGTTTCAAGAGTTAGACCTAAAACTATGCAAAAACAATATAAAATACATGATGAACTCTTGTGCTTTATATGTCATTGCATTGAAACACATTCAATCTAGTCTGGGCGTAGTTTTAAATCACTGTAAAGAAATTGATTCTCAAAGAATCCAAGCATCCTCGAGAGGAGCAGGAATGACTTAAAAACGTTTTGAAAATGGATTCAATCAGCAAGTTCTCGAGACTCGAGAGCGCCTAAAAGTGTTGTTTCAAAAGGAGGACGCATGAAAAAAGCTTTAATCGCGGCAATCAGTTTATTTCTGGGAAGCCAAGCCGTGGCAGCACCGTTTGTTTGGTCAAGCAAATGGACGTCCAGCAAACCAACCGAGGTCAAAACGGGTGGTGTGATGCGCTGGACGTACCTTTCGGATCACAAGACGCTTAACCCATTCACCACTGCCGAAACGGGCAATATTCCTGGGCAGGTGGCAGCCACGGGCGGATTTTTCATTCTCGATCCGGTCACGCTCGATCAAGTGCCTTACATGGCAGAGTCGTACACGGTTTCAAAGGACAAATTGACCTGGACGTTCAACATTCGCAAAGGCATGAAATGGTCGGACGGCAAACCGATTGTGGCAGACGATTGGGTGACAACTTTTAAGATTCACACCGATGAAGATGTTGGGTCTAACTCTTACGACAGTTTTTTTATCAACGATAAACCCGTGGTGGTTTCCAAAGTCGATGCCGATACCGTCAAAATCAGTTTCCCCAGCGTCAGCGCCACCGCCCTCGAGACTGTCGGTTATTCACCCTGGGCAGCCCACGTTTTTGCTCCTGTGTACGCTGCCAAAGGCGCGGCGGGCATCAAAGCCATGTGGACGCTCTCGGAAAAAGCTGAGAACATCATCTCGAGCGGACCGTTTAAGTACGTTTCTTATAAGGCGAGTGAGCGTTTGAGTGTCGAAAAAAACCCGTACTTTGCCGAATGGAACAAAGACTCGGCTGGCAACGGACTGCCTTACCTAGACGGCTATGTGCAATTGATTGTTAAAGATTTAACCGCCGACTTGGCGCAATTCCTGGCGGGACAAACCGATATTTACGTTCCGCCAAATGCAGACGCTTTGGGGCAGATCAAACGCGCTGTTGACGGCGGCAACCTCAAAGCAGTCTTGCGTGCCAACATTGGACCCGCCGCCTCGAGTTCATGGATTGTTTTTAACTGGAATCGTAAATCTGACCCGTTCAAACAAAAACTTTTCAGGGACGTGAACTTCCGCCGTGCCATGAGCCACCTGACCAACCGTGCGGCGATGGTAGACATTGTGCTTGGCGGCTTGGGCGCACCAGCCTACTCGAGCGTCTACGCGGCATTCAAGGACTGGGTTTCGCCCAATGTGCAAAAGTTTGATTACAACCTCGAGGCTGCCAAAGGATTGCTCGCCAAAGTTGGTTTCAACAAACGCAATTCCGACGGTTGGTTGATAGATCGTTCGGGCAAGATTCTCGAGTTTGACCTGAACACCAATGCGGGCAACAACAACCGCGAGCAGATGGCAAAGATTTTTGCCGACGAAGCCAAGAAGATTGGGGTCAAAGTCAATTTCAAACCGATTGATTTCAACAGCCTGGTGGCGGCGCTTTTGCAAGAGGGCGAGGATCGCAAGTTTGACGCCATCTTGCTGGGGCTTGCCAATGGTAGCATCGTTTATCCGCTTGGCAACAACGTCGAGCCTTGCGGCACAAACCTGCACGCCTTTAACAAGTCAGGCAAATGCCTCGCGCCTTGGGAATCACAAGTCAGCGCCCTGTACTTCAGGGGCAAGATTGAACTCGATACTGCCAAACGCAAAGCGATTACCCATCAGATTCAAGATGTTCAATCGGGCGCTCAAGCTTGGGATTATCTGATCTCGCCCAACGTCCACAATGCCTGGAATGCCCGTCTGCACGGTGAATTCCCGCAGGGCGTGATGAATTCAATCACTGGACTCAACTACTTTGAGCTTGCCTGGGTTAGCCAATAAACCAAACTCGAGGGGCAGATTTAACTGCCCTTTGAGCTTCAGAGGTACACCATGTTGCCCTTTATTTTAAAGCGCCTGCTCAACCTGATACCAGTCTTCATCGGTGCAACCGCGCTGGCATTTTTCATTGTCCAAGCCGCACCAGGAGATTTTCTGGACACGCGCCGTATGGATCCTCGCAGCAAACCCGAAACCATCACCAGGCTCGAGACTCATTTTGGACTTGATAAACCCGTGCCTGTTCAGTACGCCATTTGGTTGGGAAATTTGGTCGGCGGAGATTTGGGAACATCGTTTGATTTTGACCGCCCTGTGATCGAAGTGATCGCGCCACGAATCGCTAATTCGTTGCTGCTGGTGGTCGGAAATATTATTTTGCTCTGGCTGCTGGCAATCCCGCTCGGCGTTTACGGCGCAGTTCGGCAGTACAGTTTGGGCGATAAAACCCTCAGTTTTGGCAGTTATATTTTTCTTGGCTTTCCCAGTTTTTTTCTCGGCTTGATCGTCGTGTACTTGCTGCTGCAATTCAAATTCGCCACCGGCAATTTGATTTTCCCCTTGGGCGGCATGACCTCGGCGGGCAACGAGAATTTCTCGCCAATCAAACAAATCCTCGACGTGCTCTGGCATTCGGTTGCACCGATTCTGACCCTGACCATTATCGGCGTCGCAGGACTCTCGAGGTTCATGCGTGGACAGATGCTCGAGTTTTTGGACGCCGATTTTGTGCGCACCGCCAAAGCCAAAGGGTTGTCGCAACGCGCCGTGGTTTACAAACACGCCCTGCGCAATGCCTTGCTGCCATTCGTGGCAAACATTGGCGGTATCTTGCCTGCGCTTGTGGGCGGCGCAGGTTTTGTCGAACAGGTTTTTAACTGGCCCGGAATTACGCCCCTGCTCCTCGCCTCCGTTAACTCGCAAGATTTATACGTTTTTCTAGGATTGATCGCCTTAACGTTGGTGCTGCTAATTTTTGGCAATTTGATTTCCGATTTGCTGCTGGCGGTGGTCGATCCTCGAGTTCGATTTGAGTAGAACTGTAGGGGCGCTGCTTGCTGCGCCCTGTCCGTAAGTTTTCGTCGGTGCTCGAGCCTCAAAACCTTTCTCTGGAACAACAGGTAAACCTCATGACAACCGCCGCAAAACCTTCAAACCAAACGCTCGAGCCTGCCGCTCGAGGTCAATCTCAAGCGCAAGTGGTTTGGGCGCAATTTAAAAAGCATCAACTGGCTATTTTTGGAGCGCTTATTTTGGGCGTCTTGTATTTGGGCGCAATTTTTGCGCCGTTTATCGCGCCCTACGGCATGGCGGAGTACAGCACGACGGACATCACCAAGTATCAACCGCCGACCAGGATTTACTTCTCTAATCCTGAAACGGGTCAATTCGCATTGCCGTTCGTTTACGCCAGCAAACGAGAGATCAATCAGGAATCTTTTCAAACCACCTATCTCGAGGATCGCTCAATCAAGTATCCGTTGCGTTTATTTGTGCGGCGTCCGCTCGAGCCTTACAAGTTTTTGGGTTTGATCCCTGGCGATTTGCATTTGTTTGGAGTTGATAATCCTGGAAAGGTTTTTCTGCTTGGCACGGACGGTTACGGGCGCGATTTGTTCACCCGCATTTGGTACGGGGCACAAATCTCTCTGACCATCGGGATTATTTCGACCTTGGTCATTAATATTTTGGGTGTTGTGCTGGGCGGTATCGCTGGTTTTTACCGAGGTTGGCTGGACAATTTGATCATGCGTTTCACCGAAATTCTGGCAGCGATTCCCGACATTTTCTTGTTGATTGCCCTGACGGCATTGCTGCCACAAAACCTTGACCCGATTCTGGTGTTTTACGGCATTGTGGTCATGCTTGGTTTTATCAACTGGGGCGGTCTGGCACGGGTCATGCGTGGGCAAATTCTTGCCATGCGCGATGCCGATTTTGTCCAAGCCGCCATTGCCCTTGGTGCATCGGAGGCTCGAGTGATCGGGCGTCACATGCTGCCCAACAATGCCTCATTTTTGATCGTCAATGCCTCACTGGCAATTCCTGGTTTTATTCTTGCAGAATCCGGACTTTCTTTTATTGGTCGCGGCATTCGTGAACCTTACTCGAGTTGGGGATTGTTGTTAAACGACGTGACCCAAGGTGGTTTCTCGAGTTTTACGGATCGTCCGTGGGTATTGATTCCTGGTTTTTTTATTGTCTTAACGATTCTATCTTGGAATTTTGTTGGTGATGGTTTGCGCGATGCGCTCGATCCGAAAAAACGCCGTTAAGTATCTCCCGACTCCATTCTTACATTCTGCCAAAAGCAGCAGAATTTCAGAATTCCGCGTGAGATACACTTTCCATACTCGCATAGCTCGCCTTAATTTTGATGATAGAACTATCAAAATTAAGTTGGACGTACTTAAAACCCTTAAGGAGGCTGTATGAAAAAATATCTTGCTCCGTTGTTGGTGATTGGTTTGGGAATGGCGCTGGCTGCCACGCCCAAGAATGCGTTTGTCGAAATCATACCAGATGTTGCTGCCACACTAGACCCCAGTCAAGCGTATGACACAGGTTCAGGGCAGTTGGTTGAGAATGTCTACGATCAATTGTTGGGTTATAAAGGCGCGGACATTAAAACCCTCGTGCCGCTGCTGGCAACCGAATACAAGGCTTCCAATGCCGCTAAAACTTGGACGTTTAGCTTGCGCAAAAACGTCAAATTTCAGAACAGCGACACCTTCACCTGCGACGATGCGGCATACACTTTCCGCCGTGCGGTGATTGTGAATAACCCCAACTCTTGGGGCGGCGTGATCCTTGGCACGACCATGTTTGGCACGACAGACAATGCCAGCGCCGATAAATCCATCACCTGGGACAGAATCGCTAGCGCGATTTCGTGTAACTCGAGCGGACAACTTGTTTTCAAACTCAGCTTGCCCGATGCCTCAATGCCGTACAAGGTGGCTTACACGGCGGCAGGCATCATCAGTCAAAAACATGCTGCCGCCAACGGCGAATGGAGCGGCACGGAAAAAGATTGGAAAGCCTGGATTGGTAAGGATTTACAAGAAGCCAACGGGTTTTTAAACACCAACATGATGGGCACAGGACCGTATCAACTGATTTCCAAAAGCCAAACACAGTATGTTTTCAAGGCTTTCGCGGGTTATTGGGGCGGCAAACCCGATCTCGAGAATGTGATTCTGCAAGTTGTGCCAGAGGAAGCCACACGTATTTTGGCATTGCAAAAAGGTGACGCGGACTCGGCTGGTGCAAGTGTTTCAAGACCAGGTTTGAAGCAACTCGAGGGGATCGCTGGCGTGAAAGTCATGGATGATCTGCCCAACTTGACCGCCTCAGCGATTTTCATGAATCAAAACATCAAAGACCCCGCGATTTTGGGCGGTGGCGCACTAAGCGAAAAAGGGATGCCCGCCAATTTTTTTGGCGACATCAACGTTCGCAAAGGCTTTGTGGCATCTTATGATTACAACCGTCACATCAGCGAAATCTTGTTGACCAAAGGCAAACGCCGCACAATGGCACTGCCCGAAAATTTTATTGGTTACGACCCAAGTATTCCACTGGCGCAATTTAACCTCGAGAAAGCCAAAGGGTTTTTCAAGAAAGCTTTCGGTGGCAAACTCTGGGAGACTGGCTTTACAGCAATTGTCAAATACAACCAAGGCAACACCACCCGCAAACGCGTTGCCGAACTCTTAAAAGCGGGTATTGAAGCCGTCAATCCTAAATTCCATCTCGAGGTGCAAGTCATTGCGTTTGCCCAATTCTTGCAAGATCAACAAGCCAGCCGCCTGGCACTTTCGGTTGGTGGTTGGGGTCCAGATTATCCCGATCCGGACGATTTTATCCCAATCTTTTACGGCTCTGCCAAGGTCGGTGGTTATTACTCGCCCGCCACCAACTTCGAGAGCAGAACCATCGACAGCGCCATCCAACAAGCCCGCCAAACCACCGACACCGCCAAACGCGAAGCCCTCTACAAACTGATTGGACGCATCGGCGCTGACCAAGTGCCATTCATCCTGCTGCCACGCGGCATCAGCTTCTTGCCTGTGCGTGATGACCTCAAAGGCGTGTATTTTAACAATATGGTCAGTGGTTTGTACCTGTGGAAAGACCTCTCGAAATAAGCGATTAGCAAAAACCTTCATGTGGCTCGAGTCTCAAAGAATTCTCGAGCCACACCAGAAAGCAATAAAGCTCTCTTCTCTTTCGTGGATAGAGAAGGCGACCATGCCCGCTAGTGGATGGTCACATGTTTTTTGTAGGGTGCGCGTCAATCACCGACGCTTTAAAACTGGTGCGCGGGGCGCACCCTACTCATCATTTTTTATCGTGTGACCATCCACTAGGTGCATTTTATGGTCAAGAAGGTTGGGGATGAAAGGGAGAACTCCTCATCTCGAACCACCAAACGGAGAAACCCATGCTAACTTTTGTGATGCGCCGACTACTTGCCTTGCCGCTCGTCATGCTGGCGGTCACGGCTTTAATCGTGCTTTTAATGCAGTTTTTAAGCCCCGCCCAACGTGCCGCGTCGTTCGTGCGCGGCGAACAGCAATTGCAAAATATAGACGCGCTGATCAAACAGTACGGTTTAGATCAACCGTTTTATGTGCAGTATTGGCATTGGATTAACAATGCTGTCCAAGGCAATTTGGGTTACTCGAGGGCTTCGCATCAACCCGTCATGGACACCTTGATTGAGCGCTTTCCGGCGACGGCGGAACTGGCGTTTTTTGCTTGCCTACCGATTATTGGCATTGGCATTTGGTTGGGGACGCTGGCGGGTTTAAACAAGGACAAATTGGTTGATCAGGTCGCTCGAGTTTTGGCGGTGATCGGGTTCTCCTTGCCGACGTTTGTTTTGGGAATTTGGTTGTTGGTGATTTTTTATGGCGTGCTGGGTTGGTTGCCTGGTTTTGGGCAACTTTCGCAGGAGAGCACCTTGCAAATTGCGATTTCTGGTTTAAGGCGCTACACGGGTTTTTTAACGGTGGACACGCTTTTAAATGGACGTTTAGATTTGTTTGTTGATGCCCTCAAGCACCTGATTTTGCCCGTTACGACGCTCACCACCATCTCGAGTGCCGCCATTCTGAAAGTCATGCGTTCAAGTTTGCTCGAGGTGCTGGGTCAAGATTACGTGCGCACGGCTCGAGCCAAGGGGCTGTCTGAACGCACGGTTAACCTCAAACACGCCCGGCGCAACGCGCTGTTGGCGGTGGCAACGCTAGCGGGTTTGACGGTGGCTGGTTTGTTGACGGGCGCGATCATTACCGAAACGATTTTTGCCTATCCTGGCATCGGTTCGTGGGGCGCTCAGGCGGCAACCCAACTCGATTATCCTGGCGTGCTGGGCTTTGCGGTCTTCACGGCGCTCCTTGTCGTGGTCGCCAATCTGGTGGTCGATCTGGCTTACGGCATGATTGATCCTCGAGTGAGGTTTGAATGATTTCCAGCGCTTCAATCCCTGATATTGCTCGAGTTCAACAAGAACCCTGGTGGGAATCTCGGGTGGTCAGACGTTTCAGGCGCAACACCTTGGCGATGTTGGGTTTGGCGTTCATGGTTTTGTTTGCTTTAATGGCAGCATTCGCGCCCTTGCTTGCGCCGCCCGAACAAGCCTGCGCCCGCGACCTTGGTATCACGAACCGCTCGAGTGTTTACAGCCTGACCAACTCGAGTTTCTGGCATGTGATGTTCCGCCCGCCAGAGAATTGTTTTGTCATGCCGCGCATCAGTTTTTCCCCAATTCCCACGCCGCCTGGCGTCGGTGGCAGGGTCTTTGGCACGTCCAACGGGTATGACATCAAGTACGGTTTGGTCTGGGGCGCTCGCACGGCATTTTTTCTGGGCTTTACCGTGATTATTTCCACGCTTTGCATCGGGACGTTGGTTGGCAGTCTGGCAGGATATTTTGGCGGTTGGTTGGACAATCTGTTCATGCGCTTTACCGATGTGGTTTTTGCCTTTCCTGGTTTGGTCTTGACCATTGTTTTGATTGCGATTTTTGGGCAGAGTTTAAATAACATCATTTTGTCGCTCGTGCTGGTCGGTTGGAGCACCTACGCCCGTTTGTTGCGCGGCGAGATTTTGCGCGTGCGCCGCCTCGAGTACGTCGAGGGCGCTCGAGCTTTGGGGGCACGCGATGCCCGAATTATTTTTTGGCATGTGCTGCCCAATTCACTGACCGCCTTGACCGTCCAAGCCACGCTCGACATGGGTTCGGTGGTGCTTTCGGCGGCGGCGCTGTCGTTCTTGGGTTTGGGAACGCCGCTGGGGTACAGCGATTGGGGACAACTTATCAATTTTACACGGGGTTTCTTGCAAGGTATTCCTGGTTCACCGATGGCGTACTGGTATGTTTCGTTTTTTCCTGGTTTGGCGCTGATTTTGTGGGGTTTATCTTGGAATTTACTCGGCGATGCCCTGCGCGATGCACTCGACCCTCGAGCGAGATGATTCTTGGACACTAACAAGAAATCAAATAAAACACTTGAGTCCATGTTTAAAAATTGTTGTTCTGTAGGGGCGCATGGCAATGCGCCCCTACGCTGAGACTCAAAGTCCGTTAATATGATTGGTGAATCTGAAGATGTTTCATTCTTGAGCGAACAATAATTTCATTTGGTACTCGAACAATTTGATTCTTGAACTGTGTAACGCTGATTCTTTTTCTAACAGGAGCGACCTCGTGAAGCACTTTACCCAAGACATCACTCGAGCCTCAAAAACCAGAAAGCGTCGTCGCAGCAAAGTCCCAGAGCGCAAATTCTCTCGTTCACTCGAGGTTGATGCCAGCGATGTGCTCGAGGTTGATCTGATGTCCGAATGGTTGGATTGCTTGACGGGTTTTGGCAATTACGAACCCAAGAAGTTGCAAGCGGGCGCTCCAGGTTCAAGGTTTAAAAGTTATTTTTCCAGACTCGAGTTCGAGCAACAACAACGCACCGCCGATTTGGTGTTTGACAGTGCTCTGGGCAAACTCGAAGCCACGCGCTGGTATGTGCGCCCAAGCCTCGAGCTGATGCTGGAACTGTGCCAGAACGGTTTTGAAAACGCCTTTGTGCATCGGCGTGTAGACCTCGAGAATATGTTTTTGGATCAAACGGCACTTAAAGCTTGGCTTGAGGCGCGACAAGGCAGCAAAGCCCCCAGAGGACGTGCATTTTTGTACACCTGGCGTTACGCCATTCTGCTTTGGAATGTTTTGAACGCGCTGCATTCGCCATTCTCGAGTGAAATCTTGACCAAACTCTTCAAATTGCACCGTGTCTGGCGCGAAAAGTGGCGCTCTCGAAACACTCAACTCGAGTAACTGATTTCTCGAGCATCTTAAAAAGGAGTTTTTATGAAACGATTTGGCTGGTTTTTGCTGGCTGTTCTGGGCTTTTCTTTAGTGGGTTTTATGTCTGATTCAAACGCGCAACAAAACGCTGCTTGTTCTGCCGCTGAGCATCGTCAATTCGATTTCTGGCTTGGAGATTGGGAGGTCAAAGACCCCAACGCCAATGCGGCTGGCACAAATCTTGTCACCTCAGAATTTGGGGGTTGTGTGCTTCAGGAACATTGGGTTGGTTCGCAGGGTGGTCGCGGCTCGAGTTTCAATATTTTCTCGAGTGTGGACAAAAAATGGCATCAGGCTTGGGTCGATGATAGCGGTACGTTTCTCAATTTGATCGGTGGGTTTCAGGATGGCAAGATGATTTTGGTCAATGATGCTAGCGTTTTAACAGATCGAATCACTTGGAATCTGGTAGACGGTAACAAAGACCGCGTTCGGCAGTTTTGGGAACAAAGCAAAGATGGCGGCAAAACCTGGAGTGTTGCTTTTGACGGTTTGTACATTCGCAAAGCCCCGTAAATGTAGGGTGCGTCGTGCGCACCGTTGTTCAAGCATATTCAGTGTGCGAGGCATTACAAAAAATTGTTTTAAAGGCTCAGTGAATCGAGATTAACGCTGATGGTTTTCAGAGTGGTGATTTAGGTTTGCATTCTGGCTCGAGCCACAACTTGAGCCAAGGTTTTTTCTGTTGGAAATGCCACGATGAGGGCTTTGATTTTTGCTGCCAATTCTTGACCGTACAGGTTTAAACGGTAACTTTTCCTCGAGCCTACGATGCCTTCAAATGGCTCGAGAAGTTCGGCTTGCACCAGTTGCCCCAAGCCAAGCGCCAAAGCCCGTGTGGTCAATCCTGGCAGTTGCTCGAGGATATCTGTGAAGCGTGATTGATCTTGTAAAACCAAAACAATTGGCAGCGACCACTTTCTCAGGGCAACGTCGGTGATTTCAAGTCGCTCGAGGGTCTGCACGAGTTCAAAAACCGCTTGCCCGACCTGCTGTCCTCTGACGGTCAGAATGTATTCGGGGCGCAGTGGGTGTCCGTATCCAGGGTTTCGCATCACCAAGTCTTGTTGGGTCAGGGCGTTCAAGCTGCGGCTGAGCGCGTCTTTGCTGAGTTTTAAACGCGTCTCCAGGGTGACGAATTTACAACCACCACTGCGGTGCAACTCTCCCAGAATCGGCAATGCCCAGCGGTGATGCACCAGCTTGATCAGAGACTCGAGTTTTGAATCCTTCATAAATATCACCTTAGAATTACGCTCTTGACAAACTACAAATTTTGTATAAAAATAGTACCGAAAGGAGAACAACATGACAGAGACAGCAGATACAGTTGGCATCGGCATGACCACAGGGATTACCCTGGCGCTCGAGGTCAGCAACCTGGAACGCTCCAAAAAGTTTTATAAAGAGGTGCTGGGCTTCAGGTTTAGTTACGAGGTGACCGAGATTGGCTGGTGCGAATTTGAATCGCCAACCAAAGGTGTGGTCATCGGGCTTTCAAAAGTCGAAAAGTCCAATGTGGGCGGCGGACTCGTCCCAGTCTTTAACGTGACCGACATTGCCCACACCCGCAGCATCCTCGAGTCCAAAAACGTGCGCTTCGATGGACCGACCAACACCATGCCTGGTTTGGTGATGCTGGCAACATTTTACGACCCAGACGGACACCCGTTCAGGTTGGCGCAATCCTTGGCAAGCGCCAATTGATCTTCACGGAACTTTTTTGCCTTTGAGCGCGTAAGCTCGAGCATGAACAACTTCTTTGGAAATTTAAGCCAAAACGCCGTCGCACTGTTGGAGCAAGGTTTAAAGTTCTTGCCTGGCGAAACACCAAAAACCGTGGTGCTCGAGTTGCACGGCGCATACCCCGTCACCAGTCCAGCCAATCCGTTGCCAATCCCAATTCAATTGCCTGGACAAAAGAAAATCACTACCTTGGAAGATTTGCGCGATCAACTCGAGCGTCTTCGGGAAATCAAGAGCTTGCAAGAACTGATTGTGCTCGAGCGCGGCTTTGAGGGCGGTTTTGCCACCGCCTTCGCGGTGCGCGGTTTGCTCGAGACATTCCGCAAAAGTGGTAAACGCATCACGTTCTACGCCGATCAACTTGGCAATCTGGCTTTGTACTTGGGCAGTGCCTGTGATCGCCTGGTGACGCTCTCTGAAGGGCAAATTACGGCGGTGGGCTTGGCTGCCAGGGTCGTGTTCTTGGGCGAAACCCTGAAAAAAATTGGCATCGAACTCGAGGTTGAACGCCGCAGCGAATTCAAAAATGCGCCAGAACGATTTGCTGGCACTGGTTTTAGTCCCGAACACCGTCAGAACGTTACGGGGATGCTCGAGGGATTGTACGATCACTGGCTTCAAGCTGTTGCTGGCGGACGCAAGTTATCCACAGATGCACTGCGCGAGGCTGTGGATAACGCACCACTGTTGTCCGAACACGCCCTCGAGCGTGGCTTGATAGACCAGATTGCCTTTGAAGATGAACTGACCTTGAATGCCACACCCATGCGCGAGGCACTGCGCTTTGCACCCTCGAGTTTTAGCTGGGATGGTACAGATGGTATTGCGCTGATCTCGCTCGAGGGATCAATTGTGGACGGCGAATCGCGTAACGTGCCACTGCCAATTCCATTGTTTGGTGGCAAGCAAGCGGGTGGCTATTCGATTGTTCGGGCATTACGTTCGGCAGCACAAGACAAAAACATCAAGGCGATTGTTTTTCATATTGACTCTCCTGGCGGCAGTGCTCTGGCATCAGAATTGATCTGGCGTGAGGTCGTTCGAGCCAAGCAAGCCAAGCCCGTGATTGCCGTGATGGGCGAGTACGCTGCCTCTGGTGGCTATTACGTGGCATGTAACGCCAGCAAAATTTTGGCAGCACCAGGCACGATCACGGGCAGCATTGGCGTGTTCAACATTCACTCCAACAGCCAAAAACTTTGGGAACGACTCGGCTTTATGCCCGAAACCATCAAGCTCTCGAGTCACGGCGATTTTTTTAGTCCAGACCGTCCACTGACCCAATCCGAACACGCCAAAAACATCGAATCTGTGCAGCGTGTTTACGATACTTTCAGAACTCGAGTTGCCAATGGACGCGGTAAAACTTTTGAAGAGGTCGAAACCCTGGCTCGAGGGCGAGTCTGGACGGGGTTGCAAGCCAAAGAAAATGGTTTGGTGGATGAGATCGGTACGGTTTTTGACGCAATGATCCTTGCTAAGAAAATGTCAGGATTGCCTGAGAATGCAGCCGTAAGGCACTTCACGCCGCCCACGAAATACATTGCCGCCACCGATTTAAATGCGCTCGCCAAAATTCTCGAGATTCGTACACGAACCTGGGCAATCATGCCAGAAATGCTCGAGATTGGTTAGGTACTTAAACCGCTCGTGTCCTGTTTAACCTAACGTGCATTGGTATCAACTTCTTAATGCTCCAGACACTTGACTCTGCGAGACTCGCACTCAAGCACTCCAAATCCGTGCGCAAGCACTCGAACGTCGCATAGCTCGAGTTGAAGCTGAGAAAAGCACTGACTCGAAAAATCACTGAAACTTTCGCTCGAGGTATTCAAGCACCGTAAGATCAAGTTTTCCTGCCTCCACCATGCGTTCCTCGAGATTTTCCACGCCAGCCAGTGCCAGCAGTGCTTGTTGCGACTCCTCGCACCACTGCGTGCCTGGTTCGGTTTTCAAAAATCCTGCTTTAAAGAGCACCCGCTCGAGTCGTAACGCGATGTCACCCTCGAGCGGGATTAAACTCTCAACGTTTGGGCGTTCAAATAACAGTCTGTGAATCGACAGCAAACGTTGCAATTCGGGTATAGGATCAGTGTGATCGTCCACACGCAAGTCAATCATGCGGTCATTAAACCCCGCGTAACCTCCCGCCACCCGAGCCACGTAAAGCGCTGCCGATTGCCGCCCTCGAGCGTCACCACCAGCCCGATCACCTGCCAGCAGTGCAGCCAGAAGTCGCTCTGGAAATGCCAAACTCGAGTGTTCAAAAGTTTCAGCTATTGCCTCGACCACCTGTGCACCCGCCAGAATGTTGCCTTGTATGGCGTAACCCGCACCCGTGCGACCTCCAGCCCAGGCGTGACACTCCGAACCCGTGAATGAAAAACCCTCACCGCTCGAGTTCACCAGACCGTACTGACGCTGCTGGTATTCGGCATCGTTCGCCTCAAATTCTGCGGCGATATCATCCAAACTCCAACCCGCGCCCATCAATTCCAAAGCTCGAGGTCCAAAACTGGTGTTGGCATAGGACTGTGTTGCTACCGCGCCCAAACCGCCCATGACCCACGGCACAACTGCGCCCACCGCCAAGAATTTGCTGGCAACCGCCACGCCCAAATCGCCAGTGCTGGCATCTCTGGCAACAATCGAAAACGTATTTACCCTGCGAATGCTTGAGTTCATGCTGTATTTTACGCCCCAGGTTGTGCTAAAACTGCTTTATGATTACCGCTTTTGTCTTGGTGCGTGCCAAACGAGATGTCATTCCCGAAACCGCCGCAAGTTTGGCTGCCATGAAACACGTTGCCGAATGTTACAGCGTGACTGGCGACTGGGACATTGTGGTGATACTGCGCTTTCCTCAATTCGAGGATTTGGACGACATTGTGACAGGTCAGCTTCGCAAAATTCCTGGCATTGAACGCACCAGTACCATGCTTGGATTTAAAGCCTACTCGAGTGCACTCTTAGATTCTGCGTTTAACATTGGCGGATGAACGACACCCTAACAGCCCTTTTAAAACCTCGAGTTCCGTTGCCTGAAAAACCACGGAACTTTCAGAGTCTCGAGGGGTACTCGAATATAAAACGTTTCTGGGATTGGCTCGAAGCGTTTCACAACCAAGATTTAAAAGTGATTGTTCCTAAAAAAGTTCCTCTCGAACAGTGCCGCCGTGCCGTGATTGGCATTGAACGATTAAACGCTGGCGGTTTGGTAGATGAGAATCCAATTCTGAAAGACATCAGCGACGATGAAGAAGACATCAGCCTCGAAATGATGAACCTTAGTCTCGAAGCCCAGTATGTCATGTTGGCACTGCTTGAAGGTAACAAACAACCACTTTCCAGCATTCTCTCGAACGCCTACAAACTCGAGTTTGAAGTGCAAATTGCCTTTACGGCTCGGCGTGAACTGTTGATTAAAGCCGACACGAAATATGTGGCGCTCGAGGAAGATATTTTTCCGGTTTCTTGGGATTTAAAAGCCGTTCGATTGCGCCGTGACGATTGGCGCATGTTACTTGACCGTGCGGCAATGGGTGTGAAATAAAATTCGGTGACGTTCGAGTGACGGTTGAACGCGTAAAGTAAAGCTCGAGGTGAAAAAATGTTGAATAAAAGATTGCTATCGGTTTGTTCAATGCTCGCTTTTGGACTCGTGGCTTGCCCAGCACCGCAAGCATTTCCGCTATCAGGAACGATCAGCGTACCCACCGGTTTTGATGTCAAAGACACCATTGTGATTGCCTGCAACGTAGCAACATGTAAAAAACTGTATTCAGCCAACGCTGAAGTGATTACAATCGGTGCAACTGGCTTAACCTCGACTTGGAGAATCGATTTGTCGGCTCCAGGAAAATACCAAGTGTTTGCCGTTAACACCACCCAAAACTTAACTGGAATCTTCAAAAATCCAGATGGCTCAAGCATCGTCGAAGCGCCATTGGAAAACATCAACATCACATTGCAAAAATCCCCAACCATCCAAGCCTCAGACTTGTTCTCGAGCCTCTTTTTAAAACCAGATCAACCATAAAATCCTGCATTCTCGAGCCTTCTCAAGCTAAACTGTCATTAATGCTCGAGTTTTTAATCCAAAGTTTTCTGACTTTATTTGTCGTCATGGATCCCATTGCGCTTGTTCCCGCGTTTTTGGGCATGGCAGGAACGCGCCCCAGGTCAGAGCAACTGCGTCTTGCCCGTAAAGCCGTGATTGTTGCAGGCAGTGTGATGCTGTTTTTTGCGCTTTTTGGTCAAGCGCTGCTGCGTTACTTGGGCATTAACTTCGCGGCATTCCGCGCCAGTGGAGGAGTGCTGCTGTTCTTAATGGCTCTGGACATGGTGTTTGCTCGAGCCAGCGGCGCGAGGGAAACCTCTGAAGAAGAACAAGAAGCCAAAGCCCGCGAGGATATCAGCGTCTTTCCACTCGCCATCCCGTTGATTGCCGGACCTGCGACCCTTTCGAGCATCATGATTTTGACCGGCAAAACCACCAGTTTTGTCGGAGATTTAAGCGTGATTGCCGTAGCGTTTTTTGTGTTGGGGATTTGTTATTTGGCACTTCGGGGCGGCTCGAGGGTGATTGGGCTTATTGGGAAAACAGGTGTGAACGTGGTTTCTCGAGTCTTGGGGGTGCTGTTGGCGGCGTTGGCAGTGCAGTACATTGCTGACGGTGCGCGGAGTTTGTTGAATCTATAACTTTGCGACTTGAGACAAGCTGTGTCCTGAGCGAGGTATCATTTGTCATGACCAATAAAGAAAAGCCTGCTCACTTGAATGAGTACAGCGCGTCCGCATTCCAAGAACAAGGCGTTGTTCGGGCATATCAGCATCGACCACAGTACAGTCCTGAGACCTTCGAAGTGCTCAGAGCGTTGATGCCGAGTGATAATGGGCGGGTGCTCGATGTCGGCTGTGGAACTGGTTTTGTTGCTCGGTATCTTGTTCAACATGTCGGTCAGGTAGATGCGGTTGATATTTCATTTCAAATGATCGAAGAAGGTAAAAAACTCGAGCATGGTCAACATCCAAACCTTCATTGGTACGTCGCTCGAGCCGAACAAACTTCACCTCAGCCGCCATATGCTTTGATTACTGCTGGTGAAAGTCTGCACTGGATGGATTGGGTGACAATCATGCCTCATTTTGCCGATTTGCTCGAACCAAACGGCGTTCTGACGATCCTTAGTTTGGTCGAGGAACCTTGCGTCTGGCGTCAGGAATTGGGGGAAATCATTGCAAAATATTCAACGGTTCAAAATTTCCAACCCATTGATTTGCCGGTTGAACTCGAGCGGCGCGGTTTGTTTGAGCGGCTCGGTTCAACGCGCACAACCCCAGTGGAATTCCGTCAAACCCTCGATTCGTATATTGAATCTTTTCATGGTCGAGCATCACTTTCTCGAGAGCGCATGACTCCAGAAAACAGTTTTGAATTTGACCAAGCCATTCGTGACCTTGTGACTTTGCATACACCACATGAAGTTGTGTTGCATGTTACCAGCGAAATCGTTTGGGGAAAACCACTTTGTCTAAAATAAACCCCACGCTCGAGCCTCGAGAATGGGGGTTAATCGCTATTTGCCATTTGCTTTTCTACTCGAGCGTATCGGGATAGAGATTCAAACATAAATTAAACCCCTATCTCGACAGTCAAACCAGCCACGGGATTCACAAAAACCTTTAATCTGACAGCCTCGGCAATATCTTTGAGAGACGCGATTTTAAGCGTTTCATTAATAACCTTAGTGGCTTTACTCGAGTCAAATTCAACCTTGACAGGCTTGGCATTTTCCAAGGATTCTAAAGACACTTCAATGCTTCGCTTTTTGTCCTGGAATTTCTCGAGTGAATACGCGTCAGCTTCATAAGCCTGTTCGATTCTTGAAAGTTGGGTTTCAAGTTGACCACGCAAAGCGCCAATGTCTGACCGAGGGGGTGAGCTTATTGGGGTCAGGCTTTCGACATTCAAGAACTCGGATTGAAGCACTTCCCTGACAGCAGAATGGATAGCGTCTGCATGGTAATTGACTTTATGCGAACAAGATTTATGCCCTTTCCAACAACGATAATAACCAGTTTTTTTGTAGGCAGTGCCAGCCATTGCCGAGCCACAAACAGCACAGAAAATCTTGCCTTGAAAATCGAATAAGACACGCCCTCCAAGGCGCTGACCACGCCGCCGCGCCGCGATAGCCTTTTGAACGGATTCAAACAACTCGAGTTCAACCAAGGGCGGTATAGCAAGGTCAATGCGCTCATCTTTGCGCCCAAACCGATACCGCCCGATGTACAAAGGATTCGTCAGGATTTTATGCACACTTGAAAAATGCCACGCCTGACCGCCCCTACGTGGTTTCACGCCTCGAGTGGTCAATTCGGCTGTGATTGTACTTACAGGAACTTCAAGCGCCCTTTGGTACATCCAGATCAGCACAGACCGTTCATTTTCATTGACAGCCCCATTCAACCAACCAAACGCATCCAATGGGCGGGAAGGTTTGCCACTCCGCACCTTGTCCATCAAGCCAGAGTACAAACGCCGTTTGATGCGCTCGAGTTCCGAATCAGCATCGCCCGAACGCATGGCAAAATCACGACGGTCACGGCTCGAGTTAGGGTCAAACTTCCCATCTTGTGAACTATGAACTTCCAAGCCAGTCCTGACCATCTCACCCATTAGCGCGAAAGAAGTGAACATATTTCGCCCCAACCGGTCATACTCGGACACAACAACCTGACGAATAAAGCCAGCACGGGCGCTTGCGAGCATCTCTTCAAAACCAATGCGTTCTTCTACCGTGCCAGAAATAATATCCGAAAACTCGAGCGGTACACCTTGGAAGCCTTGACGCTCGAGATACCGTTTAATTTCACGGCGCTGTCTTTCCAAGCCGTAACGATCATCACGGGATTGACGTTCACTCGAGAC
>JAYVRX010000112.1:0-18151 GCA_043775825.1 Deinococcales bacterium
GCCGCAGGTGCGGCTTGAGTGTTGACCGCCTCAGCGGTCTGATTCTGAATGACCGTGTCTTCCATTCCTAAAGTCCTCCTAAGACTTGCGCCTCTCGAGTTGGCGTCTTTTAAGGTTTACCGTGTCGAGAGCAACAGTTCATAATAGCATTAAAAGGTTTTGCTGTAAACCAAAACACAATACTGCCACAAACTCGAGATAACACTTTCAGGGACGCATATTTCAACTTCAGTTGAGAGTCGATTGTCCCGACTCGAGAAAATTCCGAAGGCGTTTTTCACTGCGCTCAAAGAAACGTGGCGCAATTTCGTGCCACTCGGGGTTCAAACTCTGCACCACATCATTTGCCAGAACAAGACTGCGACCTGCAATTAAAGTCTCGATCACACTGTCATACTCTGGCAACCAGGGGCGCGAGCTAATGTAACCGCGTTTGAAGGCTTCACGGTTTTGGTCGTACTTCTGACCATTTGCGTCAACTCGAAAAAACGTGTTGTAACCATGCGAAAGCAATTTTAGTTTGGAATTTTGCAAGCCGTAACGCTCGAGAATCTCGAGTGCAAAAACTTTCAAACGGGCGACTTGGGCGCGTGAAGAAAGCCTTGAAAACATTCGGGTCAAGTTACCGCAATCCTTTCAGCGTTGCCAATACGACAAATGGCGTACTGTAAGCTATTTTACGGTTCAATGGGAATGGTGATTCCAATGATGTTTGACCATACTTTAAGTGGCTCGAGATTCGGCTTTAGGTATTCGGAGCGCGGATCTATCACAACCAACTCGAGGTCAACTTCTTGAGGGTGGGTATCGGTCATTTCGGAACCATTCTGAAAATCTTTCCGTCATCGCTCGAGAAGTAAATCAGACCGTCAGGTGAAACTGTGACATCGCGCAGTCGTCCGTAACCCGTATTGATGATGACTTGATCGCTGGCGAAGGAAGTACCGTTCAGGGTGATGCGGTACATTTTGTTGGCTTTGAGCGTGTTCATTAAAAGGTTGCCGTTCCATTCTGGAAACAGTGGCGAGGTCACAAAGGCAATGTCGCTGGTTGCCAAGGTAAAACCAGATTCGTATTCTTTGGCGGCAATTTGGTAATTGCTGGCGGTCAAATTGGTGCTGGCGGCGCAATTGTAGGTTGTTCCATCTTGAGGCACATTCAAAGGCGAGTTCAGACTTTGCGTGCCGACACAACTGGGCCAGCCGTAATTTTTACCTTTGAGAATCAAATTCAGTTCGTCCCTGGTGTTTTGTCCGTGCTCGGTTGACCACAGTGCATCCGTGCCAGGTTGAAACGCAAGTCCTTGCGGGTTGCGATGTCCAGACGTCCATAAGGCTTGAGCCGAACCGCTTAGCGTATTGAAATAAGGATTATCGCTTGGAATTGAACCGTCGTAATTGATGCGGAAAACCTTGCCTGCCAAACTGCTTGGGTCTTGGGCTTTGACTGGACCTGGGCTGTAATCGGCGGCGTCGCCGATACTGAAATACAATTTGCCATCTAGACCGTTTGCCACACGACAACCGTTGTGGTTTGACCAGCCGAGCATGTCATCAAAAAGCACGGTCTCGGTTGTCAAATTAGACCCTGAAACCGTGAACCTCGAGACTCGATTGCGGCGGTTGCTGTCACTTGCGACGTTGTTCAAAAAGTATGAATAGCAGATATAAACTTGATTGTTACCATTAAAACTCGGGTCAAGTTCCATGCCAAGTACGCCACCCTCGCCGTCTTGACGAATGCTCGAGTTTCCCGAATCGGTGATGGTCGAGACGACGCCCGTGGCGGTATTCAATTTTTTGATTGAGACTTTAATGCCTGGTGCGCCGCGTTCAGTGAAGTACAAACTGCCGTCGGGCGCAAAGTTTAAACTCCAAGGGACTCCCAAACCCGTTTTGACGGTTTCTACCGTAAACCCTAGGGTGCTGGGGTCATCAAGCAAGGTTTTTGAACTCGAGATTTGAGCGTTGGCGCGACGCGTAACGGTGCAATTGCCGCAACTGGCGGTTTGGGAATCATTACCGATCAAGACCACTTCGGTTGGGTTGGTGCGGTCTGTAATGCTGACAGCTCGGGCTGCTGCACTGCTGGCAGTTTCCTCTCGAGAACGGGTCACGACGGTTGTTGGTGCATCAAAAATCACGGCGGTTACTTTAAAACGGTACGGTTCGGTGGCGACGCCTGTTTTGGGCACTCGGAATGCCAGCGTGATGCTGCCTGTTGCCCCAGCCGCAATTCCCCTGGCAGTGCCGTTGCGGGCGACAAAGCCGTACTCGAGGACTTGATCGCTGTTGGTGATGACCCCCAGCGCTCGAGCATCGGTTTGAATTTGGGAAACTTGACTCGAATCAAAGGCTTGAAAATCGGCTCGAGTTGCTTCGGTGGTCGTGGCGGTACTCATGGCATGGGTGGGTTTGATACGGTTGACCACAGCCGCATCGGTGATCGCCGCGCCCGAAAAAGTTTGTAATTCTTTGATGGCTGTACCCTCTAAATTTTGGGCACTTTGGTTAAACATGACGAGCGATAAGTTTTTAAAAGCGGTTGCAGTGTTGTTTTTAACATTGAAGCTTGCGTTAAAAAACCGAATGCCACTGGCGTCTGTGACACTAAAGGCGCTCAAGGTGAAGGTCACCGCCGAATCGAGGAGCGTGTCTCGAGGTTTTAAGGTTGCTGTGGAAGTTCCACCAGAATCCAATTGAAACTCGAGCGTGCCAAGCACACCAGATTCGTTGTTTGAAATTGGTGGTTTTGTTGCATCGTTGCAGGCGAAGAGTAAAATCAAAGGGATAGCCAAGCAAAGTCGTTTCACAGTATTACCTCCCAAAAACTTTATGTAAACGTAGTGTCAAGTCTCTCTATGAGAACTCCAATTCAAAACCCCTAGAATTCGTGAGAACACGCCTGCCGTCTCGGTCTGACGCTTAAGTCACAACTCGAGCCGTATACTGTCAGGAGTTTTCAAGGAGGACCAATGAAATCACGCTACACTCGAGTTTTGACCATCCTCGTATCGTTCATGGGATTTTTCGCTGTCGGTGCAGCGCAAGCCCAAACCGCACCCGTTGCCATCGCCACCGAACGCGCCATCTCGGTGACGTTTGGTTATCAATTTCTTGACCCGCGCATCATTGGAGTCACCTTGGGTTACGAAACACCGCTCGACTTGGGAGGCTTTCCGCTCGACATTGCCATCACACCCAAACTCACTATCGGTTCGCAATCCTCGAGTGACACCAGCCGCAACGGCGTGTCTTTTGGTTTTGGCACGGGTATCAACGTGGTGATTTTCAACTCGCTCGGCAGCGATTTACCGATAGCTGTTGGCGTTTGGGCGGACATCAGTTTTAAAATTCAACCTGGTGGACTTGGCTTTCATTTCGCGCTCGGACCGATGGCAGACCTCAACCTCGAGCCTTTCCATGCGACCTTTAGTTTGAGTTTAATCAGCCTTGGCAATTACGTGCGACCCCTTCCCTTCTCCAACGCCTTCGTTTACAGCTTTGACATTAACCTTGGCTTGCGTTATTACTTCGATGCGTTCTCCATTGAGGCTGGATTTACCTGGAACACCGTGGGCGTGTTCAACGCCTTCACAGGCATTCGATTCTTACTTTAATAAAGCTCGAGCAACCAACCGCAATGTGTGACGTTGATTTGTGATTTCAGATTCCCCAAAACCCGTAAAACCACGTTTTCGCCTCGCACCCGCCTGGTGGGGCGTGATTCCGTCGCTGCTGGCGTTACTGCTGTTTATCGCGTATCCCTTGATTCAAGTCTTTCAAATCTCAGCTCAAAAATACTCAATTGTCTACGAGGGTTTTGCGGGGCTTAACAATTATGCCCGAATGTTGGCTGACCCCAATGTTGGACGCAGTTTGCTGTTGACCCTGATTTTTGGCTTGTGTACCTTGCCGCTGTTTGTTGGTTTGGCAACCCTGTGCGCCATCGAACTCGAGGGAACGCGCTTGGAACGACTGGTCAAAGCCATTTTGTTCTTGCCAAGTTTATGGACGATAGGCGCGAGTGCGATAGGTTGGTACACGCTTTACGAACCAGATTATGGAATGCTGGCGACCCTAACGGGCGGATTTCTGCGGCTGCCCTGGCACGACAAAGGTTGGGCTGGCGTAGCTTTAATTGTGCTATTCACAATCTGGCAAAATGTTGGATACGGCACACTGATTGTCAGCGCGGGTTTAAAAAGCATTCCCACAGAAGTCTTCGAGGCGGCAAGGGTGGACGGCGCAACTGAAAATCAATTGCGTTGGCGAATTGTGCTGCCGTTGCTGCGTCCCAGCATCGTGTTTTTAGCCGTCGTCGGCAGCCTGTACGCGATTCAAAGTTACACGGCAGTCTTGTTACTAACCCAAGGTGGACCGTTTGGTTCGACCAGGGTGGTTGGTTATTTAATTTACGAAACCGCCTTTGGCACTGCGCCAAACCTCGGTTACGGCGCAGCCCTCAGCGTACTGATCTTGGCATTGGCATTCACGTTTTCCGCTTTCCAAGCCAGGGCTTTAAAGAGTGATTTATGATTCCCAATTTGAGACCAGAAACTCGAGAAAAAGTACAAGCGGGCGCTCCACCAAAAGGCACTTGGTTTGGACGGATTGTTGTCGGTCTGATGGTGGTCTTTGTACTGCTGCCAATTATTTGGTTGGCGTACAGTAGTTTTATTCCCAAAGAAGCCCTGTTTAAGCCCGACGTCACCATTCCAGTCGGTTTCACCTTTCAAAATTACCTCGAGCTTCCATTTAAGGAACTGATCCGCCCATTGTTACTGAGTCTGCTGCTCTCGAGCATCGTGGCTGGGTTACAGGTCTTGATTGCGCTACCTGCAGCATTCGCCATCCGGGCGGGAACGAACGTCTTGCCGCTCTATTTGTTTTTACTCAGCGTGCCAGCCGAATTGCTGCTCGTACCGCTGTACGGCTTATTGAAAGACTTGAATTTACTGAACAACCCACTGGCGTTGGTGCTGCCATTTCTGGCAAGTCCATTCACCGTATTTTTGCTGTACGGCGGCGTGGTCAAACTGCCTTGGGCTTACGTCGAAGCCGCCAAATTAGACGGCGCGACCAACTTGCAAATTTTGGTCAAAGTGATTGCGCCGCTACTGCGCCCCGAAATGACGGCGGCGAGTGTGCTGGCATTTGCGGCGCACTGGAATTTGGTGTTGTACCCCAAAATTGTTTTAAACGATAAAAATTGGGCAACCGTACAAGTCGCGCTGACAGAACTATTGCAAAAAGACCCCAACAATTGGGGCGCGTTGGGGGCTGCCGCCATGCTCACGAGTTTACCAATCCTGGTCTTGTACGCCCTATTTGAACGCCGCGTAACTCGAGTGATTGAAGGTGGACTGAAGTAAGGCTCAAGATTTGTTAAGCAATCTCGAGACTCGAATAAACGCTAGACTGTCACCATCAAGTTAGGAGAAACCCATGAAGAAAACGTTGATCGCCATTGCCGCACTGGCAGGACTCTCGAGCATTTGGTTTGCCAGTCACGCACAAAATGCCAAAACCAAAATTACCTTCTGGCATTCGATGTCTGGCGGCGAGAAAGCCGTCAATGCGCTGGTGGACGGTTTCAACAAATCTCAGGACAAGTTTGAAGTCGTGCCGAGCATGGTCGGCGATTACCCCACCGCAAACACCAAAATTGTGGCGGCAATCAACGCCAAAAACACGCCAGTTCTGTTCCAAGCCGAAATTGGTGTCTTTCCCAACCTCGCCGAAAAAGACACACTGGCTGATCTCTCGAGATTTGATAAAACGCTAGACCCAGCGTTCACCAAAGATTTCTTTCCAGCCCTCTGGAATTACGGACTGTATGAGGGCAAACGTTACGGATTACCCTGGAACTCGAGCACCCCCGTACTGTTTTACAATGCCAATCAATTTCGCAGTAAGGGTTTAAAACCACCAACCACCTGGGCTGAATTCGCCCAAGTTGCCAAAGCCTTGACATCACGCACCAGCAAAGGCTTTATTGCCATCGCCGACAGTTGGCAATTTGAACAGATGGTGCTCTCGAGGGGCGGAAATGTTGTCACCAACGACGGCAAACCGAATTTTACCAGCAAAGAAGTCATCGAGGCACTGCAATTTTTGCAAGACCTGGTGAAATCGGGCAACGCCGTGCCGCGTTCTTTGGGCGAGGCGCAATTTGCAATTCTTGATTTTGTGCGCACCAAAGCCTACATGGCAATTGCCAGCATCGCCAACTGGCCCGACATTCTGCCGTACAGCGTGGCGTTTGAACTTGGGGCAGCCCCACTTCCCAAAGGCACACGCAATATCGTCCCGTTCGGCGGGGCGCAACTGGTGGTCATGAAAAACTCGAGTAACGATGAACAAGCAGGCGCTTACGAATTCTGGAAGTACCTGATGAAGGTTGAAAGTATTGTCGCCTGGACCAAAGCCAGTTATTACGTCCCCGTGCGGCGCAGTGTGCTTAAATCACTCGAGGATTGGTACAAAGAAAACCCGTACCGCAAAACCGCTTTCGAGCAATTTGACGAGGCAGTCTCGCGCCCTCGAGTGCCTGGATACGCCGCTTGGAAAGTGTTTTTAGAGCAAGCAATGGAAAAGGCTTTAAAGGGGCGCGAGGATGTCAAGACGGTACTTGAGGAAGCCCAAAAGCGCTCGTTGGCGAACCAATAAAGGCACTCATGAAACTTGGTTTTACACCACTCAACGCACAAATTCTCGATCTGGATGAGGCGTTTAAACTTGCCTCTGATCTCGAGCTGCAATTTGTTGAACTTTCGTTTGATGCCTTCGAGGTGCTGCCAGCCATTCAGAGTGTGACAAAAATCAAAGAACTGACTCGAGCCACCGGCATTGGCACAACAGTTCACCTCAGTTACGTCGATTTGAACATTGCCAGTTTAATGCCTGGTGTACGCGAAAATTCGGTGGCGCGGACAAATAAAGGACTCGAGTACGCCGCAGAGATTGGTGCGTTGCTCGGCGTGCTGCATTCGGGTTTGATTCCATTGCGTCACCCGCTCATGAAGCAATTCGCAGAACAAAAACTCGAGCAGAGCCTTGCTGAAATTGTTCCGCTCGTCCCAGTGATGCTCGAGAATCTGGCATTGGATGGTTACGATCTCTTGCGCGGCGTTAACGAACTTGAGGCGCTAACCCAAAAAGCGGGCGAGCATTTTGGCAATTGCTTGGATGTCGGTCATGCCCTAGTTGAAGGTTGCACCACTGAACGCAGTGATGGAAGCTCGAGTGGCGGGATAGAAAACGGTTTGAAACGACTCGAGGAATACCTGCACGGACTAAGCAAATTGCGGCACTTTCATTTGCAAGACAACGACGGCTTAAGTGACGCGCATGGCGTGCTTGGCACGGGTAGCGTTTCGTGGCAATCAATGCGTGAATTTCTTAAGAATTTTTCGGGTACGATCAACCTCGAGATTAATGGCGGCGCAGATGAAGTCCGCTCGAGTGTCAAATTTCTGCGCGAATTGCTGAACTAGCCTCGAGTGTAGGAGGTACAACATGAAAATTTTTGAAACATTCGCACTGGTTCTGATATTGGCTGCCTGCAACACAACTGAGCAAAGTACAGTTCAACAAAACGGCTTGACCAAAAGTGGCATCGAAGGCACAGTCACCATTGGTTCAACTTGCCCCGTCCAACGCCTAGACGACCCAAATTGCAATGATCTTGCATACCCAGCAATGATTCATGTGAACACCACAAATGGCATCTGGGTCACGCAATTTAAAGCCGATGCACAAGGCAAATTTAAAGTCGAACTCGAGCCTGGACAGTACACCATCGATCCTCAAACCCCAAAAGAGGGTTTTTTACCCCGAGCCTCAAGTCAGGATGTAACCGTGGTTTCTGGTGCGTTTACGACTGTAAACATTCAATACGATTCTGGACTCCGTTAATCCAGCGGCTCGAGTTCGGCTTTGAGCATTTCTTGAAGCGTGTCACGGCGACGCAATTGCACCCAATTGTTATTCTCGAGCATGACCTCGGCAGGTTTGGAACGGGTTAAATAATTGCTTGCCATGCTGCCCGCATAAGCCCCAGCATTAAGAACTGCCAGCAAATCCCCGACTTTGGGTTCGGGCAGGCTGACATCCTTCGCCAGAATGTCTCCGCTTTCGCAGGCTGGACCCGCAATGTCCAACGTCTCGAGGTTTCCAGTGCCATCGAGCGATTCCACACCGTGAACCGCGCCGTACAACATTGGGCGGATCAGTTCGCTCATACCCGCATCAACCACCGCAAAGTTTCGCTCGGTTTGTTTACGTCCAAGCACTTGGGTTAATAACACTCCGGCTTGCGCCACAAGCCAGCGTCCAGGCTCGAGCCAAAGCTCTTTAGCACGAAAGGTCGTGGCTGCTTCTCGAGCAAGTTTGGCAAGCGGTACAAGATCAAAATCAAGACCAAAACCGCCGCCCATGTCAAAGACCTCTCGAGCGCCAATAATTTTGGCAAGTGCCGCCATTCGCTCGAGCGCGTCGCTGTAGTCGTGCGGGTCTTCGATGCTCGAACCGATGTGCATGTGCAAACCAATGACTTTCAAGCCTGCCTGTTCAGCAAGTTTGACCGCATTTGGTACATCCGAAAGCCGCACCCCAAACTTGCTGCTGGCGTTGCCCGTCGCCAAGTGATCGTGGGTGGAAACTTGAAGCCCAGGATTGACGCGAATCAGCACCTGCGAACCAGGGGCAAACCGCGCCACTCGAGCGAATTCGTCCACCGCATCCAAAATGATGCTCGCACCAATTTCGCCAGCCCGAATGTAATCCAAGTCGAGCTTGCCAGGACCATTCAGAACAATCTGATCGGCGCGAGCGCCAGCCAGCAACGCCCGTTCAAACTCGCCACCAGACACCGCTTCAAAACCAACATCCAGCGCATTCAAACGCTTTAAAATTCCCAGATTTGGGTTGGCTTTCATGGCGTAAAAAACCCTAGCATCACCAAACGCCGCGCGGATTCGCTCGAGTTGAGACTGAATCAGCGCCCAGTCATACGCGTAAAGTGGAGTGCCAAAATGATTCGCTGCCTCGAGCAACCTAGACCGAAATTCAGAACGCATAAAGAAGTTTAACCTCAATCGACAATGAACAATGTCGTATTGACTTTGGTACTCGAGCGGTGCGCCTCGGCGTTGTCCGCAACTTGGTAACTCATGCCAGGGGTCAGCACAAACACGCGCCCATCCTCGAGTTCAGTCATCAGTTCGCCCGTTAAGCACAGCAAGATATGACCCTTCTTGCACCAATGATCGGCAAGATAACCCGCCGTGTATTCCACCATTCGCACGCGAATGCCCGCGAAATCTCGAGTTCGCCAAAATGCTGTACCAGTGATGCCCGCGTGTTCGGTGCGGGGAATAGCTGCCCAGTCGGTTGTGCCAAACGGGATGTTGTTCATGTTCATGACTCGAGCTTAGCACCGTCCAGAATTACTCCTGCAAACTTTTGAATTCGTTGCGCTGGCAGCGGAAAATGCCGCCGAAGTTTCTCAATAAGCTCGAGCCTTAACGCACCCTCTCGAGCGTGTTCTGGCAGGTGAACATCGGTCACATCAAACGGGTTGATGCCCCAACGACCTTCAACCAAACCGCAAATTTCACCGTCGATCAAAACGTATTTGAGCACGGGCATTTTTGGGTAATCCGCTTTTAGGTAACAGATTTGCGCCGTTGCCAGCGGGTCACCAGAATCAAGAATTGCCACGTGAGGCTCGAGCGGGACATCTTCAAAATCGGTCACAAGGTAATGCTCGCCCCAGCCGTCAACAATTGCTTTCTCGAGATGCCTACGTTTGAGTAATTCCTCGACCAACAAAATCACATCTTTGCCCGTGAAACCCGACCAGTCTTTAACCTCTTGCGCACTCGAGAAGATATGTGAGTGTGTAAAACGCCGTATCACCTCGAGTCGTGCCTCAAATTGCTCTAGCACACCACCCAGCCATTCTGGATGCTCAGTTTCGATGGCGCCCCAAGGGTTGTCCCATTCAGTCTCGAGTTGCTGTTCAAACACTAAAAAATTGGCTTGCAAGTTTTGTAGCGCTGCCGTCAGGGTTTTGCCTTTCACGCCGCTCATCTCGCCCAAGTCTTTTTTCTGGAGTGGACCTTCGCGCTGCAAAGTCTCGAGCACCGCAGAATCGTCCCAACTCAAGCCCTTGGATTTCTTGAACGCGCCAACAAAGAGCGGCATTTCATCACTTGGGACATAACCAACATTGCCGTGTTGAAAACGGCTTTTGACCACCAGACCTTCACGCCGCACCCGTTCGCCCACAGACTTTTCGTTTCCGCCGTCAGATGGAATATGTCGGTCATACAGGCAGACTGGCGTTCCAGGAAATTCGTAACTCGGTGGACGCATCGGCGCGAGCGCTCGGACAATCTCGAGATAATCCGAATCTGAACTGCCACGGGTTGAAGGCGTCAGAAATTGTCGTGCGGCTCGAGCGGCATGGATTTGTTTTGGCATTAATTTTTTCATGGAATCTCGAGCAGCGCGAACAATTGCTCGAGTCGCTGGGTTTCGTTGATGAAGCCAAAACCTTTTTTGCGGGTCAGCAATTTTCTGATCGCTTCAGCTTTTTCTGGCACTTTGAACAGTGTCGCAAGTTTCTCGCCAGTGTCAGGCTCGAGTTCTGGAGGCGTGATGGTACAAGTGGCGTAAGACGGGTTGGAATCGTAAGTCGTGATAAATTCGCCATTCAAAAACACCCAGAATCGCAGCAAATCATCGTCCCAATTGATAACGGCAAGCGCTATAGACTCAAGTTTTTTAGAAATCTCGAGCGCCAATTCCGGCAATGGTGATTCGAGGTTTGCGTACCAAACTTCAGTGAAATCTTTCGGCTCGTGGGTATGAACTTCGCTCCAATCACTCCAACTGGCGACATTCAAATCAGGAAAAAGCTCGAGGATTTCGGCTCGCGGTTTGTTAAGAAAAATAGTTGAAAGTTTTAACATGGCTCGAGGTTACACCTTTGGGTTACGGCGTTTGGTATTGGCTGCCGCTTGTTTGACCAATTGTGTCAAAACCTCGAGATTCACGTCTTCAAGGCGTTTGATGTACACGCACCCTTTGCCCGTTTTGTGCTTGCCAAGTGTTGCCAGCAAGATTTCAGAATCGGTTGCCGCCCGTAAACCGTAAATCACGATTTCTTGTTTGCGTGAAGCAAATCCAATCACGCATGAACTGCCCTCACGACCAGATTCGTATTTGTAATTGTATTTTCCAAAGCCAACAATACCCGCACCCCACATTTTGGGTTCGTCATGGGTTGCCGTTGTGATGACTTGAACCAGTGCAAGACAATCCTGACGACGCTTTTGGTTTTCAATGGCGTTAATAAATGCGCTGACATCAGCATCGGTTTGAACGGTTTTCATTTCTGCCATCATGTCACCTCCGAATTTAGACCTAAAAACCCGAGCTTAAAGTGGCGCGAACAAATCGAGTTTATGACCGTCTGGGTCTTTGATGATCGCGTATCGTTGCCCCCAGAAGGCATCCCACGGCGCTTTGTAACCGTCGTAACCAGCGTTGGTAATCTCGAGGTATTTTGCGTCTACATCGCTTGGGTTTTCACACAAAAACGCGCCAACGTGCTGTTCAACAATTTTGGCTTCCGGATCGAAACTTTGCATCATGGACAGTTCGTCCCAAGCGAAACGCAAACCATTCTCGAGGGTGATTTCAACATGGTTTTCATCTGGTGCGACTTCTGGAATCTCCCAACCCAACTTGCGGTAAAACTCGAGGCTGCGATTGGTGTTTTCGACGATAATGCCGATCATATCGAGTTTCATAGATTGCCTCCAAAACGGATTAGATCCCTGGTGCTGGTTGCCAAAGTTCGATTTTGTTGCCTTCAGGGTCAAGAATCCAAGCGAAACGCCCATTGCTTTCCTCAGTGATTTCGGGCAGCACTTCAACGCCAGCATTTTTAAGTTGCTCGAGCATCGCATCGAGATTGTTGACCCTAAAATTCATCATGAATTGGCTGGTTGAAGGCGCAAAATACGTGGTTTCTTCAGGAAAAAAGGAGAACACCGTCACTGGATTTTGCTCAGTCGTCATGGCTTCGCGCCAGTTCAAAATCGCGTAGTCATTTCCTGCAAATGGTATTCCCAAATGAGTTTCGTACCAAGTTGACATGAGTTTGGGGTTCTTAGCTTTCAAAAACACACCGCCAACACCTTTGACTTTTTCCATACAGCCTCCAGTTTTTATTCTGCATTTTGAAAAATGGTGACTAGTACGCCACTCGGATCAAGTGTGCCAAATTCTTTTAAACCCCAAGGTTTGACCGTTAACGGTGCATTTGGATGCACACAATTTGCGGCTTGGCAACTTGCATACATGGCGTCAACGTCTTCAACTTCAATCCGAAAGCCAGCACTCTCGAGCACGAGTTTGACATCGGAAAACCAAAAGTGAACGATAAGGGGTTCGCTTAAGCCGCCGTAAACGATCTCTTCGTCAATGGCGCTCGAGAAATTGGTGATTTGCTTTCCAGATTTCGTCCAAGCCCAGGCATTGTGAAACCCGTAGACGCGTCCGTAAAACTCGAGGGATTCGGGAATGTTTTTGGACGGCAGAATCGGGACAAGTTTTTTCATTCTGTTTAAAGCATAACTCAAGGGATTGGTTTAGGTCAAACTCGAGTCATGAAATTAGGCTCGAGCCGTGACAATATCTTGACCCGCCGCCCACTGCCCAATGTCTGCACGGTTGATGGCGGCTGCCATTAAATCAGGAAATTTATCTGGTGTGCAGGCAAAAACTGGTATACCCATTGCTGCCATTGCCGCCGCATTCTGTTGGTCGAAACTCGGGCGACCATCGTCGGAAAGTGCCAGAAGCGTAATCACTTGCACACCGCTGGCGACAAAACCTTTTAACCGCTCGAGCATCTCTGCGCTGCCGTAACCTTCGTACAAATCTGAAATTAATACAAAAACCGTGTCCTGGGGTCGCTCGAGTAAAGTTTGGCAGTATCGCAGCGCGAGTGGTGTGTCATTGCCGCCACCAAGTTGAGTGCCAAAGAGCACTTCAACAGGGTCGGAAAGTTGATCGGTTAAATCGACAACGCTGGTGTCATAGACGACCACTTTGGTTCTTAGGGCGGGCATACTGGCGAGCACCGCCCCAAAAATGCCGGCGTAAACCACGCTGCTCGCCATCGAACCGCTCTGATCGACGCACAAAATAATGTCGCGCAACGCCGAACGTTTGCGCCCATAACCGATTCGCCGCTCTGGAACGATGGTGCGGTACTCGGTTTGATAATGCTTGAGGTTGGCACGAATCGTCAAATTCCAGTCAATCTCGTTGTGCTTGGGGCGGTTGTTCCTGGCGGCACGGTTTAGGCTGCCCATGATCGCCTGCCGCGTTGGGTTGGCAAGTTTGCGCGTCAGTTCTTCAACCACTTTTCGCACCACGACCCTGGCGGTATCTCGAGCTTTGCCTTTCAGTAAGGATTTTAAGGACAGCAGTGTTGCCACCAAATGCACGTCGGGTTGCACGGCTTCCATCATTTCAGGTTCAAGCAGCATTTGCTTTAACCCCAGTCGCTCGAGTGCGTCTTGCTGCATGACCCGCACCACCGAACTTGGGAAGAATTCGCGGATGTCACCAAGCCAACGCGCCACGTTTGGACGGCTTGCACCCTTACCGACGTTCAAACGGTTTTTTTCTTTTTCTTCTGGCGTCATGTAGACATTCTCGAGCGCCCCGTCGAGTCTGGCATCCGCGCCTTGCAATTGGCAGCCAGTCCCGTCGGCGTCTCCCCCACCGAGGATCAGACGCCAACGCCGCAGTCGTTCGGTCTCATTAATCACTCGAGTTTCCAATCAATTTCAGACTTTCCAGTTTCACTTAACGCCGTGTTGATACTCGAGAATGGTTTGCTGCCAAAAAAACCGTTTCGGGCTGATAATGGCGACGGATGCACGGCTTTCAAAACCGTGTGACGACTGGCGTCGATCAAATCGGCTTTTTTATGGGCGTAAGCGCCCCACAGCACAAACACCACACCCATTTTATGGCTCGAGATGACTTTAATGATGGCATCGGTCAGTTTTTCCCAGCCCTGTTTTTGGTGACTTCCCGCAGCGTGCGCCCGAACCGTCAAGACCGCGTTCAGCATTAAAACGCCCTGTGTCGCCCAAGGCTCGAGAAAACCTGTTTTTGCGCGTGGAATGCCCAAATCAGTCTCGAGTTCTTTAAACATGTTGACCAAACTTGGCGGCGGTTTGACACCCGGTTGTACGCTGAATGCCAACCCGTGCGCCTGACCATCGTCGTGGTACGGGTCTTGTCCCAAAATCACGACTTTAACGTTTTCAAACGGCGTCAACTCGAGTGCCCTAAACAGATCTTTTTCAGGTGGGAAGACCTGCTGGGTTTTACGTTCAGCCTCGAGAAACGCCTCGAGTTTTTGAATGTACGGTTGCCTAAATTCTGACTCGAGATACGGTTGCCATGATGCGGGAATTTGATCGAATAATTTCATGATTTAACCTCGTTTCAGTTGTTCAATCCGAGCATTTTAGCAATCAAAGACAGCACCAACGCCGCTCGGGATTCATTCACTTCCAGTTCTTGTACACCAACGACCCGAGTTTCACCATGTTTGGCTTTCTCACCCATGCTGCGGCGCTCAGGAGCAGGAAAGCTCGAGAAGGTACGACGCAGCAAGGGCAACACGGCAATAAAATGCTCTTCGGTCAACAACATCAACCAATTCTCGAGCACGCCCCAAAGCGTGTCGTCGTGCAATAAAACCAGACCGCTGCCAGTCAAGAAACCTTCAACCCAGACTCCGACTTGGGCAGGATCACTGGCGCTCGAGGCGGCAAAACTGAGGTGCTTGGCGGCATGACTGGCGTTTAAGCGCCTTGCTTCAAGCAGCAACCTTACGGCGCGTCCTGCAATAAGCCCGTGAATTCCAGATTTACTCGAGATGACCTCGAGCGTTCCCAGCCATGTCTCGAGGTGGGCTGGAATACTGATGGTTGAGATTGCACTGTTCACCTCGAGCACGAGTTTGAACAGATGCTCGGCGGCTTCGTCGGACAGGCTCAGGCTTGCCCCTGGTAAACCCACGCTAACCCGAGTAATCAAACCGCTGACCACATGCCCAACCACGCTAGCGTCGGTTTGACGCACATCGGAGTAACGCAGCACCCTAGCAAGCGGCGGGATGGCTGCCATCAAAACGGGCACGTCACTCGAGAGGGCTGATTCCGCCTCGAGTCGTGACAGTAAATGATTGGTGGCGTTGGGCAACGCCGCCAGTAAAACCAGATCGAGAAGTTCAGTTAAAGCTGGCAAGGCTCGAGATTTATCAGACAATTCCTTGGCATAGGCGCCTGCCGCCTCAAGCACGCTCTGCCCGTAAGCCCCCATCTCAATGATTCGCACTGCAAATTCGGGTTGCCAGCGCAACAACCAGGTTTCCTTAAAAGTTCCAGTGCCGCTCGAGTATCGAATCTCACCCCAGGCAACACCCAACAAATTCAGACGATGCAGCAACACCGAACGATCTAAATCATTGGGTTTGCGCAGGTCTAGCTCGAGGGTTTTCTCGCTGGCTTCAGGCTGCATTCGCAAGCGTTTTTGTAACGCCTCGAGGTCACGTTGCAATGGCACGGTTGGGACTTCAGGTGGGACTGAACCAAGGGTTTCACCGACGATCAAACGGTCATGGATTAGTGTCATCGGCAATTCAGAATCGGATAAAAATACGGCTCGAGCCGCATCTGAAAGATCACTTAATCCAGGCATCGGCAAACCGCGCAAACTCGAGATGGTTTGGGAGAGTCGTACCGCTTCGATCACGCTGGCGCTCGAGGCATCAAGTCCCTCAGAGCGCAGTAACCTTGCGATGCTTGCCATCCAGTGCGTGGTCACCAAACTCGAGCCAGAGTGTGAATGCTCAAACAGGTGCGCGTACCAACCTGGCGAGTCCACGCCCGCGCCGTAGCCACTCGAGCGTGACAAGCGCCCATGCGTCCAAGGCGTCCAGGTGGCGGAAACTTTGACTTTGGGCAGGTCTTTTAAGGTGGCGGCATCTGATTTGGCGTTTGGAACATTTTCGCTTTCTACATCCAAAACGGGCGAATGCCATGCACCACAAACCACGGCGATTCTCAAAAATCCCTCTTTTTGGGCGGCTCGGATGGTTTGGCGCATAAAGGCTTCGCGTCTTGCCTCTCGAGCCTCGAGCACAAAATCTGGCGCATTTGAAGCCTCGGTTCGCAGTGCCGTCATCGCCTCGAGAATGGCGGGGAAAATATCGGTTTCATCCCCCCTGGATTCGACCAGATATTCCCAGTAGCGTTCGCCGTCACTAAAACCTGCGGCGCGTGCCAGCCAGCTTAAAGGATCATTTTGAATTGGGATTTCGATTGAGTTGGGAACACTCGAGAGGTCAAGTTCGGGCAGTTCGATTTCGGGTTGTGATTCTGGCTCGAGCAACTGATGCGCTTGCGGTAAATCCATAAACCGCACGGGCAAACCTCGAGCGACGCCAAATTTGATGGCAGACCATTCTGGACTGAACGCGGCAAAAGGGTAATAAACGGCGAGCGATGGCGTTTCGGCGTTGTGAACCAGAATCGCCACTGGAGGACGCATTTCAGGGCTTGCAACGAACGATAGGATGCCATTGGCTTCTGGCGGACCTTCAATCAAAATACAATCAGGGTTCAGCACTTCCAAAGCACGTTGTAAACTACGGCTCGAGCCAGGACCATGATGACGAATGCCAAAAATGTGAAGGCTCATTGGGGTTTAGTGTATCAAGCCTCAATGAAAAAAAAGATAAAACTCGGGTTTTGTGTGCGGCTCAAGTTTTTCTAACCCACTCTCGCTTTGAGTTTCTCGAGTTCTTCGCGCAAGTCCCGCATTTCAGACTCGAGCGCTTCGACCCTGGCGGTCATCTCGGAGGCGCTGCTGACCCGTGGTTCGGTCATCACCGCCATCGTTGGCGCTCCTGCGAGCATGTGCGTCCAACGGTTGTCCCGTTCGCCCGCCTGACGTGGCAGTTCGATCACCAGCGGGTCGGTCAACCAGGTGGTCAGTTGATTCAAGGCTTGCTCCACCGCTTCAAGGCTATCAAATTTGTGCATTTGATCGGTTCTGGCGCGTAACTCGCCCATCGTTTGCGGTCCGCGCAGCATCAGCACACACATCAGGGCATGATGCTGAGGTTCAAAACGTAATTCTCGAGCCAGGTATTGCGAGTATTTTGGCGTGCGTCCGCCAGGTTCGCGTCCGAAGGCGGTCAGGCGTTTATGACCAAGTTTCTCGAGGGCATTCTCGAGTTCGCGTTCAGTGTAATTGGTGATCGGCGCTCGAGATGTTTTTTGGTTGCAGCCGTTGGTCAGGCTGTTGAGGCTAAGGGGGTACAAGTCTGGGGTGGTAACTTGTTTTTCCATCAGCGTGCCCAGAATGCGGACTTCCATTTCGGTCAGGGGGAGTTCCATGAGGGTATTTTAACGCAACTCGAGATTATGTTGGGTGTTTGACCGTGCAGGGTTTGCCGTCGCTGCCAATCGAGATCATGACCATATGTCCTGTGGTGCAAAGCACCTGCTCGCGGGTGGCGCGGTTTTCCTTAAAAACGTCTACCCGAACGCGCATGCTGGTATTGCCAACACTTTCGACACAGGCGATCAACTCGAGGGCGTCGCCGTTTTTGATTGGCACACGAAAATCAATTTTGTCAATAGATGCGGTCACGACTGGGGTCAAACTGTAACGTCCTGCGGCAAAGGCGGCAGCTTTGTCCATAAGACTTAAGATATGCCCACCGAACGCCGTTCCGAGCGAATTGGTATTTCCTGGGAAAATAATCTCGAGCATTCTGGCAACGCCTGGCGGGTCTGGGATCAAATTGGGCGGGTTGATGATGGTTTTCACGTGGGTATTCTACCCGAATCAAAAAACCGCTCGAGCACTTGTCTCGAGCGTTCAGAGTTTTGGTTTTGCTCTCTACTCTCACAGCCTCTTTATGAAGGTTTCTCGGGCAGAGCTACAGGCTATAAGCTACAAGCTTAGGACTTACGCACTTCTGCTTTTGGGTCTATTTTGAAAACATGTAATTCTACGCTCTTACATGAGGGCGA
>JAYVRX010000113.1:0-65256 GCA_043775825.1 Deinococcales bacterium
TACGAAATTGAACCCGCCCCAGGCGAGAAAATCTCGAGAATCGCCAGCGTACAAAATGATCTCGCAAGGGTCTTGTCGGTTGGTGGCGTGCGAATCGAAGCGCCCGTGCCAGGCAAAAGTGTGATCGGCATTGAAGTGCCAAACGCTGATCGTGAACCGATTACTTTCAGGGCTGGCATCGAATCTGAAAATTTTCAAAAACGTAAGACCAAACTGCCGTTGTTGCTGGGTAAAAGTATCGATGGTGACATGTTGATCGAAGATTTGGCAAAAATGCCACACCTTTTGATTGCGGGCAGCACCGGTTCAGGCAAGTCCGTTTGCGTCAACACCCTCATCATGAGCCTGCTGTTTCGTTATCTGCCCACCGAACTGCGCTTTGTGATGGTAGACCCAAAAATGGTCGAACTTACGCCTTACGACGGCATTCCGCACCTTGTACGCCCTGTCGTCACCAACCCGAACGATGCGGCTGGCGTGCTTCTGGGCTGCGTGGCACACATGGAACGCCGTTACAAAATGATGAGTGAAATTCAAGCCAAAAACCTCGAGCAGTACAACATCAAAGCCAAAGAGGTGGGCGAACCCGAACTGCCGCACTTGGTGATTATCATTGACGAGCTTGCTGACTTAATGATTACCAGCCCCAAAGAGGTCGAAAGTTCAATCATGCGACTGGCTCAGATGGCTCGAGCCACGGGAATGCACTTGATTCTTGCCACGCAGCGCCCCAGTGCCGATGTGATTACGGGGCTTATTAAGGTCAACATTCCAGCCAGGGTTGCCTTCGCCGTCTCGAGCGGGATTGACTCGCGCACGATTTTGGACTGCATGGGCGCAGAGCGCCTGACTGGGTACGGCGACATGCTTTTCAACCGTCCAGGACTTTCCAAGCCCATGCGTTTGCAAGGACCGTACATTTCGGAAAACGAATTGGCGCGTATTACCGAATTCTTGCGCCGCCAATTTTTTGACGACGATTTTGGTGAGTCTTACGGCAGCGACTTTGACGGCGTGACTGAAGCCGCCCCAACCTCAAAACTCGAGCCAATCGATTACAGCGACCCGTTCATTAAAAAAGCCGCCGAAGTCGTGATCGAAGAGGGTTATGCCGCCGTCTCGAGGTTGCAACGCCGCCTCAGTGTCGGTCATGCGCGGGCGGGCAAACTGATTGATGCGCTCGAGGCGATGGGGATTGTTGGACCGTACAAGGGCAGCAAAACCCGTGATGTGCTGGTTGCCAGGGATCAACTTTCAGAATACTTTGGTTAAACCCTCTATACTTGTCTTATGACCCAAGTTTTGGCGCGATCACAACAACCTCAACCATATAAATTTACGGTTGAAGCCTATGAAGCTATGGCTGAAGCAGGAATGCTTCAGGGGCGCACTGAATTAATTCAAGGAGTGATTATTGAAATGCCACCAATGGGGAATGAGCACACGAAATCGATTTTTTGTTTGAATTCGAGACTTGTTATCAAATATTTCCCTCGCGCTGAAATTGGTTGCCAAGTTCCCGTTCGGCTTGCCCCATATGGCGAACCTGAACCCGACTTTATGCTGGTTCGTCCTGGTATTCCTGGCGTTCCGGAAGCATCAGACGTTTTTTTAATTCTCGAGATTAGCAATAGCACCTATAAAACAGACCGTGAAGATAAACTTCCCATGTACGCCGAGCACGGCATTCAGGATGTCTGGATTTTAAACGTCAAACAAAATCAACTCGAGGTTTACCGTAACCCAAAAAATGTTGTGCCGGGCGGCTGGGGTTATGATCTGCCAATTATTTGTCAACCAGGAACAATGATTGCGCCGCTCGAGTTTCCTGACGACCCACTTGAATGGTGGACGTGAACGACCAAAATTCTGAAAATGTATTCTCGAATTACCCGTTGACCTTTGGTTTACTCGGCTTATTGGCGGTTTTGTACGTGCTCGAGGCGAGTTACGGCGGTTTTAACTTTGCCAGTATTGGCAACGGTGCAAGCATTGACGCGCTGGTGAAATATGGCGGCAACGCCCATATTTTGGTGGTCAATCAATCCGAATGGTGGCGTTTACTGACAGCGACTTTGTTGCACGGCAGCCTGGCGCACATCATCATGAACAGCTTTTCACTCTGGAATTTGGGGAGTTCGCTCGAGAAATACTTTGGACGCGAAACGCTACTGACCGTGTTTGTCGTGACTGGTATTGCGGCTTCGATCAGTTTTACGTTTTTTGGATCAAAGGACACCATTTCGATTGGGGCGAGTGGCGCAATTTGCGGAATGCTTGGTTTCTTGATTTCGCACGGCGCACGCAATCTGGGGGAATTGACCAAACAAATTCGGCGCAATTGGATTAATTTTGCCATGCTATTCGTGATCGGTTTTGCCATTCCCAACGTGGACAATTGGGCGCACGGTGGCGGTGTGGTTTCGGGAATTTTGCTGGGTTTGATTTACCCAAAATTTTCTCGAGCGATTCATATCAACCTGGGAAGATTGAGCGCTGTTCTACTGCTCTCGAGCGCCGCCTGGATTCTTAAACTTGCCGTTCTTGGTTAGATTTTAACCACTTTATACTCGAGGATCACAGGTTCGATTCCACCAACGGCTTGCAGCGTATCCAAATCCGAGAGTGGTTGATCTCCGCTGCCCTGAAAGACCGTAATCTCGAGCGTGTCGAGGTCAAAAGTGCAGAGGTTGCCAGTCCAGATTGCGCCCAAATCAATAAAGACGTTTTGACCAACGCGGGTCGGCGCACTGACTGGCGTGTGACCGTGCAAACTGAACAACACGCCTTCGGGGACAGGAAACGGACCCTCTTCGGGTCGCGCCCAAACCATTTGATCCTCTAAGCTGCGATAACCTTTTAACTGACAAGGTGGTGCGGCGTGGACGCAAAAAATATCGCCGCGCACACCGCCCTCGTGTCGGTACGTGAACTGGCAGCGGTTGGCAAAAGCGATTAACTCCGGCGGCAAACCCCAAGGACCAAAGGCGTCGGACGCGCCGCCCTTGTCAAAATCGTCGTCCCAACCGCCGTACTCGAGAATTACGGTATCGCCACCGTTTTTAATCCAATTCTCTAAGGATAGTTTGGCATCGTTGCGCCGCAAATCGTTGTTTTCGCGCTGGAAACGGTCATAACATTCATCCACCTCGAGCATGATGGCTTCGTGGTTGCCGCGCAGCAGGGTCATGCGACCTTCGTCGGCAAGTTTGGTTAACAGCCTGATGGCGTCTTTGTTGCGGTGTCCACGGTCTACCGCGTCACCCAAAAAAACGAATTCGGTGTCGGCTGGTGTGTTCGCCACCAAGCCCTCGAGCAAATCGGCACGTCCATGAATGTCAGCTATCGCAAGTTTCACAAGTTCACCATGTATTGAATACGGCTCGAGGTGTGGTTTGGTTTCATGGGAACAGTTTAACGCAGAGCGCAAGCAAATAGCAGTTAGCATTCTCGAGTGACTTAAAACGGCGTACACTTTAAGGCATGACTATTCCTTCGCCAAAACCCAATGTGCCAAAACCCAATGCCGAATCTGAATCTCGAGTGCTCAAATTGCAGGGTTTGAAAGTGGTTTTTGTGGTTGCCGATGAAGTTGAAGACCTCGAGTATCACGTGCCGAGAATGCGGCTTCTCGAGGAAGGCGCGTCGGTGGTGACGGCGGCGTTAAAACCTGGGGCTTATGTTGGCAAAGGCGGCTTGGGGTTAACGGCGAGTTTGGCAACCTCCCAATTGCGTGCCAGCGATTTTGATGCGGTGGTGATCCCTGGCGGTTGGGCGCCCGATAAAATGCGGCGCGATCAGCCGCTTTTAGAATTTTTGCGCGACATGAAAGCCAATCGCAAAATTCAAGGCTACATCTGCCACGCGGGTTGGGTGGCTGCCAGTGCGGGCATCCTCGAGGCTGGACGACCCGTCACGGGCAGTTTGGGCATCAAAGATGACATGCTTGCCAGGGGGGCGGTCTGGCAGGATGTGGCGGCATTCTGTGACAATGATTTGGTCTGGGGGCGTGTTGTGGCGGACATTCCCGATTTTTGCCGTGAATTGGTGGCGGCGCTTACGGGTTCGCGTTCAGGCTAACTCGAGTTTTTGGGTGTCGGTAATGTGCTGCGCGGCGACACATGCCGCGCCGATCACGCCCGCGTTCGTACCCAGTTCGGCTTGATGAACGCTAACAGGTGCAAACTCGAGGGCGAATTCGTTGGCGGCGGCTTGAATGCGATCCAGAAAAAAACCGCCCGCCTCTGAAACCCCTCCGCCCAAAACGAACACTTCGGGATCGACAATCAACTGCAAATCGCACAGCACTTGCCCAATACAATTTGCAGCCTGGTCAATGATTTTTAACATGCCCGAGTTACCTGCCCGAGCCAGCCTAAAAACCTCCTTGGCACTGACAGAGCGCCCCAGGACTAAACTTGCCTGATTAGCGATGGCAGTGCCACTGGCAACCCCTTCCAAAGCCCCCACAAGGCTTGAGTCTGCCACTTTGCCCAGGTGCGGGATTTTGATATGCCCGATTTCGCCAGCGATGCCATGAAAACCACGCCAGATTTGGTTGTTTTGAATGATCGCCCCACCGATGCCCGTCGAAATGGTCAGAAAAACGCTCGAGTCGGCACAACGCGCCGCGCCGTACAAGTGTTCGGCTAGAGCGGCGGCTTTGGCATCATTCTCGAGCGTAACTGGTTTGGCAAAACCTGCCGAAAGCGCCTGCCGAAGTGGAATATTTTCAAATCCTGGAATATTGACCGCAATGCGCACGATGCCACCCGACGCATCGACACTGCCAGGCGAACCGACGCCAATCGCTTTGACATTTGGTGCAAATTTCATCAATTCATGCCCCAACTCGAGCAGCGCAGTAATCACAGATGACGCACCAGTTTGAGGGGTCGGCACAATCCGTTTCTCAAGAATTTTGCCGTTTACGACAATTGCGCCAGCAATCTTGCTGCCGCCAAGGTCAAGTCCGATCAGTGGTTCGTCTGTCATATTCCACCCGTGCTTACAGAGTCCGCGTGACTTTTTTTAAGGAACGCGGCGAATCAGGATTAAAACCTTTGACCAAACTGAGGTGTCCAGCAAACAGATACGCCGCCACTATCGCCACAATAGGATCGGTCAAACGATGCCCAGTTGCGGGTGTGTTTAAACGTGTGGCGGCTGGAATTTCGGGCGTGTCATCGCCGATTAAAATCAGTTCCGCCCCTCGAGACGCCAGGTCAAGGTAGCGTTCCAGCGTGCCCTGGCTGGTGGCATCTCGGGCTTGAAAGGCAATCACTGGAAAACCTGGTTCGACCAGAATGATTGGACCGTGTGCGAATTCGGCGCTACTGAAGGCTTCGGTTTGCAGCACACAGGTTTCTTTGAGTTTGAGTGCGGTTTCTTGAGCGATAGGATAATGGATGCCTCGAGCCAAACTGACCATCGCCTCGGCGTAACGGTAGCGCTCGCTGCGGTTACCGGCGCGTTCTTCAAGCTCGAGGGTGGTGGTGAGTGCGGCAGGAAGGTTTTGCAGCGCGGTTTGCAGCGCTGTGTCTTGGCTCAAACTCGCAATGACTTGCAACGGCGCGACCAGACTTGCCACAAAACTTTTGGTTGCCGCCACCGCCAATTCCTCGCCCGCCAGCATCGGCAGCACAAACTCGGCGGCATCTTTGAGCGGCGAATGTTCTTGATTGACCAGCGCCACCGTTAATGCCCCCGCCTCCCGAGCCGCACGTAAGGAATTCACGACATCGGGCGACTGCCCCGACTGAGAAATCGCGATCACCACCGATTTTTTTAGACGCATTTTCGTGTCATACGCCGTAATCACGCTCGGCGAACTCGAGGCGGTCACCAAACCCAATTGTGTCTCGAGCGCGTACTTCAAGAAATTCGCGGCATGGTCGCTCGTTCCACGCGCAATGGTCACCGCAAAATCTGGGTTGTGTTCACGGATCGCTCGAGCCAAGTTTTGGTACGTGGCTTGATCGATGTTAAGCAAGTTTGAAACGACTTTTGGTGTTTCCCTGATCTCGAGCAGCATGTGCGGAGTTGTGTTGTTCATGGGTTGACCTCGAGTAGCATGTATTGACTGCTTATTAATCATCGCTCTAGCCATATGAGAATTTTGAATACTAGAAATTGTGCCTCACTTCACCGCTCCCTCGAGTCCTCGCATGAAGAAACGCTGGGCGAACGCAAAAATAATCATGACTGGAATCATCATGATCATTGCCCCCGCCGCGATGTTGAACGGGTCATGGTTGAGTTGGCTTTTGAGTTGCAACATTGCCACGCTTAAGGGTTGAAGCTCGGGATTGAAAATCAAAGCGATGGATGGCCAGAAATACGAATTCCAGGTGTTCACCAACGTAAAAATACCCAGTGCGGTCAAACTCGGAATGGACAGCGGAATCATGACCCGAAATAAAATTTGCAGCTCCGTAGCGCCGTCCATCCGTGCCGCCTCGAGCAGCGCATCTGGCACGCTCACGTAGGCTTGACGCATCAAGAAAATCCCGAAGGCGGTGGCAATAATTGGAATCACCACGCCCCAGTACGTGCCGAGCAAACCAATGCGGTTTAAGGTAATCACGTTGACAATAAAACTGGTTTCACTTGGCAGCACCAGCGTCGAAAGAATGGCGGTAAAAATAATGTTTCGACCTGGAAACTCGAGTTTTGAAAGTGGGTATGCCGCCAGCGCCGATATCAGTAGCGTGCCGATCACGCTCAAGCCGGAAATAACGATTGAATTCCAAAGGTATTTGTTGAGACTAAAATCTCTGAAGACCGCAAAAAAATTATTAAGGGTAATGACTTTCGGAAATAAGCTTCCAGGGAAATCATAAATACTCACGCCACTGGTCACGGTTTTATCGGTCAATGAAATTGCCAGCGTCCATAAAAATGGAAATAACGCGAACAGCGCAATCAAGATCAAACCTGTATAAGTCAGAACGCTCGAGATTCCTCTTGTTGTCTTGACTCGAGGGCGGGTCATGCTTTCCTCTGTTTATCAGGTGCTTCTTGGGTCAGTTTAAAATTGAGGTAACTCAGGAAAAACCCGACAATGGCAATCAATAAACCCGCCGCGCTTGCCGTGCCAAAGTCAAATTTGCTGCCAAAGGCTTTGCTGTAAACGTACATCAACGCCGTGTAAGTGCTGTTTAACGGTCCGCCATTGGTGAAGACTATGATTTCCTCAAGCACCCGTATTGCTGCCAGCGTCGAAAGCAAACTGCACAACAAAATAGTCGGGCGCATCAAGGGTACGGTCACGCGCCAGAACGTTTGGCTTGGGGTTGCGCCGTCGAGCCGTGCCGCCTCCTCGAGTTCGAGTGGAATGGCTTGCAAACCACCCAGGTACAAAACCATGTAATAACCAAAGCCGCGCCAGAACGTGACCAGCATGATCGCCCAAATGGCGGTGTCAGGGTTATTCAGCCAGCCAAAGGCGTCAAACTCGAGTTTGCCACCGAAAATACCGGCAATGACGTTCAGAACACCAACTATAAATTTCAAGCCCCAATTTAAAACGCCGTCTTTGGAATAAACCCAATCCCACATGACCGACGCGAGCGAGATGCTGGTGATGACTGGCACGTAATACGCAGCGCGAAAGAAGGTGATGGCAGGAAGTTTGCGGTTGACCAGCGTCGCCACGCCCAAACTGGCAAGTTGGAGCACCGGAACAACCAGCAAGTATTTTAATGAATTCCAGATGCCAGTGCGAAACAGTTCGTCGGCAAAAACCGTTTTGAAATTCTCGAGTCCGACAAAATTCGCTGGGATTTCACCGCTTAAGTTTTTTTGGCTGTAATCGGTAAAGCCAAGCCAAGAACCGTATATAACGGGGTAAAACGTGAACACCGCCATTAATATTAAAGCTGGGGCGAGAAACGCGTAAGCCAAAAAAATGGTGTTCGATTTTCGCATAGCGCTCCCTCCAAGTCTTTCAAAATTGAGTCTCGAGATTTATTGTTTGGGTCAAAATTGAACACTTGAGATGAACAGAGGCGGGTTATTCCCGCCTCCAGTTTGCTTGCTCGAGAATTGCTTACTTCGCGTTGGCGTTCCAGAATGTCGCGGCGTCGTTCAAAGCGGCTTGGGCGCTCTTTTTGCCCAGGAATGCGGCTTCGATGTTGTCGTTAAAATTCTTGTAAATATCGTCGGTGTTCTTTGGTGACTTCCAGCCTGGGGTGATAAAGCGCCCCGCGCCTGACACCAAACTGGTGGCGACATCGAGTGCATCGTTGGGGTTGGCGGCTTTCAGGTCTGGATCTTTTTCTGCGCCTTTGGTGGTCGGTACAATGCCTGCCAACTTGGAAAATTTAACCTGGCTGGCGTTGTTGGTCATGAACATGGCGAACAGCGCGGCTTCTTTCTGGTTTTTGCTGGCTTTTGGAATCACCAGACTCATGCTGCCACCGGTTTGAACACCCGCCGAACCCAAGGGTGCTTCGACCACTTTGGTTTTGGCGTAAATGTCTTTGTTGGCGTCTTTGACTCGAGTTAGGGCTTGTGCGCCGCCGATAATAAAGGCGCTCTTGCCTTGGCTGTAGAGTTCGTTGTTGAGCTGGAACGCCTCTTTGCGCAGCAAGTCTTGCGGAATCACATCAGATTTCATCAGGTTGACAAATTTGGTCAGCAATCTGGCGTGTGCTGCGGTGTTAAAGACGGCTTTGCCATCTTTGACAATTGCCAGACCCTCGAGGTAAAAATGCCCTAAAAAGCTTGCACCGTTTGGATCTTTGATTGGTGGCAACCAACCGTAAGCCCCAGTGGCAGCTTTGATTCTTCTGGACATGGTCAGCACTTCTGAGAGGTTCTTTGGTGGGGCTTTGATGCCCGCTTTTTGCAGCAATTCGCTGTTGTACGCCATTACGCCTTGATCGGTCCAACCATACCAAGGGTAGCCGTAATTTTTGCCGTCCACGTTGAACATGCCAATCGTGTTGTCCCAGAACTGTGCCCGCAGCGCGTCGTTGGTGGTCAAATCATTCACTGGAGTCAATAAACCATCCTGGGCGAAAGATGCGGTGGCATCGATCCAAAGGTTGACCACATCTGGGGTTTTGCCTAGCGCGATGGCGGCTTGAAGGTCGCGTACCATCGTGTCTTGCTTGTCGGCAAGCTTGACCGTGATGGTCGGATTGACCTTTTCAAAGTCCGCAATCACGCCTTTCAAATACGGATCAAACTTGGGTGAGAGATACCAAGACCAGAATTCGATCTCGGTTTTTTGGGTTTGCGCCAAACTCGAGATTCCCAGTGCCCCCGTGAGTGCCAAGATTCCTGCGCCGATCAGTAACTTCTTGTTCATACCTCTCCTTTTTGGTCAGTAAGGTTGACCAGTGAATGAATGAAAGTCTGTGGCTCGAGTTACGCTGTATTGAGCTACATGGTGCAGCAAACAACTAAATATTGATTTCCTCTGACAGCTCGAGTGTAGAACATCAAGCAGTGACCAGACAAGTCTTAAATTTGACCTATTTTGGGTCTAACTCGAGGTCTGGGTGCGAATGCTGCTCAGGACTGCCAATGCGGCTGCGCCGTACAAGCCAGAGCGCTCTGCCAAGCGGGTGTAATCGATTCGGAGTTGCCGCGTTGAAAGTGGCAAACTTTTGGAATAGACACTTTGGCGGATGCTGGCGAGCAACAATGGACTGATCTGTGCAACCTCTCCGCCAATAAAAATTCTTGACGGATTTAATAAATTTACCGTGGCTGCCAATACCTGACCAATGGCGCTGCCCGCACGGTGAATAATTTCATTGGCGTTGTTGTCGCCGTCCAAGGCGGCTGCACCAACCTCCTGAATGGTCAGAGGCTGCTGAAGAGGTTTGTTTAAAGCCTCTGTCGCCGCCCGTACAATGGCTTGCGCTCCCGCCAGCAACTCGAGACAGCCAACATTTCCGCAAACGCAACGTTGCCCGTTTGGATCGACGCAAATATGAGCGATATCGCCCGCCGCACCGTCCGTGCCACGGTAAATGTTTCCCTGAACAATAATTGCCGCACCAATGCCGGCGCTGAGTTTAACCACCACAATGTTTTCACTGCGACTCGAGGTTGGCGCATTAGTGCGGTGATACCATAATTCGCCCAGTGCCATTACATTGACATCGTTGTCTACAACTACCTTTAAGCCCAAACTCGAGCTGAAATATTCTTGAAACGATAATCCTTCCCAGCCCGCCATCAAAATTGGGTGAACCATCGTGCCGCCCTCAAAGTCCACCGGTCCCGGAACGCCCAAACCCACACGTCCAATGGAAGACGGCTCGATTTTATGTTGCTTCAGTAAGTTTTTGATGCTTTTGGTGATGGTTGGCATGACGGTTTGCGGACCACTTCGGACATCGACTTCTTCGCTGGTGGTCGCCACAAACCGCAGGTTTGCATCTGACAGGGTGATGTGCACAATATTTGCCCAAAGGTCAACGCCGATCACATACCCAAAACGGGTAGACAAGTGAACGTCGCTGGCTGGACGCCCACTGCTGGCATGGCGTGTTTCACCCTCCTCGAGCCAACCCTCTGCCAGTAAATTGCTGACCAAAGCGTTCAATTTGCTTTTTGAAAACCCTGTCTGTTCAATCAACGTATGGCGCGATGGCGTGCCCTCCCAGAAGACGTGCTCGAGAATATTGCGTTCGTCGCTGCTGAAGTTGTGGCTCACCGGTTGATTCTATTGGTTTTTTGGTAGCTCGAGTTTGACTTTACAGTGATTTCCGTAATGGTTGAGAAACTTTTTTCTCAACCATTACGCGAGTTATGCGAGCAGAAGCGACCATGCCCGTCAGCGATTCCGCCCGTCAGGTGCATTTTATGGTCAAGAATTGATAAAAAAGCGCAGCTTTTTTATCAATGAAATACGGAAACCACTGTAGAAGATTAGTTTCACGAATTAGATAATCGTGAAACTAATCACATAATAACAGTTATTTTATCCACTCGAAAGCACCAAGGCATGTTCCATTCGGGTTCAAAAATTTAAGCCAAAACCATATTTCAAAGCACTTGACCAAAATCAAGTTGCCTGTTACACTTCTGTCCGCTCGAGAGAGCATGTGGGGGCGTAGCTCAGTGGGAGAGCGCCGCATTTGCAATGCGGATGTCGTGGGTTCGAATCCCTCCGCCTCCACCAAAAAAAAGACGAGCGATTAAGCTCGTCTTTTTTATATTCAAATTGATCGAATGCGAGGCAAGATTTTGAAGCGTAGAATTGAGACTGTGAACCGAGATGCTCGAGCACCAATAGGCGTTTTTGATTCTGGCGTTGGCGGTTTAACCGTTCTGAAAGCCCTGCGCGAACAACTGCCTGGCGAGGATTTTATTTACCTTGGCGACACCGCCCGTTTGCCTTATGGACGCAAACCGCCCGAAATGGTGCGCGAATTCGCCGCACAAATCTCGAGTTTTTTGGTACTTCAAGGCGTCAAATTTTTGGTCATCGCCTGCAACACCGCCACCAGTTGCGCCCTGCCAGCCCTTGCCGATGACCTCGAGATTCCTGTGCTTGGAGTAATTGAACCAGGCGTGGCGGCGGCTCGAGCTATTCTTGATCCCAAAACGCACCTTCTTGCTCACAAAACAGCATCTGACGGGCTATTCGCGCTTCGGGCGGGATCGCTTCTTGATCCCAAAACGCACCTTCGGGCGGGATCGCTTCTTGATCCCAAAACGCACCTTCGGGCGGGATCGCTCAACCACGGCGGACAGGTCGGAGTGGTCGCCACCAAAGGTACGATCAACGCCCGTGCTTATCAATCAAGGCTCGAGAACGCGGGGTTGCGCGTCTGGTCGCAAGCCTGCCCTATGTTCGTGCCACTGGTCGAAGAGGGACTGGCGGACTCAGCCGAAGCCGAATTGATTGTGAGGCATTACCTTAAAGATCGCCCGAGTGATCTCGAGGTTTTGATTCTGGGTTGCACCCATTACCCAATGCTGAAAGATGTGATCGCCAATGAACTTGGAACTGGCGTGGTGATCGTCGATTCTGCCAGCGTCACCGCCAGTGAAACCGCGCTCGAGTTAAGCCAAATGCAGCTTCTCAACCCCAGACAACATGGTGGAGAGGTGATTCATTACGTGACCGGCGACCCGCAAAGTTACCAACACACCGCCAGCGTGATCGGCGGCGTGAACGGTGAAATCAGGTTGCTCGAGATTGATAAACTTTTAGAAATGAGTCTTCAACATGCCAATTAGACAAAACCGCAGCAACTTGGAAACCAGGGCTTTAAGCGTTCAGCGCGGCGTCAACCGTTACGCCGAAGGCTCGGCGCTGGTCAAACTTGGACTGACTGAAGTTCTTGTGACCGTGACTTTAGAGAACACCGTACCAAAACACGTGCTCGAGCGGCGCGACGCAAACGGCAAAAAACTGCCGCCCACAGGTTGGTTGACCGCAGAATACAGTTTGCTGCCTCGAGCCACCCACGAACGCACGCAACGCGAACGCGGGCGCATCAACGGGCGCACCCAGGAAATTCAACGCCTGCTCGGACGGGCGTTTCGCAGCACCCTAGACCTTGACTTGTTCAAAAACAAAACCGTGATTTTGGACTGCGACGTGCTGCAAGCCGACGGTGGAACTCGAGTGACCAGCGTGCTCGGTGGTTATGCCGCATTGTTTGACCTGTGCGACAAAATGACTCGGGCAGGAACGCTCGACGATTGGGCAATTACCAACGAAGTTGGCGCGGTGTCTGTTGGGCTTGTGGACGGCGAAATTCGACTTGATTTGGATTACGGTGAAGACTCGAGCGCCACCGCCGATTTAAACGTGATTGCTACTGCCAACGGCGAGATTATTGAAGTCCAAGGCGGGTCTGAAGGGCAAGCAATCACGCATCCACAGTTTCTCGAGATGCTGAATGTGGGAATTGATGGGGTCAAGGGTTTGTTGACGACTTTAAAATCGCAATTGAAATAGGATTTCAATTTGAGACTCGGGCTTTTGAGGGTTTGGAAGCTCGAGTTTTTGTGATTTTTAGCCTTGTTTTTAATACAAGGCTAAATTACAATGCAAACATGACAATGACCTCGAAACCCAGTACCAGCAAAGTGACCCAACGCGGTCAAACCACCCTGCCAGTCAAGGTTCGGGAAACCCTAAACGCCAAACCAGGCGACACGCTCGAGTACGAAATTCTTGATGATGGTGTATTGGTTCGCGTGAAACAACCCGATATTCGAGCAGTGCTGGCACAATTTCGAGGCGCATTTGGACCCTCGACTGCAAAAACCAAGAAAGAAGCCATAAAAGAATTTCGAGCATTACGAGATTGGGACGAGACTGATGAGATTATTTTTGCGCTTGAAGAACAAAAATGATTGTTTGCCTTGACACAAACGTACTTCAGGCTTTAATTCAAATACCTCATATTTTTAACGCAGATGCAGAACGCTTAATTATAGACGCTCGAGACACAAATCATAGACTCATGATTTGCCCAATAGTTTACACTGAGGCTTTTGGTATTCCAAGTTTTAAAAAAGAAATTTTTGATCTGTTTTTAACAAATTTAGGTGTAGAAATAGATTGGTTTATGCCGATTGAAACCTGGGAAATCGCAGGAAAAGCGCAAATAGACTTTCTTGCCAGACGACGAAAATTGGGTTTGCAAGGTGAAAAAAGAGTCTTGCCCGACTTTTTGATTGGCTCTCACGCCCTGGCTCGAGGTGCAGCTTTAATGACTTTTGATGAAAACAGATACCGCACTTCATTCCCGAAACTCAAACTAATCACGAAATAATTTGGGTTTTTGAAGCCGAAACGGTTGCAGAAGCTCGAGTTTGCAGGATTGCTCGAGGCACAATATGGACAGGTGATTGGGGCAGGGGCATCATATGATTTAGTGTCGTTTCCATGCTGAAAATGGAATGATAAACACGCATGACATTAAAACTGAAAGGGCACGATCGATAATTATTCCAGTTATGTCAACGTCAGAACCTCGAGTAAGTACAGCTTGGCTTGGGTGTTTAGGATCAAAGTAGACAGGGACGGTTGCATTGAGGGGAAATGTTGCCATTTGAGTTGAATTTATTTGAGGCGTGGCAAAGGAATTCCGACTTGAGCGGTATGTTGTTCCCGCAACTGTATAAATATATTCAAAGTGATACAAAAGTTGATTTCGAGCATTAAGTTTTTCTTCATTCAATACGACAACGCCATTTACGGTTTGGAAAGAGGCTGATTTCCGAATCAGATAATTGTTTTCGAGCCACAAATAAATACTTGCGATGGGCATCCCATAGAATCCAATATTCTTTTGTAAGTCTGAAATGATTGTTGAAAAGGCGATGACGATCACGCCAATTATGATTCTGGGAAGCAAGAGTTCTTCATACTCAGGACTACTCGCATATCGTGGAAAGTTGGTTGGAAGCAATGGATTTGGTGGAAGTAGACTGTAAGTGCGAGGCATTTTCGGAAAAATCGAATAAGCCGCATTCGATTGCGAATTCACCCTCGAGACACCCGACTGATTTGAATACCGAAAATCATCCTTCAACGTCTGCAAAATATGCCTGGCGCTCAAAAATCGGTCTTCCAATTTCATCTCGAGCGTACGGTTGATGATGACTGCCAGGTTGGGTTTGATACGCGGCTCGAGTTGTTCGATGGGTTTGAGTTTCACGCCGTTCAACCTCGAGATGGCATCAGGTGGCGTGACGCCCGTGATGGCTTCGTAAAAGGTTGCACCGAGGGCGTACAAGTCCGTGGCTGGCGTCAAGGTCACAACTTGCCCGTATTGCTCGAGCGGGGCGTAGGCGGGGGTCAGTAACCGTGAGGTGACTTTGCTGCTTTTGCCAATGTTGTACTGGGTCACGCTGCCAAAATCGATGAGTTCTGGGCGTTCGGCGGTCAGAATAATGTTGGCGGGTTTGATGTCGCGGTGCAGCACGCCAAGGTCGTGAACCTCGGCGAGTAGCTCGAGAATCGGTTCGAGAATGGCGATGGCTTCGTTGCTGCTCAAGAGTTTTTTGCGCAATATGCGTCGCTCGAGGGTTTCGCCTTTGGCGTACTCCATAACGATGTACGCGGTGTTGTTTTCCGTAAGGTGAGCCAGAATTTCGGTGGCGCTCGGGTGCTCGAGTTTGCTTAAAATGTTGGCTTCACGGTTAAAACGCTCCAAAGTGTTTTGAAACTCGAGGGTTAAACCGTGCTTGGCAATGACATTCAGACCGTCTCGGGTGACCATGCCATCGGGGAAGCATTCTTTGAGGGCAACATAAGTTTTGGCGGCAATGTGAAACGCAAGGTAAGTGATGCCGAAGCCACCTCGCGCGATTTCGTTCAAAATCCTGAACTGACCCTGACCAAGTTCGGTGTTGGCAGGCAATGCCGAGATGGGGTCACGCGTCTCGAGGATGACGCTGATAAGGCTCGAGCCGCACGAAACGCAAATGCTGGCGTTGGCGGCGTTACTCGAGTTGCAATAAGGGCAGGAATTGGGTGTCAGCATGATCTCAACGGTTTGGTTACGCGATGTGTTGCTCTCGAGTTCCCGAATCAGTTTACGATTGAGCATTCGTTTTCGTTGTCCAACATTTGCATCTGCACACCTGACCTGGATTATGCTGTGATGCGTGACCAAACAGGAGGCTGTATGCGTTTAGAGGGCAAAGTGGCATTGATTACGGGCGCGGCAAGTGGAATCGGCAAAGAATCCGCGTTGTTGTTTGCCAAAGAGGGCGCGAAAATCGTGGTCGTTGACCTGAACGAAGAGCCAGGGCAAGCTGTCGTTGCCAGCATTCTCGAGCTTGGGGGCGAGGCGGTGTTTGCGAAAGCTGATATTTCTAAAGCTGCCGACGCGAAGAATATGGTGCAAGTCGCCGAGGATTCGTTTGGCAAGCTTGATATTATGTTTAACAACGCTGGTATCAGCCACGGGCAAGACGATGACGCGATCAACACCGAAGAGGACGTTTGGGATTTGACCTTTGCGATCAACGTCAAGGGCGTGTTCTTGGGTTGCAAATACGGTATTCCCGCCATGCGCCGCAACGGTGGCGGCAGCATCATCAACACGGCGTCGTTCGTGGCGATTCTGGGCGCGGCAACCCCGCAACTGGCGTACACCTCGAGCAAGGGTGCGGTGTTAAGTATGACCAGGGAACTCGCGGCGATTCATGCGCGTGAGGGCATTCGGGTCAATGCGCTCTGCCCGGGACCACTGCGCACAGAATTGCTGATGAAATACTTGGACACCGACGAGAAGCGCAACCGCCGTTTGGTGCACATTCCGATGGGTCGTTTTGGCGAGGCGCATGAAATGGCGAAAGCCGCGTTGTTCCTGGCGTCCGATGACTCGAGCTTCACGACTGGTGCGACTTTTCTTGCCGATGGCGGCATCACCAGCGCGTACACGACCCCGCTTTAAGTTTTTGGAGGAATCATGCAAATCTCGAGTTTGATAGCCGTGTTAATGATCGGATTTTTGGCGTTGACCAATGTTGCGCTGGCGAAACCAATTTTGGATTTTCGGCACGAGTCGGTGTTCAAGTCAACTTTTTGCCAGAATCGCGGCTGTCAGTTTATTAACTCGAGTTTTGATCATTCAGACGGAATTGATTTTGATCAGTATTTGTACCGACTCAAAAACGGGTTGTACGTTGTCGCGGCACGTTACACACCAGCAATTGCATCGGTCAATCGTTACGATCAGGTTTCTTCGGTTTCACTGATGGCTCGAGCGAACACGAAAAATCTCAAAAATCTCAAGGCTTTTCTGCCGCAATTTATTGGCGAAACTGCTGTTGGTCACCGAATAGATTTTCAGTACGATTTCAAACAAAAATGTGCTCGAGCCGCTGAAACTTCCTATCGTGGCGGAGGCTTGTTTAATGTTTTTAAGATTGGTGCTCGAGGTGATAAAACCTTGACGATAGCTTGTGTTCCTCGAGCTTTTAACATGCTTTCGATCACGTTGTATTGGGGCGGCATTGGCGACTGGATTGACCATTCGTTTGGGTTTAACTGTTCAGTGCCAGACCGATCAGGATTGCCAGCCTGCCCGTGGGTTGGGGCATTTCCAAGGAGGATATTTTGAGTTCCATTATTGTTCTCGAGCCTGCCACCGAGCAGGTTCTTGCCACACTGCCCGAAGCTGGAATCGCTGAGGTTGACGCGGTGGTTCAAAAAGCCAAAAAAGCCTTTCCAAAATGGCGTGCCGTTGCGCCAGCGGACCGCGCAAATTTGCTGCGAAAACTTGGCGATGCAATAGATTCTAAACTCGAGTTTTTGGCGAACCTCGAGGCTCGAAACGCGGGCAAGCCAATCGGCGGGGCGCGTTGGGAAATTGGCAGCGTCGCGCAAGTTTTTAGGTATTACGCTGGGGCTGTCGAGCGTCACACGGGGCAGACCATTCCCGTGGCGGGTGGTGTTGGCATGACCTTCCTCGAGCCAATTGGCGTGGTCGGCATGATTACGCCCTGGAATTACCCGTTGTTCCTGGCGAGTTGGAAAATCGCGCCAGCCCTGGCAGCCGGCAACTGCTGTGTGCTCAAACCCGCCGAACTGACCCCGTTGACCGCCATCGAACTCGAGAAAATCGCGCTCGAGGTCGGATTCCCAGAGGGTGTTCTGAACGTTGTGGTGGGTCTAGGGCATGTCGCGGGTCGGGCGTTGGTGGATCACCCTGATGTTGCCAAGATTGCCTTCACGGGCAGTACAGCCGTCGGACGGGATATTGCCACCCGAGCCGCCGCGAATATCAAACAGGTGACGCTCGAACTTGGCGGAAAAAGTGCTTGCATCGTTTTTGCGGACGCCGACATTGAAAAAGCCGCGAACAGCATTCCTGGCGCGGTGTTCGACAACGCGGGTCAAGATTGTTGCTGTCGCTCGAGATTGCTGGTGCAAAAAAATGTGCTTGATCAATTCTTGGGACACCTCGAGACTGCCATGAAAAGCTGGAAAACGGGCGATCCATTCACGGACGGTGTGGACATGGGACCCGTCATCTCGAGCAAACAACGTGACCGAGTGACAGAGCTTGTGAATTCCTCGAGTGTGCTTTTGCAGGGAACTGCACCGACTGGCGCAGGATTCTGGTTTCCACCAACCGTTCTGGGTCTTGTCGCGCCAACAGACCGTGTGGCTCAAGAAGAAATTTTTGGACCCGTCACCGCCATTATGACTTTTGAAACTGAAGCCGAAGCTATCGAACTTGCCAACAGCACGATTTACGGTTTGTCGGGCAGCATTTGGACTGGGGACGGTGCGAAAGCCTTCCGCGTGGCTCGAGCTGTCGAATCGGGCGTTCTGAGCATCAATTCAAACTCGAGCGTGCGTTACACCGCGCCGTTTGGTGGCATGAAGCAAAGCGGTTACGGGCGCGAACTTGGACCGAACGCGCTCGAGGCGTATTCGGAAGTCAAGATGGTTTATTATCGCACCGATGATTGAACCGACCCTCGAGCAAGTTGAATTTGACACGGTTGGTCTAAAGTTTCACTCCAAGACCAACCGTGTTTTGAAGGTTTGGACAAATCCAGAAGCCGATGTTGTGACCCTCAATTTGTTTCTGACTGCGCCCGATATTCGTGTCTCACTCTCGAATCTCGAGGGTTTACGTGACATGTACCGCGAGCAAGTCACGGCGGCAAAAGGTGGACTGATTGAAGTTGGTACGCTCGAGGTGTCAGGCATTCCGAGCATCAAAACAATTTTCAAACTGCCCCAAAAAACGGCTGGTGTGGCTTACGTTGCCGCCATCACGATTCCATTCAATGATTTTAGTTTCGTCCTGAAAATCACTTGCCATGAGCGCGGTTTTGGTGGAACTCGGGAAACCAGAATTCTCGAGCAACGACGGTTGGCGCTGCTCGAAAAAGGGGAGACTCGAGACGTGATGGATGGTTGGAATAGCGACCCTTACGACCCAAATTTCAAATCTGAATTGCTGATGACCTTCGCGGAAAATCAGGTTTTTGACACTGATTTTCCAGATCATCCGATCTCTCGAGCACGGTTTTGGATTGCGGAATTTCAGAAAACATTGAAGCTCGAGAAAAGTTTGCTGGCGTTTGAACCGTTTGAGCGGCGTAAGAGAAAATTGTTTGGCTTGTTTTAAAGTTTTAACCAGTTGCCGTTCCAATTAAAAAACTCGAGCGCGGCAAAACGTTTTTTGTAATCGTAAACTGAAGGCTCGAGCGTCGCATAACCAGGGTAGTAAAAGGTTTTCCCAAGGTCAATTGAATGCTGGATGCTGCACAAGATCAGGTACACGCCGAGGCTGTGTTTGGATTCAACCGGGTCATAAATCGAGTAGATGCTCGAGGTTGAAGTTGCGCCAATATCGAGGAAAGTCGCGGCGATCAAGCGCCCGTCTTTGAACAGCAGCAATTCTTTGGTTTCGCACGGTACGGTTGCGGGTTGGAACCCCAAAAATGAGTACAGCGATTCGGGAACATTATCAGTAAAACGCCGTGTGTGAAGTGCGAACAACTCGAGCTTTTTTTGGTCAATAATTGCGTCTTGAATTTTGAACTCGAGACTCGAGTTGCGTTTTAATACCCGTGTTTGACTGGTGCTGAGCACAAAATTCTCGAGCCGCATTCTTAAGGGCGTGACGGTTTTAAACCCTCGAGCCTCAGACATTCGGGAGTACCTAAAAAAGTATGAACCAAAATGCCGCCAACCCTCGCTCCAACAATGATCCATCAGTTCTGGGCTGGCAAGCTCCAGTTCACCCGCCTCGTTGATGGCTGGTGTCATAGGGTTTGAAGGATGGCTTGAGCCTCAGTATTTTCATCCCAAGGCAAAACGTCTAAACCCCGCTCGAGGGTGCGTTCGTGTCCTTTGCCAGCCAGTAAAACCGTGTCACCTGATTGTGCTTTCGAGATTGCCAATTGAATGGCGGCGCGGCGGTCAGGCTCGAGCACAAAATTCCCATGATGCTCACTGGCTTTGCTTGCCATCGTCTCGAGAATCGTCGTTAAAGATTCGCTGCGGTGGTCTTCTTCGGTGAAGACCGTAAAGTCTGCGTTTAAAGCCGCAACCCGAGCGATGCCCGTGCGTCTTGAAATGTCGCGTTCGCCTGCCGCGCCAACAACGAGAATAACTTTGCCCGTTGTTGTGGGTCGCAGTGTCTCGAGCGCGGCGGTCAAACTGGCTTCGGTGTGGGCGAAATCGTTAATCACGCGAAACGGTTTGGTTTGCAATATTTGCATTCTGCCTGGAACGCCAGGAAACGACTCGAGTCCAGATTTTAATTGTTCAAGGCTCAAACCCATTTTTGCGCCAATCGCCAGTGCCGCCAGCGCGTTTGCAGCGTTGAAAAGACCGATCATTGGCACTCGGGTTTCAAAAGTTCCGAGTGGTGATTGAACGCGCATCTCGAGTCCTTGGATGGTCTCTCGAGATTCTAAAATCTGCCAATCGCCTTGATTGCCGTAACTCCAGTGCGGCATCTCGAGTTGCGGGTATGTGGCATCGTCGCGGTTTAACACCCCAAATTTTGAATGCTCGAGTAGTTTGCGTTTGGCACAAAAATAATTTTCGGCGCTTCCGTGCAAGTCAAGATGATCGTCGGCAATAAAATTGACCCAGCCAGCCACGGAAAATTCCAAACCTCGCACGCGCTCGAGTTCGAGGGCATGACTCGAGACTTCAAGAACGGCATGGCTGCAACCTGCATCAATAAATTTTGCTAGCAGTTCTTGCACGGCGGGGGCTTCGGGCGTGGTGAAATGCCCAGGCAAGAGTTCTTCAATATTATTGTAACGGATTCCAACTGTCGAAATTCTTCCGACCCTCAAACCGGAATGCTCGAGAATATGATGCGTCAAAACGGTTGTTGTGGTTTTGCCTTTGCTGCCCGTAATGCCAATCAACTCGAGGTTGCGCCCTGGAAACCCCCAGAATGCCATTGAGAGGTCAGCAACCGCCTGACGATCATCTTTGGTGACGATGTAAGGAATCTCGAGCGTAATCCCCTCTCGAGTGCCCACAACCGCCACAGCACCATTTACCAAAGCCTTGGCAATAAAATCGTGACCATCGAGCGGTGGGCGGCTCGGCAGCGGCACGCCTTGCACCGCGACAAAAACAAAACCAGGTTTGACCGCTCGAGAATCCAAAGTGACGCCTGTGATTTCAGGATCAACCTCAAGCGTGCCATGCGGGATTTTTGCAAGTTCAAGAAGTTTGGAAAGTTTCATCTTACTTAGAGCTTAAAGCTTAAAGCTTAGAGCTTGCACTCCTTCCAAAATCGGCACGTCCAAACCGTGCGCCTCGAGTTGCCCACAAATCCAACCGAATGCGTACCGGTCTTCGATAAAATCCAGCTCGTCCCCAGGCACGACAATCACGGGCGAAAGGCTGTAATCCCGAATAAAAACCTCGTAAAGTTCGTTCAAATTCCCGAGGTAAGTATCTGGAATGGCTTGCTCGTAATCGCGTCCGCGTTTGGCAATACGGCGCTTTAATGTGTCTAAATTGCAACGAATAAACACGGTCAAGTTTGGCACGCGCAAAGCTGGCGAAATGCCCTCGTACAACGCGCGGTACGTTGCCCAGTCTCGGGCGTCCAAATACCCTTGATTTTTGAGGTTTTGCGCGAAAATTGCGGCATCTTCAAAGACCGTGCGATCCTGAATCACCCGAGAACCCGCGTTGACATCGCGCAAATGCTGCTCGAGGCGTTTTGCCAAGAAAAACACTTGCGAATGAAAGGCGTAACGCCGCATGTCGCGGTAGAAGTCCTCGAGATACGGATTTTCGTCCACCGCTTCAAAAACGGGCGTCAACGCGTAACGACTCGAGAGCAGTTTTGTCAGGCTGGATTTCCCAGAACCAATATTTCCAGCAATCGCCAAGTACATTTAAGCGCTCGCCTGTTCGAGCAACACACTAGACCTTAAACCCGATTTTGAATTCTCGAGCACCGCATCAATCACTTGCCGACGGTGCTCAAAGTTGCCAACGTAATCAAACCTGCCCGCTTGCACCACCAACAAATTGCCAGGATACTCGAGGAAATACTGATCGTATTGCTGGTTGAGCCTGTGAAGGTATTCGGGGTCAATGGCACGCTCAAAATCACGTCCGCGCTTGGCGATCCGTTCGAGCAGCACAGGCACTTCGGCACGCAAATACACGGTCAAGTCGGGCTGCCTGAGTTGCGGCGAAAGGTGCGAGTACAAGTCTTTGTACAAATCAAATTCGGCGTCTTTGAGGTTCATGCTGGCAAAAATAAAGTCTTTATCAAACATATAATCGCTGACCACTCCCGCATCGAACAAACTTTCTTGCACCAAAGAAGAGAGCTGCTTAAACCTCGAGAGCAAGAAAAAGACTTGCACGTTAAACCCAAAACGTTCCGCATCTTGGTAAAAATCTGCCAGAAACGGGTTTTCCTCCACAATCTCGAGATTCAGCCTCGAGTTGGTGACTTCGGACAAGATTTTGCAAAGCGAGGTCTTGCCAACCCCGATAGGACCTTCGACAACGATGTACACGATTTCCTCCGCTCGAGCATTCAAGCTAATGCCTAATTCTAACGGTTAAAGCTCGAGAAACCAAGGACTCGAGATTTGCGCATAGACTCGAGGGATGAAACTGATCTTCATTTATGGTGACCCTGGCACGGGGAAATTGACCGTGGCTCGAGAATTGCAAAAACTGACGGGTTTTAAGCTCTTTCATAACCATCTGACCGTGGATTTAGCCTCGAGTTTGTTCGGATACGACAACCCAGATTATTTTGATTACGTGCGTAGCTTGCGACTTGAGGCGTTTGAACGGGTGGCGAAAGCGAACATCAGTTTGATTTTCACGTTTTGGTACTCGAGCATTTCACAGCCGAGCGTGGAAAAGTACAAACAAACCGTTGAATCTCGAGGTGGCAAAGTGCTGTTCGTGAGGCTTTATTGCCGTCAAGAAATCCTTGAAGGGCGTGTGGTCAGTGAATCTAGGCAAAATTGGAAAATCTCGAGCGTCGCAGATTTACGCGCCGCCCTCGAGAACACGGGTGATGTCATACCTGGCACGCATTTGGAGGTTGAGAATTCAGATTTAAGTCCAGAAGTTGTTGCCGAAATAATTGCTTCTAAACTCGAGCTTCAACGTTCATAAACCCGAACGTAATCGACTTTCATGGTTTGAGGGAACTTAGTTTTTGCATCAGGATCGCCAGGGTAATTGCCGCCGACTGCCAGGTTTAAAATAATAAAAAAGTCGTGGTCATAAACCCATTTTGCGCCCTCGGGCAAATCTTTGGGCGTGCGGGTCTGAAATAAATTGCCGTCCACGTACCAACGAATGACTTCTGGCTCCCATTCCACGGCGTAAACATGAAAACCATCGCTGAAAGCTTTGTCGCTCGAGTACGGCGCTCCAATCCCTTTGCCGCCCGAATACCCAGGTCCGTGCATCGTGCCGTGCACGGTTTTGGGGTCGCGTCCGTTGTTTTCCACGATGTCAATTTCGCCGCAGGTGGGCCAGGTGGTTGTCGCAATGTTCGCGCCGAGCAACCAAAATGCGGGCCACATGCCCCTGTCGATGGGAATGCGAATACGGGCTTCAAAGCGCCCATATTGACGCTCGAGCGTGCCTTTGGTCAGAATCCGTCCCGAAGTGTAATCGCAATCGCCGTACCAGCAACCGTCTTTGATGGTTTCTTTAAGGGCTTGGATGACCAGAAACCCCGTGCCGTCTTGGTAAACGTTTTTGGTTTTGTTCGTGTAAAACTGCAATTCGTTGTTGCCCCAGCCGCCACCGCCAAGGTCTTGCTTCCAGATTTTGGTGTCCACGCTCGAGCCTTTAGCCCCGTTGAATTCGTCGCTCCAAAAGAGTTTCCAATCTTGCTGCGCGGTAGTCTTGGAAAATCCAAAACTCGAGATCAAAAGGATCAACACTAGAATTTGGCTAGGTTTTTTCATGTTTTAAGATTACGTCAAATTTCCACCAAACACTCGAGCTTCAAGCACCCACTTCTGAACTGAGCTGACGCCCCAATGAACGAGGCTCGAGTTTTTGCAAATACTGGTCGATCATGACGGCTGCAATATTGCCCGATCCTGCGGCAATCGAAACCTGTTGGGTTTGCGGTTGAACATCGCCCGCCGCCCAGACTCCAGCCAGAAATTCGCCATCGCTCGCACCCTCGAGTTGAACCTGTCCGCGCCAGCCGGTTTTGATGTGACCCTTTGGAGAAAGTTGCAAACCGAGTTGCTTTGCCAAATCGGAGCGCGGAAATTTCGGACTTGAGATATAAAACCCGTCTGCCTCCAACCGTGTTCCATCCTCGAGAATCAAAGCTTTGACAATACCTTTCGCGCCGTCCACCGCTGCAATCTGACCTTCAATTACCTCGAGATTCAATGCTTGTCGTTTGGCTTCATACTCTGGTTTGAATTCCGTGCCGCCAGTCAGCAATAAACGCACGCTTTTGGCGAACTCTGCCAGTGGTGCGGCTTCTGCCACCGCGCTGTTTGCACCTGCTACGCCGATTACGACAATATCTTTGCCTAACAATTCTGGACTTTCGCAATCGGGGCAATAGTAGGTATTGCCTTTGGCAGCGTACTTCAGAAATGGCTCAAACTCGCCAGCGATCAACGGATGATAACGTGCCATGCCGGTTGCCAGCAGAACCGTCTTGGCTTCAAAGTGCTCACCTTTTTCAGTCTCGAGCATGAACTTTCCAGCACTGCCAGAAATGCTGCTGACACTACCCGAAACAATTTTTGCCCCAGCTTTTTGCGCCTCGAGCTTCATGGTTTTTTGAATTTGCACGCCCGTTTGAGCCACAAATCCTGGTACATTCCAAAGTTCGGTCAGGGTGTAAAAAAGTGGTCCAGTGCGGCGGTCAATTACCAGCACCGAACGCTTGTGAAATGCAAGATGCAACGCCGCCGAAAGCCCAGCGGGTCCACCGCCAATAATGATTGTGTCAAACATCAAGTCTCCTTCAGGCTCGAGAATTAACCTTCTCGGGTCAGCATACTTTTTTGATTTGCACCGCGCCAAATGGCACTTGTGAATGTACGCTCAATTCTTGTTTTGGGTTCAAGCGGCTATACTTGGCATTCCAGGAGGTTTTTCATGCTCGAGAAACGAATTGCAGTATCGGTTTTTACGGCGTTTTTGCTTGGTGCTTGCGTCCCCAGCACCAACACTCAACCTGCCCCAACTCCCGCGCCAGTGGTGACCAGCGCCCCAGGAACGCCGGTTGGGCTTGATAAAGTCTGTCCACCCGAGCAAACCTTGACCATTAACCCCGTGAACTCGAGCACGCCCGACACCGAGCCGAACCAATTTTGTTTTTCACCCGCTTTAAACCTCAATCCAGACCCAAGCATCGCCGTCTCGAGCAACACGGTCACGGTGCGGGGCGTGAATCAACCAACGCCGTTGACGGCTTCAAACGGCGCAACCGTGTATGTCAACGATCAGTACCTCGAGTATTTTAGTCCGCAATCAACGCCTAAAATGGTGAAATCCGGCGATAAGATTCGGGTCTTGGGAAGCTCGAGTAACCGCTACAACGACTCGGTTGCCTATACCTTGACCATTGGCGGCGTCAGTGACACGTTTTACACCATCACCAAAACCAAGTAATTCTCAGTTCGAGACGCAAATATTGCGTCTCGAGTTTTACCGATAACAACGAATTTTTCCGTCCAATGATGGCACGATCAGCATTCCATCGGTCATGATCGGTGTGCATTGCACTCCGCCCTCGAGTTGATCTTCAAACAAGACGCGCCCCGAATTGGCTTGCACACCTCGCACCTCGCCCGCCTCTGATGCCAGGTACAACATTCCCCTTGAGACAATCGGGCTGGCGGTCAGGCGTCCCTCGAGTTCGAGTTCCCAGATGTCATCGCCCGACTCGAGTTTTAAGGCATGGACTTTGTGCGCCCAAGACCCCAGAAAGACATGTCCGTTCCAGATGGCGGGTGATGCCCAAATTTCACCCTCGAGGTCATACGTCCACAAGGGTTCGTCCTGCGGGCGCAAACGACCCTCAACACGTGACAGGTGCAGCGCATGGACTTCGCCCTGCCAGGTTGGTACGATCAAAATCGCATCTTCGGGTTGGTTTGGGTGGCGAGAAATGGCGGGCGTACCATGCACGCTACCCAACTCGACCTTCCACTCGAGCGTCCCCGTGTTGGTATTGATGGCGTGCAACCAACCATCTTCGTCACAGACAAAGCACAGTCCGCCCCAAATTGCGGGTGATCCCGCCACTGCCGCACCAGTGCGGTATGCCCACAAAGGTTTGCCGTTTTTGACGGCGTGTAAATGTTCATCCCTCGAGGCGATCAGCCAAGTCTCGCCCCATTTGGTCGGGGCTGCGGTTATTTCGGCTCGGGTGCGATGCGTCCAACGCGTCACGCCAGTGCGCCATTCGACGCAGCGTACCAGACCGTCCCAGCCGGCGTAAACGATGCAGTCACCGTCAAAAGTTGCGGGTGCGGTCACTTCGTCGTTGCTCGGAAAATCGGCGTAACGCGCCCCGCTTGCCAGCTCGAGCACGCTGAGAACACCAGACCGAGTGCCGAGGGCAAAATGGTCACGGTTGGCGGTTACCGCCATGGGCCAAGCAATCTCGCCTGGCAGGTTGATGTTCCAAGCTGGTTTTAAATGATCTGCTCGAGCCGGTCCGCCTGGATGTACGCCCGTTCGCGCCACCCCACCACGGAACTGTGCGGGAACATGCTCGCGCCAGACCTGTTCGGCGGCGGCTTCGAGCGTGACCCGCGCCAGAACTGGACGATCACCGGATTGTTTCTCGAGGAACTGTAAGACCGCCTTTGAGATGGCGTTCGGAACGGCGGGATTGATCTGCTCGAGGTTTTGGGGTTTTTCGTAAACGTGTTGGTACAGAACGCCTTGATCGTTGTCCGCTTCAAACACCGCGCGTCCGGTGGCGGCGCGGTAGAGTACCGCTCCAAAGGCATAGAGGTCGCTGGCGGCTTCGACCACGCCGCCCCTGGCTTGCTCTGGAGCCATGTACTGCGGTGTGCCCAGCGTATAGCCCGTGCGGGTCAAGTCCCTGGTGGCGTCTGATACATAAACCAGTCCAAAATCCATGACCCTTGGGTGAAAATCTTTATCCAGCAAAATATTGCGCGGGGTTAGATCGCGGTGGACAATACCTTTGGCATGAATGTGTGCCAGCGCATCTGCCGCCTCGCAGGCGACACTTAAAAAACGTTCAAAATCTTCAGAGCTGTCCTCGAGCGGTCCGATGCTCGAGATCAAGCCTCCGGTCAGCAATTCCATTGTGAAAAACACCCGACCTGCGTCTTCACCAAGGTCGTAAATGCCAATGATACCTGGGTGCGAAATTTGTGCCAGGGTACGGATTTCGCGCCCGAAACGTTCGCGGTCTACGGGCAGCACGTGTTCGTGAAGAAGTTTAAGTGCAACATCGCGTTTTAAATGCGTGTCATAGGCTCGCCAGACCACCGCCATGCCGCCCTCGCCGACGGGTTCGCGCAGCAAGTAACGTCCGCCCAGCATGATGCCAGAAGTGTCTGTTACGGTGATATCTGACATCATGGAAACCTCTCACCAAAGTCTAACCCGTACAAATCATCACAGCCTCGAGGTTCAACGTTTCATGAACGTCCCCGAGTCACATCATGAGTTCGGTAAATTCCTCGAGCAGTGCCGTTGCCGCCAGCACCGTCCGAGCCGTGACAAAAATCGTGTCTTGCCCCGCCAGTGTTCCAACGATATCATCGCGGAACAATCGATCCAGCACATACGCCACACCTATCGCATGACCATCGGTGGTTTTCAAGACCAAAATATTCTCGCCGCGATCAACGTCATGGACAAATTGCTTAAAACGCATTTTGAGTTCGTCCATGACATCGCTAGCTAAACTTAATGGTGCAAGTGCATAGCGGTGTCTGCCCTTGCCCATCGGTAGGCGCACAAGCCGCATTTCGGTGATGTCACGGCTGACCGTTGCCTGCGTGACCATCACACCGTCCCGCTCGAGGTGTTCGACCAATTCCGCCTGGGTCTGAACAAATTCCCTAGAGACAATGTCTTCGATTCGTTTATGACGCTGTTCTTTGGAAAACATAAAAACGAATATACAGCATTTTTATGCAATTCAAACCCATTTAACCAACATTTAGCAGAAATCTGTAGCTAAGTTTCTCGAAATCTCTCAAGAAATGCTAAAGACCTTATGCTGAGTATTTATACGTCAAGCACGAATAAACCTTCAAAATAACGGTGTTGATCTTGAGGCTTGGTCATAATAGACTGAACTCAGTCCAAAAATCTGGAGGAATCACTTATGAAAAGAATTTTGTTGTCTGCTGCGCTGTTTGCAGGAATGTTACTGCTCAACTCGAGCTTCGCTACGCCCATTCAAGATGCCCAGAAGCTATACGCCAAAGGCGATTTTAAAGCTGCATTCGAAATGGCAGCCGACATTGATTCTAGTGAGGGTCAAGCCTTTGCCGCCAAAGCCAACAGCATTTATGCCGGCACTCAACCCGAAAATAAGCAAGAACCAATGTACGCAATTTCTGAAAAGTACGCCAACAATGCCATCAAACTGAACAGCAAATACGCTCCAGCCTACTTCGAGTTGGCTCGAGCACTCGGGCGACTTTCGCAATTGCGGGGGACACTTGCCGCGCTATCACAAGGTTTAGGCACAAAAATCAAAACCAACCTCGAGACTTGCCTGGATTTGGATCGTAGCAGCGCCTCGTGCATGGTCGCTTATGGCTTGTGGCACGCCGAAATTGTCGCCAAAGGCGTGGGTTGGGTGTACGGCGCAAACGAGGGCGCGAGCATCAATTTCTTTGAACGCGCCATTGCCATTGAACCTAAAGTCATCATTCACCGCGTCGAATACGCCAAAGGAATGCTGCTCTTAAACCGCGATAAGTATAAAGCCGCCGCCAAAAGCCAGCTCGAGATTGCCGTCAAACTCGAGCCACGCGATGCCGCCGACAAACTCGACTTGGAGCGTGCAAAGCGCGATCTGGCAGACTTGAACAAGTAAACGTTCTAAAAATAAAAGCTCGAGTTTAACCCATGATATTTCTCGAGCTTCTTTCCTGTTTTAGATCCGCTAAACAAAACAGGGTAGAATCTATCACCGTGGAAACCCATAGAGTTCAAATTGGTTCGATCAGCCGTGACTTGCCGATCATCGAAGTCGCCCCTGGTGTCAGCGTGGCACTGTTTAATCTTCTGGGCGACACGCAAATGACCGAAGAGGCGGGCAAACTGCTTGCGGCAAAACTCCCCAGCAACGTGGATGTTCTGATTACACCCGAAGTCAAAGCCGTGCCACTGGCGCATGTGATCTCGAGAGAGACGGGCAAACCTTACATTGTGGCGCGAAAAACCGCCAAACCGTACATGAAAACCCCAGTCGTGCGCGAAGTCATTTCAATCACCACTGGCAAACCGCAATTGTTGGTGATCGACGGTTTTGACGTGGACATCATCAAAGGCAAAAATGTGGCGATCATTGACGATGTGGTCAGCACTGGCGGTACTCTGCGCAGCTTATCGAGCCTGATGCAAGAAATTGGCGGAACAGTTGTGGCAACCTTGACCGTGTTCACCGAAGGCGACGCTCGAGACGATGTGATATCGCTGGGTCATTTGCCGTTGTACTTAAAAAAGTAATTTTTACAATGACCTACCCGCAGTAAGCTGAAAGCTTTGCCTTTGGAGGTTTTTATGAGCGCAGCAATCGTTTCTGAAACGTTCCCGTTGACCATCGGCGGCATCACCCGCGACGTGCCGCTGGTTCGTCTGGCATCCAACCGTCGTTTGCCACTGGTCGAATTTTTGGGCGACACCGAACTGTGCAGCGCCGCTGCGATAGAATTACAAAAACTGCTTCCAGAGAATGCCGAGGTTTTATTCACCTGCGAAACCTCGAGCATTCCGCTGGTGCACGATTTGGCAAAAATCTCAAAACTGCCTTACGAAGTTGCCCGCAAACGCCGCCGCCCGTACATGAATGACCCGCTGATTCAAGAGGTTGCCAGCATGACCCTCGGCGTTGGTGAAACACTCTGGCTCGACAAAAACCGAAGTGAAAACCTGAAAGGCAAACAGGTTGTGATCGTGCTCGATGTGGTTGCCAGCGGTGGCACCATTCAAGCTTTAGAGCGTTTGATCTTGCGTTCTGGTGGAAAAGTCTGTGCCAGGGTCGCAGCATTCAGTCAAGGCAAACCAAAACTCGAGCTGCAAGTCGCGCAAGAATTACCGATTTTTGATGGAGTTGGATAGATTCAAGACTCGGGTTCATTTGCGTTGTTAGGGCGTGATTTGATAGAGCAAACCATCCTCAACTTTGTACAACAACGGCACCACTTTGACTTTTGGATACCGATCTCTTAAGCGTTGCGCCTCGAGCATCACAAATTCGACTTCATCTTCAATCTCGAAAAACGGCGCGTATTGAAAGAAATAATCCTTGGCGCGTTGTTCGTCCCAACCCGCCACGTCAATCATGCCGCGTACGAAGGCGTTGTATTTCCCAGATAGTTTCACCATACCGCAATTGGTGTGTGCCACCAGGGCAATGTGGTTGACTCCGCCAATGCCTATCGCATATGAAACCCGAAATTCGTTGTGGCGCATGTTCGCGCCAGAAGTCCTTAGCACGAAGGCAAAATTGTCGGGTAATCGCAGTTGTTTGCGGTTGTCCATGCACATGCCAACCAGCAATTCGGCTTTTTCAAAACGCTCAAATTCTTGGTTTAAATTGTGATACTCGAGAAGGTGGGCTATCGGTGTGTTGCGGTATGTCTCAAAGATGTCGGCGCTTTTGGTGACGGCAATAATTTCAGGCACGCCGCACAGTCTACCTTGAAGCCCAGACTGCGGTAAAAGGTGATTGTCTAATGAACCAAGACCCTCCCAGGGTGTCTTAAAAAGTACCCAAAAAAAACAGGACTAAAATAGGATTTACCACACACTGAAATCGTTATTGTCTATGACAATGAAAACTCCTATCACGGTGGCTTACGGCGATGGTATCGGACCCGAAATCATGAAGGCAACCCTGCGGGTTCTCGAGGCGGCGGGCGCAGAATTACAGATTGAAGAAATTAGCATTGGCAAAGAAATTTACGAACGCGGTCACTCGAGCGGGATTGAACCGAGCAGTTGGGCGAGTTTAAGGCGCACCAAAGTGTTTCTGAAAAGCCCGATCACCACCCCGCAGGGCGGCGGGTTTAAGAGCTTGAACGTCACGATTCGTAAGACGCTCGGCTTGTACTCGAACGTTCGTCCGTGTCAGAGTTTTGCGCCGTTCGTGGCGACCAAGCACAAAAAAATAGATTTGGTGATCGTGCGCGAAAACGAAGAGGACTTGTACGCCGGCATCGAACACCGACAAACCGATGAGGTCGTGCAGTGCTTAAAATTAATCTCGAGACCGGGCACTGAACGAATCGTGCGTTACGCCTTCGAGTACGCCCGAAGACATGGGCGTAAACACGTGACCTGCGTGACCAAAGATAACATCATGAAACTGACCGATGGTTTGTTTCACAAGGTTTTTGACGAGTTGGGTGCGGAATACCCAGAGATTGGCAAAGACCACATGATTGTCGATATCGGCGCGGCACGGCTCGCCGAAAATCCAGACCGTTTCGATGTGATCCTGGCGCCAAACTTGTACGGCGATATTCTTTCTGACATTGCCGCCGAGGTCACAGGCAGCGTCGGTCTGGCGGGCAGCGCCAACATTGGTGATAGCGTCGCCATGTTTGAAGCCGTTCACGGCAGCGCCCCCGACATTGCTGGGCAAAACATCGCCAACCCGAGCGGTTTACTCAATGCTGCCGTCTTGATGCTGGTGCACGTTGGGCAACCCGAAGCTGCGGCAAAAATCAAGAATGCCTGGCTGTTAACCCTCGAGCAGGGAATGCACACCGCCGATATTTTTGAACCCGACTCGAGCGCCCAAAAAGTTGGAACAAAGGAATTCGCGGATGCGGTCATCCAAAACCTTGGACTCGAGCCGCAACACTTGCCAGCGACGCATTTTGCCGCCATTAACCCCGACCATGCACCGCAGGTCAAACTCGAGCGTAAATTGCCAGCCCGAAAAGAAACTGTGGGTGTGGACGTTTTTGTCGATTGGCGCGGGCAGACCGCAGAGGATTTGGCGGTGCAATTGCAACGTTGCAACCTCGAGCACCTGAAACTCACCATGATTACCAACCGAGGGGTCAAAGTCTGGCCCGGCGGATTCCCAGAAACCTTTCGCACCGATCACTGGCGCGGGCGGTTCAGCGTGCCCGAAGGTCTGGCAATTTCGCACGAAGACATCGTGCAATTGCTGGGCAGGGTCGCACTCGAGGGACTTGACTTTATCAAAACCGAAAACCTGTGTACCTTCGACGGCGAACCAGGCTTTTCGTTGGGGCAAGGTCAGTAACTCGAGGGTGTTCTTGATGCGGTCAAGCGGGTACACTTTTGAAAGATGAAACATTTGCAGCTTGCCCTGAATGACCCAAGTTTTATTCTCAACCCGTACCCAAAACTCGAGCAATTGCGTGAGCATTCACCCGTGTTTTGGGATGAGGTTTGGCAGAAAACTTTTTTCTTGCGTTACGATGACATCTCAAGTTTGCTGCGCGACAGGCGTCTGGGTCGAAGTTTAGCAAACGTGCTCTCGAGGGATGAACTTGGTTTCCCACCCGCAAACCCGCGACAGAAACCGTTCGACGACTTTCAAGCGCTTCATATGCTTGACCGCGAGCCGCCAGACCACACGCGCCTGCGTTCACTGGTGCAAAAAGCCTTCACCGTCTCGAGGGTCGAAAACTTGCGCGGACGTATCGAGGGCATCGTGGATGGTTTGCTTGCCAATGCAGGCTCGAGTTTTGACGTGCATGAGGTACTTGCCGAACCTCTGCCAGTCCAAGTGATTGCTGAGCTTTTGGGTGTGCCAGAACAATACCGCGCCAAGTTACGTCCTTGGTCGTCAGCCATCGTCAAGCTCTACGAACTTGGGTACACCGAGTCCGAGATGGTTGCCGCCTCAAACGCTGTGCTCGAGTTTTCCGAGATGCTGCGCGGCTTGGTCGAGGAGCGTCGCATCAAAGCCAGCGATGATCTGATTTCGGATTTGGTGCGGGTTGAAGAGGCAGGGGAGAGGTTGAGCGAAGCCGAGTTGATTGCCAACTGTATTTTGTTTTTGAACGCGGGTCACGAAGCTACCGTCAACGGCACGACTGCCGCAATTCTGGCATTGTCCCAAAACGATGCCGCTCGAGCCTTGCTGGCGGACGAAGCCGCAACCAAATCCAACACCTCGAGCCTGTTTAAAACCGCCATCGAAGAATTCTTGCGCTTTGACACGCCTTTGCCGATGTTTGAACGCTTTGTGCTCGAGGATTTTGAGTTTACGACCAAACATGGCGAGGTTGTACCACTCAAAAAAGGGCAGGAGGTGGCATTGATGTATGCCAGCGGCAACCGTGACCCGCGTAAATTCTCGAATCCAGACACGCTCGAGTTAAGCCGCAGCGAGAACGCGCACCTGACTTTTGGACTTGGAACGCATTACTGCATTGGCGCACCGTTGGCACGGCTCGAAATGCAGGTGGCGCTTCACGCGTTTCTGAAAAAAATCCCAAACTTTAAACTCGAGAATCCCAAACTCGAGTATGGGAATGGCTTTGTGATTCGGGGCTTGCGAAGCTTACGAATCTCTAAAACTTGAGATAAACCGTACTCTTTCGCGCACAATTCTGCCTCGAATGGTAAGGAATGTTCCAGCAATTAAGTCCTCAAAAAACGTTTCATTTTGTAAATGCTTAAACTCGTGCGTCAAATAATTTTGTACTGTTAGGGGCGCGTTTTTGATTTCTTCCAGGAATTCTTCGCGTCCGTCAATCACCATTAAAATATCCTCGAGATCGTGACTCATGATTGGGTCTTCTTGTCCTCTGGTGTGATATGCCTCGAGTTTTGTTGCAACAAATAAGGCTGCTGTCACCACTTTAATGCTGGTGTGGTCGTTGAGTTTGATGATCGTATATTGATTGATCGCGGTTTGATACCAACGGTTGCTGAATCCAAGAATGCTTGCGTCTAATGGCATGACATCAATTGCCATGTCGTTCAGAATGTAACGACAAATTGGTCCTGTTGGGTCTGGTCGGAATCCTTTGGTTTCTAAACGGGCGGTAAGTCGTTCGTACTCTAATCTCGAGCTGACTTCTACAATAAAGTCAACGTCGTCAGTGGAACGAACAGGTTCGCTGCCTGTGTCGGTTATCAGTAAGCCGACAATGCTACCACCTAGAAAAACGAGGTCATCGCATATTTCACCCAAAGCATTCACAGTGCGAATCAGTTGTTCGCGGTTTGGATCAGTCATGACCAATTGCCTTTCAATCGTTGCTCGAGGTATTCACTTGCCAGTCTTCGTTCACGGATTTTTCCGATACGCAAGGCATCGGTTAATGCAAGGAGTTCATAGAGTCTGGGGTCTTGTTGTGAAGCATAAGCAGCGTTTTTCCAGAGCGGCTCGAGACTTGTCCCGTAAGCTGTGCCGTTTTCGTCTGTCCAAACAGGCGGAACATTGTCTTGATTGATGATGTGATTAAGAGGTGGGGCAGCATGTGCGGTTGGTGTGCCGCGTGTCATGCCTTTGTGTGATGGGTAAAAAGCGTATCTTACGCCATGCGTCATGAACTCGAGAATGTGGCTGCGGATGGGTTTGATAATACGTGGGCTTGGTTGTTCGAGAAGTTTGGCTTGAATGCTTCGTTGTACGGACAAATGCACGTTGCTGGTGGTCATGCCAAGGCTGTGTGCTAGGTTCTCAAGAGTTGGATAGTTGTCTTGGTTGAGAACGTATTTTAGAGTAACTGCAAGGTCTTGCGGTTTCAACATGTTTTCATCCTACATCCTAAATTCTAGAATTTAAAATACCAGATGAGAAAATAATCTAACTTTTCTCGAGCCTTTCAAACCTTGCTACACTAAACCATGACCCAAACCACCACCCGTTTAACCTGCCCACTCGACTGCCCCGACGCGTGCAGTCTGATTGTGACACTCGAGAACAACCGTGCTATCAAAATCGAGGGTGACTCGAGCCATCCTGTGACGCAGGGTTTCGCGTGCTCTAAAACCTATCGCTATCCAGAACGGGCGTACCTCGAGACGCGCCCAAAGTACCCAATGAAACGCGTTGGTGCGAAAGGGGAGGGTAGGTGGGCGCGGGTGAGTTGGGACGAGGCGCTGGGTGAAATCGCCTCGAGATTGAAACAAATTCTCGAGCGGCACGGTGCGGAATCGGTCTTGCCCTATCATTATGCTGGCACGATGGGACGCATGGAAGGTTCGCACACTCACGCATTATTTCGGGCGTTGGGCGCAATTGAACTCGACGAAACGATTTGCGCCTCGGCGGGTGGTGCAGCCTGGGAAGCCACCTACGGCAGCCCGAAATTTGGCACTGACCCCGAGGATGTCAAACATGCCAAGTTTATTTTCTTGTGGGGGATTAACAGCCTTGCCACGAACAGCCATTTGACGCCGTTTTTAACCCAAGCCAGAAAAAACGGCGCGAAGATCGTGCATGTTGACCCGTATCAGAACAAAACCAGTTTGTTCTCCGATGAACACGTGCGGGTGCGACCTGGCACGGACGCGGCGCTTGCGCTGGGCATGGCGAACGTTATCATCTCGAGGGGCTTGCACGATTCTGATTTTATTGCCAAAACGGTTCGTGGGTTTGAAGCATTTAAATCTCAAGCATCCGAATGGAATCTCGAGCGTGCCAGCGCCGTGACGGGTGTTGATGCGGCGGTAATTGAACGCCTGGCGCTGGAGTTTGCGGTTGCGACACCGAGTTATGTGCGCCTCAGTTACGGCATGACCCGCAATGAAAGCGGCGCGAACGGTTTGCGTGCCGCCAGCATCCTGCCGATTTTGACGGGTCAATGGCAGCACCTCGGCGGCGGCGGCGCAATGTCCACCAGCGGTGCGTTTATGCTCAACAAAACCCGTGAAGGTGCGGCGCACCTGATCAAACCTGGGGTGCGGCACGTCAACATGACTCAACTTGCCACGGCGCTCGAGCCGAGCCAGAATATTCATGCAATGTTTGTTTACAACTCAAACCCTGCCGTGATCGCGCCAGATTCGAGTCGAGTGATTGCGGGTTTGAAACGTGAAGACTTGTTCACGGTTGTGCTCGAGAATGCCATGACTGAAACCGCTGACCTGGCGGATTTTGTGCTGCCAGCCACGACCTTCCTCGAGCATCCAGACTTGTACACGGCGTATGGGCATTATTACTTGTCGTACAACAAAGCGGCGTGTGATCCGTATTTTGAAGCGCGTTCAAATTCTTGGGTCTTTCAAGAATTGGCGCGGCGTTTGGGTGTGACCGAACCGAGCGTATTCTGGAGCGCCGAAGAACTCACTCGAGAATTGCTTGCCAGCGATCACGAATGGTTACAAGGAATTTCGTTCGAGCAACTCGAGCGTGACGGTTTTGTGCGCCTCAAGATTCCCAAACCGTTTTTGCCCTATCAAAACGGTTCGCCTGTGACGTCGGACGGCAAATTTCATCTCGACCCAGCGCCGCAGCAACTCGAGGCAAAAGAAATCTTGACCCCAGAATTTCCTTTGCGACTGCTTACCCCGCCAGCCCATCACTTTTTGAACACCACTTACGGCGAACTCGAGAAGCTGATTCAACTCGAGGGTGGTGAACCACACGTCAAAGTTCACCCCGAAGATGCCGCGACTTACGGCGTGACCGACGGTGCAATGGTGGCAATCTCGAGCAGGCAGGGACGCGTGATTCGACCCGCCAAAGTGACAAACGCAGCATCCAAGGGTGCGGTGATTGTTGAAGGGACTTGGTGGGGCGCTCGAGCGGGTGACCGTTTGGGGATCAATACCCTGACCAGCGAACGGTTAACGGATATGGGTGCGGGCAGCACCTTTCACAACACGCCGGTCAAGCTCGAGGCGGTGTCCTAGATTTTATTTGCTAGACTCAAGCCATGATTGCTGACATTCAAGCGGTTTTGGCTCGTCTTCCTCATCGTTACCCGTTTTTGCTGGTAGACCGTATTCTCGAGCGCACTGAGCGTGATGGTCAGCCTTTTGTTAAAGCCTTAAAGAATGTCACGATCAACGAACCGTTTTTTCAAGGGCATTTTCCTGGTCGTCCGATCATGCCTGGGGTTTTGCAAATCGAGGCTTTGGCGCAAGCCAGCATTTTCTTATTGAACGATCAAATGCCTGAAGGTTCGCTGGCTTTTCTGGCGGGTGTAGACGCTGTGCGTTTCAAGAAACCAGTCGTGCCAGGCGATCAACTGATTCTCGAATCCAGACTCGAGTTTTTCAGGCGCAATCTGGGCAAGGTTAAAACCCAAGCGCTGGTTGATGGTGTGGTCGTGACCGAGGCGCAAATCATGTTCGCGGTTGGAAAGTGATTCCCAAGCCTCCATTCTCGGGTTAAACTTTTGCTATGACCGTGCTTTCTGCAAGCCTCGAGACTGTGATTCATCCCACGGCAATAGTCGCAAAGGATGCGATTCTCGAGCCTGGGGTGGAGGTCGCGGCTTTTTGTGTCATCGAATCTGGTGTGCGAATTGGTGCTGGCACAACCTTGGCAGTTGGCGCTCAGGTGTTGCGGTACACCACTTTGGGACGTCACAACAGCATCGGCTCGTATGCGATTATTGGCGGAGCGCCGATGGATTTAAAGTTTAAGGGCGAAATCTCAACCCTCGAGGTTGGGGACCACAACACCATCCGAGAGTTTAGCACCATCCACCGCGCGACTGGCGAGGGTGAGGTCACAAAGCTCGGTTCGCACAATTTTATTATGGCGTATGTTCACATCACGCACAACTGTATTTTGGGCGATTACAACATTATCCCAAACGCCGCCCAGATTGCGGGGCACGTGGTGATCGAAGATTATGTGACGTTCGGCGCGATGGTTGGCGTGCATCAATTTTGTCGAATCGGCAGTCATGCGATGGTCGGCATGAACTCCAAAATCACCCGCGATGTCCTGCCGTATAGCCTCGCCGACGGTCACCCAGCCGAGCACTTTATGCTCAACAAGGTCGGGCTTGATCGGCGCGGCATCAAAGGTGAAGAACGCAAAATTCTGGGCGAGGTTTTTCGTGCCAAACGCGCAGATGCGTCGCTCGAGCCTTTTAAAGATTTGGTAAAAGAATTTAAGCACGTGGCGCATTTCCTCGAGTTTGTCAGTTTGCCCAGCATTCGTGGTTTTTCCGATTTCGCCTCTAAACCCGGCAAGAGCGCCTGATGCCAGAGCTTGCCGAGATCACCACTGAGCAATCTGTTGCCGTGCTGCCCGAATTGGTGTTGTGCGTCAACGGTCCTGGCGAATTGTACACTTGGGCGCTGCCGATGGCAAGGGCGCTGCGCAATCTGCAACCCGATTTGCGCATTGTGCTCAGCCTGTTGCCGTGCCCGTTTGCGTCGGGCAAAGAAGAACAGGTCGCTCGAGATTCACGGCTGTTTGATGGTGTGACCACGGTCGCGCAGTACCTCAAATTTGCGGTGGGTGGTGCGCAGCCCCAGGTGTATTCTGGGGCGAAAGCGGGTTTGGTTTTGCAGCTCGGCGGCGATGCCATGCACGCCATTCGGATTGCGGGGCGTTTAAACTATCCAGTCTGGCGCTATTCTTTCGAGCCGTACTGGACAGCCAAGCTCGAGCAATTGTTCGTTCACGACGAACGTACCTACAGGCGTTCCAGTGCACCCAAGGACAGGCTCGAGGTGATCGGTAATTTGACCGCCGATGCGCTCGAGTTTGAGACAGCTTCTGAAAAAGAGGCGGGTTTGGATGTGCTCCTTTTGGCTGGCTCGAGGAGTTTTGAAGCCCTGCACATGCTGCCGCTGTTTGCCGCCAGCGCCGAAAAAATCGCGGCGGTCTTGCCCGCCGTGCGTTTTCACTGGATTCGCTCGAACATGCTCGACCAGACCACCCTCAAACGTGCTTATGCGGCACAAGAGATGCTCGAGTTTGGCGGGGTTAAAACCCAACCCGAGGGGCAATTTTTGCACACGCCCAACGGCGTCAAAATACGAATTGTTGACGAACAAGAACGTTATCAACTGATGAAAAGCGCTGATTTGGCATTGACCATTCCTGGCACGAACACGCTCGAGCTTGGCATTGCCCTCGTGCCGAGCATTGTGGCGTTGCCACTTCAAAAACTCGAGTTGATCCCGATAGAAGGACCGCTGCAATTTTTGGGCATGATTCCAGGGCTTGGGAAGTTTATCAAACGTGCGGCGGTCAACGCGTTTTTGGACCGCACGCAATATATTTCTTTGCCGAATCGTTTTGCCAACGAAGCCATTCAACTCGAGTTGCGCGGTTTGGTGACGGTGGACGACATCGCCTCTAGGGCGCTCGGTTTGTTGCAACATCCCGAAATGCTCAAGAGCATTCGCGCCAGGCTTCAAGCCACCATGCCCCAAGCTGGCGCAGCCGAAAAATTGGCGCATCGGGCGCTCGAGCGACTGAATCAATTGGTGATGGCAAATCAATGAATTATGATGCGCTGGCGGCATTGTACCAACTTCAGTATGCCAATTACCGTGACGATACCGCGTTTTACAGCCGTCTAAGCGAGCGCTTGAACGCCAGCCGTATTCTCGAGCTTGGTGCGGGTTCGGGACGGGTCAGCATTCCATTGGCGCGGCGCGGTCTTGAGGTTACAGGACTAGAACTCAGCCCAAAGATGCTCGAAATTGGGCGTGAAAATGCGGCGTTAGAGGGTGTAGAGGTCAATTTCGTACAGGGTGATGCTCGAGATTTCAAGTTAGATCGGCAGTTCCCGCTGGTGATCGCGCCATTCAACGCCCTGATGCACCTCTACAGCCTTTCAGATCAAGATAGGGCTTTGCAGTGCATCAAAACGCACCTCGAGCCTGGAGGGGCGTTTGCCTTTGACGTGTACCTGCCAAACTTTGGTTTGGAGGGCGTGCTTCGACATGAAGGGGAGACGTTCCTCGAGGCTGATGGTACGCGCACGGATGTCTTTTTGCTGCAACGCATTGACAAACTGGCTCAAATCGTCACGACCACCTATTACGTTGACTCGATTTCGCCAGAAAAACATCTTTCGAGAAACGTGATTGAACTGACCCAACGTTACTTCACGCGTTTTGAATTGCAACGCTGGCTGATCGATTTTAGGCTCGAGGTGTCTGGGGATTTTGAAGGTTCGAGATTGGATGCAAACAGCAAGTATTTTGTTGTGATCGCAAAATCTTAACTCGAGATTTGTGCAAGTGAAGCCGCCAATGCTTTGAGTGCCGTTTCGATGATGCACGTCTCAAACTGCCCGAAATTGCCAGAACTTTAAACGGTTTCTCGAGCTTCATTTGATGATGGCTCGAGGCGGTTCAGGAATTTTGAGGGTCAAGAAAAACCCTGGAATCAGCAACACGATGCTGACGATCATGGCAACACTTGGACTGGTGACGTTTGCCAGCGCGGCGAATACCAGGTACAACACGCCAGCCGTTCCCCACGAGAAGCCCATCATCAGGGCGCTGCTCGTACCGAAATGCTCGGGTGCAAATTCTTGAGCGGCAACCACCGCGACTGGAATGGTGGCGTTCGCCAGACCACCGACCAAAAATGCCAGTGGGTAAAACCAGACTTGATCGGGGTTGGACAAGACCAGCAAAATAAACAATGGGATTAAACCCAGCACGCTCGAGCGCAAGACTTTGGTGCGACCCAAACGGTCAGACAGTAAACCGCCGACGATACCGCCAAGGGCGCTGGCAATCGAAAAGGTGAACAGTGTCCAACCGATGTGATGACGCAGCTTGCTCGAGTCAAAGACGTAAGGAATCAGGCTTTGATACGTGACGGTACTTAAAGACCGCAAGACACTGACCGCCCAGAGCAAACGAATCGGACCTTGAAAGACACTTAAATAATCTTGCAGGGATTTGACCTTGCCACTCGAGGTTTTTGTGCTGGGTGTTAAGACAAACGCAATGATGCCGATTAAAATTCCGACGGGCAGCAGGTAAATGATGCCATGAAAACCGAGTGCCCCAGCCGTTAGCGGTCCAAGTGAAAGCCCAGCCGTACCGCCGGCACTGAAAATACTGGCGTACAAGCCTCGACGCTCGAGCTTCGAGTTTGATGCCACAAATGCCGCACCAGATGGGTGAAATACGGCGCTGCCAATGCCGCCAACAATCACAAACAAGCCCAGCATCCACAAATTGGGGGCGAGTCCCATCATGGTCATGCCGAGCGCCGACAGCATTGGACCGGCGGCGGCGAGGTAACGGCGGTCAAGGCGATCTCCTAAGCCGCCAAACATCGGTTGCAGCACACTTCCGACCAATGCCAACAACGAAACCAGAACACCAGTTTCGACTTTGGTGACGTTAAAAGCCCTGGCAATATCGGGCTGGAGTGGGGTTAGCAAGGACGTGAAATTATCGTTGACAAAATGCAGCGCGGTCATGACGATCACAATGGTTGTGCCACTGACTGCCGAAAGTTTGAGGCTCGTGCTCGCTTGGGTGCTCATGCGCAAAGCTCGAGAATTTGGTATTTGCTTCGCATGTCTCGAGTTTACGTCCTTTAGATTTTTTGGCTTGAAGCCAAGATTACTTTCAAGTGTTGGCAGCGTTCCAGAGTTGCGTCAAACTTTCTTCAATTTTAAATTGTGGTTGCCACGCCAGCCAGTTTGTAATGCGACCAATGTCTGCCTGTTGCCAAGACACGCCCGCCGAACGCGCACTGCCCAAATCGCGCTCGAGAATCTCGCCGCCAAAGCCAGCAATTTTTGCCAGGGTCTGAATTAAATCCCTGGCTTGGGTTGCATTGCCACTGCCGAGATTGAAAAGTTTTTGGTCGGGTTTGATTGCTGTTGCCGCCAGCACCGCCGCCCTCGCCACATCTCGAGCGTCAATAAAATCCCTGAAGGCTTCAAGAGGTCCTAGGGTAATGGATGTTTCTCGAGCTTCCAAAGCGGTTTTGAAGAGTTTTACGGCTCGTCCTGGCAGCGTGCCTTCAGGCATTCCAGCGCCGAGAGGATTTGACAGACGCAACACCACGCCGTCCACCTGGTTGGTCAAACCGGCTTGAATCACCAATGAACTTGCAGCCAGTTTGGTGATGCCGTACTGACCGTCGGGACGGGTTGGAGCTTCTTCGGTCAGGGCATTCTGATCTTGGGGCATACCGTACTCGGCGGCAGAACCAATATGAACCAGTCGGGCGTTTGATGCTTTTTGACTGATTGCCTCGAGCAGATTCGTGACCACCAAAATATTGTCTCGCACCAATTCAAAACGAGTTCCCAGGGTGCGCCCAGCGCAATTGATGATGGCGCTGGGTTGATGCCGCTCGAGCGCAGTTTGCAATGCCTCAAGGTTGGTCAGATCGAGCGCCTGATGTAAACCAGTCTCACGATGTCCAAAACCGACGACATCAACGCCTTGTTGCTCGAGTTCGGTCTGAACGTGTCGCCCCAGAAAACCTGCCGCGCCAAAAATAAGTATTTTTGGCATGTTATTTGGGTAGGAAATGATCGTGAAGTTCGACGAATTGCTTGTTGGCAAGGTCGTAATCTTCGGGACGACCAATGTCGAGCCAGTAGCCATTAAAGCGGAAACTGGCAGGGTATTCTTGCCGTGCCAGCAGGTCGAGCATCAAGTTATCAAACCCAAACGGCACACCTTTTGGGTAACGCTCGAGCGTCTTTTTGGATAAGCCGTACACACCCATCGAAACGTCATAATTCAGTGTAGGTTTTTCGGTGAAGGTTTTGATCAAACCGTCTTCGCCCTCCAAAACACCAAAATCAATTTTGACATCGCGCAGGTACGTGCCAACCGTTAATGGTCTACCCGAGGCGGCATGGGTTTTCAGCAGTGTGCCGTAATTCAGATCAGTCAGAATGTCGCCGTTCATGACCAAAAAATGATCGGGCAGTTTATCGAGCAAACTTAAAATTGGTCCAATTGTGCCCAGTGGCGTGTCCTCGTAAGCATAATCCACCTCGAGATTCCAACGGTCACCACCGCGCACGTAGGCTTCGATCATTGGTCCAAGATGCCCCAGGGCAATGGTAATGCTGGTAAAGCCAAAATATTTGAGTTGCCGCAAGACCACTTCAAGAATCGCGCATTCATCGCCCAAGGGAACAAGTGGTTTTGGCATGGTGGTCGTGTACGGGCGAAGACGAACGCCTTTACCGCCGGCAAGAATGACTGCGTGCATGGTTAAACCTCCAAAAGAAAGTGGGCGACTCCCGATTGACCATCAAAGAAAATCGTAGCGGCGAGGCGTGCCTCGCCCTTGGTTAAACGTTATATTGATCGGTCTTGTAGCGTGCCAGGTTTTGCGGATTCATAAACCATTCGGCGGTTTCGCGTAAACCCTCCTCGAGCGAGACCACTGGTTTCCAAGAGGTTAGCGATTGCAATTCGGAACTGTCGCAGACCAGGCGCATCACTTCGGAGGCATCGGGGCGCAAACGGGCGGTATCCTCGAGCACGGCAACTTCGCGGTTCATGACTTTAGCAACCAAATTAACCATGTCACCGACAGAAATCTCTGTGCCAGAGCCAGCGTTCAGGGTTTTGCCGTTGACCATCTCGAGCGGCGCAGTGCCGACTGCAACAAAGGCGGCGGCGGTGTCGGTGGCAAAATTAAAATCCCTGGTTGGGGTCAGTGCGCCCAGAGTGATCTCTTTTTTGCCAGCGGCAATCTGAGAAATCGTGGTTGGAATCACGGCTCGAGCACTCTGGCGCGGTCCGTAGGTGTTAAATGGGCGCAGGGTCACGACGGGCAGTTCAAAGCTGAGGTAATAACTTTCAGCCATTTTGTCCGCCGCAATTTTGGATGCCGAGTACGGCGACTGTCCCTGCAAGGGGTGGGTTTCATGAATTGGTACGCTGCGGGCAGTGCCGTAGACTTCGCTGGTCGAGGTGTGAATGATGCGCGGTGTACCGAGCGAACGCGCCGCCTCGAGCACATTAAGCGTGCCGCCAGCGTTCGTCTCGAGGTAGCTGCGCGGGGCTTGGTACGAGTACGGAATGGCGATCAGGGCTGCCAAGTGGTAGACCACTTCGGCGTCCTGCATAAAGCGAAACGTGCTGCCAGCGTCGCGGATGTCACCCATGACAATTTCAATGTGTTCTAAGGTTTCTGGCTTTAACGTCTCGAGCCAACCGTTAGAGCCGAACGAGTTGTATTGCACCATCGCACGGACTTTATGACCGACGTTGACCAGCATTTCGGTCAGGTGCGAGCCGATAAATCCTTCTGCGCCGGTCACGGCGACAAGGCTGCTCATGCTTGCCCTTGTGTGTTGCACAAAACTTTGGATGTGGCGGCTAAACGATCACTTAACATGGTGTTCCTCCTCAAAATTTGTAAACCAATAAAAAGCTGGATTGGTGTTGAAGCTCAGATAAGGTTAGCATCACAAATTCATAACAACACAATCTCCCGAGCTGTTGCATATGCTTGCCCGTACACTTTGCTTTAGGCAAGTGTACCAAGTTTACCAACAATACTTCTGGCAATCAAAAGCGTGGCAATGGCAAAGACTGCCGAGGCGATCAATTCGCTTTGTGCCAGATTTACAATGCCGACCACATCTGCTGGAATCAGCAGCAACCACAAGCGAACCAATATTGCCAAAGCGGTAGATAACACCACATCGCCGACACGATTATGGGCAACCAAAATAAATGAGGCAAAAAATCCTGCCCCAAGCAGTAATCCCTCGAGCAAGACCAAGCTTAAGTCTTGATTGATAAAACCTGTTGTTAAACTTCTTACAAGACCAGAAATAATTAAAAAAGCAGCTAAAACCAGGCAATAACGACCTAGCGACCCAGCAAACACGCGCTGGGCAGAAATTCGGAATTGCTCGAGATCAGAAGTTACGTGTAAAAGATGGTTCATGTTGCCACGGTAACGTCCGAGTTCCAGTTCTGCAAACCCCATGCTGAGCACCAAGGGGATAATGGCATAGCTGCTTTGGGGAAGCTGACCAGCCTGAACGCCGTACATGCTTAGCAGGGCATTGAACGCCAACAACAGCGCAGATAATGCGCCCTGTAAAACAAATGGAATTGCGCCCAGCACTTCGGGTACGGTAAAAAGTGGTACTTTGACCGCTTTGGCTTTTTGTCCAAAGCGAAAAGCAATCACAAACGTATAAACAACCAGTGCAAGCAGCCAAATTGCTGCCAGAATTAAGGTCTGTGGAAGATCAATCAGCCCATCCCAGCGCACAAAGGCAATAGCCAAACCAGGAATCGCAAAGTAAAACAAAACAAATGGACGCTCGAGGGTAAATAGAACCACGGCTGCCAGAGAATAAAGGGTTTGGGTCATGGCAATGACTGGCATCACGCCATTAAACAGTCCTAAACCTGCTTGCAGTAAACTGGTTAAAACACTGATCAGCACTGTGCCAATACCAAGTCCAAGCATTAAGGTTCTGCCCGCTTGTTTGGGTGCGCTTTGACCACGTTTGATGTATCCCAGACGCGCCATGCCTTGCGACCAAGCCCAAGAGAAAATTGCGCCAAATACCAAACCTGCTGTTACGGTCAGGGTCGTCTCGAAACTCGAATCGGCGCTGGTTAAACCAAAGCCAGCGATCATCAAACCAGGAAAGGCGTATAACAATCCTCTGGTCACTTCGATCCAAGATGGTTTTGGTTGGGTGGGTAAAGGCTGGCTTTTTTGGCGAAATGGCACTCGGGCGTACAGGGCTTCTGCGAGCGCAAAAATATCGTCATGCCCGTAGACTTCACGTGCCGAACGGTCATTGATGCCGTCCATCTCGAGCGCAGCCGCAATCTCGAGTGGTGAGACAGCCGCGACACAAATTTCGTCCATTCGACGCCCAAGCAAGTCAACCGGATCGGTTGAACGCCGGTTTGCTCCGACGGCGGTCATTGGTAGGTGCATCTGGTTCGATTCTGGTTGTAATCCCAAAGGAACAAATTCTAGCCTTGCGCTCACGTGATGCTCCAGCTTGGGGCGAGTTGCTCCTCAAGCATCGATTGATTGGTTTTGTCGGCAACCTCACGGTACAAAGACCTGTAGATACCCAAGAAATTCTCGAGCGTGAAGCTGTTAAAGACGCGATCTCGGGCGGCTGCGCCCATCTTTTGACGAAGCGGGTGATCGGTCAGTAATTTTAGACTGGCTCGAGCTACCGCTTCAGGATCGCGGGGCGGCACGACAAAACCGGTATCGCCGATGGCTTCTCGAACGCCGCCGACGTCGGTGGCGACCAACGGACGACCTGCCGCCATCGCCTCGATAGCAGTGTACGGAAAGCCTTCAGAAATGCTGGTCAGTGCCACCACATGCCCAGCGTGGTAGGCATCAACGGTCACATCAACGCGTCCCTCGAGAATTGCAGAATCGGTTAAACCCAAGTCTTTGATCAAATTTTGGCAATGCTTGAGATAGCCTTCGCCGCCTTTGGGTGTTGCACCAAAGACGCGCAATTTGGATTCTGGAAGTTGGTCATGGACGTAAGCAAAGGCACGAATCAGGGTGTCCACGTCTTTGATCGGGTCAATCCGCCCCAACCAAGAGATGGTTGGCGTGTTTGGTTCAAGACCAGTTGGGAAATCGGCGGTATCGACGCCGTTGTAAACACGTTGAATGCGTTCTGGGTGAGCGCCGCCCAAAAGTTCCCAACGGCGGTTGTAATCAGAACCAGGGGTGATCAAATCGGCTTCCATGTAACCAGTGTTCGAGAGCATTCGGTAAAAACGCAACAATAAGGCTTTGACCGCAGGTGAATACGGCGAGCCGGTATAAGACAAATAACGTTCACGCAAATAAATGCCGTGTTCGGTCAAGACAAAAGGTGTGCCGTGCGTCCAACGGGCGTTCAATGCCACCAGGACTGGCAAGCCGTTAGAGACCGCATGAACCAGATCGCCCTTGGGGGCAGATGCCGACAATGGACGCATCAGGTGCGCGATCAACTCGTTTGCCAACATGGCATCAGCCAAACTCGGTTCAACAACTCCAGCGCCCATCATGATTCGTCCGCCCTCGAGCCACCTGCCGCGCCAAGTCTTGACCAGACGTTCAACAGAACCTCTCGAGGTGAGTGCGGCATCCAGGTTGGCATTACAGCCGTATTGATGCAATCCAAACAGGGCATGAACAAAATCGCTGGTGGCGGTTTCAGAAGTGTTCAAAAGCGCCTCAAGGAAAGCTTGGTGCAGTTGTTCAAATGGCACAAGCGTTGTTTTGTTGCGGCTTAAAGTGCGCCCGCCAAAATCGCCCCATAAGCCAATCATGTTGATGTTGCGCAAATTGGACGGCGCTTTCCAAACGCTTGCCTCGCTCGAGCTTGCAGCCACGGCATGAACGTTAAATTGATATTCGGGCAAGCCTTGCAACAATTGGTCGCACCAGACGCTGACACCACCGTGGGCTTGAGGGTACGTGCCTTCAGTCACCATGTCGATGACGAGCGGCGTTTGTTTTGATCGCAGAAAATCGCTGGCACTGCCATGAGACGTAGGCAAAATCAAATCACCAGCCGCACCAAGCGTAAATCGCTTGGTGCGATTAGAAAAGAATTTGCTGATGTTGGTTGGTAGCATGATGTTCCAAACGGTTCTGATGTCTCGAGATGGCTTAAATTGCGCAGCGGATTTAAAGTTTTAGATACCTTGCCCAACCGTCACGACGTCGCCAGATTGGGTGTTCCGCACAAAATCTGATCCGTAAGCTGTGCCAAAGGCAGGGTTGGTTAACGGAATGTTGACATTGCTCGCACCAGAGATGGTGAGGCTGCCTGCGGCACGATCCCAGACGGCACCGACTGCCGCATTGTCGTAAGCAAGACGGGCTTTCATCTTCAGACCGAGATCGGTCATTGAAAGATTTTTGATCGGCAGGTTTATCCAGGCTTCGTACTTTTGGGCGATTTTGTCAATGAAGCTGGTGAGTAAACTGGTGTTGGTCGCATCAAACCGCAAGTTGCTTTGGTGGAAATAATGCGGATTGAATGAACCAGTCAAAATATGGTCAATCGCGGTGTTTGCTTCTTGTTCCATGATCTCATTGATTGTAAAATCGCGTCCCCAGAAAGTGCGGTAAAGGTGGTTGTATTCGCTCACCAATTGTGTTGGTGTATTTGTGTTGTAGAAAATGTTGACCGGGAAACGCGGCACAAGCATGATGTTGTTGACGGGTAAGGTTGCCGCATCGAGCCAAACGCCAGTGTTGGGGCTTGGATTGTTTTGGTTGCAGTCACTTGCCGTAGATACACAGACGGGAGTGCTGGTTGGCGCTGAGGTGTTCGCACCCAAAAATTGAACCCCGTATTGCTGGGCTGCCTGAATCAAGGCTGGGTTGGAGTGGCTCTTGCCGTAGTTGCGTGGTGGTACTGCCTCATCCATGTAACCCAAACCAGAGTGATTGCCAATCACCAGTGAACTCGAGTCAAATTCATTGCCAACCAGGTTTAAGCCGGTAGCGCTTTTGGCAATGTTGATGTTGAAACCAATCTCGTTACTGAACAATGTTAAATCTGCTTGTTGGGTGGCAGGTGGCACCGGTAAGGTCGCTGGCGAATCAATGTAAATATGTGTTTTGGTGTGATTCATCCACCTAAAGCTGCTCTTGTAGCATTTTGCTTTTGAGGTGAATGGGTCTTTTCCGACTGGAACACGACCACAAGTGTTCGGCGCTGTGGTATCAAAGCCGCCGCCTGGCAGGTCGGTGTTGAATGGCAAACCATTGAACAAGAAATCCAATTTGAAGCTCGAGAATTTATTGCGAGCAACACGGAATTTGCTTTGCCAGTTGACGGTGTTGACCAAATCATTTGGTCGCAATCTGAATTCGACGGTGGTTGAATTCGCGTTTGTATTGGGGTCCCAAACATCGTTGGGAATAAAAACATCGTCAACATGAGCCGAAAAGTACATTTGTTTTTCACCCAAGAACACACCTCGAGAAACCCAACGGATCAAACCATATGACATCAGTACAGAATGGGTTAAGTAAGGGTTGTGTGCCATGGTTAATGCCAGCACTTCACGACCATCTGGTGTTGCGTTCAGGGCTGCCACCACGCCGCTGGCGGTGGTTAACACTGGAACCGCATTGCCGACGACTGATGCTGTGTAGGTGTAGGCATAGCGAATTGGAATGTTGATCGATGGTTGCAAGAATGGAAAGATTTGTTGTCCTTTGGTGGTCAATTGAGCATTCAAAGGGGCTGGCGTCGTATCCACTGCACCCGTATAAACTAAGCCAGTATTTCCAGGATTTTGAGAATCTGTGCCGTCAGGGAAGCTGTAAAGATCAACTTCTCGAGCTTTGTATTGGGCTTCGTAAGAACGCAGTGTGATCCATTCGGCTGGTGTGAATGCCGATTCCCAGCCCGTGCTTGGATTGTTCCAGGCAAGGTTGGCGGTGGTCAGTAAAATTCCGTTGTAATTGCCCAGTCCTGCGTCTGTCTCGAGGAAGGCTTCGGTCAAATCGGTGGTTGAAGCGATTAGGGTATCAAACGGTGTACCGATTTGTTTTAAGAAAGCGGTGATGGCTTCCAAGGTGGTTTCGTCGCTGGTTGCGGCAACCACCAACAACTTCAATTTGACCTTGGGTGTTGCTCCAGGCGCAAAGCGTGTGGAAACTCGAGTGTTGCGGAAGGCTTGGACCATGACTTTGCTGCCAGCTTGGAAACCATCGACTGTGCCAACTTCAACTTGTGGCGCTGGTTGGTTATTAATTGATGGTAAAGGATGCTGACTGGTTTTTGAGCTGCTCGGTACAAGTCCAGTGTTTTCGTCAATTGGGCTTTGATCCATGCTTTGGCAACCAATCAACGCGGCGCAAAGCAACCCGACACCGAGTAGATATTTTAGCGATTTTGGTTGTGTGTTGAAATACTTGTTCATAAATTGCCTCTATTCTCGTGGGTTACTTTCATTCGTTATACTGACTTGCACTTTCTAAATTCTTACCTTCTTGTCATTTTTTATGTTTTTAATGTTCTGAACGTTAATTTTGAAATCTTAAATGTTGTACTCGAGGGCTTCATTTGAAAAAGTGCGATCAACGAATCTGAAATTGTATGCCCTAGGGGAACGTAAAGGCTGGACAATTTCCTAAATTTCTGCTTGCGTTTCAATAAATGACAACTCTATTGGTGCTGTTGTTTTGCTTGACCAGAACAACTAATTTTGCGCCAGTGGTCTTCAGTCTTGAACTGCTGCCGACGGAATCCAGTTTGAAACCCTGCTATACCAAATTGGGAAACGACACCACAGATACGAACTCTGTCAAGATGAGCCAAGACGCGGGGGCTGCCAAGATCAACCAAATGACGCTAAAATATTTCAACCTAGACTGCATTCACATCCCTTGCTTTACTTTCGGGGTGTTCAGCATTCAGGTTGAAGCTGTGCAGATCGCATTAACTTGAATGTTCCCCCAAACGGTTCAAGCGCTAAAAAGATTGTACAAAGTTGCGTATTAATACGGCGTTAAGTTGTTTTTTACCGTTGGTCAAAGCTTTTTTCTTAAAGATACCAAGAATTGATAACCTCTATCATTCTCTATTTATTTTCATTTAACACTCATCGTTAAATGAATGTTAGCTCATCACATTTGACATTCTCATGAAGTTTTGACCCAAAACAATTGTGCTCAACATACTCTATCGCAACACTGCAAATGCTCTAAAGCCGTAAAGTAATGTATTAGGGATGGACTAACCCGACTCTCACTTTATGCAATACTAAATTTTACTTTACCAACCATAGATTGCAGCACTTTTAAGAACCCGTCAAAGAAAAATCTCGAGCATGGCGATAAAATCAAAACCCTAAACGACCAACCACCAGACGCCGTTTCTTTGCGTCAAAGCAGTTTCAGATAAATGCCGCCGTTTGTGCGATAAACTTTATCAAAAACCAGTGACGACCCGCGCACTACAATCAAGCCTATAGGAGTGTGATTCTTGAACAACCAAACCAATCAAACATTAAAGTTGCCACTTTGGGGAACGGCGCAACTCGAGTTTGAAAATCAAGCTGTTCCAATCCGAAAAAAAAGTTTGGCTATTCTTTATTATTTGGCATTAGAGGGTGCGACCAGCCGTGACACCCTAGCCGACCTGATTTGGGATCGTTTGGATGCCACCTCAAATTTAAGGGTTGAATTGCATGACCTTCGGCTCAAATTGCAACCGCTCGGTATTCAAGCTTTTCCGCGTGGACAAAACCCACTGAAATTACCCGAGGGCATCACGCTCGAGACAGCAAAACGCAATTCGGAATTACGCAACACCAGTCTCCAACCAATGGAGGGTTTAGAACGCGGTTTGGATCAAATCTCAACTGCTTTTGAACAATGGTTGGCGGCTCGGCGTCGAAGCCTGATTGATCCGGTTCAAGCCACCTGGGGACGTGAGAAACTGATCGCAACCCTGGCGGCTCAAGTTCAAAACTCGAGTGTTTTGGTCTTGAGCGGCTTGCCAGGATTTGACACGACAAACGTGGTTCGAGAATTGGCACGAAGCCTTAACCTGAGTTTTGTTGAGGGACTAACAGGTCCAGCCAAATCACTCAAATTTCTCAAACAACCCTTTGCCCAAAATGCACTCGAGAATATCGTCGAGCATATTGAGGGCGTGGTCGCGGTGTCGTTAAGCACCTTTGGAGAATTGCCACGATTGATACTGGAACTCGAGGAACGCCTGAGTGAGTCAAGACTGATCTATTTTGCTCTCAAACCGCTTTCATGGGTTGACGCCCGAAACGGACCGCTGGCGCAAATCAGCTTTTCGCAGGCTGCACAATATTATCTTGAAACCCAAGGCAATCCAACCCACCTGCAATACCTTTTGGCTGGCACACAAAGCAATCTTCAAGTGCAGCCTTACAGCAAAATCGCCTCTAAAATTCAACTTGAAGCCCGCGACCTAAGTCATGAGGCGCGGCTGGCGCTCGAGAGACTTAGCATTCAACCAGGTTCGATTTCTGAGGGGTTAATTCAAGCTCTGGTTGCAGAACCCTATTTGGATGAACTCGAGCGTAGCGGCTGGCTGCGGTTTTCAGATGCCTGGTACATCAGTTATGAAAGTGTCAGACGACTGATTTACACTTCAAACAAACCCGGTTTTCGGGTGCGCACCCATCAACGCGCCGCACGCTATTTTGAAAGCATCAACGAGCCTTTACAAGCTGCCTTTCACCGTTCTGGCGCTCTTGAACCAACAGACTGGGAGGAATTACTCGAGTTTTCAGACCCGGTGCAACGTCTGGCGCTCGAGTACTGGTTAAGCAAAGAGCTTCATCGCAACCTCAGAAATTCAATCAACCCCAAAACCCCTCAAACCTTACACAGATTAATTGATCTCGAACATGAACTGCCAGTGCTCGAAAATGACCGTTTTGGCACAGGTTTAGAATTTGAAGACAGCGCCATGCGTTTTGTGCGTGCCAGTATGCAGCCCGAACCTGCCGGCATGGAATTCCACGCGTTTGAACACGATGTGGTGATCTGCGCTCGAGGACAAGCCTTTAGTGAGCATCTGTTCGGCATGGGTCTAAGCGGTCAAGCCGTACCTCTAGAGTTTGGACTTTCGGGCGGCAGACCACGCCTGATTCTTTTGGACATCAATGCTCCCAGTGTGGTGGGTGACATCACTGTTTTGCCACTCGAGGAACGATTCGAGCACTGGATTTATATCCCATCAGGCACAGGTTTTTACGTTCACTCACGACTTGAAAACGGTATTGTTGACCTGGAGCTTCATGCTTATACAGTTGCCGAAAACCCTGCGTCTAACGCTCTTAAAGTCGATAGTTACCCACTCGGCACTGCAAATTGAACTTCGAGACCCGAGATTTACCGATAAAGCGTTTGCAAAGGTGATAAAAATGATGTCCTGATCGAGACTTTTTTTCACAATGGCTCATCATACGTCTGAAACATCGGCGATTGAGAACAATTAGAACCATCGAGTTAGAAGTACCGCAATCGATTTCATTAGGCTCATAATGTCACTAAGGTTATCAGATTTGAGCAACCTAACATGCAAGGCGCATGAATAAATTACTTGGTACGAATAAATGGTTGCTCTTTGGTCTTGGCTTTTCTTCACTTGTTGCCTGTTCATCTCTCCCACCACAAGAAAACCTGGAAACGTTTATACCCGATGAGCCAGCGTTATCACTCAGGGCTGATCTTCCAGCCCTGAACTCTTGGACGATCCAATTGGATGCCTACACCAACCGCTTGGCAGATATCAAAGCCTCGGGGTTTCAAATGGCAGTGGTCGATTACTCGAGCGACGGCAGCAACACGGGCAAATGGACCCGAACTGAAGTCAAAGACACCAAAGCCAACAAACAACTTCTTGCCTATGTCTCTGTTGGCGAGGCTGAAGATTACAGGTATTACTGGTCGAGCAGCTATAAAGTTGGCAGTCCAAGCTGGATCACCGCCGTCAGTGCCAACCATGCCGGGCAATACCTGGTCGATTACTCGAGCAGCTTATGGCAGACAATTGTATTGGGTTACGTTGATAAAATTATTAACCAAGGATTTGACGGCGCTTACTTAGATAACGTCAATGCTTACAACAGCTTGGGTGCGACTGCCGCGTCAAAAACCCAAATGGTCAACTGGATTTGCAAAATTAGTCAATATGCCAAAGCCAAAAATCCAAATTTTAAAATCCTGACCCAAAATGCTTCGGATTTAATCTGGGTCAATAATGGTGCGCTTGCTGCGTGCATCGATGCGACTGCCCAAGAGTCCACCTGGTTTAAGGCAACCGATGTTCGTACCTTAGATACAATTCGTGTACAACAACTCAAAGATTTTGCTGAATATAAACGTCTCGGCAAACCAGTTTTTGCGCTGGATTTTGCCAAGACGACTGGCAATATTGCCGAAGCCTACACAAAATCAAAAGCCAGCGGTTTGATTGAATATGTGACCGATGTAAATCTTGACGTCTTGCGGGTCAATGCAGGCTTTGATCCAGCGCCAGGAACAACGCCAACCCCGACACCAACTCCTACCCCGACACCAACTCCAACTCCAACTCCAACTCCAACTCCAACTCCAACCCCCACCCCAACTCCAAGTGCTGACCTGAGCTTCACTGCCAATGCGACCCCAAACCCCGTCGTTGCGAACGCAAACTTAAGCTACGCGTTTGGCATTAAAAACGTTGGTCCAAGTGCCGCCACCAACCTTAAATTCACAGATACCTTACCTGCAAATACCAAGTATGTCTCGAGCAACCCAAGCCAAGGGACATGCAGTCTTAACGGCAGCGTTCTAACTTGTACTTTGGGTAGTTTGGCACTTAATGCAAGTGCTCAAATTACGGTGGTTCTTAGCTCGAGTGTCGCTGGAACGCTGGTCAATACCGCCAATGTCAGCGCAAGTGAAGCCGATCCTGTCACCACCAACAATACCTCGAGTGTCACCACCACGGTTCAAGCGGCTCCGACACCAACTCCAACACCTACCCCAACACCGACTCCAACACCAGGTACAATCAAGCTTCCTCCAACTGGCAAAATCTCTTGGGATTGGCAAATCGGTGCGAGCGGCGACAGCAACGTGACCGTGCCAGCAGGCGTTACGCTACTCGATTTGGACGGGTTTAACATTTCTGCCGCCAAAGTTGCCAGCCTCAAAGCCCAAGGCATTTACACCGTCTGCTACATTGACGCTGGCAGTTACGAAGATGGTCGCCCTGATTCGAGCCAATACCCAGATTACTTAAAAATTTACAAGGACACGCAATGGAACGAATGGTTCTTGGACATCCGCGATGTCTTTAAGCCCAACAGCGTTCTGGCACAATTGTTAACGGCACGGTTTCAAATGTGCAAAGACAAGGGTTTTGATGCGCTCGAGCCTGACAACCTGCAAAACGATGAGAACACAGCAGGCTTACTGACCAAACAAGAGCAGATTGATTTTAACGGCTGGGTGGCAGACACCGCACATAAGGTTGGACTGGCAGTCTTTCAGAAAAATGGTCCTGATAACATTTTGCTCAAAGACCGTACTGGCACAATGATGGTTGATAAATTTGACGGAATTTTGAACGAAGAATGCCAGCAGTACAGCGAATGCGCACCACTGGCAGAGTACGTGAAGCGTGGAAAATTGGCTTTAAACACCGAGTATTCGCAAACACTTAACTGCACGACTTCTAATTCATTGGTGATTAACTCGATCAAAAAAGATTTGGGACTGACAGGCGGCAACATGAGCGGTTACTCCAGGCAAAGCTGTAACTAAACAACCTTGAATAAAACGATTGAGACTCGAGCTTAAAGCTCGAGTCTCAATCGTTTATTTGACTGATGTTTTAAATCGGCTTGCTTTGCGCCTCGAGAAGCGTCTGTTCACAAAAATTTAACACTGGATAAGGTTTGGAATTATTGTTTCAAAAACACGCTGAGATTATTTGAAGTCGAACCAGAATTTGCGATCACCAGATCAAGCCGTCCGTCGTTGTTCAAATCACCAATGGTTATGCCTGCGGGACTTGCGCCAGCCGTCACGTTGATCGGTGGTGCAAAGCCGCCAGCATTGTTTCCGTACAATACATTGACGTTATTAATCGCGTCTTCGTTGACAACCACCATATCAAGCTGTCCGTCGCCGTTCAAATCACCCAAGTTGACTGCCGTTGGAATGGCTGACAAAATAATGGCTTGGGATGTGGCATAGCTTCCCGAATTATTGCTCAGCAACACACTGATTTGCGTGTCCAGGTTGTTGTTGGTGACAAAATCCAGTCGCCCGTCGTTGTTAAAGTCGCCACTGGCAAACGTGGTTGGGCTGTTCGCTACTGTGAACAGTTTTGGCGTTAAGAAGTTGCCCGCACCGTCGTTGAACAAGATACTGATCTCGCCAGCAGCGGTTGGATGATTGAGCAACACGGCAATATCAAGATGACCATCGGCATTGAAATCACCACTTAAGACACTCGATTGGTTGTTGCCGGCACGGAAACTCGAGGCTGTCGAAAATAATCCAGCACCCGTCCCAAAAAGTACACTGACCGTACCGTTAATGTTGTCCGAAGTCGTCACCAGATCGAGCTTGCCGTCGCTGTTAAAATCTCCTGTGGCAATCGAATTGGGATTTGTGCTGACCGCATAACTGGTCACCGTAAAGCCACCTGTGCCGTTGCCAAGCAAAACGCTGATCGTGCCAGCCGTTTGGTTGGCGGTTGCCAGATCAAGAATGCCGTCGTTGTTTAAATCGCCAGTGATGATGGCGGTGGGTGCACTTCCAACAACAACGGAGGTCGCAGCCGAAAATCCACCGACCAACGGAACTCCGAGCAAAACAGAGACCGTTGCCGCCGTTTGATTTGCAGTTGCCAAATCCAGTGTGCCATCTTGATTGAAGTCACCAGAAACCACCGAAATCGGCAGAGTGCCCGTGGGAAAATTACTGACCGCACCAAAACCAGCCGCAATCTGGGGTTTGCTCGAGTTGCGAAAACGGTACACGACTGGTTTGATTGCGGCGCTATCACTCGAACGGGTCAAGCCGCCCGAGAGGCTGACCTCGACCTCCTCGCCAGGTTTGAACGGGGCAGTTGGCGTGTAGCTGAGGCTTGTGCCGCCGCCTGAATAGAGTCCGTTGTTGAAAATGCCACCAGCGACTTTACGTTGTCCGGTTTGAAAGGCTTGAACCACAAAACTCGAGTCGCTTGGTGCGTTCATGGCTTGACAAAAGGTGGCGGCAATGCCCGAAGTTGCCAGAATATCTTTACTGTTTGGGGCTGGCGCAACTGTTTCCATCATGACCCCAGGGGATGAGGTGAGCAATTCTGGACTCGCAAAAACGCCCGAAGCCTGCGCCGTGCGAACATCGCAAATGGTGCGTTTGTTCAGTGCCGATGAACCGTAAAATCCACTGCCCGAAAGCAAATTGATCAGTGGGTTAACGTTCGGCAAGCCTGAAATCAACTCTTGCAAACGCCCGCTACCCTTGGCATCGGTTTGCTCCTCGAGGCTCTGGGTTGCGATTGAATCGGTTTCGGCGGCAACCAGCACTTGAAAGGCAAAAACGAATGGTGTGGCAACACGGGTCGGTTGGCGCGGCATGTAAAAACCAAGGGTAAATTGACCTTTGTAGCACGAGGCATCAGTCAGAAATGCACAAGTTGAAGGCGTGGTCGGAATGCTGCGTCCTCCCAAAAAGTTTCGCGCCACAAAACCGTAATCAAGGACATCGGCATGTGAATTAGGATTGGAGGGACTGGGATCAGTATAAAAAGTATTGGCATCCGCTTGTACTTTGTCCACTTCGCCAGTTGCAGGATTTCCCGTGCGTGTGTAAATTTGCATATCTGCTAAATCTGGGTTGACAACAACGCCACGAACAGTCGAACGCATCCCATGCGCTGGTTTGATGGCTCTGAAGACGTTTGCACCACTGGGAAATGTTGACGTGTCGGTTACGGCGATACCATCGCCGCCGACAACAGTATTAAACATCGTGCCTAATTTGGAAGCATTCCAACTCGTACCATAAGTGGGGTTTGTTCCCGCTTTGTCAAAACTTGTTGCGATCAGGTTTAAATTGCTGAAAGGTGTAGCCCCAATATTGGCGACCTCAAAGGTTGCTTGAACGTAACGGCTTGGCGTGCCAAATGGTGCTAGATCATTGATGTCTAAAAATTGGACTTGGCGACGACGAAAATTAACCACATTGTCTATAACCCCAGATATTGTTCGATTTTGAGCGCGATCTGACCTTAATGGGTTAAATGTTGCATTGGCAATCGGATTTGCTTCATCACGCAAATCAATTGAGATGCTCAGTAAACCCAAGATGCTCGAGTCGGTGGTTGGCAGTGGTTTTGGAGTTGGAATGGTATTACATGCGCCGAGTGCAAGAAATGCAAAAATGATAAATCGTTTCATAAGCCCCCCATTTTGTATCAATAGTTGTTAAAAACACGGATCAGAATTGTATTATCAAAAATAAGGCGATAATTCACAGATGATGTTGAGCTTGGTTAAACTTCTCGAGCGATACCAAGTGAGTCTAAAATTTATGCCTAACCAAAAATACTGTCCTCCACAAAAATTAAGCGTTGTTCAAAACTTTCGTACTCATCATGAAAAAGCCCATTCTATAGCTCCAGTTTGACCGATTTTAACGAGTTCGACATAAATTTAACGTTAACTGTATTTAACCCGTGCTACAAAGAAAAAATAGAGTCTTCTTAAGCTTTTATCGATTTAAAGCATTTCAATTTAATGAGTCATTTACGGCTTGCGTAAACAGATTGAAGAATCCTAAAGTCGAGTAGCATTGAAACGCAAGGTACAGCTTCTATCCGTAAGTGACAATGCGAATGCTCACATTCGATTTGATGCACGGTTGTAAACTAACACTTGATCCAGAAAGTTACGTTTATTCAATTAATGAACAAATGAATAAAACTTTACACTTTGAAACTACAATCTGAATATAAGACCACTCGAGCTTGGTTTTCGAGTTTAAAGCCCAAAAAAATTGCCACCAAGTCATTGTTGGTACAACGGGTGAAGATATAAATTGTTGGTACAACGGGTGAAGATATAAAATGACTCTCTAAGCATTCTGGCGTAGTGCAAAAAGCACAATTGCGTAGTACACTCTGAACAATCTGCAAGTGGAAAGGTGGTGCATAGCAATGGTGAAACTCGAGATCAACCGAAACTTTAGAACAATTCCCGTTGCGTCTGCATTGCCCAATGCCGCCCAAGGTCTTGATGAACCCTTAATCCCGTCGTTTTGATTCAGTTTAAAACTGAACTCCGGCGGAGTACATCCCGTCGGAGTTTTTTTTGTGATCTGAAAGGAGCCAGTCATGGTCGTGCAAATCAAAGAATCCAAACCAGCCATTTTCGGTAAGCTCGAGCATCAACCCCCAATTCCTTTTCAATCTTTCAATTATTTGAGGACATCAACATGCTTAATTCCAAACAAACGCCACAAATTGCGACAGCACCTTTGGTGACTCCAAAAAATGTTGGTTGGACGATCACCAAAGTTCGTGCTCCAACGCCACCAAAACCAAGTTCTGCACGAACATGACGTGCAGACCCAAGACTGACTGAAATCGCTCATATTGAGAGGTTTTCAGTCAGTTTAAGGTTTGCGAAACAATCCCCAAATCGTTGCCATCAAAGACAATGCCAAACCTGCAAACAACGAATACAACAAAGGATTCAACTCGAGTTTGGGTTCGTTTAACGCAGAAACTTCTCGAGAGGCATAAAAACCAACTTGCGAGGTTGGCGACAAAACATCTAAGACCGTCGGGGCATCTTGCAAATTGGAGCTAAGCTTCAAAGCTGACGCCTCACTGCTGACCTCTCGGACACCATTTTTGCTCAATGGATCATACAAACTCATAAATGCCCAGTAACGATACGCATCGCTTGGCAATTGCGTGCTCAGGACAATGTTCGCACCTTCCACCCGAACGCTGACTTTGCTCGAGACTCGAGCATTTTGTGGCGCATTTTTTGCAGTCTCAAGTTGAGCGTTCCAACCACTTACATGCAAGTGATAGCGCCAACCGCGCCCTGGTGGCGAATGAAAGCCAGTATTGCCCAATTCTTCAAGACCACCACGTTCGGTGTTCAGAAACACATCAATGACGGGTTCACTAAAACCATTTGGAGCGCGTTCTGGGTTTTGAACGCTGCCAAACGAAAGTCGTAACTCGAGTTTTTGGTTGACATCGCTTGCTGTGAAGGTTCGAAGATCCAGAACGCTACTGTCTTTGACCGTGCTGGGTAAGGCATAAACTCCGTCGCCCAGGGCATCGCCTTGCGGATCAGAAACCGAAAACAAGATTGTGCCAGCCGCCAAAACACTCGGGGGATTTGAGATCATCAAACACAGCGTCAAACTGAAGGTTAGCAATGGAAGTCGAATCAAACAAAAACGCATCGTGGGCAGTATATCGGCAATCGATGAGCTTGTTAAGAACGTTCACGCGGGTTTTTTAAGATATACCCTGTACGAAGGCGTTTCTCGAGCAAAACCCGTATGAGGGCGGCACTGAGTGCTCGAGGTTGATGTTGCCCTTCACCATTCTGGGTTAAACGTGTTTGATGCACCCCAATTCCAGCCTGACGAGCCAGTGCCAGGTCAAGTTTTACCTGCTCAGCCTTTTCGGCAAAGTATTTTTCCAGTGTTGCTCTCAAAATTGGCGCATTGTTGACCAGTACAACATCTGGTTTGCGTCCAAGATGTGCTTCTACAGCTTGACAGTGTTCAAAGACACTCAGTCCGTCGGTTTCGCCGTGTTCAGTCATGATGTTGGCGACATAAACGATGGTGGCTTTGCTCTGCTTGATGGCTCGAGCTAAATCTGGTACGAGAAGCGGCGGGATGACGCTGGTGTAAAGGCTGCCAGGTCCAACCACGATCATTTCGGCAGTTAAAATGGTTTCTACCGCACCTGGCATCGCCGTTGGTTGATTTGGTTCGAGTCTGAGCTGTTTGATGCGTCGCCCAGCCGCCTGTTCGCGCAGGGTGCTTTCGCCGGCAATCACCGTTCCATCCTCGAGTTCGGTCATCAGGGTTGCGGCGCTTGCGGTGGCAGGCAAGACTTTGCCTCGAACGTTCAATATATTGTTGAGTGCCATGATGGCACTGCCAAAATCGCCGCGTTCCTCGGACAGTGTTGCCAGCATCAAATTGCCAAAAGTATGCCCCTCGAGTTCTTCGCCCCTTTTAAAACGGTGCAACAACAAGTTTGCCAAATCTGGCGAGTCTGACAGTGCCGCATAACAATCGATCAGATCACCTGGGGCGGGCATGTCCAAAGATTTTCGCAAGCGCCCGCTCGAGCCGCCATCGTCGGTCACAGCCACAATCGCCGTAATGTTGCTCGAGTAACGTTTTAAACCAGATAGCAAATTGCTTAACCCAGTGCCACCGCCAATAGCCACGATTTTTGGACCCTGCCCCAAAGCACGCGTTCTAAAAATTCGATCTAAAGTTTCGCTCGGACTCGAGCCGAGTGAACGCAGCAAGGATCGGTTCAGTCCAATCACGCCCAACCAACCTAACAAGACGCCCAGCACCATCAAGATTACCGCCCAGCCCCAACGTCCCAATTGCAACATTTCGGAGATTTCAATAAAACGAGCCGTAAAATTAATGAAAAAATTGCGTTGCTCACCAACCCGAGTCCAAGCGACAAAGCCACCCATCAAAACCAATAACCCGAACAACACCAGCGCCAAATAGCGTTTGACCCGCAACCCTGGCACGAGCCAGCGCCATAAACTCAGCCAGAAGGTGCGTCTGGATTTCACGCACCACCCTCGCCCTTCTCGAGATCGCGGTGCGTGATGGTGCTGGCATACTGTGATAAATCCCTGGCAAGCGCCTCAACCACCGCCACGCTGCGATGAAAGCCGCCCGTGCAACCGATTGCCACCGAATAACTCGAGCGTTCAGAACGTCTGGCAAGTTCGGCGTTGGCTACTACAAAATCACGGAGCAACTGGTAAAATGCTGTCCCCTCGCTCGAGAAGACATACTGACTGACTTCAGCTTCCAGACCGCTTTTATGCTTTAGAACTGGGTCATAAAACGGATTGGGCATACCACGCACGTCCAAGACCAAATCGGCATCTCGAGGAGCGCCGTGTTTGAAGCCAAACGAGCTGAGCGACAAAGTAAAAGCCTGGTCTTGACTGAACAGACCGCGCAATTTTGCCACCAATGCTTTGGCGCTCAGTAAGGACGTGTCAATCACCACATCGGCGTGCGATCTTAAATCGGCAAGCACTTCCCGCTCTGCCCGCAAATCGCCTAGCAGCGTTGACTCGTGAAGCGGATGGGTACGCCGCGTAAAACCGTAACGCCGAATCAGCACGTCATCATCCGCCTCGAGATAAACCACCACAGGCTTCAGGCTGACGCTGACTAACCAAGTTTCGATATCGATCAGAAAATGCCTGGTTCTGGCATCCGTCACCACCGCCACTTGGGCTAGCCCCTGTGCCAAGCACAACTCGAGCGCTTTTTGCCACAATTGCGGTGGTAAATTGTCCGTGGTGAAAAACCCAAATTCCTCGAGTGCGTGAACAGCCGTGGTTTTGCCCGCGCCTGACAGCCCTGTGATGATGACAAAACGATTCACAAATGGAGTTTAACAAGCCTTCAGTAAAAAACGCTCAAATGTTAAGGTAGGGCTTTGAATTCGGTGATTTTCCAAGAAATATAACCACAAACCAATCCCGATTCTGGCTGGCATTTGGGTATGGCTTTAATAGTTGTCTCCATTGGAATTCCAAGTATGCCAAGAGATCTGTAAACATTCAATGAGTCGTACACTACACCTATATAAGAATCGTTTTGAATTGAATCATGCAAAGTTTGAAATGCAATGTTTATCGTTTTAAACGGTTCTAATGCGATTCCCGTAGAGATGAACTCTTGAGTCTGCACATCGAAGGCAGTTTGAAATTTACCCTTAGAAACTGTAATGACTAAATCTTGATAAATGAATTCACTTTGATAGTATGAAACTTTGAAAAAATAGGATTGAATACCCTGATTCTTCCAAAATAAATAATTTTTTTCAAGATCTTTGAGTAGTACGGTTGGTGAATTGGGGCAACTTTCACTTTTAGGTGAATCTACACAGTTCACGGCAACTGGTTTTTGCGGTGCTGGACATGACGTTAACAAAAATAAAGCCATATTTAGACCACACATTGTTAGTCGTTTGAAGCCCCAAGTTATCATATTCAGAACCTTACCCCAATTCTACGCTCGAGGCGTCCGATAAGATCAAACGATGCACCCGAGGAATTTTGATTGAGCCGCGCACCGTGGCTTTGCGCCCAATCAAACACTCGTGAAGGCGCACCGTCAGATTCTCGAGAATTGCCTCCTCTTGAATAACACTAAATTCGACCTCCATGCTGGTCAGTTTCGCGCCGTCGCCAATGCTGGTGAACGGTCCAACGTAAGCATTCTCGAGCCTCACGTTTTCACCAATCAATGCCGGTCCAATGATGGTCGAATTACTGATTTTAGAACCCTTGCCAATTTTGACCCGACCTACCAACCTCGAGTTGATGACCTCGCCGTCGTTTTGTTCAGTGATCGTCTCGAGAATCAAACGGTTGGCATCGAGCAAATCCTCGTGGCGTCCGGTGTCTTTCCACCAACCTTGGACCTCAAGCCCAAAAACATTGCCCTTTTCGACCAGCAACTCTACGGCTTCGGTCAGCACGTACTCGCCTTTGGATGAAAGTTTTAAACCGTCAATAATCTCGAGGATGCTGTTTTTGAGAACATAAACGCCCGCCACTGCCAAATTCGAGGGTGGAATCTCGGGTTTCTCGACCAATTCCTTGATACGCCCAGAATCATCGAGTACCGCCACCCCAAATTCTTTGGGATTTGACACGCCCACCAAAGGAATCACCGCGTCGTAACCGCCAGATTTGAAGGCTTCTACAAACCTCAGTATGCCGTGTTCAAACAAATTATCGCCCAAGAACACGCAAAAATCTTCACCGTTTAACCAAGTTGCCGCCTGTTTGACCGCATGAGCCGTTCCAAGTTGCTCGGTTTGCAGAATGTAAGACAATTTCACGCCCTCAACCTCGAGCGATTCTTTCTCGAGTGCGGCACGAACCAAATCGGAGACGATCAAGCCAATTTCAGTGATGCCCGCCTCGCGCAATGCCTCGATGGCGTAAACGATAATGGGTTTGTTCGCCACGTTTAATAGTGGCTTTGGAATGGTGTAGGTTAATGGGCGCAAACGAGTCCCCAGACCTGCGGCTGGAATCAAACCTTTCATGAAAACCTCCGATGAACAAAACTATCACGCAATAGATGTTAAAATCCTAAGTTGTGAGTTTAGAAAAAAAAATTTTCATTACGGGTGGGTCGGGGCGTATGGGGTCAGCCCTGATTCCGCTATTAAAAGACGCAGCCTGGACGGTGGAAGCCCCGTCCAGTAGCCAAGTCAACATTCTCGAGCTTCAATCTTTAATGCAGTTTCTTGAGGCGTTTAAACCTGGTGTGGTGCTTCACCTGGCGGCATACACCGATGTTGCCAAAGCCGAACAAGATCAGGATTTGTGCTGGAAGGTCAACGTCCAAGGCACGCGAAACGTCGCTCGAGCCGCCGACCAAATTGAAGCGCGAATGGTTCACATTTCCAGCGATTACGTTTTTGACGGCGAACGCGGCAATTACCTCGAGACAGACACACCCAACCCAAGCAATTATTACAGCCTGACAAAAGTTGTTGCCGAAGAGGCAGCCCGAGCCGCAAAAGATGTTTTGATTGTGCGCACCAGTTTTAAAGAATCTGTTTGGCGTTACCCAGTGGCGTTCATGGATCAATTCACCGGCGCCGATTTTGTCGATGTGATTGCTGGGGAACTGTGCGCGTTGCTCGAGCAGCTCGAACTGGTTCAAACGCAAGTCCTCAATCTTGTCACCGAACGCAAAAGTGTTTTTGAACTGGCATCACGCCGCAATCCAAAGGTCCAGCCAGGCTCGAGGCTGGACGCCAAAGTGCACATCCCACCCGATGTCAGCTTGAATAGCTCGCGGTGGCAGGAACTCAAAAAGTCATTCAAACTTGCTTAACCAAACTGAAGTCTGTATTATTTGCAACGCAAACGCTCGAAAGGTTTTCTCATGTTTAATAGCATTCTGGTGACAGGCGGTTGTGGTTTTATTGGCGCAAACTTTGTGCGCCTACTGCTTGAGCGTGGTTACAAAAAAATTGTGGTGCTCGACAAACTCACTTACGCCGGACGCCTCGAGAATCTATCTGGTGTGGATGTACCGATTGTCGTTGGCGACATTGCCAATCTCGAGTTGGTGCGGCACGTTTGCCAAAGCCATAATGTTGACCTGATTGTCAACTTCGCCGCCGAAACCCATGTGGATCAAAGCATACTGAACCCTTTTGTCTTCACCGAAACCAACGTTCGCGGCACGCACGTATTGCTCGAGGTTGCCCGAGAACTGGGTATTCGATTTCATCAGATCAGCACCGATGAAGTGTACGGCAGCATCGACGGTGATCATCACAGCCTCGAGACTGACCCGCTTCGTCCGCGCAGTCCGTACAGTGCCAGCAAAGCCGCAGGCGATCAACTGGTGCAGTCTTACCACGTCACTTACGGTCTTCAAACCACCATCTCGAGGGGCAGCAATA
>JAYVRX010000114.1:0-17975 GCA_043775825.1 Deinococcales bacterium
CGTTTTGGGATCAAGAAGCGATCCCGCCCGTCAGGTGCGTTTTGGGATCAAGAAGCGATCCCGCCCGTCAGGTGCGTTTTGGGATCAAGAAGCGCCGGATGAGGGCTTCAGGTGCGCCAAATTTCATTTTCCTGCATCAGAAACATTGGTTTGAATGCCCACTCTTCGCGCAATCTTCGACAGACCTTAAACCAATCTCGAGCATCTTTATCGTTGTGGCGTGTCTGTGAGATTCGGACGCTCGAGCGGCACGGGTCGGCGTAACCTAGGGGCATGATTGAGATTAGTAATTTCTCGAAACGTTACGGACGGGTTGAGGCGGTTTCCACAATTAATTTAAAAGTTGTTCCTGGCGAGGTTTTTGGGCTTCTTGGTCCGAACGGCGCGGGTAAAACCACGACGATTCGTGCGATGGTGGGTTTGACGCGCCCCAGCACGGGAACGGTGCGGGTGGGCGGTTTTGATGTCTGGCGCGAACCGGTCAAAGCCAAGGCGGCGTTCGGTTATATTCCAGACCGCCCGTATTTGTACGCGAAATTGACTGGGCGCGAATTGCTGCGATTTATTGCGGGTTTGCACAAGCTCGAGAATCCAAACTCGGAGATTGAACGGTGGCTCGAGTTTTTCAGTTTGGAAGATTTTGGCAATGAACTGATTGAAACGTATTCGCACGGCATGAAACAGAAGTTAACGATCATCGCGGCGATGCTGCCCGAACCGCCGGTTTTAATTGTGGATGAGCCGATGGTCGGGCTTGACCCTCGAGCGGCGAAACAGGCGCGGGAATTGCTGGCGGGATACGCGGCAAAAGGCAAAACCGTGTTGCTGACCACGCACTCGTTGCCTGTGGCGGAGGCGGTGGCACACCGAATTGCAGTTTTGGATCGCGGACATATTCTGGCGGAAGGCACGCTTCTAGAACTCCAACAGCAATCTGGTACGGAACGTAGCGGCGTTGAGGGCAACACGCTCGAACGAATTTTCTTTAAATTGGTCGAGGAAGAAGAACTCGAGCGTCAGAATGCTCGAGAGAAGGCAGCGGCTTAATGTCACTGGTGAAATCTGCAAACCTGACTGGCAATGCGAACGTCTCGAGTTCGCTACTCAACCTGAAATTTCGGGCGTTTTACAATGCCCTTGCCAGGGGTCCAAAAATTGGCTATTTGATTATCTTGTCAGTCGTGCTTTTGGTGGTCTATGCCGAACTCGAGGGCACACACCGAGCCATGACGTTCTTATGTAATTTTGGCAAGATTTTTTCCGAGTCTTGCAGTTTGGTGGGTCGCAGCGTGGCGCAAAGGGCGCTCGAGACTGGTTTGATCGTGCTGGCGTCTGGTGTGACGTTCTCGGCGATTACCACGGCAATCACGACCTTGTACTCGAGTGATGACCTGAATTTCTTGTTGGCGCAACCGATTCCGACCTCTCGAGTGTTTGCCTTAAAACTGGGCGAAACGTACCTGAGTGCGGCTGGAGTGCCTTCATTGCTGACCGTACCGCCGTTATTGGCAATCGGTTTGTTCTTTCATGCGCCGTTCTGGTTTTATCCGCTTGCCGTGCTCTCGGCACTTCTGGCGTATGCCTTGCCCGTTGGTTTGGGTGCAGGTATTGCCATTGTGCTCATGCGTTTTGCCCCTGCTGGTCGCGTCCGTGAGGTTGCCACAGGCTTGGGCGTGATCCTCAGCGCCAGTTTGGTTTATGTGATTCGGGCGGCAAAACCCGAAGAACTGCTCAAACGCCTCGCCAACCTCGATAATGACAATGCCATCACACAATTTTTAACCCAATTTGGTACGCCGTCCAACCCCTTACTGCCGAGTTCCTGGGCGTCTCGGGTGATCTGGGATGGCGCTCGAGGTTCATTTTCCAACAGCATTTACCCGCTGGTGCTTCTCTCGGCGCTGTTGCTGGTGGTGGCGGGTTGGCTTGCCAGCAAAGCCTACCAGGAGGGTTGGGTGCGCGGTCTCGAGAGTTCCAGGGTTAAGTTTGACCCTACACCAAGGGTAGCGAGTGGTATCGAGAATTTCTTTGGAAAATTTGGCGCGAGTGGGCATTTGATCGTCAAAGATGCCAGATTGCTTTTCAGGGACGCCACGCAATGGTCGCAGTTACTCATTCTGGTCGCGCTGGGCGGCGTGTACGTGGTCAGCGTGCGGGCATTTCCAATTCAGGGCGAACTGATGAAAAACGCGGTTGGTTTCATGACCCTGGCGTTTCAAGGTTTTGTCATCTCGGGCGTTGGCATTCGTATGGCATTCCCAACGGTCAGTTTTGAAGGTCCTGGCTTTTGGATTTTACGCACCGGTCCAATCTCGAGCCGCAGCATCGTGCTGGCAAAATACTGGGGCGCACTGCCAGCAACCCTGTTGCTGGCGTTGGTGCTAGGGTATTTCAGCGCCAGCAGCTTAAACCTGTCGGCTGTGCTGCAACTCTCGAGCGTGCTGGTGGCATTCTCGAGCGCTTTGGCGATCACGGCGCTGGGTGTGGGTGTGGGCGCTGCCCTGCCGCGTTTTAAAGCCGATAACCCAGCCGAGGTTGCGGTCAGTGCGGGCGGTTTGTTGTACATGGTGCTTTCACTGTTTTACTCGGGGTTTTTGGTGCTGATCGTGTCACGCCCCGCGTACCTGAGCGTGACCCAGCCCAGCTTATACCCAGGTTTAAGTTACTTTGCCAGCCTCGAGGGGTTTTTGGTGCTCGGTTTGATGCTGATCTTTACCGTGGTTGGTACGATAGTCCCACTCTGGTACGGCTGGGTCAAACTTGACCAGTTTGAATAAAGCGTTCAAATCACTGTTTTCAAAGCTTGAGGTGCAAAATCCACACCAGAATTCGTATTTGTCGCCTAAACTGAATGTCATCCGGCGAAACGTGACGCTTCACGCGCAACTTTCACCCCTTTTGAGGAGACGAACTTGAGTAAAGTCTTAATCGTAGACGATTCTGTTAGCGTTCGCAAAGCGCTCGAGCGCCTGCTTGCCCCACGGGATTTTGATGTTACCAGCGCCTCGAGTGCCGAGCACGCGCTTGAATTGATTGCCACCACCGTTCCAGATTTGATTATTGCCGATGTGGTCATGCCAGGCATGACCGGTTTTGAACTTTGTCAGCGCCTTAAAGCCATGCCCAGTTACAAGCAAATTCCGGTGATCCTGATTTCGGGCATTGTGGACAGCGCCGTGCAAAGCCAAGCCAGAGATTCTGGGGCGGAAAGCGTGGTTTCAAAACCCTTCACGCCAGAGGATTTGTTCCCGCAGATTGATAAGGCGCTGGCAAAAGCCGTGACCCTGAACACCAGCAATGCATTAATTGTAATTGAACCTGTCCAGCTCGAGCCTGGAATGCCTGCGCCCAAAATTCATTTTGAAACTTACCTGCTGCCGCTCTTGGAGAAAGCCGAGATCGAAACCGCACTGATTGTCACCACCAGCACCGAGGCGCAATTATTGGCTCAGGCTGGACAAGAGGTCGCCAACGGCGAGTTGGTTGCGATTTACATTCGGACGTTTATTTCAATCAGTGGCGGTCTGGGACGCAACCTCGAGTTTCCAGAATTGCACGGTTTGGCGCTCGAATTTAATGGCAAAAGTGTTTTTGTCCAGCGCATCAATGACACCACGGCTTTGGTGCTTTTTATTGGCGGTGCAAACATTCCAAGCACAGTGCGTTACTTGGTACAACGCCAAATGCCAGGTTTGCAACAGGCTTTGGCTTGAATCAAACTTTCAAAACTGTTGTCTTCAAGAGCGAGTTCAGTTCTTGAAGATAGGTTTTTTGAAGCTTATCTCAGAGAACCAACTTCATCCTGTGTTTCCTGAGTTTGTTGCGAGTCGTTGCAGACCAATTGGAAACGCCAGGCTGTTCCATTGCTTGGATTAACCGCTCGAGCATCGAAGCAATCTGATGCTTGTTGTGCAGTTTTCGGTACATTCCCAGAAAATGATGCGCTGGATGGTCAATCAATTCGTAGATCAGGCTTTTCAGAAGTGGGCGGGGCACTTTTTGATCAGACTCGAGGCTCAGGCGATCTGCGTCAGTTAAGTCCTGGCTGTTCAAACTCTTAATTTTTGTTTCAATACCTTTTAGGGTGCGTTCCAGACCCAATTCAACATCATTCCATGTCCAGTCTTTGCGCACTTCCCATGCTTGGTCATTCAGGGTCAAGTAATTGCGGGTATCAATCAATTCTTGTCCATTTTGGCGTGCTTGAATGTTATCAAGGAATACCTCGAGCCAATAGCTCAGATGGGCTATCTCGTCTTTGGGCGACCACCGATGTAACTCCCCTATTGCGCCGCGTTGGTCTGGGTTTAGGCTGTCAATCAACGTATTAAACTCGTTGCTTGAAGCACCGATCAATACGAGTGCCCATTGCTGTATGTCTTTTTTCATGCTTTGTATTTTACTTTAAATACTCGAGTTCCCAAGTCAGGTCGCGCAACAACCAACCGCTGCCCTGCACTTGAATTTCGCCCGTTTGTAAACTTTGAATCAAGTATTGGCGCACATCATTGCCCGAAAAACCCAATTCAAGGACTTCGCCCATGTTTCTCGAGCCATCAAGATAGGCGGGGAGGTCTGTTATGGTTCTGGAGTTCGGAAGTTTCTGAGTGTTGGCACTGATATGCTGAATTCTTAAACCATGCCAGGCAAAACGGTTGGTCAAGCGCAAATCGCCTTGTTGAAGCCACGGCAGGGTGTTTTGTGCCACCTCAAAACTGCTGACCCCAAGCGCCCTGGCGAGCGAACGAATGCTCTTGCCGCCTTGGAATGGGTGCGGGAATGCACCATCTGCCTGAGTGGACTCCAGCACGCGTGATGGGCTACCGATAAAAGGTAAAATTCGTGCCCATTCATCGTTTAAACGCGCCCAGTCGGTCATGAACTTTGAGAAGGGAATATCGAAATCGTTTGCTGCCTCGGTCACCACTGCATTGGGATAAAACCGAAACTGACCGCTTGAAAGATGTAGTAAAAAACTTTGAATCGCTTCAAGACCTTGCCAATCCAGAATTTGTCCAGATGTGATCTCGCCGCTCGCAACGTTCAGACTCAGTGGCACATCGGCACTAATCTGCACGCGTCCAGATTTCTTGGTCAAATAAATCAACTCGAGCAAACTGGAGAGCGGTGTGTCTTGTAAATTACCTTCCATGAACCACCGTTAAAAGCTCAAAACCACTTGCGGGTTCTAAGAGCAGAATATCAGGGCTAAATTTTGTCAATTGGGTTTTGACGGCTTCTAAAATCAAACTCGAGTTGACGATGGCGCTGACGCTAGGACCTGCACCCGATAAAAACGCGGCGACTGCGCCCGCTTTGAGCGCCTGTTCAATGGCATCTTGCATTCCTGGCACAAGTGGTGCTCGGTAGGGTTGGTGCATGGCATCACGGCAAGCCTCACGCAGCACGTCGGAATTTGCAGTTGCCACACCAGCCACCCACAATGCCGAGCGTGACAAATTAAAAACCATGTCCGCGCTCGAGTAACTGCTTGGCAAAGCTGCCCTGGCTTGCTCGGTTTTGAGTTCAAATCGTGGCACTGCGACCAAGACCCGCCAATCTTTTGGCACGGGCATCGAAATCGAAATCGGTTTGTCGCCCTGCATGACCGATGCCGTAAAACCACCCAGAACGGCTGGTGCGACGTTATCAGGGTGTCCCTCGAGTTTGGCGCAAACTTCTAACACCGCGTCTTTGCCAAAGTGATCGCCAATAAAAGCTGCCCCCAAAGCCGCGCCCGCCACCAAAGCCGCCGAACTCGAGCCTAAACCTCTCGCCAATGGAATTGGGTTTTTGGCACTCAGCCGCACCGTGGGGGCTTGCAGACCCGCGTGATTAAACGCGGCACGAAAACCTTGATGAATCAAATTGTCAATCCCAAAAATTTGACCTGTCCCCGCGTATTCAAAAACGTCGGTATTTGAAAGCTCTGCATCCACCTCGAGCCAGAGTGACACTGCCAAACCGAGCGAATCAAAACCGGGTCCAAGGTTTGCCATCGTGGCAGGAACCCGTACTCGAGCCATTTTGTTTTGATGCACAAGCTTAACCTGATTCATGCGCTCACAGTCTAACCTTGTGTGGCGCTCAAAACCAAGGTCTGGCAACGTCAATTTTGTGAGCTACAAGGTTGAACGGCAGAATTTAAAAACAAAAGACCGTCTCTACAAGGTTTTTATAATTTAAAAATGTCAAGGTTGAAATGGTCTTGATTTCAGGTTCATTGCATTGCGGCATCAGTGCCAAAGTCATTTGCGGCGCGTTCGCCCGTGACCCAATACTGCACCCGCTCGAGCACGTTTTCGACATGATCGCCAATGCGTTGCAAACTGCGACCCACCCGTAAAAGCGCTAGCGCTTTGGTGATCGTGCGCGGGTCTTCGATCATGTACGTGACCAACTCGCGCTGAATTTGCTCGTACAAATCATCAATCTCGAGGTCAACCTGCGCCGCCTGAAAGGCGCTGGTCGCGTCGCGTTGCACAAAAGCCAAACTGGCTGCCTCGAGCATACTTTTGAGCCTGGTGATCATTTGCGCCAGGTTGATGTAACGCTTTAAGGGCGGTTCACTTGCCAAGAGCCGCGCATCATCGGCAACATGCACCGCGTAATCCCCGACCCGTTCGAGATCGGAGAGTGATTTTAGAATCGCGGCAATCAAGCGCAAATCGCCCGCTACCGGTTGATGCCGCGCAATGATTTTTAGGCATTCCGCCTCGAGTTTGATTTCCAACTCGTCAACGCGGCGTTCAATCTCATGAACCGCGTCAATCTTGTCAATTTCACGCTCGAGCAAGACTTTGCCCGCCAAGGAAAGTTGCTCGAGGTTGAGCGACATCATTCGGACAAATTCGGCACTCAGTTCGCGCAAATCACGTTCTAGGGCTTCTCGCATAGGAACTCCTTTAACATTTACACTGGTTTGAGGTCGCTGACTTCCCTCATACGATACCCCTTGCCGCGTACCGTCTCAAGGAATTTTGGCGCGGTCAGGTTCTCCTCGAGTATCGCCCGCAGTTGCGTGATGTGCTGATCCACGGTACGTTCGCCACCCACGAACTCCAAACCCCAGACCCGATCCAGCAACTCCTGACGGCTGTATACCCGTCCCGCATGAGCGCCCATAAACGCCAGCAGGTCAAACTCGCGGCGCGTCAAGTTCAGCACCCGCCCAGCCAGCCGAGCCTCACCTGCATCCTGGTCAATCTCGAGCGCCCCAAGCCGCACCAGATTCTTGCGCCCATCCGCACCCACCCGCCGCAGCAACGCCCGAACTCGAGCCGCCAATTCTGCGGCGCTAAACGGTTTGGTCAGGTAATCGTCCGCGCCAGCATCAAGCCCTTCGACACGGTCACGTTCGCCCGCTCGAGCCGTCAGCATCAGCACTGGTAAGCTCGAGAACGCCGTGTTCGCCCGAAGCCGCGACAGCCAATGAACCCCAGATTCGTCGGGCAGCATCCAGTCCAGAACCACCGCACTGACATTGGAGAGTTGATCCCAAGCCTCACGCGCCGACCCACAAGCCCGCACCGCATAACCCGCCTGCTCAAGGTGAAACCGCACCGCCTCACGGACAGCCAATTCGTCTTCGACCACCAACACGGTCAACGTCATAAACAAATTATCAGAGCTTGATGTCAGCTTAACGTCATGGAATGATCTGTTTTGACCTTCAAGACATAACCCCGCCCGTGCACCGTCGAAATGTACCTCGAGTCCTCACGGTTGTCACCCAGAATTGCCCGCAATTGCGAGACGTGCTGATCCACAGTGCGCGGCTTACCCCTAAAATCTGTGCCCCAAGCCGAACGGAGCAGGGTTTGCTTACTTAAAACCTGCCCAGCGTTCAGCATCAAAACCGTCAACAACTCGTACTCGCGGCGCGTCAAGTGAAGCTCGAGATCACTCTTCCAAGCCCGACCCAAATGCGTGTCAAGCCGCAAATCTGCCACGCTGACCTGGGCATGATGCTCAGTTTGCAAGACCACCGGCTGCTCGAGGCTCTCACACAAACGCCTCGCCCGAAGACTCAACTCGAGCGGGTCAAACGGATAACAGACAAAATCATCACAAGCCCTGATCGCATCACCAATCGCAGCACTCGAATCGAGAATTGCCAGCATCGGCACGTGATGCACAGCGCCTGTTAACGCCAAATCGGGTTTGAACTGAAACACCACCAAATCCGTCAAATCACTCGAGACGCTAGACTGCTCGAGCACCCCAGAAGCCTCGGTTCTGACCACAAAACCACCCCTCTCGAGATGGCTGCGCAAACCCTCACGCACGATGGGTTCGTCATAAATCAGTGTCAACCTGCGACCAGCCATGAGACTAATATGCGCGGGAATTGTCAGAGGAGCGTCAAGGGAAAGCAACGCGGCTAGCAAATAGCTGAGATTAAACAGCCTTGAAACTCAAGCTCGAGGGATAAAATGTTGTGCCACCCTCATTCGGCTCGTTCCTCGCCACCTTCTTGACCATAAAACGCACCTTCTTGATCCCAAAACGCACCTGGCGGGCGGGATCGCTGATGGGCATGGTCGCTTCTCCCCGCGAGCAGGAGAAGGACAAAGCCCTCGAGCAACACGTGTAAAGGAATTAAACTCCCTTCTCCCGCCAGCGGGAGAAGGGTCGGGGATGAGGGTGGCACGATGGCAAACTCATTTTCAAATACATCAATCAATCTTTTGGATTCTCGAGCAACCAAATCAAACAATACTATTGTTATACTCGAGCTATTTGCCAATTACCAATCGCTAACTTCCCTACTCCTGACGCTGCCATGACAATTGACACGCAAACTCATCGGCGGAGGAATTCATCATGAAAAAACTACTTATTGCAGGTGCGGTGGCACTGACGGCAGTGGCAATTGCCCAGGACGGTAAATCGTTGACGGGCGCGGGAGCAAGCTTTCCGTTTCCGCTTTACCAAGAAATGTTCGCGCAGTACAACAAAACCACGGGCGTTCAAGTCAATTATCAATCGGTGGGTTCGGGCGCTGGTCGCACGCAAATCATTGCGCAAACCGTGGACTTTGGCGCTTCAGACGCGTTTATGAACGATGAATTACTGAAGACTGCGCCTGGCGCAATTGTTCACGTACCAATGGCGGTTGGCGCAGTTGTGCCCGTCTACAACGTTCCTGGCGCTCCCGACAAGATGAAATTCACGGGCGATGTGCTGGCACAAATTTACTTGGGCAAGATCACCAAGTGGAACGACGCCAAAATCGCTAAGTTGAACGCAGGCGTGAAACTGCCAGATTTGGCAATCCAAGCCGTCTACCGTTCTGACGGCTCTGGCACAACTGCCATTTTTGTTGATTACTTGTCTAAAGTCTCGAGCGACTGGGCGGGTACGGTTTCCAAAGGACCGCAAAGCACTGTGAAGTGGCCCGTCGGCGTCGGCGGACCACAAAACGCTGGCGTGGCAGGTTTGGTCAAGCAAACAAGTGGCGCGATTGGTTACGTCGAAACCGTGTACGCAAAAGCCAACAAACTCGAGTACGGTTTGGTTCGCAACACCACGGGTAAGTACATTGACGGTGGCAACTTGAAAGAAGTAGCACTTGCCAGCGATTCCAAGTCTTTGCCAAACGACACTCGAGTTTCGTTCACCAACAGCGACATTGGGTATCCAATCTCGGGTTTTACCTGGATTTTGGTTTACAAGGAGCAAAAATACGCTAAGCGCACTGAAGCGCAAGCCAAAGCTCTGGTGGATTTGCTCAAGTGGATGCTTGCCGATGGTCAGAAGATTAACGAGTTACTTTCTTACGGTCAAATTGACGGTTCGGCTTTAACCAAAGCCAAGAAGATCGTCTCAAGCATCACTTACGGCGGCAAAGCACTCTAATTCTCCAACCTCAAATTTGCACCCTCGAGAAACTCATTCTCGAGGGTTTTTCAATTCCATGATATTTCCTTGACAATTGCGCCTCATGCTGGGCTTGTGAAAGCCACCATGCCGCGACAACGCCAGGGGAACAGTTCAAAGGCTGATGCCAGGTTTCAGAATGTTATTGTCGCCCTTGCCAGCATCGTGCTGATGACCGCTTTGGCGTACTCGTTGGTGCTGCTCTTGAACGGCGCGTCGGCGTTTGGACGTGAGGGTCTGGGCTTTGTTTTCGGCTCGAATTGGGATCCCGCCAACGGACATTTTCAAGCCTTCCCGTTTGTTGCGGGCACTTTTTTTACCGCCATCGGCGCCCTGGTGATTGCCGTGCCGCTGGCGCTGGCAGCCAGCTTGTTCATTGCCGAGTACGCCCCAGATTGGCTGGCAAACCCAGTCGCCTACCTGATCGAATTGCTCGCCGCGATTCCCAGCGTGGTTTACGGGCTGTGGGGCATTTTTGTGTTGATTCCTGCCACCTTACCGTTTCAAAAATGGATCGCCTCGAGTTTCGGCTGGGCTTCGCCGATAGGACCTGGTTTGTTCAGCGCCATGGTGCTTTTGGCGGTCATGATTATTCCGTTCATCGCCGCCATCTCGAGGGACGTGATTAAACTTGTGCCCAACGATCAACGTGAGGCGGCGTTTGCGCTCGGTGCGACCAAATGGGAGGTCGTCCGTTACGCGGTGCTGCCTTATGCCAGGGCAGGCATTCTGGGAGGCGTGATCCTGGGTTTGGGTCGCGCCATCGGTGAAACCCTGGCGGTCACGATGGTCATCGGCAACGCCAACCGTTTCCCCGACAATTTATTCTCGCCCACCGCCACCATGAGTTCAATCATCGCCTCTAACTTTGGTGAAGCCAGCAGTCCAGAGTTCGTCTCGAGTTTGATTGGCATTGGTTTTGTCTTGTTTGTGGTGTCATTGGTCGTGAATTTCTTGGCACGAATCGTGATTGCAAAACTGACGCCGCAAGGGACGGTGTAGACATGGTGACTCGAGCAAGTCAAAACATTCAGGTTGGAATTTCCAAAACCCTCAGTCCTGCCAGACGCGCCCAGAACACGGCAGCAATGGTCTTGATCGGCTTAGGAACATTGATTGTGCTTGTGCCATTGTTCCTGATCTTAAAAGATTTGTTCTCGAAAGGATTCTCGAGCCTCAACCTGCAATTTTTCACGCAGTCCCAATCTGAGATCACGTTTTTGGGCAGTGGCGGCGGATTTTTGAACGCGATAGTCGGTTCGGTCATGATGCTGTCAGTCGCCTTGGTCATTGGTGTGATTGTTGGCATTGGAACAGCGATTTTTCTGACCGAATACCGCGAGCATCGCCTTGTACCGAGCGTGCGCTTGATGGGCGATGTGCTGACCGGAATGCCCGCCATCGTGGTCGGTTTGGTGGTTTACGGTCTGGTGGTTCGCGGTTTGGGCTTTGGTTACAGCGGCATCGCTGGCGGTTTATCTTTGGGTTTAATCATGATTCCAGTGATCGTTCGCGCCACCGAAGAAGTTCTTAAACTTGTGCCGCAAACCCTGCGCGAGGCTGGACTGGCACTCGGTTTGCCACGCTGGAAAGTTATTATGAACATCGTGCTGCCCACCGCCCGTTCGGGCATTATTACGGGCGTGATTCTGGCGGTTGCCAGGGTTTCGGGCGAAGCCGCACCACTGATTTTTACGGCGTTCGGCAACTCGTTTTTGACTTGGAACCCCACCCAGAAAATGTCAGGTTTACCACTTGCCGTGTACCGCAGCGCCTTCGAGCCGAGTGAAGCCGCCGTGGCTCGAGCTTGGTCTGGGGCGCTGGTGTTGGTGCTGGCAATTCTGGTAGCAAGTTTGGTGGCGCGTTTTGCCGCCAGAAAACGATAACAAATTTTCCTCAAGGAGAAGCATGAACACGGATCGTCCAATCAGATTACAAACCGAAAACGTCGGGGTTTTTTACGGCGCTAAAGATGCCGTGCGCAACGTCAGCGTCGCCTTCAGGTCCAACACCGTTAACGCCCTGATCGGACCGAGCGGCTGCGGTAAAACCACTTTTTTGCGTGCCATCAACCGAATGCACGAATTAACACCCAACACCAGGGTCACAGGCAAAATTTTACTCGATGGACACGATGTTTACGCCAACGACGTTGACCCCGTGGACGTGCGGCGCAGAATCGGTATGGTCTTTCAAAAACCAAACCCGTTCCCAACCATGAGTATTTACGACAACGTGGTGGCAGGTTTGCGGCTTGCAGGCGAAAAGAACAAAGTCAAACTCGATGAAACCGTCGAACGCAGTTTGCGCGGCGCGGCACTCTGGGATGAAGTCAAAGACCGTCTCAAAGCCGTCGGCTCGAGTCTGTCGGGTGGGCAACAGCAACGCTTGTGTATTGCTCGAGCCTTGGCAGTTGAACCCGAAATTTTATTGATGGACGAACCCACCAGCGCCCTCGACCCGCAAAGCACGCAACGCATCGAAGACCTGATGGAAAGCCTCAAGCAACAAACCACGATCATTATTGTGACGCACAACATGCAGCAGGCATCTCGAGTTTCGGACACGACCAGTTTCTTTTTGATTGGTGATCTGGTCGAACACGGGGCAACCGAAGCCGTGTTTCAAACACCCAAAGACGAACGAACCGAGGCTTATATTACGGGACGGTTTGGTTAAGGTAGAAGCAAACTCGAGTCAACAATTTGTTTCATGGTGCTGACTTGAGCTGCTAGGGTGCGCTTCTTGACCATAAAATGCACCTTCTTGATTCCAAGACGCACCTTACGGGCGGAATCGCTTACGGGCATGGTCGCCCTGCGCACCGTCACCAAACCGTGGTGCGCGAGGCGCACCCTACAGTTTTGCTTTCTCTCGAGCTTCACAGTTTCGGTGCACGTCTGGCTTTGGTCAGTTGCTCAAACGCATACGCCCCACGAATCAGGGTCGGCTCGCTCCAGGCTGTGCCCATAAAAGTGATACCCACAGGATTCCCGTCGCTCGAGTAACCTGCGGGCACACAAACGCTCGGATAACCTGCTTTCGCCCCAATTTGAGCGCCAAAATACAAGGGCATGACGAGCGCATCGAGTTTGTGCTTTTTGAGGGTCGCATCAATGCCACGTTGCCTCGAGAGGCGCAAATCTTCGCCCCTGGTGAATTTGTAAAAATCTGAATTTGTGCCACTGGTGCTTTGTGCCGCCAAGAGCAAGGTTTGCCCGTAGCGCAGCATTTTCTTGTGGTTGAGTTCGTTAAACCGTATCAACTCGAGCAAACTGCGCGGAAATTCAGGCGCGAGGCTGCGCAAGTATTTGTTCAAATCGCGTTTGAATTCGTAGAGCAAAACCGTGTAACCAAGGTCAGCCACAGCTTGGGCGCTGTCAATATCGGCTTCAATCAGCACGGCACCGCCATCTCGAAGCGCGGTCAAGGCATTCTCGAGAATCGGTTTTTGATCCTCTTTGACATGCTGCCAGAAATAGGCTCGAGGCACACTCAAGCGCATTCCTTTCAAACCATCTTTCACCAGGAAACCCATGTAATCGCTTAAACTTTTCGCATCTTTGGTCGCAGAATCTCGAGCGTCAAAACCCGTCATTGCACCCAACAAAATCGCGGCATCCTCAACACTTCGCGCCATTGGTCCGGCGGTGTCTTGACTGGCGGCTATCGGAATAATCCCGCACCTCGAGATCAGACCCACAGTGGGTTTGATGCCGACCACCGAATTGTTGTTCGCAGGGCTGAGAATCGAACCCGAAGTTTCAGTTCCCACCGCAACCGCGCACAAATCGGCGGCGACTGCCACGCCAGAACCGCTGCTCGAGCCGCCAGTGTCAAAGCTTTTATCGTAAGGATTTAAGACTTGCCCGCCACGTGAAGAATAACCGTTTGGCATGTGGGTGCTGATAAAATTTGCCCATTCGGTCATGTTGGTTTTGCCCAAAACAATCGCGCCCGCCGCTCGGAGTTTGGCGACCAAGGCTGCATCTTCCAAGGCTCGAGAGTGTTGCAGCGCCAAGCTGCCCGCGCTGGTATGAAGTCTGTCGGCGGTGTTGATGTTGTCTTTCAAAAGCATTGGAATGCCATGTAGCAATCCTCGAGAGCTACCTGAAGCTCTTTCGATATCCAGTTTTTGGGCAATTTTGAGCGCGTCAGGATTGACTTCCAAAACACTGTTTAAAGCACTTTTGTCGATGCTCGAGATTCGCATCTGATAGTGCTTGACCAGTTCAACACTCGAGACGCGTTTTGAAATCATCAAGGCTTGAAGTTGCACAATACTGGCTTCATTTGGAATTAATTTTTTTGTTGCCATGCTCGAAATTCTATTTCATTTAGAAGTACAACAAGCAAGCCTCGAAGCTCTGACGCATCAATTACCTTTGACTGGGTTTAAACTTGACCTCAAGATTAAAAATGCTATTATCACGCGTGCTTGACTCTTTTTCAGAAAAACCCATGCGAATGCTCAACCCAGATGCGCCACCATCACTGCGAGAACGTCAAAAGTCACGCCGCAAAAACCGTATTTACACGGTTGCCATCCAACTCTTCAAAGAACGCGGTTTTGACAAAACCACAGCCACCGACATTGCCAAAGCCGCACACGTCTCGAGGGGAACGTTTTTTAACTATTACCCCTACAAAGAAGCCGTGCTGCTCGATTACGGCGCGAGCATTGTGGCTGGCGTGCGCGAACGCGTCGAAGAACGCAAAACCTTGGGGCGCACCCCGCTCGAGATTCTCGAGGGTTTATGGCGCGACCTTGCCGAGGTGGCAGGGTCTGAACGGACATTGATTCCGCCGCTAACCTATGAATTGATTAACCCCGACCCGATTCGGGCGCACACCGCTTACGAAGCCATGCCGCTCGCCAAAATCATCGAGGCGTTGCTGCGCGAGATTCCGAGCATTCGCAAAGATTTATCGAGTGAACGGATTGCCGCAACAATGGCGTACACGTTTTTGATGACCGCACTTCGTTGGAGCGCCTTCATGAGCGAACGCCCAGTCCAAGAAGAGTTGCATAAAGCCTTCAAAATTTTGACCGAAGGCGTCTTCGAGCGTTAAATCAAACAACCTAAATGTTAAAACTCGAGAATTGAAATGATTCTCGAGTTTTTTCAATAGTGCTGCGATTAAAAGATCACTTTGAAAGCAAAATCGTTGAACGGAACAACATCTCGAGTTAGACTCGAGTTATGTTCTGGCGTCGTAAAACAAGTGAAACCAAACCGCAATACCTCAAAGCCGACGGCACGCTGGCGTACCGGGTGCGGGTCAAAACCGCCAAACGCGGCGAAATTGTCGAGATTCGGTTTACCAAATCTGGTGATGTCAGCTCTCAGGAGGGCGGCGGGTACTTTGTCCGCAAGCACATCGTTGGACCGAACACTTTTGATCGTGCGACGCTCGAGATTACCTTTGGTGCAAATTATGGCAACCCAAACTTTAACGTCGAAGGTGGCGAGGTCGTGCCCGTTTCCGAATGGGTGGATTAAGGCTTAAAACCGTACTGCAAAAGCCGCCGCTCGAGTTCGGAATCTTTGGCGGCTCGAGCGCCAAATCTGGACACGACCCAGCCTGCAACCTGCGCGGCGAGTTCGGCGGCTTTAAGGGCATTTTTGGATTGCAGGTAGTGCCCCAGAAATGCACCACAAAACGCATCGCCTGCGCCCGTGGCATCAACGGCGGTGTCGCTGGTGGCGGCAACTTGAAACGAATTGTGTCCTTCGGCAATCAGTGCGCCGTTCTTGTCGAGTTTTAAGACGATCATGGTTTGAGGGTACAGGTTTTGCAGCGCCTCGAGCACCTCGGTTGGGGTTTTTGCGCCCGTCATGGCGCGTCCCTCCTCGAGGTTCGGAAACAGAAAGTCCACGCTCATTTCGCGGGTGGTACGTCTGAATTCCTCGCGTCCAATTTCCCGAATCATTTGGTAACTGCCAGGGTCAAAACTGACGCTCGCGCCCGCCTCGGTGGCAACTTTGGCGGCTTGCAGCGCAGCTTGACGCGGCGGGTCGGTAAAGACACTCCAGGCGGTAATGTGCACATGGCTCGAGGCTTGAATGGCAGCAATCGGTAATTCTGAAGGCTCGAGCAAAAAATCTGCGCCTTGAGAGGTAATCATGCTGCGTTGCCCGCTCGAGTCGATCAAGACCAGAATCACGCCCGTTGGGCTGGAATCCGTCCAGATGACGTGGGATTTCACACCTTCGGCTTGCAGGTCTTGAACGGCAAATTCGCCAAACCGATCCCGCCCGACCTTACCCAGAAAACCTGTGGTCATTCCGACCCTTGCCGCCCAAACCGCAACGTTGGCGCTCGAGCCGCCAGGTGCAAGTTGTACCCGTCCCGTGGTGTCACCGCCGGGCAGGATGATCTGGTCGGGTTTGGTCAGCACATCCCAGGCGAGGTCGCCAACGGCAAGCATGGGGCGGATGGTCTGGTAGGGATTCACAATGCGGGAGATCATAACAAATGAATTGAAGCTTGCTCGAGTAAGCCATTAAACGTAGTCGTACCTCACATTTTCTTCCTGTTTTCGTGCTAATGTTTTTCTACACCAGAAAGGGGGTGGTCCAACTGTTAAGCAAAAGATTTATGGTTGGTGGAGGTGCTCGTCGGGGCTAGCTCAAGCCGTCCCTTTTTTTAGGGCGACTGAATCCCGAATGCGGGCATGGGCATAGTCCCAGACCCAGGCGGGTATCGAAAGAGACCAGAATAATCTGGTCTCTTTTTTGTTGTTGGCATAGAATACTCTGGTGAAACTCGAGGATTACACGCTGAATCTGCGTTACCGTGAGGATTGGAATTGTTTTGAAGCCAGCTTGAGCGAATTTTTTGCGCTGATCGCCAGCGGTCAAACCGAACAAGAAGCGATAACAGAACTGAAACGTTTGTACCTCGAGCGTGTCATTTACCTCGAGGCAATCGGCAAGCCGCTGCCGATTCCGGGCGAAGCCCCAGAACCGATGTTTGCCACCAGTGCCAGGGTGGATGCCTCAAGCGGCACGGCACGGGATTTTTTTAGACGGGTTTTAAGTTTGGATTATGACGATGTTTTCGTGTCCGACGCCACCAGACTCGAGGAATTTGGCAGGCTCGAGGTATTGCGGCAGAAGATCAAACTCGAGTACGGCGTGGATATTGGCACTGAACTCGAGCAGCCGCTGTGGGAAGTGCTGGGAAAGATTCGGGGGTTGTAATTCAGTATTAACATTGCATGCTCTGATAATTTTTAAATACTTGAAGTGTGTGGTGGGCAAAAAATTACAGTTGTTTGGTTCTTTTAGATTGCTGATTTTGTACGCTGTTTGACCTATTGAATCGACTTCTCGTTGTTGTTATAGTCACCTGTGATTTCGCCTATTTTACTCGAGTTACCCGAAGAGCTTCGTTCGGAGCGTTTGTCTTTGCAAATGCCAAAACCTGGTCGAGGGCAAGTCATTTCTGAGGCGATAAGTGCTTCTCTACCGAAACTACGCAAGTACATGTCATTTGCCCAAACACCTCCGACACCAGAAGATTGTGAAATTGAATTACGACGTGACCTAGCAGCTTTTATATTGCGTGAACGATTGATGTTTCAAATTTTTACGATTGAACAACATCATTTTATCGGCGAAATTGGTTTTCGCCGTCTAAATTGGAATACACCAAAGTTTGAAACCAGTTATTGGTTGGATTCCAGACAAACAGGCAAAGGCTACATGACCGAGGCATTACGAACCACAACTCAGTTTGCTTTTGAATCGCTTTCAGCAAGACGGGTAGAACTTCATTGCGACTCGAGAAATATTGGAAGTCGTCGAGTGGCTGAAAAAGCAGGATTTGAACTTGAAGGAATTCTCAAAAATGACATGACTCGTGAAGATAATACTTCAGCAGATGGTTGCGTTTTTGCTCAAATTCGTTCCTAAATCGTCGCTTTCGATCCTCTCGAGCAACCGCTTTGGGAAGTGCTGGGAAAGATTCAGGGCTTGGGTTAGCTTGCCATTCGCATCAAGATTAAAACCAGCACCGTTCCTGTCAAAGCGGTCAACATGGCGGCACGACGGGTTTTTTCATAAAAAGCGAAAGTCCAAATCCTG
>JAYVRX010000115.1:0-4789 GCA_043775825.1 Deinococcales bacterium
AGGCGATCAACGGGTGTATGGTTGTGTGCTGCATCTCGAGGTGAAAGACCATAAAATTTGGGTGCATCAGGACAATACTGACCTTGATCCTGTGGGGGCGTTGCTCGACCAGGGTGTGCCAGCCAGTGATATTGTTTTGGCGTTTCATCCGCCTTATGCAAGGCAGTACACGGGTTTTGCAGTCAAGTAGTCAGGAGTCTCATGCCAAACGTGACACTAAACGCACATTTTAACAGTCAGCAAATCGTGCTCGACGAAGCCTTTGATCTTCCAGAAAACGCGAAATTGCTGGTCACGATTCTCGAGACTCCAGATTTAGAGCGGGAAGAGTGGCAGGCTTTAGCCTTACAAAATCTTGCTCGAGCTTATTCGGATGATGAACCCGATTACCCGCTTATCTCGAGCTACTACTTTGCTACAATTCCAGAATGAAAAAGTTTCTCGAGCCATCCCAAAAACCTAAATCGGACTCGAGGTGTTTGTTGGCGCATTCACCAAAGTTTCAGGCGATGCTCGAGCAGGGTCGTGCTCAAGCGAAAACTGGTAAAACTGTGCCGTTTGATGCGTTTTGGCAGGAAGCCGAACGTCGCCAAGCCAAGAAAATCTCGAGTTAACGAATTTGGTGTTTTCAGTTTGATAATTCAATCATTCTGGCGGCAACACATGAAAGATTCGAGCAAATTTTAACTTGGACGTTGAACCATAACTTGCGTCAAAATCGAATCTCTTGGAGTCTCGAGCATGGTTTTGATCGTGCTTGCCAGGGTTTCGGGTTGAATGTATTTTTCGGGTTCGTATGCCTGGTTCTCTTGGTTGCGAACTTTTTCTTGCATCTTCGTGGCGGTGCGCCCTGGGTAAACGGTCATGACGCGAATGCCGTTTGGGGTTTCTTCGGCGGTCAGGGAATCGGCAAAAGCCCGCAGTGCAAATTTGGATGCCGCATATGCGCCCCAGCCAGCGTTGGCGGTCAAACCCGCGCCAGAATTCACAAACAAGACTTGCCCTCGAGTTTCACGCAAACGATTCAGGCACACCCTGGTCAGTTCGACACAGGCGAGCAAATTCACGTTTAGAATCTCGCGCCAAAGCTCGAGCGAGGTGTTTTCAACCGTGCCAAGTTCTCCGACGCCAGCGTTGTGAATCAGGTTATCAATTCTTGGGAAAACCTCGAGTGCCGTGGCGAAAGTTTCGGGGTTTTGAAGCTCGAGAATTAAAGGTTTGGAATTTGGGATGCTCAAGCACAGCGCCTCGAGTTTTTCAGGGTTGCGCCCAGTCAAAATCAGTTCATGACCTGTTAGGGCGAGCGCCAGGGCTGTACCGATGCCGCCAGTTGCGCCTGTAATGACCGTGACGGGCTTAATGGGCGTACAAGCCTCCGTCAATCGCTATCGTCTGTCCGTTGATGTACCCTGCCTCTTCTGACGCCAAGAATGCCACCAACGCCGCGACCTCTTCGGGCGCTCCAAAACGCCCCGCTGGAATATTCTCGAGGTATTTGGTTTGCACGGTTTCGGGCAGTTTGTCGGTCATGTCGCTGGCGATAAAACCTGGTGCGACGGCGTTGCAGCTAATGTTTTTCCCCGCGTATTCTTTGGCAATCGCTTTGGTCAGACCGATCAAACCCGCTTTGGCGCTGATGTAATTGGCTTGCCCTGGGTTGCCCATCAAACCAACCACGCTCGAGATGTTCACAATGCGTCCGTATTTGGCGCTCATCATGCTGCGCAGCGCGGTGCGAATCAGGGCGAAGGGTGCAGAAAGGTTGGTTTCGATCACGGCATCCCAGTCTTCGTCTTTCATGCGCAAAACCAGACCATCACGGGTGATGCCAGCGTTGTTGACCAGCACCTCGAGTCCGCCAAGTTTTTCGACGGCTTGGGTGATGACAGCTTTTGCGCCCCCGATGCTCGAGAGATCACCTTGCACCAGTACGGCTTGACCGCCGCCAGCCGTGATCTCTAAGGCAACGGCTTGTGCCTCGGCTTCGCTTTTGCCGTAATGCACGGCAACAAAAAAACCGCGTCTGCCAAGTTCAAGGGCGATGGCGCGACCTAATCCTCTTGAAGCGCCAGTGACAAGTGTTTTTCTGGATATCATAAGGATTTTAGTGTACCGTCTGAAATTGAGTTGTGTCGAGTTCAATCCTCGAGCGTGACCAGTACAGGAAATTTCGCTACAAGCCCTGAACGCTCGAGTTCACCCGTTTCATCATAAAATTGCATTTGACCATTCGCGGCACAAGTCCAGACTTCTTTCGCGCCACGTTCAAAGTACAAGTTTTGTTTCTCGAGAATTTCGTCTTTGGTGTTTGAAGGTGAAAGCACTTCGACCAGAATTTCTGGTGCTTGTGGAAAGGGTGTTTGTGTTCCAAAGGTGGTCATGAATTCTTTTGAAGCCCAGACCACATCGGGTACTTTTGTGCCTTTGCGGGTGTCTATTGGACATTCTGTAATGCGCCGTCCACCCCGAATATGATCGCGTAATAGGTCGGCAATGGCAATTTGCAGCATTCCGTGTAGAACCGTGGCTGGACTCATTTCGATCAACCCTCGTTCGTTGAGTTCAATTTTGTAAGGCAAGTCATGCAAACTTTTGTCACGCAGAACATCAGTCCAATTCATACTGTCATCTTAAACCTTAAGCATGAGCTTGAACGTATTTTTCGAGATCATCGGTACTGCCAATGTTAAAGGTTTTGGCGTTCGGCAAAATGCGTTTAATCATACCCGTTAGCGCTGTGCCAGCCCCAAATTCGATAAATTCGTCGCAACCCAATGCCTCAAGTCGCAAAATACTTTCGACCCAGCGCACACTGCTTGTGACTTGTTTGGAAAGCAATTCTGGTAACTGGTGTGGGTCTGTATTCTCGAGGGCGGTGACGTTTGCCACGATTGGAAAGTTAAACGGATAAAAATCGGTGACAGCTAAATCTTTGTCGAGTCGTTCTCTGGCGGGCTGCATCAAACTCGAGTGAAAGGGTGCAGAAACTTGAAGTGGGATAACCCTTGCACCTTTGGCTTTTAAAGCCTCGTTCGCGGTGGCAACGCCTGCGGTTGTACCAGAAATTACGGTTTGCTCAGGTGTGTTGAGGTTGGCGACTTCAACACCCTCAATGCCGTCCACAACTTCACGGATGACCTCGAGACTAATTTTCAGAACGGCTGACATTGCGCCCTCGCCCACGGGAACTGCCGCCTGCATGTAATGACCACGCGCCCGAACCAGCCGCAGCGCATCATCAAACTCGAGGGCTTTGGTGGCGACCAACGCCGAGAATTCACCAAGGCTGTGACCTGCCGCGAAACTCAGGTGGTAATCTGTTCTGGCACGCCAGGCGCGGTAACAGGCGATGCTCGAGGCAACAAGCGCGGGTTGGGCGTTCTGGGTCAGTTTAAGCGCATCTTCAGGACCTTCAAACATCAGGCTCTCGAGTCCTGGGAGTACCGCGAAAGCACGTTCTAAAGTGGCACGGGCGGAGTCGTTGTTTTCAAAGAAGTCCTTGGTCATGCCGACGCTTTGCGAACCTTGACCTGGAAAAAGTGCAGCGATAGTTGCCATAATCACAGTTTACCTGAAAGCTTGAAAGTGGCGCGATCAACCCTGGGAATCTGCTGGCTCGAGGTTTTTGTTTTCAACCTACGGCATCAATAATTCGTTGCGCCAAAGCTTGAAGTTCATGATCGTTTTCGACGTCTGGGGCTTGATGAATTTTCCATTGCACCCCCGTTCCTGTGCTCGGTTCGGGCGCGGAGAGCAAGCCGCGACGGTGCAGCGTATGAATCAAATCATCGCTGATGGTTTTACCCATTTCTGCTTCAGTTTCGCTTTTGGCGGTACGCCAGGTTTTTGTGCCGTCCATGCGGCTTAACAGTTCAAAAATCCAAGTTGGTGCGTCCACCAAGTCATAACCGCTCCAGGCGGTTAGGGCAACGCCGTCAGGCTCGACAAACCAATCGGCAACGGACGGCGCGACCACTTCAGGCAAACTTTCATCACGCACATTCACGGCTCGAGCCACCTCGGCAATGAAAAACTCGAGTTTCGGGGTGCGTAGGGATTTCAGGGTTTCTGCGTTTAAAGTATCGACCCGTTCAGCACAAGCGATGTACCATTCAACCCAAGTTTCAACACTGGCATCTCGAGACGGCGCGTCTTTGGTGGTCACGGTTTTAGTCAGTTCGGATTCCAACTCGAGCAGCAACCAGCGTAAGGCAGTCCAAGCGCCGTGACCCTTTGCACCGTGAACACTTTTGCAATGCCAGCTACGACACACGCCGTTGCGATCAGCGTAAATGCTGCAATTGTGTACTCCTGAAACCCAGTACGGGCAGGTCAGTTCATCGCTGTTACCGAACGAAGCTTTGCCCAAATCTTGATACAACTTCTCGAGTTCTGGTGGTCGGACAATACCAGTGGCATACCGTGTTTCAGGATGCTCGAGTCGCGCCCGAATCTTTTGTGCCCCGACTCCCCCGCGCCTTAACGCCCGACCCGCCAGAAAGTTCGGTAAATCTGGATGGTAGGTGCAACAACGTGATTCGGCTTTGAACACCAACCGATGCTCAGGCAGCACTTGTCCCGCTCGAGGTTTCATGGCGCACTCAGAACACGTGGCAAAACTTTCACCACCAAAATGCCAAGTTTCAAGCTCGGGAATCACGCTCGAGAAGACAACGCCGAGTTGCTCAGAAAATTCACTGTATCAGGACGCTGGTCGAAGCCATGCACTTTAGTGCAAGACTTTAGTTGCTACTCAATTCCACAAAGCTGGTAAATTCAGTGTGTGAAC
>JAYVRX010000116.1:0-17612 GCA_043775825.1 Deinococcales bacterium
CAATGGCGGCGAATCGGCGTTGTTCGAGTTGTTGTTTGGTGAGTTTCGGAGGAATCCAGGGCATGACTTATATTAAGCTAAAATTGCAGGGGTCAGTAAAAACTGGTGTTGGTTTTAAATTCAGCCTGAATGTTGGCGAGGTACTTGATGATTTGTGTGGGGTTTTTCTCGCCAGCCAGCACCCAATCGCGTAGGAAAGTATTTTGCGCCATTTGCTGCGAAATAAACACGGGTCGCAAGAGTTCGCGTTGGACTTCGGAATAGACCGTATCGGCGGTCAGCGGCAAATTCTGATCCACGATGCCTGAGCGCACAGAATTGCGTGCCACCAAAAAACCTAGCAAGTTAATGCCTAAAAACCCGGCAATCAGAATCAAGCCGAGCAAGAACAAAAAACGGTTTTTTTGGTTCAGCAAAGCCATTTGCACGATTATACTTTGAAACTCAGTCAAAATGTGCGACCACGATTTGAACCAAAAACAAAACTCGAGATCCACCAACGGTCTCGAGTTCGATACGTTAACTCGAGACTTTACTCCCCGTCGCTGGCGTGACCGCCCTCGCCTGGCATTTGAATGCTGGGGGCTTGAATACTGGCTTTTTGACCTCGAGCGTTCAGGGCTGCGCTGAGGCTTTCCATGCTTTTCATCTCACCGTGCACCAGTCGAATTTCACCTTTTACATCTTTTGACCACTCGAGCAACTCGGTGCGGTCTGCGTGGGCGCTAAAGCCGTTGATGGTGTTAATGCTGGCACGCACAACTACATCTTCGCCGTTGATTCTGACGCGTTCTGCACCGTCCACCAAACGCCTGCCCAATCCACCTTCGGGTTGGAAACCGACGATTACCAAACTGGTTTTCGGATCGCCCAGATGGTTCATCAGGTGATGCAAAATCCTGCCGCCCGACATCATGCCGCTGCCCGCAATAATCACCGCGCTGCCGCTCATGGTGTTTAAGGCTTTGGATTCGTCGGTGGTTTTGGTGTACTCGAGTCGCGCCGTCTCGAAAGGGTCTTTGGTCTCAAACATTTTTTGAATCTCGGGGACAAATTCGTGTTTGGCGGTGCTGTAGGTTTTTTCGATGCGCCCAGCCAGCGGTGAATCGACAAACACGGGCAGGATCGGGATCAACTTTTGCTCCTCGAGCCTGGCGATGTGATAGAGCAAATCTTGGGTGCGCTCGAGCGCAAAACTTGGAATCAAAATTTTGCCGCCTTTTTCCGAGGCTTGGTTTAGAAGTGATGCCAGCTCTTTTAAGCTTTCCTCAAAAGCCCGGTGGTCACGGTCACCGTAGGTGCTCTCCATCAAGACCACATCGGCGTCTGGACACGGAACTGGGTCGGGCAAAATGTCTTTTCGGGCATTGCCCAAATCGCCACTAAAAACGAATCGTTCGCCCGCACATTCAAACAACAAACTGGCACTGCCAGGAATGTGTCCCGCCACCTGCGCGGTGACAGAAATATTGTCCCAATCGAGTGGTTTACCGTATTCTAATGGCACGAACAACTCGAGCGTCGCGGCAACATCGTCCTCGTCGTACATGGGCGGTTTTGCTTCACGACCCTTGCGCTTGTTGCGTTCATAATCTTCGCGTTGCAGCTTGGCACTGTCGTTCAGGAGCTGCTCGACAATTTCGCGGGTGGCTTGGGTGGCAATAATCTGGCGTTTAAAACCGTCCTTCACCAATTTGGGCAGTCTGCCCGAATGGTCAAGGTGCGCGTGCGACAAAAACAGGGCTTCGATGCCTTGAATGTCATAGCCCCAAGGCAAATCGTTCAAATTGTCCAGCGCCTTAGAGCCTTGAAACAAACCGCAATCCAAGAGAATTTGCTTCCCATCCATCTCGAGCAAATGATTAGAACCCGTGACGGTATGGGCTGCGCCAAAACTGGAGATTTTAAATTGCATGACTTAAGTCTACCCGAGTTTTAAGTCTCAAGCGTTAATCGAACCGCAATGTTATGGGTTTCGCACAGTTCAAGTGCCAGCTCGAGCGACTTTAATGCTGGCAACACTCTTAACGTGTTGGAAATCGCATTAGGATGCCTCTCGAGATGACCCTTTAATTCAAAAACGATCTCCAAAACGTCCTCAGCTTCAAACCACTCAGGTTGAGGCATCATAAAATCCATGAAGTCCACGTTGGCATTTTCAATTTCTTCTTCGGTGACATAAAGAAATGAACCCAACGGCTCGAGGTTGAGTTTTTGGGCTAAAAAATCCAAATCATCAAGAGCTTGGTACAACTGTTTGCCGTCAAACGTGGGCAATTCAATAAAACGACCTTGAATGGCTAATGACATGGCAGCGTTCATGGTACGTGCCTGACCTTGTAAAACACAGCGTCAAACTCGAGTTTCATGGCTTTATTTTAGCCTGAAATTGGCTTATGGAATTGTTGCTAAATTTGAAGTCGGTTTTGGGTGGCACAATAGATAGAGTCATGATAAGGTCTGCTGCGATGGAAAGCGGAGCTAAAACCTCGATTTTTGCCATTCGGGCGGCGGCGGTCAGCATCGTCATCGCATTGTTGGTTTTGGGATTAAAGTATTTTGCTTGGATTCTGACAGGCAGCGTGGCGCTCCTGTCAGACGCGCTCGAGAGCATCATTAATGTTGCGGCGGCGTTGTTCGCTTTTATTGCGCTTCAGGTTGCCAGTCGTCCCGCCGACGAAAACCATCCGTTTGGGCATTCCAAAGCCGAGTATTTCTCGGCGGTGATCGAAGGCGTGCTGATTGTGCTGGCAGCCATTTTAATTATCCGCGAGGCATACCCAAAATTAACGAATCCCACCACGCTCGAGTTGCCCGTTCTGGGCTTGTTGATGAACGGCTTGGCAAGCGTTATTAACGGTGTTTGGGCAGCGTTTTTGATTCACCGTGGTCGAGTCTGGCGATCAATAGCGCTGACCGCCGATGGCAAGCACTTGTTGACCGATGTTCTGACCTCAATTGGGGTGCTGCTCGGGGTGGGGTTGGCAGCCGTGACGCACTGGGCAATTCTTGACCCTGCGATGGCAATTTTTGTGGCATTGAACATTCTCTGGAGCGGTTGGGGTCTGATTCGTGGCTCAGTCGATGGCTTAATGGACGCCGCCGCAAGTCCAGAAATGGTGGCTCGAGTGCGCCGACTGGTGAGTCTTCATGCAACAGGGGCGCTCGAGGCGCACGATTTTCGCACCAGGCACGCTGGACGAACCATTTTTATCGAATTTCATTTGGTTGTACCCGACGCCATGACCGTGCTCGAGTCTCACAAGATTTGTGACCGGATTGAGGCGGCGCTGCAAGGCGAAGTTGAGGGTGCAATCGTGACGATTCATGTCGAACCCGCCGAGAGCGCCCAGCATCAAGGCGTTTTGGTGCTTTGAATTGGCAACCATAGTCTTTTAGAAAGTCAATCGTGGTTTATCTGGCTTTGCAATGCAATCGCAACGCTTAAAATTGAAAAATCTAATGTTGACCACTGAATTGTTGATCTCGAGAATCACGGCTGGTGTGATTGAACCCAAGGCGTTGTCGGGTTCTAAACTCGATTTTGAACGCATTGAAACCACCCTCGAGTTGTTCGGCGTTTTTCATGGGCGCACGCGTGGCGAACTTGACGAGGCACTGCGCGAGGACGAGGCGGACAGCGTTGATTACCGTGTGCGGCGCGGCTTAGCGCATTTGTTGTACTCCGAACGCTGCGAGTTTGTCACGCAAGCCATTACTGATCCTGGCGTGTTGCGTGATCGGGTGTTTGCGCTTGCTGCAACGGAGCGCCCAACGCTCGAGACATCAAATCTGGTGCTCGAGAGACTGGCTTTTGAACTGAGCACCGAACTGGGGTTGGAAGTTTCCGCGCCCGACCTCGAGCGCAGTTTGTACGCCGATTTGCGCGAGAATCAGGTGATCGTTTTTGAACCCGCCGACGCGCGGTGGTTGCTCGAGCGTTTCAATTTGGCGCAAGCCCAGGGCATTCTTTACCGTGCCTCTGAACTGGTTATCACCGCGCACCGCAACGACCCTGGCGAGTACAAGCGCTTGTTTAAGTATCTCAAACTTTTTGGCTTGATGCACCGCATTGAGGGCGACCCCGATGCGGGCTACACGATTATCCTCGATGGACCCTCGAGTTTGTTTAAGCCTAGCACGCGCTACGGCGTGGCGTTTGCCAAGTTTTTACCCGCGCTGTTAAACACCACAAAATGGTCTTTGACGGCAAAAATTATTCCTCGAAAAGATTTTGGAACAGAACCCGACGAGGCAACATTCACGTTGGATGCTAGCAGCAAACTGAGAAGCCATTACGCCAAAGGCAAAGAGTTTGACAGCATTCTCGAGCAAGGTTTTTCGGAGCGCTTTAAGAAACTAAAATCGGTTTGGAAACTCGAGCGAGAGGTGGATATCGTGGATTTGGGCGGTACGGTCATGATTCCAGATTTCAGGTTGGTACATGATGACGGACGCAGTGTGCTCTTAGAGATTATCGGCTACTGGCGACCTGATTATCTAAAACGCAAACTCGAGAAATTACGCCGCAGCCAGCGTCATGACATCGTGATCGCCATCTCGAGCCGCCTCAATTTGGGTGATGAGATCAAAAAACTTGACGGTCTTGAGGAAAATATTATTTGGTTTAAGGGGGCGCTCGAGCCTAAAGAGGTGTTGCTGGTTGCCGAACGACTGAACGCCAGCATTACATCACCACTTCCTTGAGGCACACGCCCCTGCTTGCAAGAACTAAACTTTGGCTATGAACCTTGGCTATTCCTTTTGCCCCAATGACACTTTTATCTTTTACGCCCTAACCCACGGCAAAATTGATCTTACAGAACCCGTCCATGAATTGCTCGAGGATGTCGAAACCCTGAACCAATGGGCGCTGGCTGGTAAACTCGAGATGACCAAAATTTCCTATCACGCTTTTGCACATGTGCGCGAACATTACGTGGCGTTGCGGTCTGGCGGGGCGCTCGGGCGCGGCGTTGGACCGCTTATTGTGGCAAAAACCAAGCTCGAGTCTTTGGTTGGGAAAACCGTGGCGATTCCTGGGAATTTGACCACAGCATTTTTACTTTTAAAGCTTTCGCAGCCCGAAGGCGTGAATACCGTTGTGATGCGTTACGACGCCATCATGCCTGCCATTGAACGTGACGAGGTTGACGCGGGTTTAATCATTCACGAATCACGGTTTACCTACCCGCAGCACGGCTTAGTGAAGCTGCTGGACTTGGGCGAATGGTGGGAAGGGGAGACGGGCTTACCGATTCCGCTGGGCGCAATTTTGGTCAGGCGCGATCTTGCGCCCGGGACGCAACGGGCATTAAATGCCGCAGTAAAAGCCTCGCTCGAGTATGCCTACGCGCACCCAAACGAACCCAAAGCCTATATTCGCCAGCACGCCCTCGAGATGGAAGACGCCGTGATGCAGGCGCATATTGATTTGTACGTCAACGAATTCAGTCTTGACGTTGGAAACTTGGGCGAAAAAGCCGTGAAAGAACTTTTTGCTTGCGCCGAGGCTCGAGGTTTAATTCCAGCCTCAGAAAACAGTTTATTTGTAACGCTCGAGGATGAAATCTAAACTGTTTTGATCTAAGCTTCTTCAAATGAAACTCGAGCAGCAAGCCATCAGGTTTGGTTGGACGATTTTTCCTTATGTCGTTTCAGGGATGGTGTTTTGGAAATTAATTGAACCGATCACACCAAGCAATGTCCTCGATCATGGTTTGCAATTGACGGTGGCGGGAACGATTCTGATCTTTTGGCTTATCTTTGCCTTTATCGGTTGCCTGCGCTTGTGGTGTCGCCTGCGCGGCTCTGAACTTGACGAGGAGCAGTACATTCACAGTTTGGCTCGAGTGCACGGTTTGGTTTTGGCGAAGCGCTTTGAAGATACCAAACCTTAATCAATCAAACATGAACACCGTTTCAGACTAACGTTTGTTAGGATAGCTAAACCCTGTTAGAAAGAAGGTTTACTTCATGACTGATTTTCGTACTCGAGCCGTCCACGCTGGACACCAGCAAGACCCGACTGGCGCTCACATCAACCCGATCTATCAAACCTCGACCTTTGGTTACGGCAATTTCGAGCGCGGCGCACGGTTGTTCTCTGGCGAGGAAGCTGGATATATCTATTCCAGAATCGGCAACCCAACCGTGCGCGAACTCGAGTTAAAACTTGCCAACCTCGAAAACGCCCAGGACGCGATTGCCTTCTCGAGCGGCATGGCAGCCATCAGCGCCCTGACCGTGACCGTGCTGCAACCAGACGACGAACTGATTTACATGGGTCCTTTGTACGGTGGCACTGAAGGCTTTTTTCTCGATACCCTGGCGCGGTACGGCATTCAGATTCTCGAGGCTGAAAACACAATCGAACTCGAGCAAAAACTCTCGAGCCGAACCAAAATGGTTTACCTTGAGACACCGACCAACCCGACGCTCAAAATCACCGACCTGCAAGAGGTCGCTCGAGTGGCTCACCTTCACGGTGCGTTGGCAGTGACCGACAACACCTTTTGCACTCCGTATTTAACCCAACCGCTCGAGCACGGTTTTGACGTGGTGCTGCATTCCATGACCAAATACTTGGGCGGTCACGGCGACGCGATTGGCGGTGTGCTGGCAGGCTCGAGCGACCTGATGTTGAAAGTCAGGATGGAGGGTCTGCGCCACCTTGGAGGCTGCCTGGGACCGCAAGAAGCCTATCTGTTCTTGCGCGGCATCAAAACCCTGCCGCTGCGCATGGAAGCCCATTGCGACGGCGCGGAACAAATTGCAAAACACTTGGTTTCAAAATCTGGCATCAAGCGCGTGTTTTACCCTGGACTTGAGAATCACCCAGGGCACGAAATCGCCAAACGTCAAATGCGCCGCTTTGGTGGCATGGTCAGCCTCGAACTCGAGGGTGGACAACCAGCCGCCCAAATTTTTCTGGATTCGCTCGAGTTGTTTATGCAAGCCGTGTCACTCGGTGATGTCGAATCGCTGGCATCACACCCAGCCAGCACCACGCACCAACTGCTTTCCGCAGACCTTCGCGCCAAAGAGGGCGTCACCGATTCACTCGTGCGCCTTTCAATTGGTATCGAAGACCCACAGGACTTGATCGCCGACATTGACCAAGCCCTCAATAAAGTCAATAAAGCGCTGTTGGTGGGCGTTTAACCGCCAAAGACTTGGGTCCAAAGCCGACTGCCGTTCGAGTCAAACACCCGCACTCGAGCGGCAGGCACGGATTCGGGCAACGCAAATTTAATTTTTGTACCGTGCGCCACCTCGAGCACCTTGCCGTTTCCAGCGACCAATTCGCTCGAGTACGCGTAATGGTGCTCGGCTTTGATTTCAAGCTCTAAAGTTCGACCCTTCCAATTTAGTTTCTCGAGCATGATTCCTGTGCTCGAGTAAAAATGCCCCAATTCGAGCGCGGTTAAAATGGCGGTTTGCTCGAGTTTATCGGCTTCGACCATGACAAAAGCTTGCCCTGGCAGGCTTTTATAACCCCAGAACTCGCCTTGAAAATCGTGCGAATCGTCGCTGGCAATGCCGTACCAAAGATGGCTGGCTTTGATCAGCCCATCCCAGAATTCGTCGGTGCTTTTTTTGCCGCCGACGCCCAAATTGTTGCAATCGGTGCTGGCATTCCAAACCTCGAACAGCTTGCAATTGCGTACCCCAAGCAAATGCTTACTCTCGAGCGCCCATTGAAAATTGGGATGATTGACAATCGGTATGCCACCCAAGGCGCGAATACCGTCGATTGCCCCCTGCAAGCACGCCTCGATGGTTGGATAAGTTCGTAGCTCTGGCATGGCGGTGATACCCAAACCGTTGACATGGACGGGCAATCGTTCGGCAACCGTGGTGATCTCGACGCCAGGAATTGCCAGAAATCCGCCGTCAACCACGCCCGCCGCCCAGGTTGGGTCGAACGGATGGTTGTGATCGGTCATGCAAACAAAATCGTAACCGTGTGATTTATACCAAGCCAGAACTTCTGGAGGGCTGGTATCGCCGTCAGAAACGTAAGAATGCGTGTGGGTGTTGCCTTTAAACCAAGGCATTAGATTTTCCTCGAGTCAGTCATTGCAGCAATCTAACCGATGCTGAAATGAAATTTTCGTGTCCGAGACTCATTCTTTTGAGTTTGGTCGCTCGAGCCGTTTGTGGTTTCGCATAATGCCCCCGCGTTTGACGTAATCCGAACCTCAAAATTTCGCAAATTGACGTTTAAAACCGAGTCTCGAGCCAAAACCCTTCGCAACTCGAGTAGGGTGCGCCCCGCACACCGTTCAGTGCAAGGCATTGGTGCGCACGGCGCACCCTACAAATTACGCAAGTCTGACATCAATTTGGCAGCCATAACCAAGCACCATTTGGAATCTCGAGCGCGACATTTTGCCCCCTGGAAAACACTTGATCGTTTTCCACCCTGGCGACCCAAGTATCTGACCCAACTTTTAAAATCACTTGTTGGTCTGCGCCCAAATACGTGACCAGTTCAATCACACCTTGTAACGGCGCGGTTTGACCAGGCTCGAGCGGTCTTAATTCAATCACTTCGGGTCGAACGCCCAAACGCCCAGATTTATTCTCGAGGTTTGGGATATTAACGTTTTGCCCACTGACCCTAAAGCTCGAGTTTCCCAGTGGCTCGGCGGGCATCAGGTTCATTGCGCCGACAAATGCGGCGACAAACGGACTGGCGGGTGTGGCGTACAAGTCCCTGGGTGTGCCTAGCTGCTCGATGCGACCTTGGTTCATGACAACAACCCGGTCTGACATGCTCATGGCTTCCTCTTGATCGTGGGTGACCAACAACGTGGTAATTCCCAAATCGAGTTGCAAGCGCCGAAGCTCGGTACGCAACTCGGCACGTATCTTGGCATCAAGCGCCGAAAGCGGTTCGTCAAGCAACAAAACCCGAGGATTTGGTGCGAGCGCCCGAGCCAGCGCCACACGTTGCCGTTGCCCACCCGAAAGTGTTAGAACACTGCGGCGGTCAAAACCGTGCAAGCCGACAATCTCGAGCAGTTCTGAAACTCGAGCGTTCAGTTTTGCAGCCTCCCAGCCAGCCACGCGCAAACCGAAGGCGATGTTGCCCGCAACGCTTAAATTTGGGAACAAGGCGTAACTTTGAAAGACCATGCCAACGCGTCGCTGTTCGGCAGGAACTTTGGTCACATCCTGATCGCCTATCGAGATGCGCCCAGAATCGGGAATTTCAAACCCCGCCACGGCTCGCAAAGTGGTGGTCTTGCCGCAACCGCTCGGACCTAACAAACTGACCATCTCGCCAGGTTTGACCTCGAGCGAGACGTTATCAACGGCGGCTTTACCGTTATAGGTTTTTTTAATGTTCTCGAGTTTGATGTTAACGCTCGAGATTGCGTTTGAGTTTTTCATGCGACCTTCACCGTGTCTTTCAGGTTGTCACTGCTGCGTAATCCCAGCGCAAAACTGCCCAAACCCCAAGCGATAATAAACGCCAAAACGCTGATGGCGGCGCTTTTATGCCCATCTTGAGAATTGGTCAGGTATTGGTAATAGGGGAGGGTTTCCCAACTCGAGCCGACCAGCAATTGCGCCAACGAAAATTCTCCAAAAGCCGCCGACAGTGCCAGCACGCCGCCAGACAACACTCCAGGCAATACTGTGGGGAAAATCACCCAAGCCAGAATTTGCAAATCACTCGCGCCGAGGCTTCGTGCGGCTTCGGCAAGTTGGCGCACGTCGGCGCTTTCAAAAGCGTTCGCTACGGCTCGGTAGGCGTAAGGCATGACCACCACTGTAACCGCAGGAATCAACAACCACGGTGTACCAGAGATTGCCAGAGGCGGCGTGGAAAAAATCTTGATTAAACCAACCGCCATAATCACCCCAGGAAAGACAAATGGCCACAACGAAAAAAACTCAAGGGCGCTCGAGAGTTTGGGGGCGTATAAGGTAATGGCAAACAGGGTGGGTACAAGAAAAAAAATCGAGAGTGCCACCGCCGAAAACGCCAGAATCAAGCTGCGACCACCGTCCGCCCAAAACTTTGGATCACCAAATAAATTTGACCAAGCCTCGAGCGAGAAGGCTTTGGGAATCAGTTCAGTCCAAGAACTCGAGAGGCTGTACACAAGCGTCATCAAGATTGGCAAGAGCAAATAAGCCAGCAGCAAACCAATAATCCCACGGCGCAAAAACGTCATTTTGCCCCCTCGAGTTGTGCCGCCCAGCGCCGCGAGAAACGGTACAAGACCAGACTGAGCAACAACGTAATTGCCATCATCACACTGAGCGCCGCCGCCGCGCCAGGGTCGTAACCGACCTGCCCCGAAACCTGAAAGCCAATTTGGGTTGGCAGTAAATTAATAGAACCTTGAGAGAGTGCGTAAACCGTGGCATACGCGCCAAACGAATTGGCGAACAACAAAATCATTGAACCCAACAAGGTCGGCAGCAAAACTGGAATGCCAACTTTGACCCAAAAACCCAACGCGCTCGAGCCTAAACCCCGTGCCGCCTCGAGCCACTCGCGTTGAATGGCGTTAAAGGCTGGCAGCATCAGCACCGTCATGAGTGGCCACTGAAAATACAAGTACACCCAATGCAAATTTTGTCGCCTGTACACGTCAATCGGTTCAATCCCAACCCGCTCGAGAATCAAATTTACGATGCCGCTCGAGCCGAGAATCACCACAAAAGCAAACGCCAGCGGTACGCCCGCAAAATTCGCGGACACGCCAGAAATCGCGGTAGCGAAACGTTTTAGATTTGGATTTTTGCTAGACCAGATTGCCCCCGCCGTTATTGTGCCAAGCACTCCACCCTCGAGTGCCGTAAACCAAGACAAGTTGATCGAATTCAAAAGCGCTTTCAAAAAGAGTGGTTTGGTGGCTTCCTGCATATGCTCGAGGGTGAAACCAGATTTGTTGGTGAATGCCGACACCACCAGCAACACTCCAGGCATGATTTCAAACAAAATTAAGAACGCTAAAAACAAAAATGCAACTGCGAAAGTCGCCCAACGAAGACTCAACTCGACCCCTCTCTTGTTCGATCAATGAATTAAGGTGAAAGGTTAAAGTAAAACCTACTTTTTCCCCTCACCTTAGAATTTCAACTCGAGTTACAACTGTTTAAGCTCGAGGTTTATTGTTCCACAACTTCGTTCGCCCACTTGTCGCCAATGCCTTTGACGATCTCTGGCATTTGTTTCCAAGCCACGATTGGTTTGACTTTCTTGTACTGGTAGGTTGGAATCATTTGCGCCAGCACTTCTTTTGGCAATTTGGCACGGATTTTGGCGCGGATTGGTTGAGCGCCGCCCTTGGCGTACAAAATCTGCCCCTCGTCGGAAAACAAGAAATCCATGAACAATTTCGCCACGTTTGGACGGGCGGTAAAGGCATTAATCACTGGTGCGTAAGGTCCGGTGGTTGTGGCATCGAGCGGAATGCGAATTTGCAAATCCATCTCGGACTTGAGCTGACGACGGAAGTTTAGACCGTTGTAATCCCAGTTGATACCGATAGCAACTTCGCCTTTTTGGATGTTGGCGAGGCTGGGTACGATTGGTTTCAGGTTGCCCGATTTTTGCAATTTTGAAAAGAAATCAATGCCTGGTTGAATGTTGGTCTCACTGCCACCAAACGCCATTGCGGCGGCAATCACCGCGTACTGCGCGTTGGCGGCTTTGCGTGGGTCGTTGATGGCAATTTTGCCTTTGTATTCTGGACGCAATAAATCGTGCCAGGTCAAAGGAATATTTTTAACCAGTTTTGGATTGACGATAAACGCCACAGCACCGTAATACGCGGCGGCATAATGACCGTCCGCGCCTTTCGCCCAATCAGGAATTTCTTTCCAGTATTTGTTCTTGTACGCTAAAAATGCGCCCTGTTCCGTGCCAATCGGACCAAACGCCAATCCGACATCGCCGACATCTGCCACAGGTGCGTTCTTTTCAGCCAAGAATTTACCGATTTCTTCGGCGCTGCTCATGTCGGTATCGCTATGGGTGACGCCGTATCGCTTGGTGAAAACATTCCACATTTCTTCGTAGTTCAGCCAGTCGTTGGGAATGCCGTAACTGACAATTTTGCCTTCGGCTTTGGCTTTCGCCACCATGTCATCATCGGCTGCCAAACCAAAACTTAACGCCGCGAGCGCGAGACCAGCAGAAACCATCATGACTTTCTTCATACACTCCTCCTTGGAACACTAGCAAAAACGATTTATTAAGCCATTGCACCAACATTAAGAACAGCTTTTGGTCAGGTGAATGTCAGATGTGCGCTTTCATAGTACGACATCGGAGGCTCGAGATGGCAATTTGAAAATCTATGGTGGTACGGAACAAATATCCTGAAAGCTTGCGCGTATAATCAAATTAGCATCATGATCCCAAGTCTTATTGCTCAACCCATGAACGCCCTCGAGACTCGTCTGCACGAGTTGGTGCAATCTGATGTCGAATTCATTCAATTGATCGGCGAAGACCTGGTCAATGCTGGCGGCAAACGCGCCCGACCTCGACTGGTATTTCTGGTGGCTCGAGCACTGGGTCAAACTCAGGGCATCCCAGACGCTCGAGAGGTTGATTTTGCTGCCTGTATCGAATTGTTGCACTCTGCCAGTTTGCTGCACGATGATCTGGTTGACGATGCCGAAACGCGGCGCGGTCACGAGGCGGCGTTTCGGCATTACGGCAATGCGGTCAGCGTTTTAAGCGGTGATTACTTGCTGTCCAGGCTCATGGAAATACTGGCTGGTTTTGGCAGTGACGCCGCCAGTTACGTGCAATTGGTCGCCCGCACCGCCAGGCAAATCTGTGAGGGCGAGGTGCTGCAATTTCAGGTCGCGGCGCTCGAGACCTACAGTTTTGCCAATTACGAAACCATCATTACCGGTAAAACAGCGGCGTTGGCGGCGGCAGCCTGCAAGGGCGCAGCCATGCTTTCCAACTCGAGTGTAACAGTCGTCGCGGCGCTCGAGCTTTACGGTTTGGAATACGGACGGGCGTTTCAAATTCAAGATGATCTGCTGGATTTAACCTCGAGTGCCGAAAAACTGGGTAAGCCCATCGGTGGCGATTTGCGCGAGGGAAAAGCCACTTTGCCTGTTTTGTTCTTGTTCGAGGCAAATGTGCAAGAAGCCAAAGATATTATTGCTCGCCGTGCCAGTTTTGGCAGCGACGTCGAACGAATGCGGGATTTAGCCAATCAACCCCTGCAAAACGGTAAAAGTGCCATCGAACTCTCTAAACTCGAGATTCTGCGCCGTTGCGAAATTGCGGTTAAAGCGCTCGAGGTGCTGCCAGCCAGTCCAGCCAAGAAAATTTTGGAAGAACTGGCTTGGAAAGAAACCGAACGCGTGGCTTAAAGCACGGGTTTGAAATCAATCGTCATGCGTTCGGCAAACATTCGTGCCACGTCAGACAAGGTAATGCTCGAGGATCGTAAGTCCAAGTCGTAAGCTCGAGCCACCGTTTTGTTTTTGCGCTGCATCACTTGAACCCGCACGTCTTTTAAGACAAATGAACCGTCTGAAATGGTTTGTGGTGTGCCATTCAGCGTGCCTAAATCAACAGTTTTTTTATCGGCTTTGACCTCGCCCAAAAGTTCAAAATCGGCTTTGGCGCTCGAGCCGAGAGCGCTGTCAACGGCGCTAAACCCGCGTTTGTTCAATTCAAAAATCAGTTTGGCTTTAAAGGTTTTACCCAAACTTCCCGCGATTTCGTTCATCAAAAAACCGCGCGTGGCGATGACTTGACCTTTTGCGTAATCCGACGAGTTGCGGTTGGTTTCGACGGCGGCAGGCGCACAAGCCGTAAAAAGTAAACTAAAACTTATCAGAATCAGGTTTTTCATGACTCGAGCCTAATCACCTCAAATGAGAGACGCCCCCGAAGTTTGATGAAGTGTAATTAAAACGTATTCGTGATTTGTTCACACGAATCGTGATTGAATTGCGCCATGAAGATACATGCGCTCTCGACGGGCAAAGTTAAAATCAAACAAAATGCGGTTCGTGCCAAAGGGACTGGCGCAATGCGGATGGCAAACGTCTTGCTTGACTCAGAATGGACGGATTGGTTGCCAATTCACGTGTGGTTGCTCGAGCATTCCGACGGTCTGATTGTCGTGGACACTGGCGAACGTCATGACTCGCCAGTGCTGCCAGTCGCAAAATTGCAAGTCACACCCGAAGATGAACTGGTACATCAACTCAAACGCATGGGGATCAAACCCGAAAAAGACGTTCGGTGCGTGATTCAAACGCATTTGCACGGCGATCATGTTGGAGCTATTGGCGGGTTTGGTAACACGCCCGTTATGATCTCAAAACTCGAGTGGCAGGGGATGCAAGGCGCTCCGGGTTGGTTCACCCGCCAAATTGCCAAAGTTACCATTCCACCCACGCTTCGACCTTCAATCATTGCATTCAATTCAACACCATTCGGAACTTTCGAGCAACATTACCCCGTGACCAAGGACGGCGCTGTGCTGATTGTTCCAACGCCAGGACACACGAAAGGTCATGTCAGCGTGATTGCTCAATCTGAGGGAATCAATTACTTTTTGGCGGGCGACACCAGTTACACTGAAAAAGCCATGCTCGAGCCAGCGCCGAGTGGTTTTAGTGTTAATGACAAACTCGAGCTTGAAACGCACGCTAAAATCAAGGCGTTTGCCCAGCAAAATCCAACTGTTTACCTGCCGAGTCATGACCCAGAATCTGCCACCAGGCTTGAGCAAAAACGCATTGTTCAATTCGGTTGAATCGAAGCGCGGATGGGTTTAAAAACAGTTTCGCCAAATCCCACATTGATGCTCGAGTTTAAAGTCAGAGCTTGATTCGCAAATTCTAAGCGCCAAGTGAAGGTAAATGCCGATTCGTTGAAGCAGATTTGCAATTCAAAAGTTTCAGACGCAATCCAAGCGCCTTGAAGGCTGGCTTGTTGCAACTCGAGATTTCCAAAATCCGTACTCGGTTCAAAGGTGGTTGTGTTGGTCAACCATTGCTGATACCCACAAATTAGGCTGTGATCGCCAGAACCGTTGGTCACGTTTATCTCGAGATGTTCAGCCAGAAAATTGAAACTCATGCTTTGAATATTTGCCTCGTTAGACTCGAAATTATAGTGCAGATTTGAGACTCGAGGCGCAGTTTCAGAGGTTTTCTCGCCCCGCACAACTGTGAGCGTAGAGCTTACCAATTTGTGTTTAAGAATTTCAGAGGCGTTTGAAGGTTTCAAGGTTTGGCTCGAGTTTAAAGCTGGCAGTAAATGCTCCCAAACCAAGTTGAGCACTTCTTGCATGTCATTCACGGCAGAAGTTATCACCACCACCGCGTTTTGCTCTGGCATAACAATGCAATACTGCCCGAACGCACCGTCGCCACGGTACACGCCGTGCTGACAGCGCCAAAATTGAAAGCCGTAACCTTGCTGCCAGTCGCTGGTTGGTTTATCGCCATTAGAGATTTGAGAACTCGAGGCATCGTGAATCCAAGCCTCAGATAAGATTCTCGAGCCGTTCCAGATTCCTTTTTGCAGGTACAACTGACCAAATTTGGCAATGTCTTCGGTAGTTAGATTAAGTCCCCAACCACCAAAATTGATGCCCTGAACGTTAGAAGCCCAAGTCGCGTGTTCAATGCCCAAAGGCTCGAGCAATCGCGGTTTTAGAAACTCGAGCAAAGTTTGACCAGATACTTTTTGAACGATTGCCGAAAGCAAAAACGATGCCCCAGAATTGTAGACAAAATGCGTTCCAGGCTCGAACTCGACGGGTTGCTCGAGAATCGTTTTGATCCAGTTTTTTGATTCACCGATGCTGCTCGAGTTGGTCGGGTCATCTCTGTGACCAGTAGCCATTGATAACAAATGCCTAACTTTCATGGCTCGCAGATTGTCGCTGATTTCGAGCGGCAAATCTTCTGGAAAAAACGAAATCACGGCATCTTCCAAACTGATCTGCCCAGCGTCAACCAGAAATCCAATCGCGCTCGAGGTGAACGACTTGCTGAGGCTAAAGAGCATGTGCAGCAATTCGGCGGCATAAGGTTTCCACCAACCGTCTGCGATCACCTGCCCATGTTTTAAAACCATCAAACTGTGAAACTCGAGCTTGGCAGTTTCGACAGCATCCAAGAACTCGAGAATAGATTCTGAACGCACACCTTGATTTTCGGGCGCACTGCGCGGCAAAGACTCAGACATGCTTTTAGCTTAACTGGAAATTGCTACCTCGAGCATCCGCCAATCAGCCTGTCGCCAGCAACGCCGCCACTCGAGATTCGGAAATGACACCCTTAAAAATTTGACGCCCTGTGTCGTCTGCCAAGACTGGAATCTCAAATTGGTACAGTTCCTCAAGGTTTGCATTGCCCTCGATTGAAACCTCGCTGAAGTCTAAACCCGCCCTCTCGAGCACGGTTTTGGCTTTGGCGCACAAGCTGCAACCCGCACGGCTGTACAAAATATATTTCATGAATCCTCCTCCGCTTGCTTCCAATAAAATGTCAGTACATTCGATCCGTACTGCCGACGCTCGAGGACATAATGCGTTGCGGCGATCAACTCTAATTGAACGGGATGTTGCACAATCAAAACGCCGTCATCGCTGACCATTTGAGATTGCGCCAAAGCCAGTTTGGAAACCTCGAGAATGTCGTGCGCATACGGTGGGTCTATAAAAACGATGTCGAACGCATTCTGGTTTGTGCCGATAAACTTTTTCGCATCCGCCTTCAACACCCGCCCACCCAGTTTTAATTCTTTGCGGTTGCGCTCTAAGGTGTCGGCTGATTTCGGGTTTAGTTCGATCATGGTGACCTCAAACCCCCTTGATGCTGCCTCTAAACCCACACCGCCCGCGCCCGCGTACAAGTCCAGAAAGCTCGAGCCTTCTGGATAAACGTTTAAAATATCAAACAGACTCTTGCGAACCCTCGCGCCCGTCGGACGGGCGGTTTCGGGAATCCTCAGGTTGCGACCTTTTGCGCTGCCGCCAAGGATTCGCAGTTCAGACATATTGAAGGCTGGGATTTGCTCGGCTCATACTGAACTTTATTCTACAACGCCGCCAGGTGCTCGAGATTGTGAAATGTAATTTGGGGCTTGACGAAATTAAAGTTCACTGATACTATTCACGTCGCCCGAGATCAGACCTCGAGCGGGCACTACAAACCGTAACGCAGGGTGGAGCAGTCTGGTAGCTCGTCGGGCTCATAACCCGAAGGTCATTGGTTCAAATCCGATCCCTGCAACCAAATGGAAACCCCGAAGAAATTCGGGGTTTTTGATATTCACAAACTCGAGCCGTAAAACTCGAGCAAATGCTGAATCACTTGGGCTTGATGCTCGAGGTCATCAAACGTGTGATTGCCACCCGCAATCTCGAATAAACTGGTGTTGAGGGCATTGGCGTACTCTTGCCCGATTGCCACGGGAACAGTCAGGTCATCTGAACCGTGAATCACGACACTTGCGCCCTGATGCGTTGCGGCACTTGCAACCGAATCCAACTCGAGTAAGCCCTTAAAAAACTTGCTCGAGACTGGATTGCCGCCAAAATCAAGCATTTTGCGCCTCGAGTTAAAACGGATGGTTGGTGGAAATT
>JAYVRX010000117.1:0-17575 GCA_043775825.1 Deinococcales bacterium
AGAGTTTGGGTTGGTGAAGAAGTTTTGGGCTAATTCGGCAATCGCGGGAAATGGTTAAGTCGAAAATGCAGGTATCAGTATGTTCATGAATGAACCAAATCAATTGCCAAAGAAAAAAGATGGAACATTAGGTTTTGCCCCTGAACAGGCGCGTGACACCGCATGAGTTTATTAAAAACTCAGATTCACCAAGTTACATGGGCTTTTAATACCCTAAGTGAAGAAGATTTTAAGCGTTCACACCCAGAAGACCTTTGGGATGATCTTTGGACAAATCGTATAGTATATGAATCAAAGTTTAGGTTAGCAAACGAAATGGATATTGCAGGAGCATTAAATGCAATAAAACCTCTTCAAGGCTTACCAAATAAATTAATAATGTTTGGTTGGCTTGATTTGCTTCAAAAGACTGAACTGCCAATTAATAACTTAAATTGGTTAATTATTTCAAAACGCTTTCTTGAAGTTGTAGAACAACTCGGTTTTACCGATTATCGTCTAATTCCAATTCGAGTAATAGATCGTACACCATTTGAGTATCCTGCTGATGAAGATATTTTTACTTTTGAAAATGATTTAGCTGTGCAAGATCTAAAGTATGAAGATGATCTATTCTATGGTTTTCAAGTGTTGTCTCAAGTCAAACTTGTAACAAATGACACTGATTTTTTTGAGAATAAAGTAGTGTGGCTTGAAGATATCAACCCACTCGAATTGCCCTATTTCTTTCGTGAGCCAGAAAATCCAAACCCTTTGCTTGTAAATCAAGCGGCTCGAGATGCGCTTGAAGCTGCTGGCATTCGCGGAATCCGATTCATTGAACCTTTCGGAATATGATCTCGAGTTTCGTTTTCAATCCAAATTTCCCCCCACTCGAGCGGGCAAACACTTTTCCAGTGCTATCGCCATGATTGGTGTGAACGTCGTGATTGCAATGGTCGCGCACACGGCAGCGAAAGGCGTGAACGCGAAACTGAAAGCAACCGCAGCCCAACGAAAAACGGTCACGGCTCAAGAAATTCAGGCGAAGCTAAACGCTCAAAAACCAAAGGCAAACTCGAGCCAACCCAACACACCAACTTCAACCTTGGTTGTTTCGGGTGTGTTGAGTCAAGAATTTATTTCCAGCCCAAATCACTTTATGCCTCGGCATTCACAATTTCGTTTTCAATAGCTTTGGCTCGAGTCGCCAAACCGTATTCCACCGCGTCCACCAGCGCTTTCCAAACCGCAGCAATCAAATCCAGACTGATGCCCACGCAAGTCCATTCTCGAGTGCCATCAGTCACAGTAATTGCCACCCGAACCTTCAAGGGTTCACCTCGGGCTTGTACATTGCGTCCCCGAAAACCGCTGGCGTCTAAGGTCTTGGCATAATCTCTTAAACCCGTGTCTTTGGAAAGCTCGAGTGCCCGTTTTAACGCCTCGAGCAGCGCTTTAACGGGTCCTGCGGCTTCGGCTGCCACATATTCGTTTTCAAGTCCAACGCGCACGCTTAAACTGGCTTCGACCACTGGTCGGTCACGCCCACGAATGGCGTCAAAAATGCGCACGCGTTCAACAGAAAGTATTTTTGGGAAACGCCCGGTAAGTTGCCCCAATGCCAACTCGAGACTGGCGGGTGCGTCTTCAAAGCTGTAACCCTCATCCTCGAGGTGTTTGAGTTCGGCTAGGATGCGCCCAGAACTGGCGCTCGCATCGCTTAAATCAACCCCGTATTGTTCGCTGATGCGTGCCAAATAACTGGGTCTTGAAATGCCAGGAATCACCATACGGCGTTGATTGCCGACTTTTTCGGGCGGGATCGGTTCGTAGGCTTCGGGGCTGGATAACACGGCGGCAATGTGAGTGTCGGTTTTGTGCTCGAAGACGCGCCGTCCAACAAAAGGCGCGTCTTCCATACCGGCGGCTTTGCCGACCCGTTCGGCAATCTCGAGTGCGACGGGCGTTAATCTTGCCAGTTGAGCATCGGTGACAATATCCAGCCCAAGTTTAAGTTTTAAAATCGGTAACAGCGCGGTTAAATCGGTAATGCCATTTCGAGCGCCGTACCCATTAATGCTGCCCTGCAAATGACTCGCGCCAGCCTCGAGCGCCGCCAGAGCGTTTGCCAGTGCCAGCCCAAAGTCGTTGTGCAAATGCACGCCCACCGCCCGATCACCCGCAATCTCGAGCACCCGCGCTACGCCATCGCTGACAAATTTGGGCAAACTCGAGCCGTTGGAATCGGCGAGCACCACCGTGTCCGCGCCAGCCTCGAGCGCGGTTTTGACGAACCGCATGGCATACTCTTGGCTGGTCGGCAGGGCATCAAAAAAATGTTCGCAAATCACCAGCACTTCGCGCCCAGCGTTTTTCACAAACTCGAGTGATTCGGAGAGCATTTTGAGGTTTTCGTCAAGGGTGGTGCGCAAAACTTTTTCGACATGCAGTGGCCAGACCTTGCCGTACAACTGCACCACGCTTGTATTTGCCTCGAGCGTTCGTTGCAAACCCGCATCCCTGGACACCAGGGTTTCTGGACGGCGGGTCGCGCCGAACGCCACCAGTTTTGCCTTTAATTCCAGTTCTGGAACGCGTTCAAAAAATTCGAGGTCACGCGGGAACACCTGAGGCCAACCCCCCTCGAGGTAGGTGACCCCAAGGCTATCAATCAGGGGCGCGATTCGGAGTTTGTCTTCAAGGCTTAAGGTGACATCGCCCGCCAGCGCACCGTCGCGCAATGTGGTGTCCAAAATCGTAATCGGTCTCATGGCTCGAGTTTACCGCTTCTCGAGCCAGCAACGTATTTTGAGCCTTAAGGTGTTTTGATTTTTTTCCAGGCGTCTAAGTACAGCTTTTCCTGGTCGCCAAGGTCGGCGATAAACTCGAGTTTGGTGTCCGAGCTTGGGTAGGTGATGGTGTTTTTGAGGTCGCTTATTGGCAGCAAGGCTTTGGATTTTTCGTTTGGCGTGCCCGACTTGGTATATTCGGAAAGCGTTGCGCCGTTTTGGGCGTCCAGAATGAAATTGATAAACTGATGCGCCAAATCGGAATTGGGTGCACCGACAGGAATTGCCATGTTATCCACGTAAATTTGCGCACCCTCTTTGGGAATGAAGTATCCAATGTTGGGATTTTGCGCCGCGAGTTGACCCGCGTCGGTATTAAATAAAATTCCGACAACAATTTCGCCTTTCAGTAATTTGGCGCGAACGTCTGCGCCGTTCAAAAGACCCACCGAACGGGTTTTGGCTGCCAAAACAATCTTTTCGGCTCGAGCAATGTCGTTTGGGTTTGTGCTGCTCATACTTTTGCCCAAGTACAGCAATGCCGAACCGATCATTTCTCTGGGCGCGTCATAGAGTGCGAATTTTCCTTTTTGAAGCTTTGGGTCTAACAGCAAGCCCCAAGTTTTTTCGGGATTTTTGATCTTGTCTTTGCGGTAGGCAATCCCCAATGTTCCCCATTGGTAGGCGGCACTAAATTTGTTGCCGAGGTCATAAATTGGGCTGCGAAAACGATCTGCCAAGTTGCGCAAATTGGTAATTTTGCGTGGCTCGAGTGGACGCAGCAAATGACGACGCAACATTTCCCCGATCACATAATCGCTTGGAATGACCACGTCGTACTTGCCCAAACCTTTTGACTCGAGCTTCTGGATTAAATCTGGGTTGGTGTCAAAAATGTCAATCTTTATTTTTGCGCCGTTCTGTTGTTCAAACTTTTTGACCAGCGCAGGGTCGATGTAATCGTTCCAGGTGAACAAGTTCAGTTCACGCGTCTGCGCCAAACTGGAAAGTCCGATCACGCCAATGCTCAGGCTCGAGAGAATCCAAAAATATTTTTTCATGTTATCTCCTCGAGATTCGAGTCACTGCGGCTCGTAAACTGATGCGCATTCGTTCCAGGGCTTGTGCCAGATCGCCAATTTCATCTTTGCTACTGGCGGTTATGGCTTGCTCGAGATCACCCATGCTGACTTTGTCGGCAAGGTTTGCCAGGTTCAGCATTCGTCTCGAGATGGTGTTGGCAAAATAGCTGGCGATGGCGCTAACCAGTGCCAGGGTGATAGCCAGGACAATCAGCGTAATGTTGATTGATCGGGCGGCGGGTTCGCCGATGGTTCGGGCATCGAGCGCCAAATGAACCGAACCCAGGTTATTTTCGATTGGGTAGGCGACAAAGTATTCGGTTTCGCCGCTTGCGTCCTTAAAAATTTGGGCGAACGGGTTTTCGGGGCTGGGATTTTCGGCAAGCTGTAAGGCATTTCTGGTGTCTTGCGAAACGTTGAGGATTCCAATTTTCTCGAGCATCGTGACGTCTTCGGGCGCTAGTTTCTTGTACGTGCCAACGGGGTCATTGTATTTTTGCGCACCCACATCGGTGCCGTCAAAATCTTTATCATAAATGGCAATCAACTTTCCTTGGGTGTTGGTCACTGCCACATGCAGCAGGGGTAAAACTTGGGCTTTGTACAAATCAACAACGTTTTGTTGAATGATCGCCAAGTTCACCGCAGTGTCCAAACCACCTGTAGTATCGTCGATACCGCCGATCACTTGCCTTGAAAACAAGGCGGCTGTTTGCAATGCCCCGCGCACCAACAAGCCCTCCGAGGTTTTGGCACGACTGGTAAACGTGTCGGTTAACCATGCCCCGCCCAGCAACAGGACTGGTAAAATTGCCAATGGCAAAATTTTCCAGCGCAACGATAACCAACCTTGTGGTCGCTGCCCAAACGTCATTTCAAAACCTTTGGCTTTAGCGTCTGTCACAGAATTTAACTGCTGAGAAAAACTCGAGTCCTCATCGGTTTTGCCAAGGGTAACGTTTTGGTTGTGCGGTACGACTTCGACATCAACGCCTGCCGCCCTAAATTTGGCTGCGATATCGTTAACAGCCTGAATCGACTGTGGTTTTAACAGCAACCCACTTGACCCCAACAGTTTTTCGATGGTTTCACTCGAGACGCCCATCCCTGCCGCGATCATTGCCGCTTTGATTGATCGCTCTGACGGCTCGAGAATGGGTTGTTTTAACCTGATGTTGTAACTGTCCTGCATAAAACTCCCTTGTGCTATTGAGTTTTTCAAGCTCTAGCCTGAGCGCTGGTTTACTGATTCTCGTACTGACGCAGCAGTGGTTCGACCAGCACCACAAATTGTTTCATTTGATTGCTCGGGACTTCTTTATGGAGTTCGGTCAAGAATGCTCGGACTAATTTTTTGTCTAAACTTTCCAAGCTAAAACCGAGTCTTTCGGCGGCATCAACCATCATGATGTGCGCCATTGGTCCGACCAGACTCGAGAGTCTTGGGCGCAGGTCTTCAAAAAATTGTGGGTTGATGCCTTCCACGGTGCTGGTTTTGACCGCCACCAAGCCCGATTCGACCAGTTGTGATATCAACGCGGTGACATCGCCGATGCTGCCTCGTACCGCGCTGGCAAGTTGACTGATGCTGCGTTGAGAGTCGATCATGGCAACCACCCGAAGTTGGGCGGCTTGCAGGCTAATGTTACCCGAGGTCGAACTGGGCAAAATCGATGGCACATCACCTGGTTGAAACTGCGTGCGGGCGTGCTCGAAGGCGGCAGCGCCCATCAATAGACGCTCGAGTGAACTGTCAATCGATGCTTTGACATCGTAGATTCCGGTTTTAAATTGAAAATAACCGCCTTGGGTTTGCATCACTTGAAAAAGTGCGAGTTGACCGGTGTGTTCGCGGTAAATGGCATCAATCAATTTGCCCTTCTCGAGGCTGAGGACAGCTTTGTCATCTGGTGGGATGGAGAGCACCAGTTCGCCCGTCGCGCCAATCATTCCCAAGTATTGCAATAAACTTGGCAGGCTTGATTTGGTGAAATCTCCTTGCAAATCGTGCGTATTGCTCATCGGTTGATCCATGTGTTGGAAGGTTTCCTTTGTGATTAGAGCCAGTGGTTTTACTTGTTTAAAGAATACTTTTAAAAACTTTCAATTTGCTTACATTTTAGATTTTGATTTTGAATGATAAAAGTTTTTAGAGTGTCGATGCTTTACATTGTGCCAGGTATTTTGGTACTGACCTAACGATACACGACAAACACTTGCCGTATGGTTTAAAAAGTGTTTTAGATCGTCGTGTCACAAAGACTAATTTGACCTGGCTCGAGTACCTTAAGCTCAAAAATTGTTGATAAACATTTCATCTCTCGAGATCAAAACACACCATCAGGCACAGTTAAAATCTCGTGGCGATGCCTGAAGGTTGATCTGTTTTTTAAGTTTAAAAATGAAACGAAAAGATTAAATTTTTCCGATTACGGCATTAAATTCGGCGCACCGCGAGAGCCAAGCCGTTCGCACCACCCATGCATAAACTCGCCAGCCCAATTTCGCGGTTTTGTTGCTCGAGCGCGTGCAATAAAGTCACGACAATTCTTGCGCCCGAGCAACCAATCGGATGTCCGAGCGCCACCGCGCCACCGTTGACATTGACTTTATCCTCATCAATCCCCAAATCCCGAATCACTGCCAGACTTTGCACGGCAAATGCCTCGTTAAATTCAAACAAATCAATGTCTGAAAGCTGCATGTTTAGTTGCTCGAGCAATTGTCGGGTTGCAGGGGCGGGTGTCATGGCAAACCATTTTGGCTCGAGTCCGCTGGTGGCATAACCCATAATTTCTGCCAGCGGTTTTAAACCCTGAGCCTTGGCAAAATCTTCGCTCACGACCACCAGTGCCGCCGCCGCATCGTTTAACCCCGGGGCGTTGCCGGCAGTGACTGTGCCGTTCTTATTAAACACAGGTTTGAGTTTTGTCAGCGTCTCGAGGCTCGAGTCCGCGCGTGGCGCTTCATCCTGGTCAATGACCACAGTTCCTTTTTTGGTTTCGAGCGTCACCGGAACAATCTCGGATTTAAAACGCCCCGCTTCTATGGCTGCTACAGCCTTCAAATGCGACCTTAAAGCAAATTCGTCTTGCTCGAGACGCGAAATTTGGTGCTCGGTTGCCACCATTTCGGCAGCATCGCCCATGCCCCAATGCTCGAAGGCGCACCACAGACCGTCAATGTTGTTGGCGTCCAAAATTTGCTTGTGACCCGCCTTCAAGCCAGTTCTGGCTTCAGGCAGCAAGTACGGACTGTTGGACATGCTTTCCATGCCACCAGCCAGCACCGCTCGAAGGTCACCCGCCTTAATGCCCTGAGCTGCCATCATGACGGCTTTCAAACCCGAACCGCAAACCATGTTGACCGTGACTGCGCCACTCGAGACGGGCATTCCAGCGCCCAGCGAGGCTTGACGGGCTGGGTTTTGCCCCGCGCCCGCCGTAACGACCATTCCCATGATGGTGTCTTCGATCAAACTCGAATCAAGCCCAGCTCGCCGTAGCGCCTCTCGAGCGGCAATCGCACCGAGTTGCGGGGCACTCAGGTCTTTGAGGTTTCCAAGAAACTTACCGATTGGTGTGCGGGTGGCTGAAACGATGACGGCTTTCACATTGTCCTCCAAGTGATGTTGATGGTTTTATGTTACGCCTCGAGCGGCACAATAAAGTGTTTTGAAAAGTTGAATTGAATTAGAGCATCAAAGCTGAAATGTTTTACGGTTCTAGACTCGCTTTTTGTCGTCATGTAACGCCATTGTGGACAGCGACTATTTTGGCTCGAGACGATCTGAAATCATGCTCAACGACCAACGAGATTATGAAAAAAGTTGACTTTAGTAATCCGAACCCTCGCGTTCTCCAAAGAGGATATTAGTGTAAGAAATTCGTCATACACAGCATTGCATAATTATATTTGTTAGAGACTGTCTCCTTAAATTGTAGATTTCAATTCAACCTTATTAACTTCTCAAAAACCGACGTTACGGAAGAAAGCAGGTGTTCCATGAACCACAAATTATTCAATGGCAATCTTAAATTAAGTCTGATACTGACAATGGGCTTGTTGGTTGCAGGTTGCTCGCAAAACCCCAAGATTGAGATCAACCTCGAGTCTGGTGTGGAACGCCTGCTGACCGTAGACATAACGGCGACTGACACTCAAGAATCATTGCAATCGAGTTTTGGCGGTGCTCGAGTGGTCAGTTTTCATCCGAGCGAATCTTATGCGGTGTTGAAATTAAATGAAGTACAACTTCGGGCTTTGCGAGCCAAAGACCTGGCATTGACCGAACCCAATGCGAATACCTTCAGTACGCCCGAAGGACAAGTTGAGGCTTTGTCAGTTGGAAAAGATTCCTGGATGAGTGGTTGGAGTTCTTGGGGTTCTGGTTGGAGCACCTGGGGTTCTGGTTGGAGCACTTGGGGTACAGGTGGTCAAGACAACCTCAGTGCCGTACCAAACAGTGAAATCTTTAAACGCATTCGTCTCAGTCAAGCTTTTGGTCTTGCGCCGCGCAAAGGCGCTGGTGTTAAAGTTGCGGTCATTGACTCGGGAATTGACCTGACCCATTCCGTTTTTAAATCAAAGCTCGCCCCCTCAAGCGACTGGTACGACTTTGTTGACAAAGACGCAAGCCCGCAAGAAGTTTCAGGTGGTAAAAACAGCGGCTATGGGCACGGGACAAGCGTGGCTGGCATCGTCTTGCAAATTGCGCCGAACGCTCAAATCATGCCGTTGCGGGTTCTGAACTCTGAAGGTATCGGCGATACCGACAATGTGATTGCCGCGATTGACTGGGCTGTTTCACATGGTGCAGACGTGATTAACCTGTCAATTGGTACGGTTTACGCAAAATCACTCGAGTCCAGTATCGACAGCGCCACCAAAGCGGGTGTTTTTGTGGTCGCCTCGTCAGGCAATACAGGCAATGAAAGTGTAACCTATCCAGCCTCGGCAATGACTGGGGCAGGGTCTTGGGGTGAAATGAGTGTCTCGGTTGGCTCGACGGATGCTCAAGATAGAAAGTCTTTGTTTTCGACTTACGGCGATATCGAAATGACCGCAGTGGGCGATCATGTTTTCTCGCCAGCACCAGGAAATCGTGCCGCAAGTTGGTCTGGAACTTCGATGGCATCTCCGATGGTCGCTGGCGGTTTTGCGCTGGCTTTGGGTCAACGCAATTACAGTTTGGCTGAACTGCGTAAAGTTGGCAAAGCCATGTCCAAAAGCAGTGAGGATTTGAATACCGTGAATCCGAACTATGAAAAACTTCTCGGCACTGGTCGTCTCGACCTCGAGAGTTTCTTAAACTGGGCACTGGCTTCAAAAGTAAAATAGCCATCTGAATCACTGTTCTTCAATGAACGTGGTTTGGGTTGCATCTTGTTTGGTTCTGAATTTTTTGTCATCAAAAAAATACTGCAAATGGGGCTTTATCCCCCAAGATTCGCTCCAATTTCAGATCAGCAATTTTCGGTTCTTAAGGCTTTAAACTCGAGCATTTTAAAGCCTGTTTATGAAGTCTTGGGCAGAGCTATAAGCTACAAGCTATAAGCCAAAGAACGCTGTTCCTTGAAGCTTATAGATTACGGCTTATAGCCAAAACCACAATAATTCCCTCGCCATATCTTCTTTTAATTAACTTTGTAAACACGCTCTTAGGGTTATCAAAGCTATTGTTTACGAGTGTTTTTGAGGTGAGAAAAAACTGAGTATCTTGTAATAATTCTGTGATGGTCATTGTTGCAAAATACTTTTAATCCGAGATCAAGTCTCGAGGTTTCCGATCAACGCAATTCCCTTCTCAGAAACCGACGTTACGGAAGAAAGCGGGTGTCCCGTGAACAGATTTAAAGGAAAGCTGTTTTTAAACCAAGTGTTTCGAGTTGTCTTGATTGGCGTACCATCAGTCTTAATTGGTTGCGCTCAATTGCCCGTGATTGATACGACCACCGCCAGGTTGATGACCGTCAATGTTCAACCTGGCGAAACCGCAGATGCGCTTGCCACCAAATACGATGCTCGAGTTTTGACGTTTCACGCAGAGACTGGTGAGGCGGTGCTTTCCTTGTCCAGTCAACGTGCTGGACGTTTAAGCCGTGACGCATACAACGCGACTGACCCAAACGAGAACACTATTCAGGCGCAAGAAAACACTGAGGCTGGCTCAACCCAGTCCAACATGGGTGGTTGGAGCACCTGGGGGGCGGGTTGGTCTGTTTACGGGGCTGGTCAAACCAGCGATTTAACGGGCGGTCCATCGACTGGTCCAAATGCTTTAATCTGGTCAAAAATCCGTTTAAGCCAAGGGTTAAGCAAAGCGCGAAAAGGTGGTGGCGGAATGATCGTTGCCGTGATCGATACCGGTATTGATCTTGCCCACCCAGCCTTTGCGGGACGTTTGGTCGCTCGAGACCAAACCTGGGATTTTGTTGACAATGACGCCATTCCACAAGAAATTTATGTCGATGGCTCGAGCAAGGGTTATGGACACGGTACATCGGTTGCTGGAATTGTTGCCCAGGTTGCTCCGAACGTCAAAATTATGCCGCTTCGTGCGCTTGGTCCATCAGGCGCCGGAGACACCGATGCTGTCATCAATGCAATAGGCTGGGCAGTGAACCACGGCGCAGATGTGATTAACCTGTCCCTTGGCACAAAGTACTTGGCATCTTTGGATTCAGAAATTAACTGGGCAACCTGGAAGGGTGTAATGGTGGTCGCGTCTGCTGGCAACTCTGGCGATACCAATGTGACTTTTCCTGCCAGTTCTTCAGAGTACCAAAACTCTTGGGGTGATTTAACCATTGGGGTGGGAAGCACAAATTTAAACGACGTAAAATCATCATTTTCGACTTACGGCAATGTCGAAATGACCGCCATCGGTGAGAACGTCTTTACGCCAGCCCCAGGCAACCGGGTTGCCAAATGGAGTGGAACAAGCATGGCTTCGCCAATGGTCGCAGGTGGTTTGGCATTGGCGCTTGCCGAGCGTTGGTATCCTCGAAATAGCCTTTTAAGTCTTGGCAGAATCATGGCGAGCACGGCTGATAATATTGACAAGCTCAACTCAACAAATTTGAAAGGCTCTCTCGGGTTTGGGCGTTTAAACCTCGAGCGATTCCTGCAATCTGCGCTTGTCCTACCGAATTAAGCCAAAATACCCATCTTTTCGTCCGCACAGGAATTCCCTATTGTGGTACGGCTGAGAAATACATGTTCTAACGTTTAGAAGAGGTAGGCTGATGTCAACTCAAAACCTGACCTGTTTCCTCAAAACCGCCCTTCGCAACTTTAGCCTCTCAAAATGTAGTGCCAAAAAGGTTTTATGCAGAATCGATCTCAAATTGAAGAGCTTTTGCACGGCGCTTGGATGTTGCGATTCGAGAACCGTGAACGCTGCCTCGAGCAGAGTGTACAAGGTCTCGAGCAAGCCAAAGAAGTTGGGCATGTTCTGGCACAAGGGCTTGCCAGGCGCAACATTGCCTATTGTCAATTCCACTCGGGCGATCATGCGCAGGCGTTGCATCACCTTGATCTGGCACTCGAGGTTGCTCGGAATTTCAGCGATCTCAAACTCGAACGTGATTGTTTACAAGTCAAGTCTTCGGCTTACGCATCGTTAGGAGAGTTTGAAGCCGCCATAGATGCTGTTTTTGGTGCGTACCGAATCAACACCGAGTTAGAGGATGTGCTTGGCATGATCTGGAGTTTGAACAATATTTCGGCGATGTATCACCAACTTGGTGATAATGAAACATCGCTTGAATATGCCACCAAAGCCCTGGAACGCTGTGAATCAATTGGTGATCTGGTTCGTAAAGCCGCCGCCTTGAACAATCAAGGCATTGCCCATTGTGCGCTTGGACGTTTCCAAGAGGCAATCAAAGATTTTGAAAATGCGCTTGCCATCACCCGTGACCTTGAATTAAGTGACATTACCGCCCAAACCCTGGTTAATCTTGCCGAGGCGCTTTCAGGCACGGGATCACACGCTAAGGCTTTAGAAACACTTGATACTGCTCTGGATTTGGTTCGTGCCAACAAACAAACCGAAGGTGTGGTCTACTGCCTGTTAAACTCTGCCAAAATCGAATTGGCGCAACGCAATGCCAGCGAAGCCGTCGAATATGCAACTGCCGCCATTGAAGCAGCCCGCGATGCCGATCTTAAATTGCTCGAGTTTCAAAGCTTTGAAGTCAAAGCCCAGGCGTATAAGCAACAAAACGATTTTGAACATGCGTTAAGCGCTTTTGAAGAATTTCACCGTCTTGAAAAACAAGTTCGTGACGATGCCGCCAATCGTAAAATGCGGGTTTTTAATGCCCAACGTGAAGCCGAGCGACTTCGTGGCGAAGCCAAACTCGAGCAACTGCGCAATGTTGAACTGATGCAAGCCCTCGAGGCGCTCGAGCAAGCCAATCAAGCCAAAACCACTTTGCTGGTCGAACTTGAAGAAAAAACTTCTGAACTCGAGCTTTTGATTTTACAAGACCCGCTGACCCGGTTGTACAACCGCCGTCACCTCGAGAGTTACCTGACCGAAGAGTTCGCTCGAGCCACGCTCGGCAACCATCCTTTGCCGGTGGCAATGCTTGATGTTGACGATTTCAAATTTGTCAACGATACTTTCGGGCATTTGATTGGCGATCAGGTCTTGCAGCACTTGGCTGGAATTTTGCATACCGTACTTCGCAGCTCCGACATGCCAGCGCGGTACGGCGGTGAGGAATTTGCTTTTGTCTTGCCGCGCTCTACTCCTCAAGATGCTTTGCTGGTCTGTGAACGGATTCGCAGCTCGGTTGAGCATTACGATTGGGAAGCGATTCAAATGGGTTTGAAAGTCACGGTCAGTATCGGTATGGTCTGGGACACCACCGTTACCAGTTTTGAAAAATTGCTTGCCCGAGCCGACGACAGGCTTTACGAAGCCAAACGCTACGGTAAGAATCTGGTGCGCAATGACCGATTGGAAGAAGTTTTGTAAAGTTGTTCGCCTAAATTAATTACTCTCCGAGCTGAAAAGCTCGGGGTTTATTTTTGTTGAGTTGCGCCATATCTGATGGCTCGAGCATTCAAGCATTCCATTTGATACCTCGAGCCATCAGGTATGGGCAGTTTATTTGATTCATGAATCTCACGTTAAATTACTCATATTTAGTGAAATGAAGAAGCTTTAATGATCTGAATTGATACGTTTTTCAAGGTGGGGACGGGTTTAACGCCCAGTTCATGGATTGTTTCGTAGGATGAGCGGTCAAGATCGTGAAGAGAATGAAACTACTATCTGGAAAGCACAAAGGGGAATCATGAAAATTTTTGGTTATGTATCAATTGCATTGCTGATTTTCGTTATTGGATGCGGCAGCCAGACGCCCAGCACACCGTCCGATGATGCTGTGACCGACACCGAACCAGCCATTCAAAGCGGTAACTCGAGCAATCGTTTGCCACTTCCAAACCTTGATAACCTACCCGAACCTCAAATTCAAACCGCTACCATCGATGACCCAAGCATTGCCAGAGCAGCACCCGTCAATCCAACTCGAGCCGCCAAAACCAGGGGACTTGTCAGCCCTCGAGGTGTACCACTAGGCACAGAGACACGGGTTAAACTCAAACTTTTGTTCATCACGGCAACCGACACCGAAACTGGTTTTGACGCCATGAAAACCTTTATGACCCGAATTGGCGTTCCGTTTGACGTTTTGGTGGCATCACAAGACATCCTGACCAGCGATAAGCTCGAGGCTGAACCAGGGCTGGCAAATTACTCGGGCGTGATCTTGACCACCAACAATTTGGCTTATTTTGACGGTACAAATTGGCTCTCGGCGTTTGACCCTGTCGAATGGCAAATTTTAAGTGACTTTGAACGCGATTATAAAATCCGTCAAGTCACCATGTACGCCTATCCAGACGGCGTTAACACTGGACTTAATTACACAGGTTACGCTGACACCTCGAGCACGCCATTAAATGTTAGCTTGACCACCCAAGGCAAGCAAATTTTTAGCGATCTTCAACCGAATATCAGCATTGGAATTCGTCAAGCCTATACCTACCTTGCTCAAGTCACAGACGGCGCAATTCCACTGTTGCAAACCGCCAATGGATCGGTTGTTGCGGCACTGCACACCTCAATCGATGGTCGTGAAGGTTTGGCAGTCACCGCCGCGCACAACCAATATTTGACGCACTCATTGTTGCTTCAATACGGCTTAATTCGTTGGGTCAGTCGCGGCGTTTTCCTGGGAGAGCAAAAAATGTATTTTGCTGCCCACAGCGATGATTACTTTTTAGACAATGACGTCTGGAACCCAAGCACCCACGCCAACGGTGGCATCTTCAGGTTACGTGCCAACGACGTGATTTCACTGGTCATATGGCAACAATTTTTTCGTTTTACCAACCCACTGTTTAGCAGTTTCACCATCGACCATGCTTTTAACGGCGAAGGTTATCAAATGAACTCGAGGTCGAACTGTTTCCCAATTGGCTCGAGCAGCAACGACGCACTTTCGGCAGCCACACACTGTTATCACGGCGCATTTCGCTGGATCAACCACACCTTTGGACACCTGTCTTTTGATGACACCACCAGTCTGACAGATGTCAACTCGCAAATTTCCCAAAACCTTGCGGTGGCAATCGGATTGGGCGGTTTGAGATTGTCGGCAAGAGAATTTGACCCAAGTGTTTTGGTCACAGGCAACCATTCTGGACTTGGCTACTTCGACGAAGTTTTACCACTGGTGAACGCCGGTAAAAGCCATGCCAGCGCTAATTTGATCACTGGTGCTCAGGCTTTGGGGATTCGGGTCTTGGCGAGTAACACCTCTGCGCCTACAACCCCACCGATTTGCATTTCCACCGCCGACGATTGCTCACAAAACAACCCGTCACCAAATCAAGGACTGCGCTTTCCAAGCAATTTACCAGCCAATGACATCTTGCTCGAGCCACGCTTTCCAATTAATATTTTTTACAACACCACCACGCCCGTCGAACTGACCGATGAGTACAACACGATTTACCGTGGTTATTGGGGACGCGACCTGAGCTTTCAAGAGATCATGGATTACGAGTCCGGTGTTGTGATCTCACACATGTTGTCGGGTTCGGTCAACCCGCATTTTGTCCACCAATCGAACTTGCGCAATTACGGCAATGGAAACTGCCTGCTGTGCGTTTTTATGAAAAATGTTGCCAGCAAATACGCCAAGCTCAAGACCTTGCCCGTTCAAAACCTTTCAATGGCAGACATTGCCAAGCGACTGCTGACACGCACGGCATATGACAACGCGGGTGCAACAGCAATTTGGAACAAAACCACGGGTTTATTAACACTAACATCCAATAACCCAAGCGCCATCATTCCGCTGACCAACCCAGTTCAGGGGACTCAATACGGATCAGATCGTGTCTTGAATGCCGTCTCTGGAACAAGCATCATCATTGCCCCCTAAAGACCAGATACGGTCAGTTTGGATGCTCGAGTTTCTGGGTGAGTTTTAAGAAAAAGCAACAAAACAATTTTAGTCATTAAAAGACCCTGTGGTTAGCAGGGTCTTTTGTTAATCGAGGCGGCGAGTTTTAAACTTGCGATCACTTGGCTTCAGCAAGCCCAACAGTGAAAACTGTCGTTAACACCCGCCATGTAATCTGCAAAGTCCTGATACGCCTCGAGTTTGGTCATTTGCCACCGTCCACACTAAGCACCTGACCGCTGATCCACGCCGCCAAATCGGAGGCGAAAAACAGCACGCCGTTGGCAATGTCCGCAGACGTGCCAAGGCGTTTGAGCGCAATGTTCTCGAGCAATTGTTTCTGACCAGCCTCGCCGTAAGATTGCCACTGCTTTTCGGTGGTCGGGTTGGAACGCACAAAACCTGGCGCGATACAGTTGACCGTGATGTTCCACGTCCCAAGTTCATGACAGAGCTGGCGCGTCAAGTTCACCAAGCCAGCCTTGGCGCTGGCATACGCCTGAATGCCCGTCAAACTCGGTCCCAAACCCGCACCGCTCGAGATGTTGATGATCCGTCCCCAACCGGCGGCTTTCATGCCAGGGGACACCGCCTGCGCCGTGTAAAACGCCGCACTCAAATTGACCGCCACAATATCGTTCCATTCTTTTGAACTGACCAGCTCGAGCGGCTTGCCGACCTGCCCCAGCACGCCACCAGCGTTGTTGACCAGAATATCAACCTGTCCAATCGCTCGAGTCGCGTCTTGCACGGTTTCAAAGTCGGTCACGTCGAGTGCCCTGACCGCGCAGTGACCTTCGGCGGTCAAGCGTGTTTCCTCAAGTTCTGCGGCAATCAAATCCCAGGCGTGGACTTGCGCCCCTAGGCTCGAGAAGGCGTGTGCGATGGCGCGTCCAAAGCCGTGCGCCGCACCCGTGACAATCACGGTTTTCTGGTCAAATCGAATGTTCATTGTTCCTCCTTTATTTCTTGCTAGACACCAAAATCTGCGATTGCTTTTTTCCCTCTCTCCCACGACACAAGGCGGTTTTATTGATTTCTCGAGAGACAGGAATTTTGCATTTTGAACCCTTTTTTGAGTAGGGGCGCTGCTTGCTGCGCCCTGGGTGATCTTATTTCTGCGCAAAATTTAAACCTGAGCCAGCGCGGGAATGGCTCGAGCTTCTGGCATCAAATCCTCGAGTGCGCTGCCGATGGCGAGCGCCAAGGCATCTTCGTAGGGTCGTGTGACGATCTGAATGCCCACAGGCAGCCTATGAGCGCCAAACCCCATTTGTCGCTTAAGGCGGGCAGTCCAGTCAGGTTGTACGCTGCTGTGCGCCGTATAACCTGACTGCGCCCGTACCCCAGATCAAAACTGGCTCGGGAAGTTTGCTCACACCCAACCTTGCTCGAGCAACTCGCGCGTCTCCTGCACCGCCACCGCCCAGAGGGCGTGCATGTCCTCATCGGGGCGTTGATACAGACCGCCGTAATTGCCTTCAATCAAGTATTCGCGCAATTTTTTTGGCTCGAGCAAACGCAACCTCGAGAAATCCGCCATCGGTTTTTGATCGCTCGGTTGCGTGATGCCCTCGAGTCGCGTCCACGGGAAATTCTCCATCCAGGAGGCGTGCGAGGCGATGGGGTCAATCTCTTGGACTTTCGCCCAGGTCGCGGGGGCGTTCCACCAGTTGTGAAACATGACTTGCGTGCCAGGATGATCCGCCATCCACTCACCGACAAAACCTTGTGCCGGCGAGTTGCCGCCGTGACCATTCACAATTAAAATGCGTTTAAAACCTTGCTCGAGTAGTCCATCCAGAATGTCTTTGACGATACTTAAATAGGTTTGAACCCGAACGCTGATGCTGCCAGGGTACGCCCGAAAATACGGCGTGATGCCGTAAGCCAGCACTGGAAAAACGGGCACACCAGATGGCGTGGCACTCTCGAGACTCATGCGTTCTGCCAAAATGCTGTCCACGCTCAGGCTGAGGTAGGCGTGTTGTTCGGTGCTGCCCAGCGGCAATACACAGCGGTCATCACGCTTCAGATATTCCTCGACCTGCATCCAGTTCATGTCTGAAATCTTCATGGCGCTCCTTTTTTGCCCGTCTTGACGCTCGGGTTTAACCTAACAGCCATTTTACAGTGATTTCCGTTTTGGTTGATAAACGAAGTTTATCAACCAAAACGCGAGCTATGCGAGAAGAAACGAACAGTGGTTGGAGTAGGAATTGGTCAAAAA
>JAYVRX010000118.1:0-17570 GCA_043775825.1 Deinococcales bacterium
TGCCAAACAGCAACCAGGACTCGAGTTTATTCGTTTGGTAGTGGATACCAGCCAAACGAACGCCATCCATTTGTTCGAGCAGGTCGGATTTGTGATTTACGGTGTCGAAAAGAACATGCTTAAAATTGACGATTTTTACGTGGACAAAGCCTTTTACAGACTCGAGCTTTCTTAAACCCGACTTAAAAACTCGCGCACACTCGGTTCGAGCTTGTCCATTTCAATCAAAAACGCATCATGACCATGGACAGACTCGAGATGTGCGTACTCACCAAGTTGAACGGTTCTGGCAATATGTTCAACTTCATGCGGCAAGTACAAGCAATCGCTCGAGATTCCCACGCATAACACGGGTTGGGTAATTTTTGCCAGTTGAGCATCGGTTAGATCAAACCGGTCCAATGCCCTCGAGATGGTCAAATACGAATTCGCGTCAAAACGCTCGAGCAACTTCTCGCCCTGATGCTCGAGGTAGGTTTGCATGGCGAATTTATTGGGGTCGAGTTTGCTTGGACGACGTGCCTGGGTGATCTCGAACGAGGCTGGACTGCGGTACGAAATGGTGGCAATCTCTCGAGCCAATGCCAGTCCTTTGGGTTGTGCCGCATAACGCCCACCGCGAAAATCTGGATCGTTCTGAATTGCTTGCCTCGAGAGGTGATAGAGGGCTAACGCCCAAGCACTATGACGTGCTGGAGCGCCAATCACCACACCCGCCCCGACCAAATCTGGGAAAGCGTGCAACCACTCGAGCACCTGCATTCCGCCCATGCTGCCACCCACGACTACGCGAACGTGCTTGACCCCCAAAACCTCGAGCAGTGCTGCCTGCACGCGCACCATGTCACCCACCGTAATTTCAGGAAAATCAGACAAGTAATCGCTGCTCGAGCTTGGGTTTGGGCTGGTCGGACCGGTTGTGCCGTAACAACCACCCAGCACATTGGCGCAAATCACAAAATCCTTAGCGGTGTCAAGCATCCGACCCTCACCGATCAGTTCGGGCCACCAACCGCTCGCGCCGCCGACCACCGCCGAACCTGTCAGGGCATGGCAGACGACCACCGCATTATCTCGAGCCTCGTTTAATGTACCGTAAGTCGTGTACGCCACCCGAACGGGCGTAAGCGAACCGCCCAACTCGAGCGCAAGCGGTTTTTTAGCGTTAAACACGGTGGCGTAACGCATTTCCTTGGCGACGGGGCGCGGTTCGGGGAATAAAACCCTTGCCTCGTAATCGCCCAAGGTTTCAAAATGCAAATCGCGTTCGGGTTTTAAAGTCGCAGTCATACAGTCTCGTTCTTGCGCGTGGTCAGAACTTGCTCGAGGTCAGCATTGAGTAAGCGCTTCAAACTCGGGCTGACCGTTGCCGCAATCTCGAGTTGCAAACGTTCGGCTTGCCGATGCCAAGATTGGGAACCGTGCGTACACTCGAGCGTCTCGGTTCTGCGATTTCGGTTACGCTTTAAAACCTGAAATGCCGTACCACCACAGACCGAACAGCTTCTTGTTGGCGGCTCGAGCAATTCGGGTTGTTCTAGCGTTTCGGGCATGATTTCTCCCGTGGGGGATGGTCTAAGACCATCCCCCACAATGATAATTTAATCTGCGGCGAGCGCGAGGTTGTGCACCTCGAGCGCCTGCGCCAGGTCTTCGATGATGTCATCAATGTGCTCCAAGCCCACGCTGATGCGCACCAAACCTGGGGTCACGCCAGCGCTCTGTTGCTCACTTTCTGAAAGTTGGCTGTGCGTGGTGCTGGCAGGATGAATCACCAAGGTGCGAACATCACCGACGTTTGCCAGCAAGCTCGAGAGTTTGACGTTGTTGACGAAAGCCTCGCCCGCCGCACGACCACCCTTCAACTCGAAGGTCAAGACGCCACCCGCGCCATTTGGCAGGTATTTTTGTGCCCTGGCGTGATGAATATGAGATGGCAGCCCAGGATACGTCACTTTCGCCACCGCATCGTGTTTCTCTAGCCACTGCGCGACTTTTAGGGTGTTTTGCACGTGACGTTCGGCGCGAAGTGACAGCGTTTCGATGCCTTGCAAAAAGTAAAACGCGTTCTGAGGACTTAACGCCCCACCAAAATCGCGTAAACCCTCAACCCTGGCGCGAATGCCAAAAGCAATGTTGCCAAATGGTCCCGCGCTGCCGAAAACCTCCCAGAAGTTTAGACCGTGATAACTCGGGCTTGGGTCAGTAAACAATGGGTAACGCCCGTTGCCGTAATCGAACTTGCCAGCGTCCACCAAGAGACCACCGATGCTGTTGCCATGCCCACCAATCCATTTGGTGGCACTGTGAACCACAATATCCGCGCCGTGTTCAATCGGACGGCACAGGTAGCCGCCCATGCCAAACGTGTTGTCCACAATGACCGCCACGCCTTTGGCGTGCGCCGCGTCAGCAATCCCCTGGAAGTCAGGAATTTGCAAGCTCGGATTGCCAATCGTCTCGAGGTACACGGCTTTGGTCTTGTCGTCAATGAGTGCCGCGAATTCTTCGGGGCGCTCTTCGGAACTGGTGAATTTAACGTTGATACCCAAACGCGGCAAGGTCACCTTAAATAAATTGTACGTGCCACCGTACAAATTTGGCGTGCTGACAATGTTATCCCCAGCCTGCGCCAGCGTCGTGATCGCCAAAAATTCTGCCGCATGACCCGATGCCACCGCCAGACCGACAGCACCACCCTCGAGTGCCGCAATTCGTTTCTCGAGCACGTCGTTGGTCGGGTTCATGATGCGGCTGTAAATGTTGCCGAATTCTTGCAAACCAAAAAGCTTGGCGGCGTGTTCGGCATTTTTAAAATTGTACGAGGTCGTCTGGTAAATCGGTACTGCCCGAGCGCCCGTGGTTGGGTCGGCGGTTTGTCCAGCGTGGATTTGCAAGGTTTCAAATTTTGGCATGATTTTTCTCCTGGTATCAGAGCGGGCTTGGGGTCGAGAGCCTATGAAACACTACACATTCGTTCTCGAGCCAGTCGCACTGACATCTCAAGACTCGAGTTTGCGAACTTAATTTGAATACAAAACACTGCCCCTCCTCGCTCGAGAAGGGGCAAAAAGAATTCTTGTCGCGTCCTTCCCTCATCTACCCAAGGTTTAACCTTGGCTGGAATTAGCACCGAACGGTCAAGAAATTTGCTGCAAGTATCAACAAGATTTAGTCAACCGTTTGGCGGTTGAACATTCGCATCTGGTTGTGCTTTGTTTTGAGCATGAAATCCTTGAACTCGGTTGCTGCGGTGTCATCGGGTCAGTCCCTAAACCGCTCTTGATAAGAGAACCTAAATTGTAAGTCTTTCGACTGGTTTTGAGTGTACGGGGCAGGCTCGAGTTCTGTCAAGCCGTAGATTTATGGCTCGAACATTGTTACGCCCACTGAATTGAGTCATCTGGAAATGCCAGACACGCCGTTGGAGTTGCGTTTTTCACGGTAAAACTACTGGCGTAACGCGTACCATCAGGTTCACGGTAAACCTCGAGTTGATTTTGCTCGAGATTGACAATCCAGTATTCAACAATGCCGTCTCTGGCGTAAAGCTCGAGTTTGGTTTCTCGATCACGCGTTAAGGTACTGTCGGACACTTCAATCAAAAGCAAAATATCTTCTGGAAGCGGTAAACGATCTTTGGGCGTCTCGAGTTTAAAAACAGTAATGTCAGGGTCAGGTCTACCATCTTGAGGTAAACGTATCGTGGTTTGGCTCGAAACCCAAGCGCGACTGTGAAATTGCAAAACCATGCGTGTGTGAAGCTCAAGCAAACTGTACAAATGTGGTGGGTTCATTTCTGGTTTCCTCACAATCTGACCGTCAAGCAGTTCTACACGGTCTTCAGACGTGATAAACCCACTTTTCCAAAGTTCGTCGTAGCGTTCGCCCGAGAACCGCATTAACTCGAGTGGAGCTTCGGTTATTTTGGTTTTCTCAAGGGTTGCTGTCATGTGTTTATTCTAAAACAACGAGCGAATTTTGCCAAGATTGATTGCAATAGTGCATTCTCTCGAGCCACAACCTTCAATCAAGCCGTAAACTAAAACGCATGGGCAAACTCACCACGCACGTTCTGGATACAGCCAGGGGTAAACCTGCCGCGAACCTCGAGATCAGGCTTTTGAATGCAAATCATGAACTCTTAAAAACCATTCGTACCAACTCAGACGGACGCGCTGACATACCAATGCTCGAGGGTGAAAGTTTGAAAGTTGGGGTCTACACGCTCGAGTTTGAAGTGGGCACGTATTTTGGAAACGCCGATTTTCTGGGAGTTGTGCCAGTGCAGTTTGGAATCTCGGATGCAAACGCGCATTATCACGTGCCGCTGCTGGTTTCGCCTTATGGTTACAGCACCTACAGGGGTAGCTGATGGGCTTCGAGCCTCCCTCGAGCGCAACGATTCTGGCGCTTTCGCAGCAAGCTTTAGAGCGTTGCGACATTCTGGCGTTGCACACCGAAGAACCTGGCAAGATCACGCGCACGTTCTTATCTAAACCAGCGCATGAAGTCCAAGCCAAACTCGAGAATTGGATGAAAGAGGCGGGGTTGAGCACTCGAGTTGATGCGGTGGGCAACGTGATTGGGCGACTCGAGGGCAGCAGTCCAAGTGCAAAAACGTTGTTGATCGGTTCGCACATTGATACCGTGCCAAATGCTGGGCGTTATGACGGTATTCTTGGCGTAATGCTCGGAATTGCTGTGGCACGTGCGCTAGAGGGTCACAAGCTGCCATTCGCGCTCGAGATCATCGCTTTTTCTGAAGAGGAAGGCGTGCGCTTTAACCTGCCGTTCATTGGTTCTAAGGCGGTGGTCGGAAGTGTTGATCGGGCGTTGCTCGAGAAAACCGATGCTTTGGGCACAAGTGTCGCGCAAGCAATCGTTGATTATGGTTTGAATCCGAATGACATTCCCAGTGCCGCCTACAAGCCCTCAGAGGTGCTTGGTTACTTCGAGGTTCACATTGAACAAGGTCCGATCCTCGAGAGCCGTCAAGCGCCCTTGGGACTCGTGGAGGCGATAGCTGGACAGACAAGGGTCAACCTCGAGTTCAAAGGGCAGGCGGCGCACGCGGGAACAACCCCGATGAACCTTCGCAAAGACGCGCTGGTGGTGGCATCCACCCTGGTGCTCGAGGCGGAACGCGTGGCAAAAACAATTCCTGGGCTTGTTGCCACCGTTGGCACGCTCGAGGTCGAAAATGGCGCGGGCAATATTATTCCAGGTCGGGTTAGAGCCAGCCTTGATGTGCGTCATGCCGACGACGCGACCCGAGAACGCGCCGTGGCAGACCTGCTCGATTTCACTTGGCACACTGGGCAACGCCGCAAAGTCAACTTGGATCATCAGATCAAACTCGAGCAACACGCCGTACCAATGGATGCTTTGCTGACCGAATTTCTTGCCGATGCGCTCGAGGATTGCGGTTTCAAAAACAAATCAAATTTACCCACCTTGCAAACCAGTCTCGAGAAAGTTGCCAGCGTTCACCGTCTGACCTCTGGGGCGGGACATGACGCCATGATTCTTGGCGAATTTACCAAAGCCACGATGTTATTTATCCGTTCGCCGCGCGGCTTAAGCCATCACCCCGACGAAGCCGTGATCCCAAGCGATGTCAAAGCGGCATTGACGGTGATGCTCGAGTTTTTAAAGAAGCTGACGCGTTGGCAAGCGAATTAAAGCTTGAATAAAAACAAGCTCGAGTCTTAAAAACCTCGAGCTTGCCCCAAAAAAACTTCCATTTTTGCTTGAAATCAATCGGCTGCCACAGCCACACTCAGGCTTACCTGGGTTTGAGCATGGTGATCCTCGAGGTCGGCGATGTACTTCTCGGCTTTCATGGCGGCTTTCGTGCCTGCGCCAACGCTGGTGGACAATTGACGGTAAATTTCGTCGCTGACGTCGCCAGCGCTGTAAATGCCTTCAATGCTGGTGTAAATCTCGTCTTTGACCGCCACATAACCGTGGTTGTTCAACTCGAGCGTACCTGACAAAAACCCAGTGTTTGGTTCGTGACCCACGTAAATAAACACGCCGTCGGTTGGCATGGTACTGACCACGCCAGTCTCGAGGTTTTTGACTTTGACGCCCGTTACGACTTCATCGCCCAGAACTTCTTCGACCACGGTGTTCCAAACAAATTTCATTTTAGGATTTCTGAACGCGCGGTCTTGAGCGACTTTGTTGGCGCGAAGTTCGGTGCGGCGGTGCACCACGGTTACGGTTTCGGCAAATTTAGTGAGAAACGTGCCCTCTTCGATAGCGGCGTCGCCACCGCCGACCACAAGCACGTGCTTGCCACGGTAAAAGAAGCCGTCACAGGTGGCGCAAGTGCTGACGCCGCGCCCGTAAAACTTGTCTTCACCAGGGACATTCAAACGCTTTGGGTTCGCGCCCGTGGCAATAATCACGACTTTGGTCGTATAGGTTTTGTCGTAACCCTTGATGCTAAAACCGCCGCTCACTTTCTCGAGCGACATCACCTCGTCAAAAACAATTTTTGCCCCGAATTTTTCGGCTTGCTGCACCATACGCTGCGACAGTTCGGGTCCGGAGATCACATCGGGAAAACCTGGGTAATTCTCGACCTCATCGGTTTGGGCAATCTGCCCGCCTGGGTTGCCCTTCTCGAGAATAATGGTGTTTAAACTGCCACGCCCGGCATAAATGCCTGCGGTTAAACCTGCAGGTCCACCACCAATAATCAAAACGTCGTATTCCATAAAACCTCCGTAAGGTATTGTGCACACTGGTCGCAAGACCCAAGCGCTTTAAAATACCAGTTTTCCTGGTGAGAAGCGGTATCCAAAACCACTTGAAATACGCGCACTCGAGCCTGAAGGTTCAGTTTGAATCGGGAAAGCTTGAGTTTCAAAACCAATGAAATGAGAAACGATTAAGATTGGGGAAAATTACCACCAGGATTGAAAAATTACCTGTATGATCAAATCTGGTTAAGATTTATCGGAGGTAATAATGGGTTCAAAAACTGTAACACCTGTATTGGTCACTGAAACCTCACTCGGAGAACTCGAGTTTTCGGCTCAGGAAGCCGTCGAACTTGCCGAGACTTTTAACAAGTTGCCTATTTTGCAACAAGTCATTCGTTTTATGCGTGCCGTAGCAAGCGCCGGTCAAACCGAAGGCATGATGCCAATCAATGCCAAATGGGACAAGCACATTCAAGAAGTGGTCGAATGCGTTTTGTTCAGCCGTGGTTTTGAAGTGATCTGGAAACGCAAATTCATGGAATTTAGGATCAAACCGAGCCTTCGCAGGTCAATCAAACAGCAAATCAGCGAACAATTTATTCCCGAGGTTCGCAATCCGACTATGCAAATTCCGTATCAAGCTTAAGATTTGTCCATCATCGTTCGAGAGCCTTCAGACATTTTTTAAACCCGATCCCACCAGACAAAAACCACTCCAGGCTCGCGTTTTTCAGTGAAGACACCAAATTTTTTGACCAGCCACTCGAGTTGCCTACTTATTGCATCGTGGTCTGTGTCGTAAAACCCTAAAATCAAACGCCCACCAACTCGAGCTGCCGCGAACGCATTCTCGGCGTAACGTTGATAAAGCGGCTCATTAAAATCCAGTCCATCCCAGACGTTCCAGTAAACGTAATCAAAACGTGTCGGAAGTCCAAGACGGGCGCGGGTCGGTAACTGCTCAAGGGCGAGTTGGACAAAGTGATTCGCGTATTCTGGCAGCAAATCTCGAGCTATCGCTAGGCTGCCCGCATCAACATCGACTCCGTATGGCGTGATCTGATGCTGGCTCCAAAGTTGCAAACAAGCCAGCAAAAATCCGTTGGCGCAACCAACATCTAAAAGCGTCCCAGGTTTTTCAATCGCGCCGCAAATGGGTTTACGGTTTTGAGTCCAATGCTCGAGCAAACCCTGCGGGTCGCTGCCAGTAACGTGGCTGCCTTCAATCAAGGCTTTAAAGTTTGGGAAGGCGTTCATTAACTCTTGCGCCCCAAGTTTCATCATGCCGCCTTCAAGATTTTTTGTTCAAACTCGAGCGCTCGGGCAATTCGCCGTTCAAGCTCGAGTTTTTTCTGCTCGAGCTTGAAACGGGCGGCACGGTATTCAGTTAATAATTCTTGCACCAAATCACGGCGTTCCCGCTCGAGTTCGGGCGGGTCAATCCAATTTTCGGGGTCAACAAATCCGCTGGTGGTTGACCAGAAACTGACGCGCTCAGAAATATTTTCGCCCTCAACGGTACGTTGCAGGAAACCAATGCTGTGTTCAATCTTGCTCTGGCTGCCGTCCCCAGGGGCAAGAAATCCTTTAAATAAAATCCCTTGCGCTTGACCCAAGCGTTTGCGATTCACAATTTGCTCGAGGCTCAAACCAAGATCGCACCATTGCCGTACCGATTCGGTTTGGGCGACGTTGACCACATGAAAACGATACCTGGTCGCAACCTCCCAAGGTTCGATCAGCCCAAGCCGCACATAATGGCGCACCGTCGAAATCGGTAAATTCACCATTTTGCTAAACGCTCCAATCCCAACGCCTTTAATGTCCATAAAAGCTCGAGCGTTTTGTTCTGTTCCAGCCAAGAGCGCAAACATGCCCTGCACTTCAAGATCATTTTTAAAATACCAAGCGTATTTTTCGGTGCGTTTGATAAAAAGTTCCTGGCTGAGTTTGTCTAATTTCGCAGCGTTCATGATGACCTCCTGTGCTCGAGTTCTATCATTGAATGTGAAGTTCACTTCACGTCAAGCCGCAAAAGACAAAACGTTTCTTTAGCCTTCAGGCACAGCAGAACTTGGCTCACCACTGCCACCTTCAATGCTCACTCGAGGATTCTCTCTTGGCATGTTCAGGTTCATTTGCGGCATTGGAATCCGCAATCCTGCGGCGTCAAACGCGTTCTTGATGCGTTTTTTGAACTCTCGAGACAAACCCCATTGCTCTTTGGGTTGGACTTTCATGACGGTGCGAATCGTGACGCCCACCGCACCGAGGGCTTGCACGCCGAGGACTTCGGGAGGCTCGAGGAATTTATCAGTCCAAATTGGGTCATTGTGAAGAGTTTGGGCGACACCGCCGATCAATTCGAGGGCGGTATCAAGTTTGAGATCGTGCGGAACGTCGATGTCGGCAACGACCCGCGCCCAATCTTTAGACAGAACGCTGACGGTCAAAATTTGCCCGTTCGGAATGATGTGCGCCGTTCCCTCAAGGTCACGCAGTACGGTGACACGTAAGTTCAGGTGTTCGACATTTCCAGCCAAGCCAGTCGCACCGTTGACCCGCACCACGTCGCCAACACCGTATTGATCCTCTAAGAGCACAAAAAAACCGGTGATGACGTCTTTGACCAGGCTTTGCGCCCCGAACGAAACCGCCAAGCCAAGAATCGAAACGCCTGCCAGCAGCGCGGTGACGTTGACACCTATTTCGGAGAGAATTGCAGCGAGGGCAGATAGCAAAATCAGGACGCGCAAACTCGAGGCGACCACCGAACGCAGGGTTTGGACGCGCACGTTGTGACGGCTAAATTCTGTACCAATTGAAACCCTTGCCGCAACAAACTTGACCAACCACAATGCCAAGACCGTGACGAGCAAAGTCACGACCAAGCTTGGGGCAGCCTCGAGTAGGTTGGCGAACAATTTTTGCAATCGTTCAAGCACGTTAAGCCGTTTCAACCTTCCCGAGTTTTTGTGCCAGGACTTCAAGTTTACTGGCGGTTTTCTCGAGCAGGTTGGCTTCGACAGCCCGTGCCGCGAATGTCAGGGCGCTGTAAACGGCTTTGGCGTCGCTCGAGCCGTGACCGATGAAAACCAAGCCTTTCACGCCCAAGAGTGGCTGTGCGCCGTACTCGGCTGGGTCGAGCTTGGCTGCCACGCCGCGCAAAGCCGGGCGCACCAACGCCGCACCGAGTTTGGTCAGCCAGTTGCCGCCAGTCAGTGCCTCGCGCACCCAACCGAACAAGACTTTGGCTTCGCTCTCGGCAGCTTTCAGCACGACATTGCCCGTAAAGCCGTCGGTTACGACCACATCGACAGTGCCTTTAAAAATGTCTCGCCCCTCAACGTTGCCAAAAAAATTAAGTCCAGGCGTGGATTTCAGTAAATCAAATGTCTCGAGCACGAGTTGATTGCCCTTGCCCTCCTCTTCGCCGATGGACAGCAAACCGACGCTGGGGTCAGCCTTACCGAACATCACGCTCGAGTACGCCGCGCCCATTAAAGCAAAACCTTGCATGAACGAGGCTCGAGCGTCGGCGTTCGCGCCAACGTCCACCAGGGTCACGCGCCCGGTGGCGTTCGGAAAATTCGCCACAATCGCAGGGCGTTCGACGCCAGGCAAGCGCCCCAACCCAAACAGCGCACTGACCAGGGTTGCGCCCGTATGCCCCTGCGCCACCACAGCGCTGACTTTTTTCTGGCGTAACAAGTTGATGGCGACATTGATCGAAAGGTTTTTATTCTTGCGCGTGTCGGTGGCGTGATCGTCCATGCCGATCACGTCGGAGGCATGAACCACATCGATCAGGCTCGAGGCTTCATACTTCTCGAGTTCGCGCTTAATGTCGGTTTCGCGCCCAACCAAAGTGACTGGAATCCCAAGTTTTGCGGCATGCACCGCCCCTTCGACCATTGCCTTGGGGGCAAAATCACCACCCATCGCGTCCAGCGCTATCGGAAGACTTAAAGCCACAGCGCACCTCGAGCTTTTTGAAGATCGAATCTCATTGCTCCGAGTTTACCTTAGAAACCAAGCTTCTCGAGATTGAAGACATCGATTGACCCGAGGTCGTGAAATTCTTTGAGATTACCGTCTGTTTCCTCCGAAGCCAACATCCTGCAAAGGAAGCTCGAGCTTGGCAGATGCGTATTTGTGACCCTGAGCGTCTCTTTGAAAATAGGCAAGGGCTATACTCGATTGTTGGAGCACAAGCCTTTGAAGGAGACGCGAAATGCAGATTGGAATTGATAGTTTTGCCGCCGTAGTCTCGGCACCCGACACTGGTAAAACCCTGAGCACCACCGAACGCATGGGCAATCTGATTGAAGAGATCGAAACGGCAGATCGTTTTGGGATTGATACCTTCGGGGTTGGCGAGCATCACCGCCCAGAATACCTAGACTCCGCGCCGACCATGATTCTGGCGGCGGCAGCCTCTCGCACCTCGAGAATTAAACTCACCAGTGCAGTCACGGTTTTGAGCGCGGCTGATCCCGTGCGGATTTTTCAAGAATTTGCGACGCTGGATTTGATCTCCAAGGGACGCGCCGAAATGGTGGTCGGACGGGGTTCGTTTATCGAATCGTTTCCGTTGTTTGGCTTTGCGCTTCAAGATTACGACGCGCTGTTTGCCGAAAAACTTGATTTGTTGCTCGAGATCTCTAAACATACCCATGTGCAGTGGTCTGGGCGTTACAGGGCAGCGCTGACAGGTCAGGGTATTTATCCGCGCCCTGTCGGAACGCTCCCGATTTGGTTGGGCGTTGGCGGTACTCCAGAGTCATTCATTCGTGCGGGCAGCCTTGGCTTGCCGTTGATGGTTGCCATTATTGGCGGCGATTACCGTCGCTTCCGTCCGTTGATTGACCTCTACCGTCAAGCGGGTCAAATGGCGGGGCATTCGCTCGAGCAACTGAAAGTCGGCATTCATGCCTTTGGTTTCGTGGCGCAAACCAGCGCTCAAGCCGTAGACCTGACTTACCCTGGCTTCGAGCGCATGGCAGCCACCATCGGCAAGGAACGCGGTTGGTCGCCGCCGTCTCGAGCGCAATTTGAGGCGGCTTGCAGCCCAATGGGGGCGTACTTGATTGGTGATGTGCAAAGTGTTGCCGAGAAAGTCTTGTACGTCAACCGCGTTCTGGGCGGCATCTCGAGGTTGTCGTTTCAGATGACCAACGTCATGCTGGCGCACGACCAAATGCTGGCTGGCATCGAACTGCTGGGCACTCGAGTTTCACCGTTGGTGCAAGAAAAACTGGCGGTCAATTGATTTTTTGATTTCAGGCTGTTGGCGCTCAAAAGTCAAATCAAAAAACATGCACGCCAAACTCGAGACTCTCGAGCACTTCCAGGATTTTAGGAATCAGTGGTTCGATGTCCTCGAGACGATTGCTGATCGCTCTCAAGGCAACAATTCGTAAGGGAACTACCGAGAGATTTTGCTGATGTTCAATCCCAGCATCAACGGTAACAAACACATCAAAACCTGTTTCAACAGCAAGTCCCAACAAAATCCCATCTTTCACCCCAGCCCAACCCATTTCAGGAACAGTGCTGATATCAAACCCAGGGAATGCGCGTTTTAATCGCTTTGGTAAGCACTCGTCAAGCAGCAACCGCATCGCGGAATGCCTCTTCTGCTTTTTCCAAGACATTCAGGGCTTGTTCTCGAGTGACCGTTGGGAAATCCTCGAGAAACTCGTTTAAGCTTGAACGCTCGAGATAGTCAAACAAGGTTTGAACCATGACCCGTGTTCCTGTGAATACAAGCGCTCCTCCGAGCACATCAACATCGCGTTGAACCGATTTCATGCAGTCAAGCATAGCGCTTTTATTTCAAAAAAGCATGAACCATTGAAGCGATAATCTTGGTTTTCTCGAGAATCAAATCCACGGTTTGCTCAACACTTAAGTCGCTCGAGTCAATCACCAACCAACCCGTTTTCGGATGGGCTTCAATGCGAGCTTGAAGGCTGCGAATCGCCCTCTCGAGAATTTGTTTGAAACTGCCCTCTTCAGGATTTCTGGCATAAAGACGTTCCAGAGTTGTTTTGAGGTTTGGTAGCAGCAAAACCCGGGTGATGCGCCGCGATATTTTTCGGTTGTAATCCTCATCGGGGTTTTCGCCCAACCAAAAATCATCAATAGCTACCGCAAAACCCTCGTCAGAATACATTCGCGCCATGACCGACGCGGATTCTCGAGCCAGCCGCAATTGCCTAAAAGTTTCGGGGGGGATTTCAAAAGCCATGTCGGACAAGCCCGCAACCACCAAATGACGCAAATCGTCTACGGGAATATGCAAACCGCGTTCAAAGCGCTGCATCAAAGCTTTTGATACGGTGCTTTTGCCCGAGGCTGGTGTTCCCATGATTAAGAAAATTGGTTGCATGATTAGCTTTCTCGAGCTGAGATCAGGTCTTGAATTCGGTCAGGATGACATGGATATTTTGTGTCCCCACATTTCGCAGCGAATGGGGCGGGATCGGCGCGGCGGTGATTGCCGTGCCTGGAACTGGAGTATTGGTCATGCGTGCCGAATCCATCATGACGTTGCGGTGCTCGTCGTAACGCACAAAATCGCTCTAAGAAATGACGTACAAAAACCCAGTCCAAACATGGGTATGCAGCGCCGTTTCCTCGCCAGGTTTTAAGAGCGTCTCGAGCACCCGAATTTTGTCTGTCTCGAGTAAGACTTTATGGTGTTTGGGCGCGGCGGCAACGGCATCAAGTTGATCGAGCATGATTTTCCTTTCGCGATTCAAACCAATTCTCGAGTTTTAAACCCTTCACACGCTGAAATTCTTTAATGTTATCGGTCACCAAAGTCGCGCCCAACTTGAGCGCGTGGGCGGCAATCAGGTAATCGTAATGACCAAACCAAATAATCTCGAGGAAAAACCAAGTTCAAAACCCTGTCGCTCGAGATTGGATTATTGCTTTTGAGCTTCAATAAAACGCCGTTGCCGTTCTTGTGACCGTCCCTCGCCGCTGATCACTGCTGAGGTTTCACAGAAGGTGGCAGGACCGACTGGCAACGTGCCAAGCTCGAACACGGCTTCGGCGGTTTTGCACTGGTAAATCTCGTGGTAAAAAGAAATCCCCTTGCCCACATTGTCGTTTAACCATTTCCACCAGGCGGTGTGCGGCATCTGACGGGCGAACAATGCAAGATCGCTATGGGAGCGCCAGTATTGCAACTGTATCTTGCCATTGCCTTCGGGGAAAAATCTTACGCCCAGCAAACCTTCGGCTTGCTTTAAAGCTTCTTCCATTTGCTCAGGAATGCCCGCAGCGCCGTACATGGCGAAGGCTTCTGGAGAATCGGCTTGCAAACCGAAAATGGCTATCGTCAATTGCGGATGATCCCAGAGGTGGGCGATGTAGGCGCTGTCGGTAGGTGGAGGAGCGGCAATTTTTTCAGACATAAAATATTCTCCTGACTTAAAACTCGAGATTTTATTGAGCTGCAATTTCGTTACCAAGCCGCACGACCTCCATCGCCAACAAATCAAAATCTGCCGTCACGCTGCGGTGGTTGGCAATCGCAATCCGCAAGCAATACTGACCGTGCAGGGTGGTGTACGACGGCACGGCAATGCCTTTTTCGTGAAGTTGCATCAAAATTTCTTTGTTCAAAGCATCGAGCGCCGCACTCTCGAGCTTGCCTGGGTTAAAGCGAAAGCAAACAATATCCAAGCCAATCGGAGCCATCAACTCAAGCTTTGGGTCGGCGGCGACCAACTGCCCAAAATAATGTGCCTGTTCGACATTGCGGGCGATCATGCGTCCAAACCGCGCCAGACCGTGTTCTTTGATGGACATCCAGACTTTTAACGCCCGAAATTGCCTCGAGAGTTGCAAACCGTAATCGCTGAACCAATTGCCTGCCGCTAAACCTCGAGTTTGCAGTGCTAGGTATTCTGGGGTCAGGGCAAAGGTGTCGCGGTGCGCGGTTTTGTCTCTGACCAGCACGCAACCCGCCTCGAATGGAACGTGCAACCATTTGTGCAGATCGAGCGCCACAGAATCGGCTCGTTCGATGCCCACCAGTTTTGGTTTGACATTTTGTGCCAGCACCGCCACCGCACCGATGGCGCCGTCCACATGAAACCAGAGCTTCTCGCGTTCGCAGAGGTTAGCCAGGGCGGTCAGATCGTCTATCGCGCCAGTGTTGATCGTGCCAGCATTGCCAATCACGCACAGCGGTTGATGCCCTGCGCTGCGGTCATCACTGATGGCTTGCTCGAGCACCGCAAGGTCAATTGTGTAGTCGGAGTTGACCGGTATTTTATGCAAACTCGAGCTACCCATGCCAAGGGTTTCAATCGCTTTTTGAACGCTGCTGTGAACTTCCCCAGAGGCGTACACCATCAAACGCCCCGTTGCCGCCTGCATTCCCAATTCTCGAACTTTAAAACCCGCGCCTTCGTTTCGAGCCACAGCGAGCGCAATAAAATTTGCCATGCTGCCGCCACTGACCAGCAAACCGCTAGCATCTGTCGGGAAGCCGATCATGTCTTTGATCCAATCAATTACTTGGGTTTCGACCAAGCTGGAAACGTGATTGCCGCCGCCAAGGTTAGAATTCATGATCGACGCCATAAAATCTGCCAGCGCCCCGAGCACCGTGCCGTTGCCCATATACCAACCCCAGAAACGCGGGTGGGTATTGCCCATCGGGTACGGTAGAATGGCTTCTTTAAAATCCTGATACGTGGAGGCAGCCCCTTCAGGCTCGAGCGGCGCTGAAACCTGAAATTTTGCCGCGACCTCGGCGGGGACGGGTTGCCAGACTGGGCGTTCGCGCAGGGTTTGAAGGTGATGAAACGCATCATCAATCATCTGGTGTGCCAGCGCACGCATTTCATCCCAATTTTCGGGGTCGAGCGTCTCGAGCTTCAAAGCCTCATCCATTTTTTGCCTCCTTGAATTTTTATGGTTCAAAAATCACAATAGCAGATTGTGCATTTATAGATTTCATTTGACTCGAGAATCATTGTTCAGGAAACGATATTCTTAATTTTTGGTTTAAGGCTCGAGTAGCCAATCGAAGCTCAAGTTTCAAAATGGATGGACTGCAAAATGGTTCATCAATTTTTGCCACTTAAAAAACTTAAGCGCACCCTCAAAGCATGGTCTGAATTTGTAATGGTTTCAAATGGAACTTGAAGCTCGAGTTGAGTTTTAAAACTTGAAACGCTCGAGACTGGAAATGGCAATCCCGAGCGTCGTTGAAACGTTAAAGGGCGTACCGTAAACCAAGCCCGAGTTGGTATCCAAAGGCTGGCACGAAAAGCAACCTGGATTCCAGGTAAAGCGACAACGCCTTACTGAGCGTGTAGCGGAAACCCACGATTGCACCAAAACCAAAAACTGACGCTGGGCTGAGCACAAACAAAACCCGAGGACCGGCGTAAATACCAAAGTCAGAAATTTGGTAGGCAACCATGACTTCGGCACTGACACCAATAATAAAAACGCCGCCACTGCTCAAACCTTCAAGATCAACTCGAGCATCAATGTCGAGGTCTTTGCCCAACTTTACCAGCTTTTCGACGCCCAAGTTAATTCCAAAACCAATGCCAATCGTGCTGTCAAACGAGGTGATTAAACCGACACCGATTGTAAATTTTTGAGCGCCCGCAAAGCTCGAGAAACCGATAACGGCAATCAAAATTAAAAACCATTTCTTCATAAAATCCCCTTGAAGCTTTTCATTTGTTGAATCTGTTTTGTTGGTTGTTACTGACCAGGTGCGCGGTAGCTTGGGCTGAGTTTGACCGCCGCGTCCATGTCTTCGGCAGTCATCAAGAGGGTGCTTGTGATGCTGACCCGCCCAGTGGCATTCATGGTCAACGAGAGAGCAACAGCGGCGTGATGGCTGGGCACATCGGCGATCACGTAACAATCGGTATCGCCAAGGGCGTAGTACATGGACTCGAGGCTGCCGCCGACGGATTTGGCGGCAGCCTCGGCGACAGCCTTGCGGCTCGAGCCACCCTCACTGAGCAAGCCTTTGATACCTTCCCCAATGTAATTGATCTGCAACAGGTACTTCGCCATGATTTTCTCCTTTGATGTTCAAAAATTCCAAGTTGTTGATCTCGAGTTCGGCAGATTCTTTAACACTCGAGCCTCAAGCTACTTTTTGAGGCTCGAGTTTTGTTTGCGCCTTAATTGATCGGATTGGGGTGCTCAAGTTGGGGCGCGAACGGATGCTTACTTTATTTTTGCGTCCAGGTTTCTGTACCTTCTTTGGTCGAGTTGTAGCTCTGCCAGTAACCCTCGAGTTGCGAACCGTTGATGATCTTTAGCAGGGTCACTGTTGGAATGCCCTTGTTTTGTGAGGCAATCGCAATGCTCGTGCCGAGGTCGTTGGCGATACCCGTTTCACCCTCGCCGTAATCGACGCGGTAACCGTCGCCGTAATCGGTAACCGTCACAACGTCGGTGAACTTGCTGCCGTCTGGGTTAACGCCAGTGACGTTGTACGTGCCTGCAAAGTCGTAACGCGATTGTGCGCCAACCTGTGACAAGCCAATTCCCAGGGACAGGATGCTCAGACCGATCAAAGCCAATTTGTAAACGTTTTTCATGACATCTCCTTTTAACAATTTGCGAGTGAAGTCTTGGGTCAAAGGGCGGATAGAGCGCCAAGCGAAAGTATTCAGGTCATGGTTTTCTCCGATCCAAAGAAGCTGTTGACGGTATGTTTTACGGACAAGTACGCCGTGTTCATTTCTCTTGTTCTCGTGATCAAAACTCGGGTTATGGCGTCAAGCCGTGTTTGGTGTTTACTTGGGACAGTCCGAAAGTCCAGTGCTTGAAAATGCCCAGGATTTCGCTCAG
>JAYVRX010000119.1:0-17553 GCA_043775825.1 Deinococcales bacterium
TGGGCGTGAAGGCTGCTTACTTCGGCATGATCCATAAAATGATCAGGAATGCCCATTAAGCGCACGTCGGGTTTTAAATCTCGGCTTGCCAGATGCTCGAGTACCGCCGCACCAAAACCACCGACCACGGTGTTGTCTTCTAAAGTAATAATGGCTCGGGCGCGTTGGGCGATATCCTCGAGCATGGTGGTGTCCAGGGGCTTGATGAAACGGGCGTTAATCACACCAACGTCTTTTGTGCCTTTGACAGCTTCGAGGGCGTACTCGAGGGTCTTGCCGACTGCCAGAATCACCACGTCGTTGCCTGGAATCAGGCGTTCCCACGAACCCCAGGTAATGTCGTCCCAACTGCCTTCGGGGGCGGGCTTAACGCTGCCGCGAGGGTAACGAATGGCGACGGGTCCGTGTTGCGTTAAGGATTTTTTCAGCATGGCGCGAAGCTCGAAGGCATCTTTTGGGGCGCAAATGCTGATGTTAGGAATGTTGCGCAAATAACTTAAATCAAACACGCCGTGATGGGTCGGTCCATCTGCGCCAACCACGCCGGCGCGGTCTATGGCGAAGACGACGTTCAGTTTTTCGATGGCAATGTCGTGCAGCACTTGGTCGTAACCGCGTTGCAAGAAGGTGCTGTAAATCGCAACGATGGGTTTCATGCCGCGCAACGCCATGCCTGCGGCGGCGGTCACGGCAACCTCTTCGGCAATGCCGGTGTCCAGATAACGGTCTGGGTGCTTCTGGGCAAATTCGACCAAGCCGCTGCCTTCACGCATGGCTGGGGTAATCACGTAAATGTCGCGGCGTTGGTTGACCAGTTCAATCGCGGCATCACCGAAGGCGTTCGACCAGGAATACCCTTTTTGCACCTCTTCGGGCTGGCTTGGGTTGAATTTACTTGGGCTGTGCCAGTAAATCGGGTCGTGCTCGGCAATGTTCATACCTTTGCCTTTTTTGGTCAAAATATGCAAAATCGTTGGACCCTCGAGTTCTTTAATTTTCTCGAGCCAGTACACCAGTTGCAGCACGTTATGTCCGTCCACCGGTCCGACGTACCTTAAGCCCATTGCGTTGAACGGATTTTTAGAGTGTGGGTCAAAGAAGGTTCGGGCGGCATCTTTGGCGTTGGTAATCATTTGCTCTAATGGTCTGGAAAAGCGGCGCACCAGGTTTTTGCCGCTGGCTTCGGCATCTTGAAACCATTTTTGGACTTGAAGCGTGCGGAAATACGTGTTTAACGCGCCAACGTTTTCGGAGATGCTCATTTCGTTGTCGTTAAGAATAATCAGCATTTTTGGTTTTTTGTAACCAATGTTGTTGATCGCCGCCAACGCCATGCCGCCCGTGAGCGCACCGTCGCCAATAATCGGAATGACGTGGTAAAACTCGCCCGTGCCGTCACCAAGCATGGCGTCCCTGGCAAGCGCCATACCGAAGGCGTTGGCAAGGCTGGTGCTGGCATGACCCACCGTAATGGCGTCGTGAACGGATTCGGAGACTTTGGTAAAGCCCGAAATCCCGCCCTCCTTTTTGATGTTGTCCATCTGGTCTTTGCGACCCGTCAATATTTTGTGCCCATAACTTTGATGCCCGACATCCCAGAGCAAGCGGTCTTTGGGACTCGAGAACACTCGGTGCAATGCCACGGTCAGTTCGACAGTGCCGAGGCTGCTGGCGAGATGCAGTCCACCGCGTGAGCAAATGCGAATAATTTCCGAACGGAGTTCTTCGGAAAGCGGCTCGAGTTCCTCCAATGACAGTTTTTTTAAGTCTTCGGGGTAATTGACTCGCTCGAGAACGCTGCTGGGTTTCATATTGCTCCTTGGGATTGGTACTACGTTTTATTTAAAGTTGCGGGCGACCAGAATGCGTTTGCCGTCGCTGAGGTTGGATCGTTGAATTTCACCAATTTTAGGCACAAACCAAATGAGGGTGCTCTCAGTTAAGTCTTTTTCAGTGCCGCCCAAAGCGATGCGTTTGTCCTCGGAAATTCGGTAAGCATCGTAAACAACTTTATTGATCTCGAGTTTTTCTTGTGCCAGCACACGGTATTGGTAGGTCAGGGTGGCTTCACGGTTTTTGACTTGCGGGGTGCTGATTTTCATGCGGCTGATGCCATTCCAGGAGTTACCGACAATAATCCGCCCTTGGTTTGGGTACTCTTGAACGCCGGGGTTATAGGTGACCTCGTAAAAATTGGGTGTTCCTTCGGCGACCAGAAACACGCCATCCTTGTTGAAGTCGCGGTAATACCAGCGTTCCGCGCCGCGCCCGACAAAATGAAAGGCGGTCACCACTTTGGATTCAATGGCTTGCGGACCTTCAACTTTTAATTCGTAAGGCACAACACTGCCTGGAACTTCACCCTCGAGCAAATACTGCCAGACCAGACCCGTACCGCTGGGGTAATACCCAACTTCGTTTTGTTGGGTGACGGATTCGACGGGATCAACTTTGACGGCTGGAGCACAGGCTGCCAAAAGCAGCACCATTGGAATCAGTTTCAAAAATTGTTTCATTGCGACCTCCACTTTAAGCGCTTTTTGCGCGACCAATTGTTAAATCAGATCAAATCTAAAGTATTTATCAAATGCCGCCCGTATTTTGGCACAAAAACATTGGAATGACTGCAAACAATCGTCCTGAAATTAAGTTTTGGGTTCTCGGTAAATGCTAACGCCGTGTGGAGCCAGCAAACTCGAGCCGAGCAAAAATTCGGTGTCTTCGGGCAAATCTAAGGGAATGCCGCCTTTAGACCAATTCTGGGCGTAAACCAGACCGCCGCGCCTCGAGTAGCGTAAGCCTTTCTCGAGGTTGAGGGTCGGAATGCCAACCCGAGCGCAAACATATTCCAGGCTTTTCTCGAGCAGGCGTTCAGACCAGAACCCCGCGTACATGACCGCACCAGTGCCAACATTGCGCTCGGTCAGGGCAATTTGAGAATACAGTGGGTCATCAAAATACTTGCCGAGTACCTTCACATCGTCATGAATGATCTCGAGCGATTCGTTCCAGGTGTGCGTTTCAAACTTTTGGTCAAAGGCTTCGATTTTTGAGGTTAAACCAGGTCGCAGCGCATCAAAATTTTGCACGCGCACGCCAGCCAGTTCTGCCAGCGGTCCTGGCGCTCGAGACTCCCAAACGCCACCAGTCGGTTTTCTAAAACCAGTCCGAGCGCCTAAGAGCAAATAAGCGCCATTTTGTACGGTTTGCTCAAAGTTGGCGGCGGTGTGCTCGCTTAGCATCGTTAGGGCTGGAGCAACAATTAATGAATAACCCGAGAGGTCAGAATCTGGGTGTCTGATGTCCACGTCCAAACCCAAGTTTCGCAACACACCGTAAAACAGCATCATCTGTCCCCAGTAACTTGCATTGGCGCTGTGTTTTTGGAGGTCGTAAGCCCACAAGCTTTTGTAATCGTGCAAGACCACAACCTTGCTGGCTATTGGCGCGTCATTCAGAGCCTCGAGGTTGCCGACAAACTTTTGCACCTCGAGCAAGCCACGGTCTGGTGTGCCATCAAAGCGCAGTAACCCCGAGTGCATCAATTCTTGCGCCGCCAATGCCGCCTGCCAGCGAAAATACGTGACGGCATCCGCACCGTGCGCCATTGCCTGTAGCGTCCAGAGTTTAACCGCGCCTTCAACTGGCAATGGGTTGTGAGTCGCCCAATTGACCTGCCCGCACTGTTGTTCCATGACCCAAAAACCCTTACCGTTTTTAAGACCACGGTAGACATCGTGGTTCAGTGCAATCATGTCGGGATGCCCCGTTCGGGCGTACTCGGTTTTGAGCAATTCGGAAACGTTTGAAGTCTCGAGCATCCCCGTCGGGTAATTGTCCCAACTGACAAAATCCAGGTGCTCGGCGGCTTTGAAATGGTCAAAGTCGGAAAAGAAAATCATAAAATTATGCGTCACAAACCGCCCTGGCGAGTGCTGACGCAAAATTTGGGTTTGCATTTTATCGTAGCCAATCAGTTGGTCACTCGAGAATCGGTAAAAGTCGAGCACTTGGCTTGGGTTGGGGTCGGTGACAGTCAAATTGGGCAGTCCAATTTCGCTAAACGAACCGTATTCTTGCGACCAAAACGCATTGCCCCAAGCTTGGTTTAAAGCATCAGTATCAACATACTTCTGCTCGAGCCAGATTTGAAATTTCTCGAGCGCGGCGGGAGAATAAGAACGGGTGGTGTCGTGGCAACCATGCTCGTTATCGGTTTGCCAACCGATCACGCCAGGATGAGCGCCGTAACGCTTTGCCATCGCTTCGACAATTCGCGCCGATTCTTGCCAGTAAACGTCGCTCGAGTAATCGTAATGTCGCCTCGAGCCAAAACCCCGCACGCGACCTTCCTTGTCCACAGGCAGAATTTCTGGATGTGCGCGGACCAACCAAGCTGGCGGGGTGGCGGTGGGCGTACAGAGGACTACCTGCAATCCCTCTGTATGAAGCGCATCAATCACACGGTCAAGCCACTCAAACGCGTACTGTCCAGACTTTGGCTCGAGTTTGCTCCAGGCGAATTCTGCAACCCGCACAAATTTCAAGCCCAAAGCTTTCATGCGTTTGGGAAAGGTCAACCATTCTTGTTCAGAGATTTGCTCGGGATAATCACAAACACCAAGTTGCAACGCCATAAACCAGTTTAACGCGCCAACAAAAACCAGGCTCGAGATGAGCCTGGCTGAATGAGGGCTTAGAAGTTTTACTTCATCTTTTTGGGCGGCATCAAAACAGTGTCAATCACGTGAATCACGCCGTTTGAAGCTGCAATATCGGTGGTCGTCACCAGCGAATCATTGACCATGACCGTTGCCTTGCCGTCCTTGTCCGTGCCAAGTTTGACTTTGACTTCCGCACCATTGACGGTTTTTGCCATTTTGCCGTCAAGCTTGACCACATCTGCCGCCATAACCTTGCCAGAAACCACGTGATAGGTCAAAATGTCGGTCAATTGCATTTTGTTCTCTGGTTTTAAGAGCGTCTCGAGCGTGCCTTTGGGAAGTTTTTCAAAGGCGGCATTGGTTGGGGCAAAAACGGTGAATGGTCCTTTGCCTGCAAGCGTTTCTGTCAATCCTGCCGCCTTAATGGCAGTCACCAGGGTGCTGAAGTCCTTGTTAGCAGATGCCACATCAACAATCGTACCTGGGGTAGCCGATTGTGCGAGAACGGTTGAAAGGAATGCTGCGCCAATAAGTGCTAAAACTTTTTTCATGTGTGCCTCCTCTCGTAAGGTACGCGAGCTTGATGAGTTAAAATTTAGCTTTACATAATGGCAGTAATACGACAATTAGAATGAAAAACTCTTAAGTGTGCAATTCTCAGCTCAAGGAAGGTCAACACTCCTTGGCAGACGTTCTTATCAAAGGAAGGTGTCAAACACCACAAACTTGAATCGGTCAGTTCATGAAGACAAATTATTAGTCCCCGACAAGTGGCATGAACTCCTGTCACATCCAATACCAGCAAACAAGGCAACAGGTCTTAAACTCTAAAAACCATGTGGCTCGAGACCCGAACAATCCCCAACGACGCGCAAGACGCCTTTACAAGCTTTCTTGAAGACCTCAATAGCAAACTCGAGAATGTAGACACCAACCGCAATGAACTCTGCCGAGAACTTCTGGCACAGTTTTTGCACGCCTCGAGTTACAGCGATGTCCTGGCAAAAGCACCGATTGCCGCCCTCAACCTTGACCCCAGCAACATCACGCTCGAGGCGGAATATTACACGACTGTTGACTTGGTAAAATTTGCCAAAGTCAAACCGCTCTTGTGGCTTTGGTACAACTTTGACCTCTCCCCTGCCGCCCAAAGCGTCGAATTTGGCGTGCGTTTTAGACGCGTGTTGGCAAAGCATATTTTCAAACGCGTTGGCGAAAACTTTAAAGCCTTCCCAGGCGTGCAGTTCAGCGTTGGGTATAATCTCGAGGTCGGGAATAACGTCACATTGCACCGCAACGTTCTGGTTGATGACATCGGCGGCGTGACCCTGCACGACAGGTCTGGACTTTCGGACTTTGTTAACGTCTACTCGCACACCCACAGCCCGCTCGAGACGCCAGATGTGACCTTAAAGCACACGACCATCGGCGCTGGGGTTCGTGTGACCTACCACGCCACCGTGCTGGCAGGCACAACCTTAAGCGACGACAGCATGATCGGTACGATGAGCGTGGTCACCAGAGACATTGCGCCTCATACCGTGGCGTTTGGAATTCCTGCCAAACCGCAACGCGAAAAAATTCGTGGTGATGGTTCTATACAGGTTGACTCGAGGGTTTTTGTGCGCCCACCAGACCGTAAAGCCAACCCCGATTTCCCAGAGTTTAAAACCAGCAACGAACAGACTCGGGCGTTGAGGGAATTCAGTTTAAAGCGCTGAACATCACCAAAAAAGCAAGCTTTGAGCATTCATCTCGAGGTTTTTATTGACTCGAGACAACACGACCCAAAGCTTTATGGAACAATGACTCATGCCCAACCTTGAGCCATTTTTAAACATCGCCATCCAAGCCGCTTACACCGGCGGGAAACGAACCTTGGCGTATTTCAATGCGGGTGTCAGTGTTCAAACCAAAGCCGACAACTCGCCTGTCACAATTGCAGACCGCGAATCTGAAGCGACCATTCGCGCCGTTATTAAAGAGCATTACCCAAGCCACAGCATTCTTGGTGAAGAAGAGGGGGCAACCGAGGGCGACCCAGACTTTCGTTGGATCATTGACCCACTGGACGGCACAAAAAGCTTTGTGCGCGGCGTACCACTGTACGGCACGCTTGTGGGACTCGAGATTGAAGGACAGGTCAAAGTGGGTGTGGTCTACATGCCAGCTTTAAACGAATTAATCTCGGCGGCGACAGGTTTGGGCTGTTACTGGAATGGTCGGCGTGCGCAAGTTTCCAACACCAGCAAACTCGAGAATGCCACGTTACTGACCACCTCGAGCGAAAGTTGCAGAAAACGTGGTACAGCTTACGACCAGCTTGCCAGCAAGATGCAGCTTACAAGGGGTTGGGGCGATTGTTACGGATATTTGCTGGTTGCCACAGGTCGCGCCGACGTGATGTTGGATGCTGGTATGAACCCTTGGGACTGTGCGCCAATCGTGCCAATTCTGAGCGAAGCGGGCGGGAATTTTAGCGACTGGACTGGCAAACCCACCATTTACGGACGCGATGGAGTTGGGACAAACGGCTTGCTGCACGAACAGGTACTCGAGATTTTGAAAAAAGGTTAGCTGTTTATCAAAGCATTCTCGAGCAAACCCATGACCCAATCTGCCCAGAGTGCCAACATCGCCACCGCCAGCGCACCTTCCAGCACAAAAGCAAAATTCTGATTCTCGAGTCCAGCAAAAATCGGTAAACCCAGACCGCCCGCACCTATCGCAGCGCCGATGGCAGCCGTGCCAATGTTGATGACCAAACTGGTGCGAATGCCGCCAAGCAACGGGCGTAAAGCCAGCGGAAGCTCGACGCGGGTTAGCACCTGAAACCCCGTCATGCCCATACCTCGAGCCGCCTCGAGTGCCGCCGCATCGACACTGCCAATGCCTGCGAGTGTGCCCGCCAAAACGGGCAGCAAACCGTACAAGCAAAGCGCAATCAAAACCGGATAAAAACCAAAACCCAAAATTGGGTAACTGAGCGCCAACACCGCCACGGGCGGAAAAGTTTGGGCAAGAGCGGTGAAACTCGAGACGAGCGGCAAAAATTCACGCCCCGAGGCTCGAGTCACAAAAATGCCCAGAGCCACACCCAAAATCGTGGTGATGAGACTCGAGACAACAATCAAGCGAAGATGCGTGATTGCCAGACTGAGCAGTGATGCTGTGCCGTACAAAACGTTTTGCTCGAGCGGAAACAAAAACTTTAAAACGATCTCCCAAGCCCTGGTTTGGGTGAAGACGAACAAGATAAGCGCAAACGAAAGCACACCCAAAACCAGCACCTGAAGCACAGATTTGCGGCTGGCGTTCACGAATTTCCTTTGGCGTTCATGGCTTGCTCGAGGGTCAATTCGCCTTTCAAAACGCCAAGTTCATTCACGACTGGCAACACTTGGAAACCCAGCGAGATCATTCTGGATAAGGCTTCACGGACGTTTGTGTTTTCAAAAACGCTGATCTCCTGCCAAGGGTGCGCACTAAAAGCATCTTGAGCACCCAAAGCTTTGGGATTGACCCAGCCGCGCAAGACGCCGCTCGAGTCCACCACAAAAACGCTTATGGTTTGATCTTTTTGATCCTCGAGTTTAACGCCCGCGCTTGGACGCATGACCTCTTGCACGGACACCCGAGCGAGCCGTTTTAAACCCCGATCCGCGCCGATAAAATCGCGCACGAAAGCATTTACGGGTTGCTCGAGCATCGCTTCGGGTGTGGCGTATTGCTCTAAGATGCCGTCCTTCATGATGGCAATACGATCGCTAAGTTTGATGGCTTCGTCGATGTCGTGGGTGACAAAAACCACGGTTTTCTTGAGGCGTTGTTGCAAGTCTAAAAATTCGTTTTGCAATCTTTCACGGGTCAGCGGATCAACCGCGCCAAACGGTTCATCGAACAACAACACGTTCGGGTCTGCCGCCAGCGCTCGAGCCACGCCAACCCGTTGAGCTTGACCACCAGAGAGCGCCTTGGGGTAGACGTTTGCGTAACGGTTCGGCTCGAGTCCGATCAATTCGAGGAGTTCCATGACTCGAGCCTCAATTTTCGGTTTTTGCCAAGCGAGCAGTTTTGGCACAACCGCAATGTTTTCGGCAACCGTCAAATGTGGAAATAACCCAACGCTTTGAATCGCATAACCAATGCCGCGCCGCAATTCAAAGGGTTTGAGGCTGCTCGAGTCGCGCCCATCAATTAAAATCTGTCCCGAACTGGGTTCGATCAGGCGGTTGATCATTTTTAAGGTGGTAGTCTTGCCACAACCGCTCGGACCGATCAACACGCAAATCTCACCAGTCTCGACAGTGAGATTCAGATTGTTGACGGCAATGGTTTCGCCGTATTTCTTAAAAACATTTTTAAGGTCAATCATCGTAAACCTTTGGGAATGCTGGCTTGCTCGAGCGTCCTGAACCCAGCATCGGTTAAAACCGCCAGCACCAAGACCGGAATCGCGCCGAGCAGCACCAGATCGTTGGCGGCACTGCCCAAACCACCAAAAATAAAGACGCCCAAACCGCCAGCGCCAATCAAACTGGATAAGGTGCTGAGTCCCACAAGTTGAACGGCGCTGGTACGAATGCCGTTCAAAATTAAGCCGAGTGCCAATGGCAGTTCGACGCTGAAAAAGAGTTGAACCGATGTCATGCCCATGCCGCGCCCAGCCTCGAGTGCCGTTTCGGGAACTGACTTTAAACCGTTAAGCACCCCTCGGGCGATGGGCAGCAAACCGTAAACCGTCAAAGCGGTGATGGCTGGGGCAAACCCGATGCCCCGAATGCCGAAGGACTCGAGGATTGGAAAGGCACGAACCAGCGCCGAGAATGGCGTAATCAACAGCGCCAACAGGGCAAGGCTTGGAATGGTTTGCAGCAAACTCGAGAGGGCAAGAATAAAACCTTCAAAACGCTTTGACCTGGCAGCCCAGAAGCCCAATGGAATACCGAACAGGCTCGAGCTGACAAGCGCCAAAAATGCCAGTCCCAAATGTCGTCCAAGCTCGAGCCAGAAAGTATCGAAACGGGTTTGGTATTCACGAATCACGCTTAAACTCGAGAGTCCACCCGTCAACAAAATCACCAAAAAAACCAGTATTCCAAAACTCGAGGTCAGACGTTTGAACCAAATATTCTCGAGGTCATTCAGCGCCGCAAAAATCAGGAAGCTACTGGCAACCAACATCAACCACGCGGCAGGCGCAAGCGAAACCCGAGCCAGGGTGCTCGAGCCGAGCAAGTTTCTGGCGTCAACACCGATTAAAATGACACTGAGAATCAAGATCAAATTGCCCAAAATTGCAAGCGCAGCAGCACGAAAACGCGGCATCAAAAAAGCGCCCAAACCTGCCAAGACCACCAAGCCGAGCAACCACCATCCAGCCGTACCCATCTCGAGCACTCGGTAACCGTTACCCGCAATCAAACGGTTGGCTTTCAACTCGAGGAACGGCAGCAGCACCAAACTCGAGATTGCCAACAGACAACCAAGAAGCGCAATTCGGTTTGGATTTCGCCCTAAATTCATGATTCACCTCGAGTCTAAAATGGGACGGGGATGAGACCACACCCGTCCCACAATTTTTTGCTGCTCGAGCGAGATTTACTTTAGAAAACCCTTGCTTGCCAAGTAAGTCCGTGCAACCTCTTGGGGTGCTTTGCCCTCGAGATCAATTTGACGGTTGAGGTTTTGCAAGACCGCCAAGGTCAAACCCTTAAAAATTGGGTTGAGCAAACCAGCAATTTCAGGATGCTTTTTTAAGATTTCACCGCGCACGGTTGGGGCGGGTTGATAGACGGGTTGCGCCCCTTTGGGATCGGTCATGACCACCAAACCGAGCGCGGCAATCGCACCGTCCGTACCGTACGCCATTGCCGCATTCGCACCGTCGGTGTTGCTGGCGGCAGCCTGTTCGGTCTGGGTGGTGGTCGCGCCTGCGATGACCACTTTTTGTTCAGGTTTTAATTTAAAACCGTAAGCTTTCTCGAAACTTGGGAAGGCGTCGGCGCGTTCAAAAAATTCTTGAGAACCGACTACTTTCAGCACGCCACCCTTATTGACATAAGCCGCCAAATTCACCAAGGACTTCAAACCCTCGCGGGTTGCCAGGGTTTTGGGAATCGCCACCGCAAAAGTGTTGTTGGCAGGCGCACGCTCGAGCCAAGCAATGTTGTTCAGTTTTAAGTCAAGGGTTTTGACAATCGCGTAAGACTGCGAGGCTCGAGATGGAGCACCGACAGGAATTTTTTGTCCTTTGAAAAAATTATTGATCGCCGAACCCGTGTATTCGGGGTAAATATCAATCTGCCCTTCAAGAAGCGCTTTGCGGGTGACAAAGGTATTGCCCGTCGGGATTTGTGCTTTGACGGTAAAACCAGCGTGCTCGAGCGTGAGGCGCATCATCTGCCCAAGCAATTGCCCTTCGGAATCGAGTTTGCTGCCAATCGAAACCGTACCTTTTTGTTGCGCCAGTGCAAGGCTGGTGAGGGTCACGGCGAGAATCAGTCCTAGTGATTGCATTCGTTTTCGGTTCATGGTTTCCTCCTGAGAGATGGTAAGAGTGTATTTGGTTTTACCTTAGTCAATTGTTAGCTACGATGCTGGATTGCAAACGGTTCAAATGTTCTACACCCAACCTATTTTGCCTCTGCAATACGCCCAAGCGCTTCTATTTTGACTTGCGGGCGTGACAAGACCATGATAGGATTTTTGAGCGATTACTGGGGTTGTGGCGCAGTTGGGAGCGTGCTTGAATCGCACTCAAGAGGTCGAGGGTTCGAATCCCTCCAACTCCACCATGAGGGAAGTCACGGCATTCTCGAGAGTGCCGTGATTTTAACTCGAGACGCAAATCAGACTCAGAAGCCTCAAAACTCAAGGCTGTTGTTGAAATCTTAGAAAGGGTTCTTGGGAATATCTGTAAGTTTCACAGACATTCTCAAGTGGGGGAAAATCAAAGTAAATTAAAACTTTACTTTTTGGTTGGGATTCCAATTGATTCAAGCTTGGTAATCAATTGCGTGGTCATAGGCGAGCTTACGTTTGCCATAATACTAACCATAATTGGGTTTGTTCTTGATGGTGATTGAATTAAATCAAGTTGTGTAGAACCTGATTCACTAATAGGAAATGTAAGTTCTAGGGTACTGTTTAAAGCTGGAACAAGATAATTATTAATTTTACGTAGTATTCGCAAGGATTTTGATGAATCATAACCCATAAAATAGTATGTAGTAATGGAAAGTATTTTTCGGTAATCACTTTCAAGAGGGTTTCCACTTGGAGGCACATCTGATGTCGCAATTTCATTAAAGAAAGCAATTGCATCTCCAACATACACAGTTGAGCGTAAACTAAAAGTATATGTTGGAGAATCCATCACGAATGACATAATAATCAATTTTACCAGTAGTGTTTTGTGCTGCGCCGTGAATTGATACTGCCATGATTGATAGAATGAAACCTACGAATAAAATATTTCGTTTCATAGCTCCCCTTTATTTTAGAAAACGTCCTACGAGAAGTCGTTAAATGCTTTAAAACACACCTTATTTTCCCTTTCGAGCCTTTAAATTTAAATCAATCAACAGTTGGTCTCTTAACACTTCGATCTCTTCGCGCACCAAAGCCCGCAGCACTTCAATCAATTCTGGATTTTGTTGCATGAATTGCTCAAAGTTGCTGGGGTTTTGAAAATCAGTTGGTGTCAATCCCGAAATATTGGTTTGAGATTGTTGTAAAGGTTGCTCAATAATAGTCAGTTGCTCGAGTTCGGATTTTGGTTTTTCAAACGCGTGATGGATTAAGAATTCAATGTCTTCTGGTTTGGCTTTAACGGGCGTCACCAACCGCCCGACAATCAATTGCACGTCGTCGAGCACAAACACATCGCTCGGGTTGGCAATCAAGACTTGCAGCGCATCATGATGCCAACGATACGGGTAAACCTGAAATTGACGCATTTTCTGTTCAGGGATTAAGTGCTGCACGCTTTTGTCTGGACGGTCATGCTCGAGGTCAAAGACTGGCACGGCTTTTTGTGAGTTCTCGAAGGCGTCGCGCAATTTAGAACGGCGTTCTTGAAACGGTCTGACCTGAACGTTTTTGGCTGGAAAGAAACGCTCGAGCGCCACCTCAAATTCGCTTGGGGTACACAGCACCAATTTCACGGGGCGTTCAAAGAAATCCTCGAGTTGGATTTGTTTTTTGGGTTCGGTGGTTAAAATTCGGTAATCGTCCTCGGTAAAGCCCAGTGGCAACGCCCTAAAGCGTTTGACATCGCCGCGCGTGACCGTCTCGAGCACGCTTGGCGAAATTTTCAGGTCACTGCTCGACTCCAGAAACTCGAGGTTGGATTGTTCGGCAAGGATTCGGTACAGTTCGGTTTCGTTTAAGACGTTGGCTGCCAGTAAAATCTCGCCCAATCGTTCATGGGTGTTGCTTTGGGTCAAGAGTGCCGTCTGAAGTTCGTCTTTGGTCACGCGTTTGAGCGCCCGAAGGCGTTGCCCCAACAACTCTTGTTTGCTGTCTTGGGGAAAGGCTGGAATCGGCAGGCGCAATTCTGGGTAGTACAACGCCAGCGCCCAGCGGTAATGTTCGCGCAAGACCTGATGAACGACCACTTTGCAGCCTGTGGTGTTTTCGACGATTTCGATCAATTTTGAATCGAGCGGGTAAATAAAGCCAACGTGCAGGGTGTTATCGCCACTTCGTTTGAGCGGCAGCGCGTTCCATTGCTGGGCGTTGTGACCACTGAAAATGTGCTTCAATTCCGAGGTTGGCGCTGGGCATTTGCGCAAATCGGCGATTGGCAATTCGAGTTCTTCTTGCAAGCGGTACAAAATGGCTTGTTCGGTAATATACCCCAGTTCAATCAACGAATCGGCGAGCGGCTCACTGCTGCTGGCACTTTTGCTAATGGCTTGTTCAAACTGCGTTTCATTTAACTCGAGCGATGACAACAGAATCGCTCCTAAGCGCCGATCTCCGATGGGTAAGATGGGCATGTTTTGCAATTCCTCCAAAGAACACCCTGATGGGCAAATTCTAGCACCAAAACCGCGATTCTGACATTCTCGAGACTTGCGGATTGGCGTAAACTTGGTTATGCCAAAATTTGATGTCTTGATTCAGAATGCTCGAGTGATCGACGGTTCGGGCAACCCGTGGTTTTATGCCGATGTTGGCGTGTTAGGCGATAAAATTACAGCAATTGCCGCAAAAATACCGGCAACTGAAGCTCGAGAAACCATTGATGCCACGGGTTTGGTGCTTTGTCCTGGTTTTATTGACATTCAAAGCCATAGTATTGTGCCGTTAATGCGTGACGGGCGTTGCCTGGGCAAAATTACCCAGGGCGTGACGCTCGAGGTGATGGGTGAGGGTTGGACGCCCGCACCGTTCGGTGGCGAAATCACACAACCGTTCTCGAGCAGCAGCCTGCTGTCAGAGGAATGGCATGATCGCGCTCGAGGTTGGAGCTGTTTTAAAGATTGGCTCGAGTTTATGGAGGGCAAAGTCAGCCCGAATGTCGCCTCATTTCTGGCGGGTGGCACACTGCGTTCATTCGCCTGTGGAATGCGCATGGGCGCAGCCAATGCCAGCGAACTCGAGGTCATGCGACATGTGATGGCGGATGCCATGACGGACGGTGCGATGGGCGTGGCTTACGCCCTGATTTACCCACCTGACGAATTTGTTGGCACTGAGGAGATTATTGAAGTTTGCAAGGTCGTCGCCAGTTTTGGCGGGGTGTACATCACCCACATGCGCTCCGAGGGCGATGGTCTGCTCGAGGGCGTTCTCGAGACCCTAAAAATCGCTCGAGAAGCCAGAATTCCAAGTGAGATTTATCACCTGAAAGCCAGCGGTGAACACAACTGGCACAAAATGCCCGAAGTGCTGGCGATGATTCGGGAGGCTCGAGCATCTGGTGTAGACGTGACCGCCGACATGTATCCCTATCCAGCCAGCGGCACGGGTTTGGACGCCATTTTGCCAACTTGGGTCAGCGCGGAGGGCAAATTCTGGGACAACCTCGAGAATCCCGAGACTGTCGCCAAAATCAAAGCCGATATCCTCGAGGGACACGGCGATATGAACACGTCAAGACCCGAAATCATCATGCCGATTGGTTTTAGAAAACCCGAGAATCAAAAGTACGTCGGCATGAAACTGAGTGAGGTTGCCGCCGCCAGGAGAACAGATTGGATCGATTGCGTGTTCGATCTGTTGCGGTCTGAACATCAACGCATCGGCACGGTCTACTTCACCATGAGCGAAGAGAATCTGAAACTTCAAATCCTCGAGCCTTGGGTGAAAATTTCTTCGGATGCCGGCGGTCACGACCCAAGCACCGCCACCGAAGCCGTCCACCCCAGGGGTTACGGCACGTTTCCCAGGGTCTTGCGCAAGTACGTTCGTGAAGAAAAAATCCTCAGTCTCGAGGAAGCTATTCGCAAAATGACAAGCAGTGTGGCGCAACGACTGTCCATTCCTGACCGTGGAAGGCTCGAGGTCGGCTGTTACGCCGATTTGGTGTTGTTCAACCCCGAAACCGTTGGCGATCTGGCGACCTTTGAAAAGCCGCATCAGCTTTCAGTCGGGATCGAACACGTTTGGGTCAACGGCGTGCGGGTGCTCGAGCACGGAGGGCACACTGGGGCGCTGCCCGGACGGTTTGTGCGCGGGGCTGGGTTTCGCGCTTTGTAACCCAGCCTGAATTCTCGAGCCTTAAAACCCTTTAACCTACCAATCGGTAGATTAAATGCCCCGACCTCTAAAACACCAAACCGAAAATACTCGAGCACGGGCTTTAAACGCGGCAGACGCTTTACTTCACGAGCACGGTTATCTTGGCGTTTCGATGGACTCAATCGCAGATCAAATCGGGATTCGCAAAGCCAGTCTGTACCATCACTTTCCCGAGGGCAAAGACCAGATCATGCTCGAGATTGCCAACAAGCACATTGGACTGAACAAAGATGGTTTTCAAAACGCGTTTGACTCAGGCAACACTGTACGGGAAAGACTGGAGGCGATAGCGAAATTCGTTTTTCGAGACACACGGCAAACCCAGCGGGTGTTACAAGACACCATGCACTTTTTGCCACTTGAGCATCAGAAAACCTTGGGAGCAGGTTTTTACAGCCATATTTTTGGCAAAACCCATCAAGTATTTGAACTTGGGGTTACGACAGGCGAATTGCGTCCGCACGACACCAGATTTAGCACATTTGCCTTCCTCAGTTTACTTTCAGAAATGAACGTCGCGGAGCATCAGAAAACTTGGCTAGATTTGGCGTCTCGAGTGACCGGTATTTTACTTGGCGGTTTAGAAGCCAACACCAAGAAGGAGAAATCATGAATCAGTTCATTCCAAATACACCCAGAACCGCCCCACAACTTCGAGTTTCAAAAGGCAGCCCAGTCTACCTGGAAGGCGACCCCAGCGAGAGTCTGTACCGCTTGACGGCTGGTATGGCGAGGGTGACCAAACTCAGCCCCAATGGTCGTACCGTGGTCGTGCGTCACGTGCTGCCAGGGGATTACTTCGGCGAGGAATCCTTGAACGCTCAAATTCATACCGTTGAAGCCCACGCCCTGACCGATTTGACGCTCGAGATGCTCTCCCCTGCCGTGACCGACCCGAACATGCTGATTCAAGTCACCAAAAACCTGTCTGAACAATTGGCGCGGGTCATGAAATTTGAAACGCATTTGCAACTGGGCGAACTGCCTGAGCGGATCGCACGGTATTTGCTCGAGTTGATTCGTACACCACTGTGCGAAAACGACAGCTTGGGTCGCCCGAGCTTAAGAATCTCGCAAGAGGTCATCGCGCAGGGTGTGAACGGCACACGCGAGAGCACGGCAAAAATCTTAAAGCAACTGCGCCAAGCAGGTTTAATCGAGATCGAATACCGTCGCACGATTTTGATTGACTTGGCAGGACTGAAGCGATTTGCGGTTGGACAAACCGAATAACGCGTTTCAGATTTTAGAATCTCATCCATCAGATTGATTTCAGGTTTATCTAGGTAAACTAAACCCATGAAACCATTCTCGAGGTTGTGGCTTGTCTTGCTTTTGTTGCTCGGCATCAGTGCGGTGTTCGCTTTAAAGCAGGCGACCCCCCTGTACGTGTACTCGAGGGGGATTTTCTTACCGACAGAAAATCCTCAGTTCAACATTTACAGTTACTCCAACGTAACAAAAGTTGATTTCACGATCAACCGCGTGCTCGACCCCCTGGCACTGTTGCGCCTTAAGCCAAACGAGGGTTACAGCACCCTAAAAATTCCCGAAAACGTCAAAACCGTGGTGGTGCGGCGCGATTCGGTGCAACTCGATCAGCGTTACGACCAAGTTAAAATCGGCAAGCTCGAGCCTGGTTTGTACTTGATTGGATTTTCAAACGGGCAGTCCAAAGGCGTGGGCATTGCGCTGGTCACAGAATTGGGCATGGTCGTGAAACGCAGTGACAGCAAAGTGAACGTTTTAACGGTCAATCGCAGCAACGGGCAACGCAAAGCCGCCAACGTTTTTGCGATTGAGGGAGCGAAACAGACGCAAATCAAAACCGACAGCAACGGGCTGGGCAAACTCGAGTTAAATACCGACAAGGGCGGACTGATCGTTGCGAACGCTGGCAACAACTGGGCGCTCTCGAGGTCGTGGTGGCAGAGTTACGGCGTGGAAAAGTATAAGTTGACTGGGCAAACAGATCGTCCGTTGTACAAACCCGCCGATGCCGTCAGCTTCCGTGGCACACTGCGCGAGGCGAACACGTTAAAACCAGTCAAGCTCGAGAACATCAGCGCGGTGGCGTGTTATGACAGCACCGAGTTGTGGCGCGGCAAACCGAGCGTCAACAAATTCGGCACGTTTT